>NZ_JBLAVB010000101.1:0-1046 GCF_047263945.1 Rhodospirillum sp. A1_3_36 | reverse complement strand
GGGGCATGGTTGGTGGTCTGCCGGGCTGGAAGACGGCCATCTCGCCTTTCAGGCTGGGACGCATCCGGCTGTCCCACAGCCGTTGGGCGGCCAGGCGATAGGGATCCGGGGGCGGCGCCGGGGGCGGCTGGGGCGGCGGCGGCGAGGCGGGGGCGCGGGAATGGCCCAGGCCGTCGGTTGATCCTCGGGCAGGGCGGCGGGAGGCTCGGGCTCTGGCGGGGGCAGGCAGAGGCCGGAAAACGTCAGGCCTAGGACCAGGGCGATGTCACAGACGGCGCTCATTGTCCGCTCTCCGCGCCGTCATAGCGGATGCAGAGATAGCTGGCGCCCGATTTCAGGGTGATGAGGGGGCGGGTGCTTTCGACAATGAAGGTGTCGCCATCGACCCTTGTGTTCACCAGCTCGTCGATCTCGTCCACCACCACGTAAGCTGTGGGAAGTTCGATGTCCTTCCAGCGGTCGCCGAACTTGATGTAGGTGAAATAGTCGTCGCGATAGACGGTGCGGGGCTTGAGGGTGTTGTCACTGCCCCAGAGGCTGTAGTCCCCCCAGCCGCGCAAGGTCGAGGGGGTAGGGAAAGGTTAACCGAGCCATTGGAACCCCTCACTGTTGTAGTCGATGGGATCGCAGGCGCAGGGCGAGAGCTTCATTTCATCTTGGCGATGGAGGTAGCCTCGGCCAGGAAGGCCGTGCCCAGCCAGCCCAGGGCGATGGCGACGAGGATCTTCGGGTTGTTGGCTGTCTCCGCAATCAATGACGTATTGGACATCCCGGAGCACATGGGCAAGGCAAACCTGATGGACCTGAGCCAGATCCTGTTGCCCGACATAGCGATCCGAGATCCAAACCTCTGGCCGGTGGCCGTCCAACACGGTTTCGGCCACGCTCTTGGCCCGTCGGGGCGCGATGTCATGGAGAACCGCGTCCTTGGCGAGGAAAACCCAATGCCAGTGGGGCACGCCCTCGATACGGGTCATGGTCTCGTCCGAGGCGATGACCTGGGCCTTGACCAACCGCTCGCGGATCGCGGCCCGGGCTTTTTCCAT
>NZ_JBLAVB010000100.1:0-1086 GCF_047263945.1 Rhodospirillum sp. A1_3_36 | reverse complement strand
TGGCCGACCAGATCGCGCAACTGTCGCAGGCGCCGGGCCTGGAGTGGATGGCGCAGGTGCGCCAGATGCCCGGCGTGGACTGGCAGGCCATCGAGGAAGCACACAAGGCCTGGAGCGAGGAACACCAAAGCCTGGGCCAGGGCGCCAAGGCGATCATCGTCATTGCCATTGCGATTGCGACCATGGGCGCGGGCGGAGTCTTGCTGGCTCCCGGGATGGCTGTAGCCTCGGCGGCAGGTCTGGCGGGGACGGCGGCGGGTGCGGCCCTTGCTGCGGCGGTGAATGCGGCTGTGTCGACGATTATCCTTCAGACGACCTACAGCATGATCGCCAACCAGGGCGACCTGGGGGCGGTGTTCCAGGAGCTGGGGTCGAGCGCATTCTTGATGCAACTGGCCAGCGCGGTGGTGACAGCGGGTCTGACGGCGGGCTTGACCGATGCGGCTTTGTCGGGGCTGGACCTGCCGGGTCTGAACGTGGCGGCTTCTGAACTGACCTTCGTGGAGCGGCTTGAGCGGGTCGCCCTGCAGGCCACGATCCGCAATACGATCCAGTTCGGGTCGAACGTCGCGCTCTACGGCCAGGATCCGGGCGAGGCGGCCTTGGCGATGACGCGGAGCCTGGGCGCCGATGTGGTCGGGGCCATGGTCGCCTATGAAATGGGGGCCTTGGTCAGCGGCTATCAGGACACGACGCTGGGGTATATCGGCGACAAGGTGGCCCAGGCCGCCGTGGGTTGCGCGACGGGAGCCATCGCGGGCGGGTCCTGCACCTCGCGGGCTTTGGGGGCGGCCCTCTCGGCCATGGCCATGGATGCCTACCTCGGTGAGCTGGACCGGAGCGCCTACACGGCGGAGGAATGGTTCGCCATCCAACAGCGGATGAGCAAGATCGGCGAACTGGCCGCAGCCCTTGGCGCAACCTTGACCGGCCAGAACGCCGACGAAGCCGTCGCCGCAGCGCAAAACGTCGCCGAAAACAGTGGCAAGGATCTCGATTGGCTGCTCGGCACGACCCGAGAGAACTTCGCTGGTCTAGGGGACACGGTTGATGAGGTGATCACGGCCCTATCCGTAAGAGAGCCGA
>NZ_JBLAVB010000099.1:0-1143 GCF_047263945.1 Rhodospirillum sp. A1_3_36 | reverse complement strand
GAAGGAAACGATCACGATCCCCGAGAACGAACCCATTCCCCTGGACATGGTGCTGCGCGATGTCCCGGGCGCCACTCCCGACCTGTTGGACGGTGTGACGGCCAAGGCCTTCACGCGCTATGTGACGGTGGACGGGCAACGCATCGGCCAACTGGTCCTGACCGCCGTCACCAAGGAAGACAGGATCGAGGAGCTGCCCCACGAGCTCTTCGTGAGCCAATTCGAAATCAAGACCGCCCCCATCCTGCCGACAGCCGAGGAAGTGACCATCGAGGGCGACCAGGACACCATGATCGCCGCGCTGATGCGCCTCCAGGAAAAGGAGGAGACGGACCAGGCAGAAAAGAAGGAGAAGGAAAAGGAAAGCCGCGACAGCCGGAATGGCCAGGACGGCGCCGCCGGATCCTCCGGGCGATCCTCAAACTCGGACGCGGCGAATTACCAGACCCCGGACAAGCTGAAGGTGTCGAAGACAGACGCCAACACGGACGAAGTCCTCACCGACGACACCGAGGAGGAGGTTGTCATCCCGGAGGTGGTGCTGACCACGGATGGCTGCTCCATCCGCGTGGACCTGGCCCAGGGCGTGGCGATCCAGCAGAACCGCGTGGTGGTCACCACCGGAAGCACCACGGAAACCGAAGCCTGCGCCGACGGCCCGGACCGCTTCCCGATCCTGTTCACCTCCGTGGGCTGCGAGGACCGCGTCGACTTCGCCGCCCGCACCGCGACCGCCCAACGCCGCCAGTTCTACATTGACCCGACAGGCCAGGAGGTGGAGGTGACTCGCTGCGCGGATAACTCCGAACAGGTCTTCCCCATCACGGAAGACCGCTCGGTCTGCCCACACTTCATCGACTATGAGAAAACGACCGTCGTGGCTCAGGCCCAGTTGGTTTATGCCGACGCCAACAACGCCACCGTGGTGGTGCAGGACTGCGAACCCGCCGAAGGCGCAGCACCGGTCCCGCTGGTCGAGACGGAGGAAGGCTGCACCCTTCGCCACGACTTTGCCACCAACCGTTCCAACCGCCAGACCAAGCTCATCTACCACATGGGCGACCTGACCTATCAGGCGAGCGACTGCGTCGACAGCGACACCTGGCATCCACACCTGCGCCTCCATGAAACCGCCGACGGCCA
>NZ_JBLAVB010000098.1:0-1163 GCF_047263945.1 Rhodospirillum sp. A1_3_36 | reverse complement strand
GCCCCTGGCCTTCGGTACGCCAGCTCCGGTTTACGCGGCCTGGCCGGTCTTCGACGCCACCAACTACACCCAGAACCTGCTTCAGGCCGCCCGTGCCCTGGAGCAGATCACCAATCAGGTGAAGCAGATCCAGAACCAGGTGACCATGCTCCAGAACATGGCCCGCAATCTCCAGAGTCTGGATTTTTCCTCCCTGGGTCAGATCCAGGGCGCGCTGACCCGCATCGACGGTCTGATGACCCAGGCCCAGGGATTGAGCTTCGACCTTGACCAGTTGGACAGCCAGTGGTCGGCCCAATACCCCGACGGCTACGGGGGCGACGCCACCACCCTGGAAATGGCCGAGGCCGCACGGGTGCGCTGGCAAAGCGCCATGGGCGCCTATCAACGGACCATGCGGGTGCAGTCCCAGATCGTCGCCAATGTCCGGGTCGACGAGGGACTGCTCTCCGATCTGGTCAACCGCAGCCAGGGGGCCACGGGCGCGCTCCAGGCCCAGCAGGCGGCAAACCAACTGATCGCCCTGTCGGCCAAACAGCAGATGCAGATCCAGAGTCTGCTCGCCGCCCAGGGCCGGGCGCAGGCGGAGGATGCCACTCGCAAGGCCCAGGCCGAGGAAGCCGCCCGGGAAACCACCCGCCGCTTCCCGGGGTCCGGCACCGCCTATTCCGGTCAGTGAGAGGGCGCGACACATGGGCGACCTCGGGATCATCGACGGCTTCATGGCCACCTTCAGCCGCACCATCGACAGCGGTTTCGGCTTCCTGTCCGGGGACGTGGCCTTCCTCACCACCATTCTGATCGGCATCGACATCACCTGGCCGGTCTCTTCTGGGCGCTGGGGGGCGAGGACAACGTCCTGGGACGGCTGTTGCGCAAGGTGCTCTATGTGGGCGTCTTCGCCTATCTGCTGAACAATTTCCAGGATCTGGCCGAAGCCCTCTACCGGTCCTTCACGGGGCTGGGGATCGAGGCCGTGCCCGGTCTGCTGGCCGCCGAGGATCTGCTTCATCCGGGCCGCATCGCCGCCATCGGCTTCGAGGCCGCCTGGCCCTTGCTGGAGCAGGTCAGCCGCCTGGTGGGCTTCCCGGAGATCTTCGGCAATGCCCTGACCATCTTCGTGCTGCTGCTCTCCTGGTTCCTGGTGCTGATCGCCTTTTTCA
>NZ_JBLAVB010000097.1:0-1168 GCF_047263945.1 Rhodospirillum sp. A1_3_36 | reverse complement strand
GCGATGGCGGAGGCTCCAACCCGTACCGACGGCCAACAAAGCCCCGATGGCGCCCAGGAACAGGTTGTCCCAACTGGCCAAACCCAACCCTCCGGCGGTCCAGAACAGCACGGAATAAGCGGCCCGCTGATCGCCCGCGAACACCAGCCAGGTGGTCAAGGCGCTGAACAGAAAGGACACGGCCAGACCGGCGATGATCAAGCGTTCCGGGGCTCGCCCCCGTTCCCGGAACAGCAGGACAAGAACAACCGCGGCGGACAGGAGGGCGCCGGAAAAGGCGGCGATGGGCAGGGTCCAGACCCCAAACCGATCTCCGAACAGGGTGATAACCGAAACCGCCCCCGCCGCCGCACCGGAGGACAGGCCGAAGAGAAAGGGGTCGGCCAGATCATTCCGTGTGGTCGTCTGGAGCAGCACCCCCACCGCCGCCAATCCGGCCCCCACGCAGATGGCCAGAAAAACCCGGGGCAAACGCAACTCGATAACGATGCGTGCCACGGGACCGTCTCCACCGCTCCCATCCCCGAGACCGACAATAGCCCCAAAGGCGCGCCCGACCGCATCAAGGGGGAGAGGCGTGGACCCGAAGACCACGCCCGCCAAGACCAGGGCGACAACCAACGCCGCCCCGGTCAGCCAGAAGAAAAGCGCCTTGGCGCTCATTGTCCGGGGAAACGGTCCGGATGCAAGGCCTTGGCCAGGGCCTCCACCGCGTCGATGTTCGCCGGACCCGGGGTGATCTGCTCATAGCGCAGGGGAAGGAACCGCTCATTCCGCACCGCGTCCACGTCCTTCATCACCGGGTGCGCCTTCAGGAAGTCCAACAGCTTGGCGTATCCGGCCCCGTCCTGGTAATCGAGCAGAATCAGGAAGGCCGGGTTCTTGACCGCAACATCCTCCCAGGACGTGGTCCCCCAACTCATCTCCATGCCGCCCAGGACGTTTTCGCCCCCTGCGGCTTCGATCAGGGCCGTGGGCATGGCGAATTTGCCCGCCGTGAAGGGCTTGTCCTCTCCGGAATCATAGAGGAAGACGGAAAGGGGCGCCTCCCCGTCCACGGCCTCCGCCACCTTGGCGATCCGGGCTTTCCAGCCGTCGACCAGGGCCTTGGCCTCGGCTTCCTTGCCGAAAATGGCTCCAAGGGCCAGTTCGTCCTTGTAGAGGAGAT
>NZ_JBLAVB010000096.1:0-1197 GCF_047263945.1 Rhodospirillum sp. A1_3_36 | reverse complement strand
ACAGCCGGTTGCCCCGGCGGGATTGCAGGGTGTAGTGGCGCTTGGGCGTGGCCTGGGCGATCAGGTCGATCTGCCGGTCGTTCAGCCCGAAATGGGCATAGGCGCTCCGGGACTGGGGTTCCACGGCGCGGTCATTGGGCAGAAAAATCCGCTGGGGGCAGCTTTCGATGATCGCCGGGGCGATGGCGCTGTCGGCGATATCGGCCAGGGATTGGGTGGCGAAGACCACCGCCACGTTCTTCTTGCGCAGCACCTTGAGCCATTCGCGGATGCGCGCGGCGAAGAGCGGGTTGTCGAGATAGACCCAGGCCTCGTCGAGGATCAGCAGGGTCGGTTTTCCGTCGAACCGGGCTTCCAGACGATGGAACAGATAGGTGAGCACCGGGGGTACCACGGCGGGCTGGTGCATCACCTCCTCGGTCTCGAAACATTGGACGTCGGCCCGGGCCAGACGATCCTCGGCGGCGTCGAGCAGGTGACCGAAGGGACCGTCCAGGGTGTAGGGCTGGAGCGCCGCCTTCAGGGCGTTGGATTGCAGCAGCACCGAAAGGCCGGTCAACGTCCGCTCCTCCGGCGGGGCGGACGCCAGATTGCCCAGAGCGGACCAGACGGCGTCCTTCACCTCGGGAGTGACGGGGACGCCTTCGTGAAGCAGCAGTCCACCGATCCAATCCGCCGCCCAGCTTCGGGTGGCGGGGGCATCAATATCCCGCAGGGGTTGGAAAGCAAGGCCACCCTCGGCGCCCAGGACATGGTGTTCTCCGCCCATGGCGAGAACGGCGGCCCGGGCCGACTGCCCCTTGTCGAAGAGGACCACCTGGGATCCGGCGTAGCATCGGAACTGCAGGGCCATCAGGGCAAGCAGCACGGACTTCCCGGCTCCCGTGGGGCCGACGATCAGCATATGCCCCACGTCCCCCACATGGGTGGAGAGGCGGAACGGGGTGGAACCGGAGGTGTCGGCATGGAGAAGCGGGGGGCCGTCCAGGTGGTCATTCCGCGCCGGTCCGGCCCAAACCGAGGACAGCGGCATCAAATGCGCGAGGTTCAGGGTATGGACCAGGGGCTGACGCACATTGGCGTAGACATGCCCGGGCAGGCTGCCCAGCCAGGCCTCCACCGCGTTGACGCTCTCGCGGATGCAGGTGAAGCCCAAGCCACCCAAAATGCGTTCGACGGTGCGGGCCTGATCCTCGA
>NZ_JBLAVB010000095.1:0-1202 GCF_047263945.1 Rhodospirillum sp. A1_3_36 | reverse complement strand
CGGCCCTGACTGAGGCCTCCCCCTGCCTCCAGACCGGCGGCCAGCGTGCCCGCCTCCACCGCCAGGGTTCCGGTGTTGATTCGGACACTGTCCGGCGCGCCGACCACGGCTCCGCTTTTGACGGTGGTCGTTCCCGCCGCAGAAATCGAAAGCTCACCCTGGGGGCGAGTCCCACCGAAGAAATCCACGTCACCGTGGGTGGAGGTGATCGTGGTGTTGCCGACGGATTGGGTATTGTTCACGATGATCCGGCCATCCGCTGTCAGGGACAGCGCGCCGGTGGTCGCTTGCACGTTATCGGGTAGGCGGACGCCCACCCCGCCCTCCGTCCCCACCAGAGTGATGCGTCCGGCGTACATGCCACCCAGAGCCGAGGAATCGATACCGAAAGCGGGTTTCCCTCCGGCGTCGGACAAGGCGGAGGCCTGGAGGCTGTTGTAATCGACATTGTTGCGCCCGGCGATGATGCGCAGCTCCGTCTGGTCACCGCCTTGGATGGCCCCGTTGATTTCCGCCGCCCGGGCGATGATGTCGATGGCGGAGGTTTCCGTGGCGTCGAGGCCACCAGGACCGATAACGACGGTTCCGCCTTCGACGGACAGCGACTCAAGACCCTGGGAGGTGACACCGGGACGGCCCGTGGACAGCGTGGCCCGGGGGATATTGATGAAACCGCAGCCGTTGCAGGTGATGCCGTTGGGATTGGCAAGGATCCAGTTCGCCGCAGCGCCGTGGACCTCCGTATAGCCCTCAAGAACGGATCGGTTGGCGCCGGTCACTTCGCCCAGAATGGTTGAGGCGGATCGCCCTTGGAGCTTGGGGTTGCCTGCGATCAAGCCGGCAAGTTTGGACTGGGCATCCTTGGACTTGTTGTTGAGGACAACGCCCCGTCCGTCGACGTTGAAGTCGCGGAATTTGTTGTGGGACAAACCCGAAGCGTCGGGGCGGGCGATATTGACGACGGGAACGTTATTTGGTGCAATAGTTAGGGTTGCGGAAGACGTGGAGCTGGGGTTGCCATCCACTTCGATGGATCCGGCGATGGAGGGGGCAACCTGCTGGAACAGGAAAACCCCCAGGGTCAGCGCGCCGGTCAGCCGCCGAATCCAGGCCTGTTTCCACTTGGGCCGAACCACCCCCTGTTCCCAATACGCCCGCTCTGCGGAAGAAACGATCGCCGCCATGGGTCCTGTCCCCCCCCC
>NZ_JBLAVB010000094.1:0-1207 GCF_047263945.1 Rhodospirillum sp. A1_3_36 | reverse complement strand
AAGGTCATCCGGTCTCCATGAAGACTTTCGATATAGGTGAACATGGTCGTAACCGGAGTAATCATCCCGCTCACATCTTGTGTCGTTATGTGACCGTTTTCATCCACGCTCGTACTGTAGAGTGAGCCGCGACACTCCTCCCCCTTAATCCCTTCGGGTTCCTGGGCCATCAGTATTGGCGCGAAAAGACCGGCGACCACCACGGCACTGGCGGCAGACTTGAACATGAGCTTCCTCCAATCGGTCTCAATACGGTGCGGTGACCGTCTTTTCCCCTGGCGCCCCATCATTTCGGGTCATTCATGACGATGTCTCCGGTCAGGCTGACCCAGGTCACCGTATCGACGGCGATCTCATCGACCGGCAAACCCACACGACCTCGAAAGTCATTAACGGACGCAACACAGCCGTCCACGGGAGGACCCGAGACCGGCACCGCCTTTCCCTCCTGTCCGACAATCGCGGTTGCGCAGACCGCCCGACGGGTGTTTCCGGGTTCGAGAGGCAGGACCCTGGCCCGGATCTCGTCACCGACGAACACGATTCCTTTCCCATCACGGCTCATGGCCGAATGGAGCATGTGCAGGGTGAGTTGATCTCCGTCCACGGCGTCGATCACCGCAAACATGGTCGTTCCCTGGGTGATCACGCCTTCGGTAGTCCCGACGGCCCCCACCACCTCATACCCCGACGGCTTCGGGTCACAGGCCGCAAGCGGGAAAAGACAGGCCACGACAACCGCGACACCGGCGACAGGCTTCAACATCGTCGCTCTCCATTCTCTGGTTTGTTGGTGGATCATCGGCACACCCCGGCCCGGGACACCCGGGCATAGGCGCCGCCACTGTAGCGCGGCCAATCCCGGGCACAGCCGCGCCGGACCAGGTCCTCGGCCAAATCCCGGTCCCCGGCGAAGCACCGAGCCACGGCCCGGCCATACCGATCCCTATCAATGACCCGACAGGCGACAGGACCATCCCCAAGGAGGGCGCGAAGCACCTCCCGCGCGGCGGGTCCTTCCCTTGTGGAAAGTTCCGGAGCATCGACGCCCCAGATGCGGATCCGGGTGGCGATGCCCTGAACCCGGAAAAGTCACCGGGCAGTCGGCTGAGCTTAGAAAGAGTGAATGATAATAGTGAGTTAGGTTATAATGGAGGCTGGGTGAGAAATTACGGGGTGTTTTTCAGGGATGCGGTTTGGCGATCAT
>NZ_JBLAVB010000093.1:0-1210 GCF_047263945.1 Rhodospirillum sp. A1_3_36 | reverse complement strand
CATGTCCCAGCTGTCGTGGTCCCGGGGGTCCTCGCTGGTGTTGTCGAAGGTGCCGACGTTGATGTTGACCCCGCCGCCAGCCTGGATGATCGAGCCGACACCCGGGCCGATGATCTCTCCGGCATAGGCCGTGCCGCCCTCATTCCTGAACCAGACGCAGGGGCCGCCGAAACACCGGTTGAATTGGCCATTCGTGGCCCATTCAAACCACAGGGTGGCGACGTTTTCGATGCCCTTGTTGACCAGGGAATTGGCGCTGATCGCCAAGTCGCCCCCGGCCGCAAGGGTCGAGAAGTCGTTGAGAACCGCGCCGCCCGCGTCGATGGTCAGGTTCCGGCCGGCGACGATCTCGCCCTTGCCGGTGCTCGCCCCCGTGGCCGTGGCCACCGTGCCGTAGAGTTTGACCGTAACATTGCCCGTGTCGTAATAAACCGTCCAATCCAGACCCGGATAGGGATGGTCGATAACCACCGTCGAGCCGTCTTTCATGTAGGCATAGCCCTCCGGCGTGATGACCGCGCCGGGGACGGAGTTCCGTGCGGGCACGCCAGGGGTTTCGCCAAAGGTGCCCTCGTAGATCAGGACGTTTTCTTTAACCTCGAAGTCACTGTCGCCCTGGTTATGAACCGACCCGGCGCGCAGCAACACATCGCCGCCATCGCTTTGGATCACCCCCAGGCTGTTGGTGATCGAGCCCGCCCGACCGCCGCCCAGGCCGGTAATGGCCATATCCCCACCGGAAATGATGGCGCCCTGGTTGTTGCTGACCGCCCCCGAAACCTGGGCGGTCAGTGTCCCGCCCGCCAGGATCAAATCGCTATTGGACAGCCCACCCAGGCCGAGCAGGTCCATGTTGCCCACGGACAGCAGGATATTGCGGTTGTCGAGCCCGCCTGCGGTGAGGACCAGATCCCCCGCCGTCTTGGTCTCGCCGGTATTGGTGAAGGTGCCCCCCACCGACAGGGTCGTCGTCCCGCCGCTGCCGGTGATCTTGCCGCTGCTCGATAGGTTCGCACCCGCCCTCACCGCAAGACCCGTGGCCCCCTGCAGGGTCCCCTGGTTGTCGATCGAGCCAGAGGACGCGATCTCCGCCGCCCGGGTCGACGACAACATGGTGGCGCCACTGCCGTTGGTCACGCCCGCCGCCGTGACCGCCAGGGCGGTCTCGCTTTCCAGGGCGCCGCTGTTGACCAGCGACCCCGCCGACACC
>NZ_JBLAVB010000092.1:0-1220 GCF_047263945.1 Rhodospirillum sp. A1_3_36 | reverse complement strand
GCTCAAGCAGCAAGGCGTCTTTCTCCGCTTCGCTAAGTCGATATGTCCGGGGCGTTTTCATACAAAGGTTGAATCACAACCCAGGCCGTCAGCCAACCGATTTCGCCAACCCCGTGAGCAATTACTCAGCGAAAGCTGGTAGAGAATAATCCGATCAACTATCAACCGCTTCCGGCATCCTTGAACTGCTCGAAAGGCTGCCGCGTTCAGGGGACAGAGAACCCATGGATCACCTACAAAGGAAAGCCGATCAATGGAGACTACAGTCTATGGCTTAAAAAAGAACAAGACGCGATGGAATATCTGCTAACTCAACAAATTAAAGGTATGAAGGGATGAGTAAATGCCGATAACCTATGAAGATATTCTCTCAGAGAAGATGCTTGATGTTATAAAATCAGAAGATCAAATTCCTAGAGATGTATTGAATGGCATTTTCAAAATAAAAAGCGATCCTGATATTGTGACCCCCATAAAAAAAGGAAAGGAATGGCTTTATGGGAGAACGATTCAACATCAGGAGAGAACTGGACGCATTCTTTTTAATGGAGGGGATCTTTTTATAAGAAGTTTGGATGGGTCTAGCTTTGGCAGTCCTGGAATTTCTTATAAACTTATGCAAGAGGTGAATGGTAGGCTTATCTCTATTGAACGTGAGAATATTGGAGATAACGTTGATTTACATGATATTGATGGATACTACGGTCGTCATCTGAGCCTTCCTGATCCGATCCGCCTTGCCTATTACCAACGTTTCGACGGGCTGAATGCTCCAGAAGAAACGACATGGGGTATTCGGCGGATACTCCTCCCCCTCCCTATCGTAGGCGGGTGGAGTAGTATAGATAACTACCTTAAAAGACTTAGGTTGAAGAAAAAATATCTGCCTTTGATAGAAGAAATGATTCCAGGGGTTCGCCCAAAAGACTTATCGATGGAATCCTATACAAACTTCATGATGTTTCTCGACAGTCGATATTCCAGGCTGGAGAGAAAAGGAGATGTTCTTTTCGTAAAGAATCATATCCAGGATAAGGTTGTCTATCATATCAAAGACGCAGATGTGCCGAACATGCGCATTTTGGCCGATCCGAAGGAGGCCATCGACCGGTATTGCGAACATGTCCTTCTTCGAAAAGAAGGCCGCTTCGATTTTCTCCCCTATACGACGGAGTTCACGGGGTGACGCTCTCGCCACCCGGTCAATAGGCCCCCTGGGA
>NZ_JBLAVB010000091.1:0-1235 GCF_047263945.1 Rhodospirillum sp. A1_3_36 | reverse complement strand
TGGTTGCGGGGAGAGGATTTGAACCTCTGACCTTCAGGTTATGAGCCTGACGAGCTACCGGGCTGCTCCACCCCGCGTCAGGGTGTTTGTTTCCGCGAAGGGATCTCTTCTTGGGAAACACCGAACAGGAAGCGCCAAAAGGCTGCTTCCTGAAAGGCCGGTTGTGTTTGATGTCATCGTTAAGAGGAGCGGTTCGGATCTTCAGGAAAGCCCTTTCGAAGGCCAGGCGGCGACCTACTCTCCCACGCCTTAAGACGCAGTACCATCGGCGCTGAGCGCTTTCACGGCCGAGTTCGGGATGGGATCGGGTGTTTCACACTCGCAATGACCACCAGGCCATCGAAAGGGCTTCCATGAAGAGATGTGAACCTTGGTTTTTTCGAACCTGTCTTCTGTCTGGTCAGACGATTGTTCTTTGCATTGCGTTGGTCTCGCTTAGGGGCTGCTCCGGAAACTCCGGGCTGGCCGCTGCGCGTGGTCAATCAAGCCAATCGGACGATTAGTATCAGTTAGCTTCACACGTTACCGCGCTTCCACACCTGACCTATCAACGTGGTGGTCTTCCACGGTCCTGATAGGGATACCTGGTTTTGAGGGAGGCTTCCCGCTTAGATGCTTTCAGCGGTTATCCCGTCCATACTTAGCTACCCAGCGGTGCCACTGGCGTGACAACTGGTACACCAGAGGTATGTCCATCCCGGTCCTCTCGTACTAGGGACAGCTCCTCTCAAGTATCCTACACCCACGGTAGATAGGGACCGAACTGTCTCACGACGTTCTAAACCCAGCTCACGTACCACTTTAATCGGCGAACAGCCGAACCCTTGGGACCTGCTCCAGCCCCAGGATGTGATGAGCCGACATCGAGGTGCCAAACACTGCCGTCGATGTGGACTCTTGGGCAGTATCAGCCTGTTATCCCCAGAGTACCTTTTATCCGTTGAGCGATGGCCCTTCCACGCGGGACCACCGGATCACTATGACCGTCTTTCGACTCTGCTCGAACTGTCGCTCTCGCAGTCAGGCGGGCTTTTGCCATTGCACTCGTCAGCCGATTTCCGACCGGCCTGAGCCCACCATCGCGCGCCTCCGTTACTCTTTGGGAGGCGACCGCCCCAGTCAAACTACCCACCACGCAGGGTCCCGGATCCGGATAACGGACCGCGGTTAGACATCAGGGGACAGAAGGGTGGTATTTCAAGGTTGGCTCCACCAAAGCTGACGCCTCGGGTTCA
>NZ_JBLAVB010000090.1:0-1261 GCF_047263945.1 Rhodospirillum sp. A1_3_36 | reverse complement strand
CTCGGCTCCCCGTGGCTTTTCGCAGAGTGCCACGTCTTTCATCGCCTCTTAACGCCTAGGCATCCACCAGATGCCCTTCTCATACTTGAGAGACCACGCGCAGGGGACAACCCGGACCGAAATCCGAAAAGCCACCTACGCAAAACTCAACGCATGCGAAGAAATTTTTAGTCTGACCAGAAGTTCCAGATGATCACCACGGCGTCCCCTCGATGTCGTCCAAACCGAGTTACCCCGGTTCAGTTAACAGGACCCCGCTCCTATCCGGAACGTTCGAAAAAACCTCTTAACGATGTCAAACAGCAGGAAACGTGCCGGATCATCCCCTAAGGAATGCCGGAACCGATGAACTCTTTTCGTTCCATGTCGCGATTATAAACACACGGGGCGCTGCCCCGTTCCCCGCTGGGGCCTGAGGCCCCAGACCCCCATTCGGAGGAGGGATGCAGTATCCGGTAAAGTGGGATCCCCATCAAAGCACCTGGTGGAGCCAGACGGGATCGAACCGACGACCTCAAGCTTGCAAAGCTAGCGCTCTCCCAACTGAGCTATGGCCCCTTTTTTAGGTGCCTCAGACGCCGGGCGCCTCCGGCTTGGCTTACGGGCCTTGCGGCCCGGGGCCTCAATGGCCCAGTCCCCGCGCTGCGCGCGGCTCCATAAAGCAGCCTCGAAACAACCCCATATCCATGATCCAATGAACCGGACAATAGGGGACACACACCAAGCGCCCGACTGGGCGCCGCGCGAAGCGCGCCCCATCGGAGGCGTCCGCGAAGCGGACTGCCGTGAGATATCAACAAACACCATTTTCATGTGAACACATGAAAATGGTGGGCCTGGGTAGATTTGAACTACCGACCTCACGCTTATCAGGCGTGCGCTCTAACCAACTGAGCTACAGGCCCGGAAACCGCGTGTAACCGCCTCGAGCATCGAGCGGAAAAGTGGGTACCGGTTTTCCGGTCCACTCGATGCTCAATCTGTTTGATCGAAACAGTCACCATAATCGCTGAAACGAAAGAGATGGGAGGGGGGCGCCCTAATCAGGATTGGCATGCTTGGCACAAATCGTCGTCGTGATCCTGACGGATCACTCGGGATTTGTGACAGATGACCTGATCGGACTTGGTATGGTGCAAGTGAAGATGTCCAGATTGGAATAATCCAATACTAACACATCATCCTTGAAAGGAGGTGATCCAGCCGCAGGTTCCCCTACGGCTACCTTGTTACGACTTCACCCCAGTCGCTGACCCTACCG
>NZ_JBLAVB010000089.1:0-1264 GCF_047263945.1 Rhodospirillum sp. A1_3_36 | reverse complement strand
GGTTGGCCGCAGTCAGCGCCGTACCGATGGGAGCCGTCTCGTCCTGACCGAGGACCATTCCGCCAACCGAGACGTCTCCGGTCTGGTTAATGGTCAGGACCCCCTCTGACTGCAGATGGCCGGCGGCCCCGACGGTCAGGGTTTCGCCGGTCAGGCTGGTCCCGCTCTGGCCAATGATCTTGCCATCGTTGGTGGTTGTGCCACCGGCCGTCAGGGACAGGACCCCCTCTGACTGCAGATGGCCGGTGGCCCCGACGGTCAGGGTTTCGCCGGTCAGGCTGGTCCCACTCAGGCCGATGATCTTGCCATCGTTGGTGGTTGTGCCACCGGCCTTCAGGGACAGGACCCCCTCTGACTGCAGATGGCCGGTGGCCCCGACGGTCAGGGTTTCGCTGGTCAGGGTGGTCTCGCTCAGGCCGATGATCTTGCCATCGTTGGTGGTTGTGCCACTGGCCGTCAGGGACAGGCCCCCCTCTGACTGCAGAAGGCCGGTGGCCCCGACGGTCAGGGTTTCGCCGGTCAGGGTGGTCTCGCTCAGGCCGATGATCTTGCCATCGTTGGTGGTTGTGCCACTGGCCTTCAGGGACAGGCCCCCCTCTGACTGCAGATGGCCGGTGGCCCCGACGGTCAGGGTTTCGCCAGTCAGGGTGGTTTCGCTCAGGCCAATGATCTTGCCATCGTTGGTGGTTGTGCCACTGGCCTTCAGAGACAGGCCCCCCTCTGACTGCAGAAGGCCGGTGGCCCCGACGGTCAGGGTTTCGCCGGTCAGGGTGGTCCCACTCAGGCCAATGATCTTGCCATCGTTGGTGGTTGTGCCACTGGCCTTCAGGGACAGGGCACCCTCTGACTGCAGAAGGCCGGTGGCCCCGACGGTCAGGGTTTCGCCGGTCAGGGTGGCCTCGCTCAGGCCGATGATCTTGCCATCGTTGGTGGTTGTGCCACTGGCCTTTAGGGACAGGACACCATCGGACTCGATCTGCCCCGTAGTGCGGTTGGTCAAAGTGACGCCGAAAAGGGTCGTCGTCTCGAGCCCGGCGATCAAGCCGCCATTGTCGAGCAGACCATTATCCGGGGCAGCTGGGGCTCCGGCTTCCCCCAGGCTCACAGACAGGACCTTGCCGCTTTGCAACCAACCGTCCGCCCCTTGGACGAGGGATCGCGCCGACAGGGTCGTGGTATCCGCGCCCAGCAGGGTGCCGTCGTTTTTGGCCTGCTTCGTGACGATCAGGGAAAGGGCCTCCTTGGACTCCATCTTGCCCGTTTC
>NZ_JBLAVB010000088.1:0-1305 GCF_047263945.1 Rhodospirillum sp. A1_3_36 | reverse complement strand
AGAGGTGTCCCCCCTTGTTTGGAGAGCTTGGCGGCTTTGTTAAGCTGTTCCCGGTTTGATGATCATGCCGCCAGCGCCGCATCCATCCCCCTGTCCGGGGCATGCCCCGGACAGGGGGATGGCGCGATTTGATGATAAGCCTCATCAGGCGTCTGTCCAGCCAGTGCCGAATGGGGTCGTCGTGTGTTGTAATAGGCCATCCACCGGTTCAATCCGGCCCGGAGATCCGATCCCGTTTCAAAGGCATGGAGATAGACGCATTCGTATTTTACTGATCGCCAGAGCCTTTCGATAAAGACGTTATCCATCCATCGGCCCCGCCCATCCATGCTGATCTGAACCTTGGCGTCCAGCAGGACACCGGTGAACCGGGGGCTGGTAAACTGACTGCCCTGACCGGTGTTGAAGATCTCTGGTTTCCCGAAGCGGTTCAGGGCCTCTTCCAGGGCCTCGATACAGAAGTCCGCCTCCATGGTGTCGGACAGCCGCCAGGACAGCACTTTCCGGGTCGCCCAGTCCATGATCGCCACGAGATATAGAAAACCCCCTCGCATCGGAATGTAGGTGATGTCCGAACACCAGACGTGATTGGGTCGGGTAATCTCCAGGTCCTTCAGCAGGTAGGGATAGATCGGATGGTCTGGATGGGGGTCACTGGTCCTCGGCTTCTGGTAAATGGCCGAAAGCCCCATCTTCTCCATCAGGCGTGAAACCCGTTTGCGGCCAACGGCATGGCCCAGTCGCCGGAAATGGCGCGCCATTTGACGGGCACCGTAAAACGGGCCGTCCAGGAACACCTCGTCGATCAGCCGCATGAGCGCCAAGTTCAGGGGCGATTCCCCGCGCGGCTGGTAATAGAACGAAGACCGACTGATGGAAACCAAGGTGAATTGCCGGACAATCGACAACACCGGATGGGACGGTTCAACCAGGTGTCGCCTTCTCTCGATACTCATCGATTGAAGGCTTTTGACAAAAAATCCCGTTCCACGACCAATTGGCCGATCTTGGCGTCAAGACGCTCCACCTCCGCAGCGTTGGTTTCCGCCTCCTTGGCCGGTTTGTTCGAGAACGTCGAGGACATTCCCTCGATGGCCTGCTTTTTCCACGTCGTGATCATCGTCGGAAGGATGCTGTATTTCGCGGCCAATTCCGCGACCGTCTGCTCACCCTTGATCGCCTCTAGGGCCACCTTCGCCTTAAAGTCGGCCCCGTAACGCTTCCGTGTAACCTTGCCCAAAATCCCTCTCCTTTTCAGAGATGGGAACAGCTTAACACCCTGTCCGAATTTCCGGGGCCACCTCT
>NZ_JBLAVB010000087.1:0-1317 GCF_047263945.1 Rhodospirillum sp. A1_3_36 | reverse complement strand
GAGAGTGTGCGGAATTCTGTGCCCCAGCGTGAAAGTTACGCCAGGGGGAAACGGTCTTCGAACATTATGACCAGTTGGCTTTTAACGGCATGCCATTCTCGGACACCTCGTTTCCACTCAGTGCTGGTAGCATTGAGTGCCAGATAGATCAACTTCGCGGCCGCGTCATCGCTGGGAAAATGGCCCCGGGTCCTGACGGCACGCCGAATTTTTGAGTTCAGCGCCTCGATGGCGTTCGTGGTGTAGATCAGCCTGCGCACTTCTGGCGGATAGTCGAGAAACGGGATGACCTCGGTCCAGGCTCGGCGCCAACTGGGCGCGATGGCGGGGTAGCGCGCCGCCAAATCGCTGTCCTCAAAGGCGCTCAGGGCCGCCTCCGCGGCCACGGCGTCAACGGCGGTATAGATCGCCTTGAGGGCCGTGGCGACGGCCTTGCGGTCCTTGTAGCTGGCAAAACTCATGGAATGGCGCAACAGGTGGACCACGCAGGTCTGGATCTGGGTTCGCGGAAACGCCGCCTCAATGGCCTGGGGGAATCCCTTGAGCCCGTCAATGACAGCGATCAGGATGTCTTGGACGCCCCGATTCCTCAAATCATTCAGAACCTTGGCCCAGAATTTCGCCCCTTCGTTGGCCTGGAACCACAGGCCCAGAACGTCACGCGTTCCGTCGGGCAGGATGGCCAGGGCGACAAAAACGGCCTTGTTCGAGACCACGCCGTCGTCCCGGATATTGACCCGGATCGCGTCCATGAATACCACTGGATAGCAGGGTTCCAGGGGCCGGTTCTGCCAGGCGGTGACTTCCTCCATGACCGTCTCGGTCACCGCCGAGATCAGGCTGGGAGAGGCCTCGAAACCGTAGATCTCCTCGATATGCCCCTGAATTTCCCGGGTCGTCATACCCCGCGCATACAGGCTCACGATCTTGCGATCAAATTCCGGAAAGCGCCGCTGATATTTGCCGATCAGCAAGGGATCAAAGGTGCCGTTGCGATCACGGGGAATATCCAGGACCACCTTGCCGGTGTCCGTCGTCACTGTCTTTTGACTGGCGCCGTTACGGCGATTGGCCGGGCGCCCGGCCCCGCCATCAGGCTTGGCTGTGCGTTCCTCATCGAGGTGCGTGTCGAGTTCCGTGCTCAGCGCCCGCTCCGCCAGCGCTTTCGTCAACTCCGACAGAATGCCGTCCTTGCCGAACAGGTCGCCCGGCGCCCGGCCTTCCATCAATTGATCCAGTAGGGCTTTGTCTATGCTCATCGGTGGGTCTCCTCAGGAGGGGATTACCACGCTGGGGCACAGAATTCCGCACACTCTC
>NZ_JBLAVB010000085.1:0-1390 GCF_047263945.1 Rhodospirillum sp. A1_3_36 | reverse complement strand
AAATCCCTTCGAGTTATCGCGACAACCATGGCTCCCTCCTTCTGCCTCAAGGAAGGGAATCACAATCCGAACCGCTTGGGAATCTCCGAGCCGCCCCCAACGAGTCATAATCAAGGGCCTTTGGTATTAGTATGTCAGGGGGATGTTGGGGGATGGGGATGCTCTCGTTAGGGAGGAGGGTGTTTTGGCTTCCTGGCGAGTCGGGCTAAGAGGTCGATCCGGAGTTTCGGCAAAAATTCAGACGGCCTGATAGTAGGCATGCGGCGAGTCCTAAAATGCCGAAAGCAGCACCCCATGGAATTGCCCCAAGCTCCCGCCCCCGGCGGTCTGATCCTCCTCCCCCTAATAAGGCTATTCCGTAATAAAAGCGGTATGGGTTTCAACCCGCATCGCTTGGTATAATGTGCGTCACGTTCAGCCAAACCGCGACGATGCGACAGGCAACATTTATGGCGCCCACATAAAAATACCCCCTTCTTAATATTCCCGACCCTGCTTTTCTATTTCAGTGTCGCGGGTCGGATAGGCTACCTTCGCGCGCCGTCTCCCATCACTCCTTTATGGTTTGAGCCCTCCTATGTCTGACCTGTCCTCGCTGCTGCAAACGCTCGGCCATGCCTCCATGACAGAGCGGGAAAAAGGCACCTACTTCGAGGACCTGATCACTTGCTACCTGCGAACGGAAGCCACCTACCGGGACCTTTATTCCGACATTTGGACCTACGCCGAATGGGCGGACCTGCAAGGTCTCGACAAGCGGGATACCGGTATCGACCTCGTCGCGAAGACACGGGGCACCGACGAAATACATGCCATCCAATGCAAGTTCTTCGACCCCGAGGCGCGCATCCAAAAAAGCGACATCGACAGGCTTTTTCACCGCTTCGGGTAAGCGCCCCTTTGCCCACCGGATTATTGTCAGCACCACGAATCTGTGGAGCGAACACGCCAAGGACGCCCTACAGGACCAGCGCCCGCCCGTCAGTAAAATCGATTTGAACGACCTGGAAAACAGTCAGATCGATTGGAGTCAGTACCAACCGAATACGCGGGTCACCTTAAAGCCTAAAAAAGTACTCCGCCCGCACCAAATTCGCGCCCTTGAAAAGGTTGAGAAGGGTTTGGTGGAAGCGGACCGCGGCAAGCTCATCATGGCCTGCGGAACGGGAAAGACTTTCACCAGCCTTAAACACGAGTGTCTACATTCCCCGTCCGAGAGATATCCGAAGTATCTTTCTATCTCTGGGGAATACGGGTTCTGGTGGGTAATTGCTCACGGGGTTGGCGGCAGGCGCCTCAAGCGAGTGCGAAACTGCCCTGGATGAGATCGCGGATAGCGTCCAGCGGCGCTTGCCCCTTGAGCCTGGCGGTTCCGGTGACGGATCTGTAT
>NZ_JBLAVB010000084.1:0-1437 GCF_047263945.1 Rhodospirillum sp. A1_3_36 | reverse complement strand
AGGGTGATGGAGAGGATGGCGGTCCAGCGCTCCGTGCCCTTCAGGCCGCCGCGCTCGAAGACCCGTTCGGTCCAGGCCACCTGGAAGGATCGGTCCGAGGCCCGCACCACGCTGGTCACCTGGACGGAGACACTGCGCGTGCCGATCCGGCCGAAGGGGTCGTTGGCCTTGGCGTAGTCGTTGAGGAACAGGGCGGCCCGCCCCGTGACGAAGTCGTAGGCGGAGAGCCAATCGCGGCGCACCAGCACGGGGTCGGTGGAGATCGACCGCACCTTGGTGATGAAGCGGGCCAGGTGCCAGGCGATCTGGGCATCGGCGGGCTGGTAGTCCTGGACAGCAGGCGCGATGGCCCGGGCCTCGCCGAATTTATCCACCTCCACCACGTAGGGCGTGACCCGGCTTTGCAGGGACTGCCAGAGCAGCCCGCCGGAGAGCCCCACCGAGAGGGCCAGACAGCCGAAGGCCATGAGGCGCCAGTTGCGGGCCTGGACCCGGGCCGTGCCGATGCGCTCGTCCCAGAGCTGGGCCGCCTTCTGATAGGGAGTGACGGGCTCCGGCGTGGTGCCGTAGCGCTGGATGGGTCGCTTGAACAGCATGGCTCAGTCGTCCTTGTCCTGGAGGGAGGGGGTCGCGCCACCGCCGGAGCGGTCGCCGTCCTTGACCGCCTGGGTCACCGCATGGCCATGGGCTCGGGTCCGCTGCTCCGTGCGCAGACGGCGCGCCCAGTCGGGCGCGGAACCCGACGATGGGGGAGTGCTTGTGGAAGCCTCCTCGGCCATGGCGGCGGTGGGTTTGCCGCCGGTGGCCGTCCAGGCGGCCTTGCGGCCCCGGTCTATCTGCTGCTTGAGGGAAGAGGACGCCCGCTCGGCGGCGGCTCGGGTGCCTTGGGCGGCGGCACCACCCGCGCCCCGGGCCACTCCGCCCAATCCTCCGGCGACACCGGCCAAGCCAGAGCCGGAAGTGGCCTGTCCCAGGCCATAGGCGGAGGAGGCCGCCGATCCCATGGCGGTTCCCGCGCGGATCGCGGCCATGCCACCCCCGGTCGCCATGCGCGCTCCAGCCACGGCGGCGCCTCCGCCCAGGATCACGGCGCCCGCCGCGGCACCGGTAGCCCCCAGGGCGGCCCCCGCGCCCAATTGCGGCGCACCGGAGACCAATCCGGAGGCGATGCCGGGACCAAAGATCCCCAGCCCCAGCAGGGAAAGCGCCCCCAGCACCTGGGACATGGCGGCCGCCAGATCCGGCTCCTGGCCTTGCAGCCCTTCCGTGAAGGTGGCGAACAGCGTGGAGCCAATGCCGATGATCACGGCCAGCACCATCACCTTGATGCCGGAGACCACGACATTGCCCAGCACCCGCTCGGCCAGAAACGCGGTCTTGTTCCACAGGGCGAAGGGCACCAGCACAAAACCCGCGAGCGTCGTCAGCTTGAACTCC
>NZ_JBLAVB010000083.1:0-1495 GCF_047263945.1 Rhodospirillum sp. A1_3_36 | reverse complement strand
TCGCGCATTCACCTGCTGGCCGACTACCTGCGGGATGGCCTGATTCTCAAGGCCCAGGTCGATGTTCTCGCTCAGGCCGTGCGCGACCGGAAGAACATCCTGATCGTCGGTGGCACTTCCTCGGGCAAGACGACGCTCGCCAACGCCCTGCTGGCCATGGTCGCGGCCTGGAACGAGAGGGTGATCCTCATTGAAGATACCCGGGAACTCCAATGCGCCGCCAAGGACTGCGTCGCTCTGCGCACCCGGCCCGGTGTCGTCACCCTGGCCGATCTGGTGCGCTCCACCCTGCGGCTGCGGCCCGACTGGATCATCGTCGGCGAGGTCCGGGGCGCCGAGG
This sequence comes from Rhodospirillum sp. A1_3_36, assembly GCF_047263945.1. NCBI lineage: Bacteria > Pseudomonadati > Pseudomonadota > Alphaproteobacteria > Rhodospirillales > Rhodospirillaceae > Rhodospirillum > Rhodospirillum sp. A1_3_36. The sequence goes on along the minus strand of NZ_JBLAVB010000083.1, from coordinate 1,155 downwards.
CCCTGGACATGCTCAAGGCCTGGAACACCGGTCATCCCGGTGGCATCGCCACCCTGCACGCCAATTCGGCCCGTTCCGCCCTCTATCGCCTGGAGCAACTGGTCCAGGAGAGCGTCATCGTCGTCCCCCGTGCGGCTTCGCCGCACCGATCTTTGAATAAGCCTCAACCACGGGCAAAGCCCGTGGTTGAGGCGGGCGCCTGATCGCCGAGGCCATCGACTTGGTGGTTTTTCATATCCGGGCGCGGATCCGCGCGGCGGGTGGAGACCATCGCCGAGGTCTCCGGCCTGGACGGTGATGGCGATTACCGGATGGCCGATCTGTCCCCGGTATCGCCACCCCAGCGTTGAAAAGGAGTTTTCGTCATGCGCAAAGCCTTGGTTGTCGCGTCGTCCGTTGTTCTCTCCGCGATCCTTTCCGCACCCGCCCATGCGGCGGGGCCGGGCATGCCCTGGGAGGAACCGCTTCAGCGGATCCTGGAATCCGTGCAGGGGCCGGTGGCGAAGATCATCGCGGTGATCATCATCATCGTCACCGGTCTGGCCCTGGCCTTCGGGGAAAGTCCCGGTGGCTTCCGGCGGCTGATCCAGATCGTTTTTGGCCTGTCCATCGCCTTCGCGGCCAGTTCGTTCTTCCTGTCCTTCTTCTCCTTCGGCGGCGGAGCGCTGGTGTGATGGCCGTCCCCCACATCGACGGCTTCGAGATCCCCGTCCACCACTCCCTGGCCGAGCCGATCCTGCTGGGCGGGGCGCCGCGCGCGGTGGCCATCCTCAACGGCACGCTTTCCGCCGCCATCGGCTTGGGGCTCCAGCAATGGATCGCCGGGCTGGGCCTGTTCGTCGCCGGTCATACCCTGGCCGTGTTGCTGCGGGAAGTCCTGACCAACGAGCCCGCGCCCCTGGTGGACAGCGACGCCGACAACAAGGCCCTGGACGCCGACGCGGCTCTCCAGGCCCTGGGTGGCGACCATGTGGGTTTCGGTCATCTGACCACCACCATCACCCTGTTCGACGCGGATCGCCAGACCGTCGAGGATCAGGCCCGCACCGTCGAACGCATTTTGGGTGGCTTGGGCTTCACCTGCATCCGCGAGAGCGTCAACGCGGTGGAGGCCTGGCTGGGCAGCCTGCCCGGGCATGTCTACGCCAATGTGCG
>NZ_JBLAVB010000082.1:0-1546 GCF_047263945.1 Rhodospirillum sp. A1_3_36 | reverse complement strand
TCGAGGATCAGGCCCGCACCGTCGAACGCATTTTGGGTGGCTTGGGCTTCACCTGCATCCGCGAGAGCGTCAACGCGGTGGAGGCCTGGCTGGGCAGCCTGCCCGGGCATGTCTACGCCAATGTGCGCCAGCCCCTGGTCCATACCTTGAACCTGGCGCATTTGATGCCGCTGTCCGCCGTCTGGGCCGGACCCAGCCGGAACCGACATTTGGACGGCCCCCCGCTTCTCCATGCCGAAACCTCCGGCTCCACCCCGTTCCGTCTTTCCACCCATGTGGAGGATGTGGGGCACATGCTGATCGTCGGTCCCACGGGAGCGGGAAAGTCCGTGCTGCTCGCCCTGATGGCCCTGCAGTTTCGGCGTTACGCCGGATCCCAGGTGATCCTCTTCGACAAGGGCCAGTCCGCCCGGGCCGCCGTTCTCGCCATGGGCGGAGAACACCATGTTCTGGGCGCCAAGGGCGGCCTGGCCTTCCAGCCCCTGCGGGACATTGATTCCCCAGCCACCCGAAGCTGGGCGGCGGATTGGATCGGTGGACTGCTGCTTCACGAAGGCGTCCCCGTCACCCCCGAGGTGAAGGAGGCCGTCTGGTCCGCTCTGGGCAATCTGGCGTCCGCCCCGCCGGAGGAGCGGACGCTCACCGGCCTTTCGGTGCTGCTGCAGTCCAACGCCCTGAAGGCGGCGCTCCAGCCCTACACCCTGGACGGTCCCTTCGGTCACCTGCTCGATGCCGCCGAGGACCGTCTAGCCCGGGCCGACGTCCAATGTTTCGAGACCGAGGAGGTGATGCACCAGCCCGCCGTGGTACCCCCGGCGCTCACCTATCTGTTCCATCGCCTGGAAGCCCGGTTCGACGGAAAAGCGACGCTTCTTATCCTCGACGAGGCCTGGGTTTATCTCGACAACCCGCTCTTCGCCGCGCGCATCCGCGAATGGCTCAAGGTGCTGCGCAAGAAGAACGTGGCGGTGGTCTTCGCCACCCAATCCCTGGCCGATATCGCCGACAGAGCCATCGCCCCGGCGATCATCGAAAGCTGCCCCCAGCGGATTTTTCTGCCCAATGATCGGGCCGTGGAACCCCAGTCCCGGAGCGCCTATGCCCATTTCGGGCTGAACGACCGGCAGATCGACCTGATCGCCCAGGCCACGCCCAAGCGCCACTACACCCTGCAATCCCGCCGGGGCAACCGGCTGTTCGACCTTGGCCTCGGGCCGGTGGCCCTGGCCCTCTGCGGCGCGTCCGATCCCGCCTCCCAGGCTCTGATCGACAGGCTCCTCTCGGAGCAGGGGTCGGATGGCTTCACGAAAGACTTCCTGGACGCCAAGGGTCTGGCTTGGGCCGCTGATCTCCTCGATCCCTCCTCCCAGACTGGAGAGAGCCCATGAGACCCCCGCTCCTCGCGGCCCTGGTGGCCGCGCCCCTGGCCTTCGGTACGCCAGCTCCGGTTTACGCGGCCTGGCCGGTCTTCGACGCCACCAACTACACCCAGAACCTGCTTCAGGCCGCCCGTGCCCTGGAGCAGATCACCAATCAGGTGAAGCAG
>NZ_JBLAVB010000081.1:0-1609 GCF_047263945.1 Rhodospirillum sp. A1_3_36 | reverse complement strand
GGATACAGATCCGTCACCGGAACCGCCAGGCTCAAGGGGCAAGCGCCGCTGGACGCTATCCGCGATCTCATCCAGGGCAGTTTCGCACTCGCTTGACGCGCCTGCCGCCAACCCCGTGAGCAATTACCTGCACCCCGCCGAGCGACGTCATCCGTGATCCCCACATATCGGGTCGTTCCATTCTCGATCTCCCGCTCAAGTGGCCGAAAACTTCTTGCCTTGCGGGTGGCAACCATAGAAGCAGTTACATACTGAGAACACACGAAATATCTTTTATTTTCTGGAAAGTTTTTAGATTACCCCTCGTCCAGCCAGACTTCTTTTGCCCAACTCGCTAAATCAGGCCACATCTCTTCGGCCTGACCATCATGGCTCCAAAACCTGACTGTCCCGTCTTCCAATAGACAATAATAGTCCCCATTATCTTCACAAATTGGCAGCCAGTCGTGTGGGACACCAACCTCTCTTCCTTCCTTCAATCCAAGCAAAAGGTCTCCATATTTCTCACGGAATTCTTCGTTCAGCGTAAAAGGGGACAACGTCCCAACAAACGCGTTACTTACTGATTTCAAAAAAAACTTATAATCGTCCGAAAATTTAATGCCGGTCAAATTTTCATATTTATCGATCAAAGCATCACTTGGTAATAATTGTGCTCGACCCTTCGGATCATCAAGCAGATTAATTTCTTCAACAACCTCTCTCATAGATATCTGCATTTTTTCTCTCCTAAAAATCATTAGCTCTATTTTTCCAGTAATTCTTACGCCAAGACTTGAATTGAGCCCGACCTATTCCAGATGGAACGTTATTAGGCATATGAAGGACACTGTGATTGCTCCCGTGGAGGGTCTGGGTAACTTCAGCAATAGCTCCATTTTGTTGCTGCGTAAGATGGTGTAAGTTAATAGATTTACCATCCGGACCAAGTGGCGCTCTCCCAGATTGCATGAGTTCCAAATTTGTTTTCCCTGTCTTAGGGTCAATCATTGCCGGATTAATTAGGTCATTTCGTTGATAAACCCTATTCCCACTGAATTCGATTGGATCGGAGGACCAGTACTTCCTTTGCTTAGAGAATACCTCTGCAGCATCCGCTTCCGCGCGTACGACAACATTCTTGCCGATCCGCTCAGTCTTGAGTATGACCCCGACACCGCCCGGAATAAAGGGCAGAAGCAACGCTGCACCATCGAGGACAACCGCGCCACCGGCGAGAAGAACATCCAAGAGGTCACTGTTCTCATCGGTGATCGTAAAGCCCAATTCCGCCACGGAAACACCGAGGGAAAAGAGATCCCATAGGGTCTCCAGCGCGTTGTTCTCCACGGCGACCTGACCTGCGCCAGACGCTTCGTTCGCATCCAGACCTGCCAGTGTCGCCGCCGTGGCTGCGGCCAACTTGGACACTTGGGTGACCTGAGCACGGACGGCGTCGAGGTCGGCCCCGGTGTATTTCGTTGTATCCAGGCTTCCCAGGTACGCCTCGGCGGCCATCTCGGCAACGGCGGCACCCACCGCCCGAGAGCTGCAGGACGTTCCCGCGATGGCCCCGGTTGCGCAGCCCAAGGCCGCATGGGCCACCTTGTGACCGATGTAGCCCAAGGTG
>NZ_JBLAVB010000080.1:0-1678 GCF_047263945.1 Rhodospirillum sp. A1_3_36 | reverse complement strand
TCTGGGTTTGACAGGCGCTACCCAGGTTGGCCGAGGCACCCGCGCCCATCGGCCGGATGTATTCACTGCCGTCGGGCCGCAGCCAGACCTCCGTCTTCTCGGTGCGGGCGAAGCGGGTACAGCCGCTGTAGAAGATCTGCTCGGTCTGGGTGAGCAGGTCCCGTTGTTTGACATAGGGGTATTGCGCGGTTCCCGGCAGCACTTCGGCCAACACCAGATCGAACCGGCCTTTCGGGGTCACGATGTAGACGGTCGAGAGGAGATAGGCGAAGCGTTGCTCGTCGTGCGGCTGCCACCCGACGACCTGGATCTGGTGGGGATAGGTGACGGTGGAGGGCTGACAGTCGGTGACGTACTCGCGTTGGCCGTTCTGCCGGGTGTAGTAATAGCGTTCCTGGCCGACGCTTTGGCCCGCGCTCAGGGTGTGTTGCCAGGTGGCGGGATTGTCGCAGCCATCGGTGGTGGCGAGAAGCGCGCTCCCCGCCGTATCGGGCTGACATTCGGTGATGTACTCCGCTGCCCCGTCCACCGTGATCTGCACCCGGCTGGCGCGGGTGATCAGCTTGCCGTTGGTGTCGATGACGGGCGGGCAAACCTGCTGGCCATCGGCGGTTTCATGGAGGCGCAGGTGTGGATACCAGGTGTCGCTGTCGACGCAGTCGCCCGCCTGATAGGTCAGATCGCCCATGTGGTAGATGAGCTTGGTCTGGCGGTTGGAGCGGTTGGAGGCAAAGTCGTGGCGAAGGGTGCAGCCTTCCTCCGTCTCGACCAGCGGGACCGGCGCCGCGTCTTCGGCGGGTTCGCAATCCTTTACCACCACGGGGGCGTTGTTGGCGTCGACATAAACCCATTGGGCCTGAGGCACGACGGTCATCTTCTCGTAGTCGACGGAATGGGAGCAGACCGTACGGTCTTCCGTGATGGGGAAGACCTGTTCGGCGTTATTCGCGCAGCCCGTCACCTCCACCTCCTGACCGGTCGGGTCAATGTAGAACAGGCGGCGCTGGGCGGTCGCGGTGCGGGCGGCGAAGTCGACGCGGTCGGGGCAGCCTGCCGAGGTGAACAGGATCGGATAGCGGGTGGTGCCGTCGCGGCACTGTTCGCTCGATGTACCCTTCTCGCCGAAGGTCTCGGTGCGGATCTGTTGGATCGCCATGCCCTGGTCGAGGTCCACGCGGATGTCGCAGCCCTGGGTCAGGACCCGGCGGGTTTCGATGGGCTGGCAGTCCTGTACCACCACGGTGGCATTATTGGCATCGTGATAGATCAGCCGTTGGAGCCGGACGGAGGTCTGGGTGTAGTCGTCTTCCTGGAGAGCACATCCGGCCTCGTCCTCCTCGATGGGGAAGGAGCGTTGGGGGTCGGGTTGGCATGCGGTGACGCGGGTCTCGCTCCCATCAGGCCCGGTGTAGTACAGGCGGAAGGCGGGGGTGGCGTTGCCGGCGGCGAGGTCGACGCGGTCGGGGCAGCCCGCCGAGGTGGACAGGATTGGAAAGCGATCCGGGCCATCGGCGCAGGCCTCGGTTTCCTTGGTGCTTCCGGTGGTGATCACCACGCGGTTTTGTTGGATCGCCACGCCCTGGGCCAGGTCCACGCGGATGGAGCAGCCATCCGTGGTCAGCACCACCTCCGGGATGACAACCTCCTCCTCGGTGTCGTCGGTGAGGACTTCGTCCGT
>NZ_JBLAVB010000079.1:0-1726 GCF_047263945.1 Rhodospirillum sp. A1_3_36 | reverse complement strand
GATACAGATCCGTCACCGGAACCGCCAGGCTCAAGGGGCAAGCGCCGCTGGACGCTATCCGCGATCTCATCCAGGGCAGTTTCGCACTCGCTTGAAGCGCCTGCCGCCAACCCCGTGAGCAATTACGTGACAACTTTCGCCGTCTTGCCATCCCGATAACGCGGAAACAGATCGGCCGTGAGAGTTGGAATGCCGTCTCGGAATTTACTTTGTAGGTCTTTGTTCCACTGTTCTGCGGTCAGCCCCTTTGGCATAAACCTGCGGTACCGCTCTTCAGTACACATGGCGTCAATGTTTTTTTGCTGATCGAGGGTGAAGTTGTCAGCCCAATCGATCAGCCACAAAGCACTCCCCTGATAAACGGAAAACCCAACGCACTGTTCACGTGACAACAAGAGATTTCGTTGGTCATTGTCAATTGCCGCCAAATTCATCGAAAAACTCCTGCTGGGTAAGAACACGGCCATTCGACGAGCCACTGGTCATAAGCAATGCCAACAGTTTCTATCGATTCATAAACTCTCCGGACAGACACTTAGATGATAGGCTGAACCTGCAATTAAATCGAATTACTTTATCCACACAGGATCGGCCAATTTATATGCATCGAGCAATTCTGGTGCATCTTCTTCTTTTACAGGCAAATTATAGTTACATGATGTTTCAATGTGCCTCATAAATTCAACAGGTAGACGAATTCTATATTTTTTCACCCAATGTAAAATAATACCATCCCAAGCATATACCCCATCAGAAAAAACAACATTTCTGACCATATCAGAATTATGATATGGATCTGGTGTTAGGCTCACAAACTCTATGATGATCAGCCCCCTCTCTAGATAACTTGCTACAAAGCTAGCTTCATCTGTATTTAAAAAATACATGTTTTTTTCTATACTTTCTATATATTTTGGCCTATTAGAATAAAGCCTTTCTCTATATAGGAATAATTTTTTTATAATTCTCATTGGTTTATGCTCCATTAGGATAAAATAGCTTCCAAGTTGGTTCAATGTTCGGCATCGGGACTTCGGTTCCGAATACATCGGTATCAAAAACCCAACGATCACCTTTAGAGTCCCATGCGACTGGACGACTAGGTGCATAGACAGGTGCTCCAAGCTCATTCGCAAGTTCCTGTGCTGTGCCGCTACTGCCACTCCAACATGAGGCAAAACATACTTGGGTCCCCTCAACATAATTTGGATTACTTTTTACCGCATCTGCAATTTGTACAAGATTTGTTTCTCGACCATTAACCGTCGGAATTCCTCCTAATTCATCATATTTGAGTTGGCCATGGACAATAACATTATGTCCACCTCCCGTATTAATTGCATTGTTAAAGTTCCTCATTGTTGCAAGATCGTCTCCGATAGCAGTACTCATTGCATTATGGTAAATGGTATCTCCTGATGCAGTCATGCTATGCAGAAATGCATCGTTCGTTCGAACCCGCATACTCGTAATGATCGTTTTCGCGACACCGGACACCTTTTTGGCGGCGGCGGCTCCCCCGAGGACAAAGCCGACCGTGATCACCCCCAGGGAGGCCAGGGCCATCGCTTCTCCATGGGTCAAGGTTACGTCCTGCCCCGTAATTGCTCACGGGGTTGGCGAAATCGGTTGGCTGACGGCCTGGTTTGTGATTCAACCTTTGTATGAAAACGCCCCGGACATATCGACTTAGCGAAGCGGAGAAAGACGCCTTGCTGCTTGAGCA
>NZ_JBLAVB010000078.1:0-1730 GCF_047263945.1 Rhodospirillum sp. A1_3_36 | reverse complement strand
GGTCTTCCGGACGCTCGCAGCCCTTCAATAGTTCGTCAATAAGATGATCGGATATCGTCATTCCTGCCTTCCTTCTCATTCAGGAAAGCATGGCACCATAATCCTGTACACAGAAGGCCGGACACTCCCGACCGCTCTCGATCTCCCGCTCAAATGGCCGAAAATTTCTTGCCTTACGGGCGGCAACCACAGAAGAAGCAATTACGCTAGCAGGACCGCTCCAGCCGGTCCGGTGGTAATCGTCGTCACCGCGAACTTGACCCCTCGCACGATGACTTCCGCCTCATTCGACGCACGGTTGGAATCTTTAGGCACAACACCTCGACCCATTCATTTTGGGTCAAAACAGCCACATGAATAACTTGATCACGTGAATATATTTGACAACTCTGCTCATGGAACCAATCCAGAAAGTCAGAGCCAGTCACCAGAACTATGGGACCTATTGGTTTATCTACTTTATCGATAGTCCACGAAAGAGATAAGTAGAAGCCCTCATCCATACTTCTCTGGGCCAAAGACACGGCTCCAAAATTGATCTCAAAAATGTCCTCTCCTGTTGAGGCAAATTCCATTACATGTAATCGATATCCTTTTTCATCGTAATGCATTCCCACAAAATCCAACCTTTCTGGTAGATCAAATTCGATTGGAAACCTGCTATGGATCCTTCCAGTCATAGGATTAATACCTAATCTTTATAGGGCCATTTGAGGATTGAATTTCTAAAGTGGGCTGACTTGTAAAGTTCGGTCGAATTTCGCTACTCCCGGAACGTACAACCACTTTCAAGCCCGCCGTCATCACCGCGCTGGCCAGTTGCAGCAGGAATGCGCTCGACCGCTGAGCACCAGATGGGGGGAACGCGCTCTGACGTTGCCTGGCGGGTCGAGGAAACCCAAGGGGCCATCGGCTTTGCTATATATATTTCAGATTAAGAGCGCGATGGTCCAAGATAATTTATGGATTTATTTTTCATCGATCCAAACATCTTTAATCCAAGTAGCTAAGTCTGGCCAACTCTCATCTGAAGAACCATTGTGATCCCAAAATCGAATTTTCTGATCAGGAGTCAAACAAAAATAATTACCATTATCTTCACATATTGGCAGCCAATCTTTTGGCAAACCAATCTGACGAGCATCCATAAGAGCAACGGAAAGTTCTCTTGGGTGACTACGATTCGGTGTAAGTCTCAACGCATCTTTTCCATTCAACATGCTATCGCTAGCTTCCTTGAGAAAGGATCGGTAGTCTTCTGGAAACACGATACCAATCTCGGACTCATACTCATCAATGAGTTCATCTGACGGCAGATATTGAGGAGTCGATAAATTCAACCTCACAGACTTCAGCTCTCTTAAAATACTATTCAATTTTTCATTCACAGCCATCTCCTAGAAGTCATTAGCTCTATTTTCCCAATATTGTTTGCGCCATTTATCAAATTGAGAGCGATTAATACCAGAAGGAACATCACTCGTATTGACATGAATGGTTGCTGAATTTTTTTGGTGAAACGTTTGCGCGATCTCAGCAATCGCACCATCTTGGGTTTGCGTCATATGGTGCAAATTGATTTTTTTCCATCTGAACCATAGGGGTAATTGCTCACGGGGTTGGCGAAATCGGTTGGCTGACGGCCTGGTTTGTGATTCAACCTTTGTATGAAAACGCCCCGGACATATCGACTTAGCGAAGCGGAGAAAGACGCCTTGCTGCTTGAGCAG
>NZ_JBLAVB010000077.1:0-1845 GCF_047263945.1 Rhodospirillum sp. A1_3_36 | reverse complement strand
GGTTGGCCGCAGTCAGCGCCGTACCGATGGGAGCCGTCTCGTCCTGACCGAGGACCATTCCGCCAACCGAGACGTCTCCGGTCTGGTTAATGGTCAGGACCCCCTCTGACTGCAGATGGCCGGCGGCTCCGACGGTCAGGGTTTCGCCGGTCAGGCTGGTCCCGCTCTGGCCAATGATCTTGCCATCGTTGGTGGTTGTGCCACCGGCCGTCAGGGACAGGCCCCCCTCTGACTGCAGATGGCCGGTGGCCCCGACGGTCAGGGTTTCACCGGTCAGGGTGGTTTCGCTCAGGCCGATGATCTTGCCATCGTTGGTGATTGTGCCACCGGCCTTCAGGGACAGGCCCCCCTCTGACTGCAGATGGCCGGTGGCCCCGACGGTCAGGGTTTCGCCGGTCAGGCTGGTCTCGCTCAGGCCAATGATCTTGCCATCGTTGGTGGTGGTGCCACTGGCCGTCAGGGACAGGTCCCCCTCTGACTGCAGATGGCCGGTGGCCCCGACGGTCAGGGTTTCGCCGGTCAGGCTGGTCTCGCTCAGGCCGATGATCTTGCCATCGTTGGTGGTTGTGCCACCGGCCTTCAGGGACAGGCCCCCCTCTGACTGCAGATGGCCGGTGGCCCCGACGGTCAGGGTTTCGCCGGTCAGGCTGGTCTCGCTCAGGCCGATGATCTTGCCATCGTTGGTGGTGGTGCCACTGGCCGTCAGAGACAGGACACCATCGGACTGCAGATGGCCGGTGGCCCCGACGGTCAGGGTTTCGCCGGTCAGGGTGGTCTCGCTCAGGCCGATGATCTTGCCATCGTTGGTGGTTGTGCCACTGGCCTTCAGGGACAGGACACCATCGGACTGCAGATGGCCGGTGGCCCCGACGGTCAGGGTTTCGCCGGTCAGAGTGGTTTCGCTCAGGCCAATGATCTTGCCATCGTTGGTGGTTGTGCCACTGGCCTTCAGGGACAGGCCCCCCTCTGACTGCAGAAGGCCGGTGGCCCCGACGGTCAGGGTTTCGCCGGTCAGGGTGGTCTCGCTCAGGCCGATGATCTTGCCATCGTTGGTGGTTGTGCCACCGGCCGTCAGGGACAGGACACCATCGGACTGCAGATGGCCGGTGGCCCCGACGGTCAGGGTTTCGCCGGTCAGGGTGGTCTCGCTCAGGCCAATGATCTTGCCATCGTTGGTGGTTGTGCCACTGGCCTTTAGGGACAGGACACCATCGGACTCGATCTGCCCCGTAGTGCGGTTGGTCAAAGTGACGCCGAAAAGGGTTGTCGTCTCGAGCCCGGCGATCAAGCCGCCATTGTCGAGCAGACCATTATCCGGGGCAGCTGGGGCTCCGGCTTCCCCCAGGCTCACAGACAGGACCTTGCCGCTTTGCAACCAACCGGCCGCCCCTTGGACGAGGGATCGCGCCGACAGGGTCGTGGTATCCGCGCCCAGCAGGGTGCCGTCGTTTTTGGCCTGCTTCGTGACGATCAGGGAAAGGGCCTCCTTGGACTCCATCTTGCCCGTTTCCCGGTTGGCCAGGTTGCCCATGGACAGGGTCGTGGTTTTCAGGCCGACCATGGCGCCCGCATTATCCAGGTCGTCGTCCAGGGTAATGGCCAAGGCTCCCTCGGACTGAAGCTTTCCCGTTTCACGCTGGGCGAAGCGGCCTGCCGTCACGGTGGTGGCGTCCAACCCATAGAGAGTGCCGTCGTTTTGGACCGCCCCGTCCACGGTCACACCCAAGACGCCATTGGATTGGATCTGGCCGCCGCTCCGGTTGGTCAGCGCACCGCCGGTCAGGCTGGTTGTCCCCAAGCCCAACACAACACCCGCCGTATCGATGGCCTCGCCACCCTGGAGTG
>NZ_JBLAVB010000076.1:0-1855 GCF_047263945.1 Rhodospirillum sp. A1_3_36 | reverse complement strand
TGTTCGGTGTTTCCCAAGAAGAGATCCCTTCGCGGAAACAAACACCCTGACGCGGGGTGGAGCAGCCCGGTAGCTCGTCAGGCTCATAACCTGAAGGTCAGAGGTTCAAATCCTCTCCCCGCAACCAGAAATCAGCCCGTTATCCCAACAGGATAGCGGGCTTTTTTGCGTTTGGACCAGGCCAGCTAAAATCACCCAGGTAACACATAGGTAACGCAAGAGAGCGAATTTCAGCGTAGCCGGGAGCCCATTTCCAGGTAACAGCCATCAATCCCCCAGTGCACGGACAGTGAGAAATCTGGGGCCGTTGTCGGCATTACGGCTTGGAATGTGCCGCCTTGTCACTGGGAGAAGCGTCTGGGCTGTGCGGACGGAGTACGATAGGGGAGGGGGTTCCGATACCGGCGCGGGCCAGCTCTCGCCGGTAGTATGCGACCTCGTCCTTGGTCAGGCCGTACAGGTCGTTCACCCGATCGTTCAGCTCTTCTTCGGCTACGGAAATCTTGTGGTCCCAGATCCGCATGTTCGATTGCGCGCGGCGAAAGCGCCAGCGCCACTCCACCTTCTTATTGCCCTCAAGGGAAATGCCCTCGTTGCCGAGCGCGGCAATGAACCCGGAAAAATCACGTCACTTTTTTCGGAGGGCCTATCGGCCCGATTTTTCTCTCCTGCCCCGGATTTTCCGGAGCCCCGTCTTCGGCCCGGGTAGGGCTGGTTGCGAACCGGGGCATATGGTCGCGGCGATACAACTAATAAAAGAAAAGCTGGCGTCAAGGAGACAAGCGTCATCCACCTCCCGCCGGGAGGTGGATGTTTTCCGGTGATGTCGGCGGGGGAGGGGAGGCTTACGAAGGCGCCAGGCAGCGCCAGGCCGCGAAGAAGATGTCCTGGGTCGGGCAGGCGTCGGGCATGGCGATCTTGATCCGCCGCACCGATGTGATGATCCGGGCACCGATTTTCAGCAGCTTTTCCCGAATGGTGCCCGGCATGGCCTTGGCCAGATCCGTCCCTTGGAGGGCGCGCAGGCGTAACTGCGTCATCAGGACATAGGCGAAGCCCGCCAGGATCAACCGGGTCTGGTTGGTGCTGAAGGCATGGCCCGAGGCCCGGTGGCCAAACAGATCCAATTGGCATTCTTTTATGCGGTTTTCCATGTCGCCACGCGGACAGTAGAGGGATTCATACATGACGCGGGGCAAGAGGTCCTTGGGTTCGACCTGCTCGCTTTCTTCCAGGGATGTCCGTGCCTCGCGCATGGCCTCGGTCACATGGGGGGAATTCCAATCCAGAGAGGTGACGAGGAACCGGCACCGCTGCTCCTGGCCTTCCTTATGGAGCACCTTGGCGATCACGTGGCGCGACCGGTTCCAACTTTTGGATCGGGTCTTGTGGGTGAAATGGCCGAAAACTTTGGTCGTGGCGTTGGTCTCGAGGAACTCCAGCGCTGCGCGGGAGCGGATTTTCCGCGCCCGGTGCACGAGGACGCTGTTCCGGGGCAGGCCGAGGATATAGTCGACGCCGTTGGCCTCGCACCAGCGCATCAGATTCCCCCGGAGGAAGCCGGAATCGCCGCGCACCAGGATGCCCACCTTGGGCCAGGCCTTCCGGATGCGCGTGACGATCCGCTTGATCGCTCCCTTGGCCCCTTTGGCGCCGTCGACATTGCCATGGCGGAGTTTCGCCATAAGCAGGTGCGGACCGCAAGTGACATAGAGCGGCAGGAAGCACCTGTGTTCATAATACCCGTGAAAGAACCCGCCCATTTGATGGCCGTGGGTTTTGATGTCCGTGGCGTCGATATCCAGGGTGATCCGCTCGGGTGGGCTGTTGTGGCTTTCCAGGAACAAATCGACGA
>NZ_JBLAVB010000075.1:0-2335 GCF_047263945.1 Rhodospirillum sp. A1_3_36 | reverse complement strand
GCCAGATAGACCTGGGGCACCAGAACGCTTTTGCCGTCGATCTGCTTGGTGACGTACCAGACAATGTCCGAGTTCAGCGCCGCCACCTGCTCCTTCGACAGCGCAATCCCCGGGGTCAGCTGCAGGCTGCCGACCTGGGTTGCGCCGTTGTCGATCAGTACTTGGTCCAGGTCAATGTCGAAATCGTCAAGCGCTCGGATAAAGCAGAGGGTTTCGAGGTTTTACCGAGGCGTTGGGTCGTCGAACGGACATTTCCTTGGTTAGGGGGTGCTGACGCCTCGCCAAGGACTGGGAATGCTACACCAAGAAGGGGCCCGCCTTCCTCAAACTGGCATCCATACGCATGATGATCAGAAGGCTCTGTAAAAAATAAAAATGTCTTCGGACGGACTCTCATAGGAGACGAAGGAGATGCATAATTCAGACATTAAATGTAGTTCGGCGCTTGAGACGGATTGTCCTGAATTTCATATTCGCGGCGCGCAAAGACCAATCCATCGAGACGATCAATATCCGACATCCGTTGATTTGAATAAATGCACTCTTCTGCAACAGACACTATCTCTGAGTCTGAACTGGTATTGCTCAAAACCTCGCTCACGACCATCGATAAGCTTTCGTAATCAAAATCGGATGGGTTCCTGTCGAGATAATATCGTACCTTCAATTCGTTCGTTTCAGAAAAAGCTACGGCAATAGCTCTGATCTGCGGATACACCTCAGAAATTAACGCACTCTGAAACGACAAACAAAGCCAGTCTGGTAGAGCTCTTTTCAACATTACCTCCCTAGAACTGATTTGGATTTGCGGGAATGATATGAACACCGTGTTTCCCTTGAACAAGCTGTCCGTACTGAGTTGGTCCAACAAGGGTTCCGTTATTCTTGAAGTCTCCAATAGGTGATCCAAAATCAACAATATATGAGGCTGTATTCCCTCTCGGTATTTTTCGAACGATTGGATACTGTCCACTATGGACGCCATCCAATAGCGTTTGCGGATCGGCCGTTAGAGTGCTTCTTGCCGGATCATAGTTATTCGTTCCAGGTATATGCTTGTCTTGCGCCCCTGGATGAATATTGGTTCTCAGATCATTAGGTACGGCTATTCTATTTGGCAGATCAACCTTTGGCAAGCCTCCGGTATGCCGTGCCTTTTCAATCACACTCTTTGCGGACTTCAGCAGATCCTGAGCGGCCTGCTTTCCACTGATCCCAAGTACCGCAATGATCGCGGAAGCGGTAGAGAGCGTGAGGCTTTCATCCCGGGTCAGGCTCTGATCCAGCCATTCGTACCCATCGGCGATCTTGTTCAGGCCCGTCTCGACCGCGCCACTTAAAAGCGTCTCCATGGCCAAGTCGACAAGCTTGTCAATGGCGGCTTTTCCCGCTGCAGCCAGGGGACCACTGGTCACAGTCAACGCCGTATAGACCATGCCATTAACAATATATTCGACGGTATCCCCATACTTGGCGATCAGGGCACTGGCCTCTGCCATCACTTGCCTGGCCATTGCAGCGGCGTTCTTCAGCGGGGACAGCGCTCCTGTTGGCGACGAAGCGCCTCCCGGAGGCAACAGAGTCTCTACTGTGATCGGGTTATAGCCAAAGCTCGGCATTCCATTGGCTTCGAAAATCGGATGCCCTTCGGCATCCCACATGACCCACCCTCCTTGGGCCATAACCGAAGACGCAGCCTGAATAAGAGCCTCATCGACACCAGCCGCCCGCATATACTCTAGAACTTGTGCGTTAGCTGATTGACGTGAGGTGAGTGCCGCCATTGTCTGGAAGTCCCATTCGACTTCTTCGACGGAAACGCCTGTGGCAGCGGCTATTTCTTCCGCCTGCTCACGCGTGATATTTACTTCAGCGCGTACTTGATTGGCGACCTTCGGCTCTCTTACGGATAGGGCCGTGATCACCTCGTCAATCGTGTCCCCTAGACCAGCGAAGTTCTCTCGGGTCGTGCCGAGCAACCAATCGAGATCCTTGCCACTGTTTTCGGCGACGTTTTGCGCGGCTGAGACGGCTTCGTCGGCGTTCTGGCCGGTCAAGGTTGCGCCAAGGGCTGCGGCCAGTTCGCCGATCTTGCCCATCCGCTGTTGGATGGCGAACCATTCCGCCGCCGTGTAGGCGCTCCGGTCCAGCGCGCCGAGGTAGGCATCCATGGCCATGGCCGAGAGCGCCGCCCCCAAAGCCCGCGACGTGCAGGACCCGCCCGCGATGGCTCCCGTCGCGCAGCCCACGGCGGCCTGGGCCACCTTGTCGCCGATATACCCCAGCGTCGTGTCCTGATAGCCGCTGACCAAGGCCCCCATTTCATAGGAGGCCA
>NZ_JBLAVB010000074.1:0-2415 GCF_047263945.1 Rhodospirillum sp. A1_3_36 | reverse complement strand
AGCAGCAAGGCGTCTTTCTCCGCTTCGCTAAGTCGATATGTCCGGGGCGTTTTCATACAAAGGTTGAATCACAACCCAGGCCGTCAGCCAACCGATTTCGCCAACCCCGTGAGCAATTACGTAGAAGGTGCCGAAGTCCGTGTAGTCGAAGAGGGTTTCGTACAGGTGCCGGGAGGAGGGGGCCGCCGGGCGGAACAGCGCCGTGAAGCCCGCCAGGGACTGCGATAGGACCGTCTGCACCGCCGAGCCAGACAGGCCATCCTAGCGCCAATGCACCAAAGGACAGGCGGTCGGAGCCGTTCGAGCTTCTGATAGGCTTTCGATCCTCCCCGTCCCAGGGGGCCTATTGACCGGGTGGCGAGAGCGTCACCCCGTGAACTCCGTCGTATAGGGGAGAAAATCGAAGCGGCCTTCTTTTCGAAGAAGGACATGTTCGCAATACCGGTCGATGGCCTCCTTGGGGTCGGCCAAAATGCGCATGTTCGGCACATCTGCGTCTTTGATATGATAGACAACCTTGTCTTGGATATGATTCTTTACAAAAAGAACATCTCCTTTTCTCTCTAGCCTGGAATATCGACTATCGAGAAACATCATGAAGTTTGTATAGGATTCCATCGATAAGTCTTTTGGGCGAACCCCTGGAATCATTTCTTCTATCAAAGGTAGATATTTTTTCTTCAACCTAAGTCTTTTTAGGTAGTTATCTATACTACTCCATCCGCCTACGATAGGAAGGGGGAGGAGTATCCGCCGAATACCCCATATAATTTCCTCTGGAGCATTCAGCCCGTCGAAACGTTGGTAATAGGCAAGGCGGATCGGATCAGGAAGGCTTAGGTGACGACCGTAGTATCCATCAATATTATGTTGATCAACATTATCTCCAATAGGATCTCGCTCAATAGAGATGAGTCTACCATTCACTTCTTGCATAAGTTCATAAGAAATTCCATTAGAACCAACACTTGATCTATCGAAGCTTCTTATAAAAAGATCCCCCCCATTAAGAAGAATGCGCCCAGACCTCTCCTGATGTTGAACTATTCTCTCATAAAGCCATTCTTTTCCTTTTTTCATAGGAGTGACAATATCGGCAACTCTTTTGGTATTGAAGATACCATTCAATTCATCTCTATGCATTTGATTTTCTGATTTTATAATATCAAATGCCTTATCTGAGAGAATATCTTCATAGGTTATTGGCATTTACTTACCCCTTCATTCCATTAATTTGCTCAACCAACAATTTTTCCATCTGGTTCTGCTCATCTCTTAGCCACGTACTATACCCTGCGTCGATCGGCGTTCCTTTGTAGGTGATCCATGGCGTCTCTGTCCCCTGAACGCGGCAGCCTTTCGAGCAGTTCAAGGATGCCGGAAGCGGTTGATAGTTGATCGGGTTATTCTCTACCAGCTTTCGCTGAACTTTATTGAGGTCTTTAAACCCAGGTAGATCCTTGATCGCATCTTTAGGAAAGATATGGTCCTTGTGGATACTCACGCCAGAGGGGATGTCAATCACCTGATTGGTCAACGGATCCCGCATTTTAGTGGCTTGACCCGCAGCATTATAGAACTCCGTGCGCAAACCGGTTTTGGCGTCGACCGCAACCTTCGCCCCACTTTCACCGACTTCAGCCGTGGCACGAACAACAACATTTTTCCCAACCCGCTCAGCTTTGAGAATAACCCCTGCACCGCCAAAAAGACCGGGAACCGCAACCATAGCGCCATCGAAAACAACCGCTGCGCCCGCAAGTAAGCGATCGACGAGCGTGCTGTTTTCGTCATTGAAAACGATCCCGTACTCCTCGAGCGATACGGCCAGTGAGAAGAGATCCCACGGAGTTTCGCCCCAGTTATTCTCGACCGCGACATCCGCCGCGTCTGCCGCCTCGTTCGCATCCAGGCCAGCGAGTGCCGCAGCTGTGGCTGCGGTCATCTTGGAGAAGCCCTTGAGCCGTTCCTTCAATGCACCGAGTTCTGCCACGGTGTAGTCGGCTGGGTTCAGGTTACCCAACATCGCCTCGGCGGCCATCTCGGCAACGGCGGCACCCACCGCCCGAGAGCTGCAGGACGTTCCCGCGATGGCCCCGGTTGCGCAGCCCAAGGCCGCATGGGCCACCTTGTGACCGATGTAGCCCAAGGTGGTGTCCTTGACGTCCGTATAAGCTTGCCCGATCTCATAGGCGACCATGGCCCCGACCACATCGGCGCCCAGGTTCCGCGCCAGCGACACCGCCGCGTCCCCGGGATCCTGGCCGTAGAGCGCGACGTTCGACCCAAACTGGATCGTATTGCGGATCGTGGCCTGCAGGGCGACCCGCTCAAGCCGCTCCACGAAGGTCAGTTCAGAAGCCGCCACGTTCAGACCCGGCAGGTCCAGCCCCGACAAAGCCGCATCGGTCAAGC
>NZ_JBLAVB010000073.1:0-2660 GCF_047263945.1 Rhodospirillum sp. A1_3_36 | reverse complement strand
TGCTCAAGCAGCAAGGCGTCTTTCTCCGCTTCGCTAAGTCGATATGTCCGGGGCGTTTTCATACAAAGGTTGAATCACAACCCAGGCCGTCAGCCAACCGATTTCGCCAACCCCGTGAGCAATTACGTAGAAGATGCCGAAATCCGTGTAGTCGAAGCGGGTTTCGTACAGGTGCCGGGAGGAGGGGGCCGCCGGGCGGAACAGCGCCGTGAAGCCCGCCAGGGACTGCGACAGGACCGTCCGCACCGCCGAGCCAGACAGGCCATCCAGCGCCAATGCACCGAAGGACAGGCGGTCGGAGAGGCCGCGACCCGCCGCTTCGCCTGCCCCAGCCCCTTCGCCCACCACCGAACCCGAACCGAACAGCCCCGAACCGACACCGCCAAACGCCAGGGCCGCATAGAGGTCCAGGTCCTGGGCGGCGATGATCGTCCGGCCACCGACACCGGTGACCTCCGAAAGGCCTTTCATGTCCCAGCTGTCGTGGTCCCGGGGGTCCTCGCTGGTGTTGTCGAAGGTGCCGACGTTGATGTTGACCCCGCCGCCAGCCTGGATGATCGAGCCCACACCCGGGCCGATGATCTCTCCGGCATAGGCCGTGCCGCCCTCATTCCTGAACCAGACGCAGGGGCCGCCGAAACAGCGGTTGTGGGTGCTGTCGGCGTTCTCCCATTCAAACCACAGGGTGGCGACGTTTTCGATGCCCTTGTTGACCAGGGAATTGGCGCTGATCGACAGGTCGCCCCCGGCCGCAAGGGTCGAGAAGTCGTTGAGAACCGCGCCGCCCGCGTCGATGGTCAGGTTCCGGCCGGCGACAATCTCGCCCTTGCCGGTGCTCGCCCCCGTGGCCGTGGCAACCGTGCCGTAGAGTTTGACCGTAACATTGCCCGTGTCGTAATAAACCATCCAATCCAGACCCGGATAGGGATGGTCGATGACCACCGTCGAGCCGTCTTTCATGTAGGCATAACCCTCCGGCGTGATGACCGCGCCGGGGACGGTAGGGGGCAACTTGTCGTCGGGCTCCAAGTGCCCCTTAGCGCGGTTGGTCACCGAAACTGCGTTAAGTTGGGTGGTGCCCTTGCTCAACAAGCACTACTGAGAAGGAAGTCAGATTAAAGCGATCCCCTCCCAATTTAAAAACTCACAACAATGACGCTAATTTTTCAGAAGATACTTTCCAATTTGAAATTCCTTGTATATTTCGACCGAGATATAAGTAAAAAACCTCTAATTTTTCTGAAAAAAAAGGGTAGATTGGAAAATAATTACCATACGCAGATTTAATATTTTCAAAGAATTTCTGATCTCGCATATGCTCGGACGGATTACTTGTTATAAATAGAAAGCTATTTGTAATGTAAAAGTCTTTGAACTTCTCTTCTCTGCCGCATGCCTCTCTTTCATGAACCCTTGCCTCTGGAATAATGGTAAAAACATCTATTTTTTTTGGATGATCAAATGCGTTACTAAAATTCGTAATAAAGCATGAAATCTCACCCTCAAAAAGAGAATGCCTCACCGCATGTCTCCACTGACGAACGTAATCATCTACACTCCAATCATGAGAAGATGCGACAAAAGTCTCTGGAAATTCCTCTAAAAAAATCTCCCCAACCAGATCCTTGCTCTCTTTGTTTTGATTTTCTAAGAATCTAATCATTCCAACCATCTGCACATCACTCCTTATCCCTTGAATACATTGAGATCAGCATCAGCAGTACCCAATCTGTTCCCTTTAATTCCAAATATCTTCCAGATACCCCCATTATGTCCATTAAAATCAGGACTAATATATTGTTTTCCATTTGAGTACACAGGCTGTCCATGAGACTCAAACGGATATTGGTACGTACGCTCGTATCCTAAATTCTTTGCCGCCTCTGTTGCTTGAGGAGTGGTCATCCGTTGCCACGTGGTGGGATTAGCGTCTCCAACATCAACGTCGATATTCGTCGGCGCTCCCGAAGCATCCATTGGATGGTCAGTCAGATCTGGACGCCTGGATGCACGAGTACAATGAGGTTCGGCCTAACCAAGGACGCTGGTGTTTCGGGCGCACCCCGGACCAGACCTTCATTGATACCGTGCTGCTGGCGAAGGAGAAAATAATCCCAGCGGTGTGACGTCGGACAATCAGCCCTCATCGGACACCCGCCACGAGAGGGAGCGCCTGTCAGATGAAATCCATACTTCTACAAATCATTCGGAGTTCATTGGCCATTTTGGGTCATCAACAAACGTTGAATAAGTAGCGCTTGATGCTGGGATCTTTTTTCGCGCCAAATATGTACTGAGGTCTAAAAAAGTTGCAAACGCTATCGAGTTTTCGCAAAACCAAGTCGCCTCACATTCATAACAGTGAAAGATCGTCTGATCTGTTGCTCCAACATAGACTTTCTTTATCCACTCTTGATTACATCTTGGGCATATAATTTTCATCCAACATCACTCTCTTTAATATGGATAGGCTGTGACTAGTTCCATCGTACCAGGTCGAACAACAATGCGTATAGAGGTTTCCCCAGATGTACCGTAATTGCTCACGGGGTTGGCGAAATCGGTTGGCTGACGGCCTGGGTTGTGATTCAACCTTTGTATGAAAACGCCCCGGACATATCGACTTAGCGAAGCGGAGAAAGACGCCTTGCTGCTTGAGC
>NZ_JBLAVB010000072.1:0-2669 GCF_047263945.1 Rhodospirillum sp. A1_3_36 | reverse complement strand
CAAGCAGCAAGGCGTCTTTCTCCGCTTCGCTAAGTCGATATGTCCGGGGCGTTTTCATACAAAGGTTGAATCACAACCCAGGCCGTCAGCCAACCGATTTCGCCAACCCCGTGAGCAATTACGACGCAGGGGCCGCCGAAACACCGGTTGAATTGGCCATTCGTGGCCCATTCAAACCACAGGGTGGCGACGTTTTCGATGCCCTTGTTGACCAGGGAATTGGCGCTGATCGACAGGTCGCCCCCGGCCGCAAGGGTCGAGAAGTCGTTGAGAACCTCGCCGCCCGCGTCGATGGTCAGGTTCCGGCCGGCGACAATCTCGCCCTTGCCGGTGCTCGCCCCCGTGGCCGTGGCAACCGTGCCGTAGAGTTTGACCTTGATATTGCAAGGTCCAGAAAATTATAGAGAACTATCCCGGACAGACTCTCACTTCCGAATTGGCTAGGTTGGTCACCGAACCTGCGTTAAGTTGGGTGGTGCCCTTGCTCAACAAGCACTACTGAGAAGGAAGTCAGATTAAAGCGATCCCCTCCCAATTCAAAAACTCACAACAATGACTCTAATTTTTCAGAAGATACTTTCCAATTTGAAATTCCTTGTATGCTCCGAGAAAGATACATATAAAATATCTCCAGTTTTTCTTCAAAAAAAGGAAATATCGGGAAAGGATTTCCGTAGACAGATTCAATTTTATCAAAAAACTCCCTATTCTTCATATGACTCGATGGATTGCTTGTAATAAAAACAAAGCTATTTGTAATGTAAAAATCTTTAAACTCTTCTTCTCTACCATAGCACTCCCGTTTAAAAACTGTAGATTCAGGGATAATAGTAAAAATATCTATTCTCTTTGGGTGCTCTAATGCTCTTTCGAATTTTGTAATAAAACATGAAACCCTTCTCTCGCAGAGCGAGTATTTGGCTGCATGCTTCCATTGAGCGACGTATTGATCAATACTCCAATCATGGCAATATAAAAAAAAAGTTTCAGGTGTTTCTTCCAAAAAAATTTGACCTTCTACCTTTTCACCAAGAACACCGGCATCCCCCTTAATTTCAATAATTTTATTCATCCTCGCACTCCCCTTCAGCCTTTAAACAAATTAAGATTTTCGTCTGCGGTTCCCAGCCTTTCGCCAGCTCTGTCGAAGATCTTCCAGATACCTCCATTATGTCCATTAAAATCTGGACTAATAAATTGCTTTCCATTTGAGTACACAGGCTGTCGATGAGAATCAAATGGATATTGGTATGTACGCTCGTATCCTAAATTCTTTGCCGCCTCTGTTGCCTGAGGAGTGGTCATCCGTTGCCACGTGGTGGGATTAGCGTCTCCAACATCAACGTCGATATTCGTCGGCGCTCCCGAAGCATCCATTGGATGGTCAGTCAGATCATAGTACTTCCCATCCTTGCCCAGATAAATCTGCCGAATGTCACCAGTATCTGGATCTACGTAGTCGTAAACGGGCCGCCCATTTTCGACTCTCTTAAATTCAATGAGGCCATGGTCAACCTCATCCCAGCACTTGTTATGCACCCACACGGGCGCGGCGTTGTCGTTGGCCGCAACGAAGTAGGTGTGGAAGTCTGCGACGGTGAGATTGTAGGCCTTCAATGCTTTCTGTTCAACAAGCACCGACGTCACCTCGGCCCAAGACGCATCGTCGTTCAGCAGGCGATCGCCCGCTTGCAGGTTACCGGCATTCACCCATTTTCCATGGCCGATTGGACCGCGATAGGCATGCCCTTCGGACGGCCTTACCGCCCGGGTCGTTTGCACGAAATAGGGGTGGATGAGGTTCGAGACGATGGTCTGTTCCGCCCCGCCCTCAAGGTCGCGAACCGTTACTGAAACCGTTTGATCATAAGGGTTTGAATACTGCGCTTCGATGGCCTTCCATGCCATGTCCCCCGTATCGGCATCACGAGACCACACGGACATTTGCGCCCGTATATCTCTAATCGGCATAAGGCCAACACTTGTCAGAACCAAGGTGTCTCCGGAGAAGGAGCACAAACCGCCGCTCGCATGTCCCGCTGCCTTTTCGACCGCAGTACTGAGTTTTCCGGCGGCGGCTGAATTGTACTTTGCAACCCGCTGGATGAACAAACGAAGGCCTTTGGTTACGGCACTGGTCGGAATCGCCCCTGTGGCAATCTCAAACGCAGCTTCCGCCGCCATGGACAAGGCAAGGGTATCGGCCTCCTGACAAGCCGACTGGTCACCATTACCGCAAGCGGTTTCCAACTCAGACATGTTATTGATGTCGATGATTGTCATCACCGCACCACCTGCCCATAAGGCACTAGCCGCAACGACAAGCAAGGCGGCAAGCCCGAAAAAGTTGTTCTCGGCTGCAGTTCCGCCCGTTTGAACCGCCACATCGGCGTCCGCATTCGCAACGATGGCTGTGAAAGCCGCAGCGAGCTTGGACAGGTTAATGCCCATCGCTTGATAACTCTGGAGTACGTCCAGGACCCGCTGGTCCTGGGGGTCCGTCACCCCTTGTGCCTTAAGGGCCGCCAAATCGTTGTTTAGCTGGTCGGCGAACAGCGCTTCATAGGCCACACCGGCCAATTCTGCGGCAACGGCACCAATCGCGCCCGACGCACAGTCATCCGAGGCAAGCGCGCCCGTGCCACAGCCAACCACCGCATGGGCAATCA
>NZ_JBLAVB010000071.1:0-2732 GCF_047263945.1 Rhodospirillum sp. A1_3_36 | reverse complement strand
ATGAGGTCCAGGCGGGAAGTCGGTTCATCGGCGAAGAGAAAAACGGGCTCCAACAACAGCACCCGCAACAGGGCGATCCGCTGAAGCTCCCCACCGGACACCTGATCGGGCGGCCGGTCCAGAAGGTCCGGCGTCAGGTGCAGGCGGTCCAACAGGGGCGGCACCGCCTTGGCATCGAGCCGGTGGAGACGGATCACATCCTCCAGAGAGCGCCGCAGGGTGACATGGGGCGAGAAAGCCGCCGGAGGATCCTGGTAGATCTTCTGGTAGCGTCCCTTGGCGATGGTCGGATCACGCCAGAGCGTGCCCCGATCCGGTCGCAACAATCCCAGCAGCGTCATCGCTGGGAAAATGACCACGGGTTCTGACGGCGCGCCGAATTTTCGAGTTGAGCGCTTCAATGGCGTTGGTGGTGTAGATCAGCCTGCGCACCTCGGGCGGATAGTTGAGAAATGGGGTGACTTCGGTCCAGGCCCGGCGCCAGCTGGGCGCAATGGCAGGGTAGCGCGCCGCCAAATCGCTCTCCTCAAAGGCGCTCAGGGCCGCCTCCGCCGCCTCGGCGTCACCTTCGGTATAGACCGCCTTGAGGGCTGTGGCGACGGCTTTGCGGTCCTTGTAGCCGACAAAGCTCATGGAATGGCGCAACAGGTGGACCACGCAGGTCTGGATCCGGGTTTGAGGAAATGCTGCCTCAATGGCCTGAGGGAGGCCCTTGAGCCCATCAACGACAGCGATCAGGATGTCTTGGACGCCTCGATTCCTCAAATCATTGAGCACTTTGGCCCAGAATTTCGCCCCCTCGTTGGACTGGAACCATAGACCTAATACCAAGGTGCGGTGAGTTTGACTCACCGCACCTTGGAAGCGGCCAAGTGGCCGCCGCGCCTTATGGCGCGTAAAAGCCCGCGTGGCGTTTGAACGCAAGAAAAGCGGCGTGGGTTTAAACCCGCGCCGCTTGGTATAAGACGTCGCGCGTTCCGTCGGGCAGGATGGCCGGGGCGACAAAGACGGCCTTGTTCGAGACCCCGCCGTCTCCCCGGATATTCACCCGGATGGCCTCAATAAACACCACCGGATAGCAGGGTTCCAGAGGCCGGTTTTGCCAGGTGGTGACTTCCTCCATGACCGTCTCGGTCACCGCCGAGATCAGGCTGGAAGAGGCCTCGAAACCGTAGATCTCCTCAATATGCCCCTGAATTTCCCGGGTCGTCATGCCCCGCGCATACAGGCCCACGATCTTGCGATCAAATTCCGGAAAGCGCCGCTGATATTTGCCGATCAGCAAGGGATCAAAGGTGCCGTTGCGATCACGGGGAATATCCAGGACCACCTTGCCGCTGTCGGTCGTCACTGTCTTTTGACTGACGCCGTCACGGCGATTGGGCGGCCGACCTGCTCCGTCATCAGACCTGGTCGTGCGCTCCTCGTCGAGGTGTGTGGCCAGTTCCGTATTCAGCGCCCGCTCAGCCAGCGCTTTCGTCAACTCCGACAGGATGCCGTCTTTGCCAAACAGGTCGCCCGGCGACCGGCCTTCCATCAATTGATCCAGTAGGGCTTTATCTATGCTCATCGGTGGGTCTCCTCAGGAGGGGATTGCCACGCTGGGGCACAGAATTCTGCACACTCTCACATGCCGGCATGGACACCGCTCGGAGGAAAAGCCGATAAAGGATCCCTGGCCATTTCGCCGCGAGAGCCACCATGCGGGAAGGCTTGGCGGGACCGGGATTTCCGAAGCCGCAGCGGATTTCGCGCTCGTCCTCCCCATCGAGTTGACCGGGTCCCGGAGCGCCCTACCCTACGGCCAATGCCGGTTCGGTGATGGGAACGGTGGAGGTGCTGGCGAGATCAATCACCCAACAAGACAGCCGCGCATACCTGGATCAGGGTCGATAGACGACGTGTCTCAGCCCATCCGCGGCCCACGGAAAGCGAAAGCCAACCATGGAGGCGGCTCCTTCCTCGGCCAGGATGCCGTGTTTCGCGCCTTCTCCGAATGCGTCATCAGAGCGCGCCAAACTGACGACCCGTCGTTGATCCAACCGATCCGTGCCGATGTATTTTCCCTGTTACGTCAGGGACGGAAACCCGAAGGGGCGAGACCACGAAGTGGGCTCGATTCACGACGGCCCGGCACGCGGGGGCATCCCGCGTGGACGCCCACTCCATACACAAAAACAGCACCTGCGTGATTAAGAACGACAAGGAAGTCCTCCCCCCCAACGCGCTACACGCCAAAGGCCACAGTTCAAGATACTCTCGAGACACCTTTTCCGGAAAGAAGTCCATGTGAACACTTGTAATTTGCAACCAGGAGCTACACAGTTCACCGTCTAGGGAACATTCAGCGACATGACCATGGTAGTACGACCGTATGCGCAAAAGTCAATTTTTGATCTGGAAACGGTCTTCGCGCGCTCACGAAACAACGCGAACGAACTTGATCGATTGTCTCACGAGTTGTCCTTCCGCAAGACTTCAAAAGCACGGACTTTGGCGGCAAAGGTTGACCAATCCCTGGTCGAACTAGCCAAGAACAAACACGTTTCAACGTCGATTTCAAACCCGGAAAAGTCACCGGGCAGTCGGCTGGCCTTAGAAAGAATGAATGATAATAGTGAGTTAGGTTATAATGGAGGCTGGGTGAGAAATTACGGGGTGTTTTTCAGGGATGCGGTTTGGCGATCATGGGAAAAGGCAGGTTCTCGCCGCCTTTGATGGGGGTGACATTA
>NZ_JBLAVB010000070.1:0-2832 GCF_047263945.1 Rhodospirillum sp. A1_3_36 | reverse complement strand
GCTCAAGCAGCAAGGCGTCTTTCTCCGCTTCGCTAAGTCGATATGTCCGGGGCGTTTTCATACAAAGGTTGAATCACAACCCAGGCCGTCAGCCAACCGATTTCGCCAACCCCGTGAGCAATTACGATTTTAAAGACCTGATAGAAGGCCGCTCTCGATCTCCCGCTCAAGTAGCTGAAAATTTTTTGCTTTACGGGCGGCAATCACAGAAGGAGTTACCCCGATATGCCCTCAGCGAATCCCACCTGGGTGGGCAATCTTATTTTTTAACAGCCTCCGTATTCTCTTTAAATTTCATAAAAGAATCGTTTTTTTATTTAAAATCTTTAGACTAATAGAGACGACATCTTCAGATTTAGCCTCAAAAAACCTATTCGCTATTAGGCCGCATCCTATTTCTAGCAAATAATTCTCAATCAAGTCCTCAAATATATATCTTCTATATTTTTCACACTGAAGCATAAAATCTTCCATTGAAAGAAAATTCTCAAATATTTCTTTTCTCTCTTTTATTATTTTTAACTCGGAAAAAACATATTTCTTTATCTCATCCATTGTTGGTGAATGTTCCCCTGATATGTAACCAACATCATATGTGCAATCCTTCACTGGGCGAGGAAGGCGAGTGAAATTTCGAAAGTACGAAAAATCAATAGGACTTATATACACAACTAAGTTATCGTAAAATTCAAAGAAAGAATATCCTTCCATAACGCCGTTTTTCTCAATAATCTTTCTTGCTAAAAGAAGTTTTGTAGCTTCCATTGACACAATATATATACTTCCGTTTTCTGAATTCTTTTTTCTCGACAGAACTGGATTAAGAGTACTTTTGTATATATTAATTTTTTCTCTATTTCTACTCTTGTTTCGAATCACATTATTCAAAAAATTTAACATTTCTTCGGTCATTATCCGCCTCCTAAAAATAGAAATGCTCATTAAGTTTGGTTTCTGAGATAGAAGTTAAGGTCCTTTCAGGTTTTTTAAAGTCATACACCACATTGCCCTGCTTCGTCACATTTGCCCCATTGAAGTGCGCAGCCTGATCGCCCAGGCCCCCATCGGCCCCATACAAGGCCGCTTTATCCTCCCGAATAACCAGAAGGTCGCCATTGGAGTTCTTGTAGAGATAGGCTCTGACGTTCCGATCATCCAGCCCCATGGCTTGGCCAAGCGGTGTATTTGGTTTCACCGTGAGCAGCGGTTGACTGCTATTGGGGACACCATAAGCCTGTCTGGCTTTGCTCAAGGCTTCGCTCCGGCTGGTCGACCAGTAGGCGTCCTTAAGGGCTCC
Source organism: Rhodospirillum sp. A1_3_36 (assembly GCF_047263945.1). Classification (NCBI taxonomy): domain Bacteria; kingdom Pseudomonadati; phylum Pseudomonadota; class Alphaproteobacteria; order Rhodospirillales; family Rhodospirillaceae; genus Rhodospirillum; species Rhodospirillum sp. A1_3_36. The sequence continues at coordinate 1,535 of NZ_JBLAVB010000070.1, read as the reverse complement.
TTGACCTGTCGGCCACTGATACTCGGGGATATCGTCAACGGCATCGTAGATCCGCCCATCCGTATGAACGATAACCGTGGAGCCGTCCTTGATCTCGGGCCTATATCCCGTGGCCAGCCCGTTCTTGATTGCCACCTTCGTCCGCACGAGCCGATTGGCGGACCTCAGCAGATCCTGAGCGGCCTGCTTTCCACTGATCCCGAGTACCGCAATGATCGCGGAAGCGGTAGAGAGCGTGAGGCTTTCATCCCGGGTCAGGCTTTGATCCAGCCATTCGTACCCATCGGCGATCTTGTTCAGGCCCGTCTCGACCACGCCACTTAAAAGCGTCTCCATGGCCAAGTCGACAAGCTTGTCAATGGCGGCTTTTCCCGCTGCAGCCAGGGGACCACTGGTCACAGTCAACGCCGTATAGACCATGCCATTAACAATATATTCGACGGTATCCCCATACTTGGCGATCAGGGCACTGGCCTCTGCCATCACTTGCCCGGCCATTGCAGCGGCGTTCTTCAGCGGGGACAGCGCTCCTGTTGGCGATGAAACGCCTCCCGGAGGTGGCAGATTTTCTGCCGTGATCGGATTGTAACCAAAGGTCGGCATTCCATTGGCTTCGAAAGTCGGATGCCCCTCGGCATCCCACATGACCCACCCTCCTTGGGCCATAAGTGAAGACGCGGCCTGAATAAGAGCCTCATCGACACCAGCGGCCCGCATATACTCTAGAACTTGTGCGTTAGCTGATTGACGTGAGGTGAGTGCCGCCATTGTCTGGAAGTCCCATTCGACTTCTTCGACGGAAACGCCTGTGGCAGCGGCTATTTCTTCCGCCTGCTCACGCGTGACATTGACTTCAGCGCGTACTTGATTGGCGACCTTCGGCTCTCTTACGGATAGGGCCGTGATCACCTCATCAACCGTGTCCCCTAGACCAGCGAAGTTCTCTCGGGTCGTGCCGAGCAGCCAATCGAGATCCTTGCCACTGTTTTCGGCGACGTTTTGCGCGGCTGCGACGGCTTCGTCGGCGTTCTGGCCGGTCAAGGTTGCGCCAAGGGCTGCGGCCAGTTCGCCGATCTTGCCCATCCGCTGTTGGATGGCGAACCATTCCTCCGCCGTGTAGGCGCTCCGGTCCAGCGCGCCGAGGTAGGCATCCATGGCCATGGCCGAGAGGGCCGCCCCCAAAGCCCGCGAGGTGCAGGACCCGCCCGCGATGGCTCCCGTCGCGCAGCCCACGGCGGCCTGGGCCACCTTGTCGCCGATATACCCCAGCGTCGTGTCCTGATAGCCGCTGACCAAGGCCCCCATTTCATAGGAGGCCATGGTCCCGATCACATCGGCACCCAGGCTCCGCGTCATCGCCAAGGCCGCCTCGCCCGGATCCTGGCCGTAGAGCGCGACGTTCGACCCGAACTGGATCGTATTGCGGATCGTGGCCTGCAGGGCGACCCGCTCAAGCCGCTCCACGAAGGTCAGTTCAGAAGCCGCCACGTTCAGACCCGGCAGGTCCAGCCCCGACAAAGCCGCATCGGTCAAGC
>NZ_JBLAVB010000069.1:0-2988 GCF_047263945.1 Rhodospirillum sp. A1_3_36 | reverse complement strand
GAGACGACGCAGGACTTCTCCAACAGTCCGTTCAGCAAGCGACACGCCAAACTCGCGCTCAATCTTGGCAGCCAAGTCAATCCGGCGCCAACGGACCACTCCATCGACTTCGAGGTCTGGACCAGACGCCACCCATTCCGCTATCTGGGCCATTTGTTCGTCCGTGAGCCATCGCGCACGGCCCGGCGCCTTGCGATCCGAAAGTCCCTCCGGGCCGTGCTCGTTGTAGCGATGCACCCAATCCCGAAGCGTCTGACGATCCATGCCCGTCACCCGTGCCGCTTCCGATCGCGACACACCCTCCAGAACAAGCGCCATGGCTAACAAGCGCCGGGCCGCTTTCGCGTCATCGGTGGAAACAGCCAATCCCCGCAGCGACGCTGCGTCATGATCTCCCCGACGGATTTCTATCGCCAAGGTCAACTCCCCCATCCAGAAATTGAATATGGCGAGAGTGAATCATGATTGAGCGAAACAGGGAATCCCTTAAAGCCTATATCCGAGTCACAACCTCATGCCCTTGGTATAAGGGGTGCCAATGGCATCTGTTCGGAGTTTGTGTTCCTCCAATCATCCTTCGTCAAACCGATATTGGTCCGGTCGCCTTCTCCCTCCCATCGTATTTCCGCGCACATAAAGCCCATAAGTGTTCCCGCCTATCCACGCGACCCTCGTTCCGTCTGCCTCATGCAACGGAGCGATCCCCATGACCCCCACCAAACTTCTCGTTGGCCAGATCCTGGTCGTTTTCGGTATCGTCCTCCTGGGCGTCTGGTCCGCGACGCAGTGGTGCGCCGACATGCTGGGCTATCAGGCCCGGCTGGGCCTGCCCTGGTTCACCCTCATGAGCTGGCCGGTCTACGAGCCCTGGCGGCTTTTCGAGTGGTGGTACTTCTACGAGGCCTACGCGCCCGAGATCTTCGACAAGGCGGGGATGCTCGCCGGGGCCAGCGGGTTCATGGGCTGCGCCGCGGCGGTGGTCGGATCCCTCTGGCGGGCGCGGCAGAGCCGTCTCGTCACCACCTATGGCTCCTCCCGCTGGGCGCTCCGGCGGGAGATCCGCAAGGCCGGGCTGTTTCGGGCTGAGGGGGTCTTCCTCGGGCGGTTCGACGACACATACCTCCGCCACGACAGGCCGGAGCATGTGATGGCCTTCGCCCCGACGCGCTCGGGCAAGGGGGGGGGCTGGTGGTGCCGACGCTGCTTTCCTGGACCGGATCGGCGGTGATCCACGACATCAAGGGCGAGAACTGGCAGCTCACCGCCGGGTGGCGGGCGCGCTTCTCCCACTGCCTGTTGTTCAATCCCACCGACCCACGCTCCGCCCGCACCAATCCTTTGCTGGAGGTGCGCAAGGGGCCGGACGAGGTTTGCGACGTCCAGAACATCGCCGATATCCTGGTCGATCCCGAGGGCGCCCTGGAGCGCCGGAACCACTGGGAGAAAACCAGCCACGCCCTGCTGGTGGGCGCGATCCTCCATGTGCTTTATGCCGAGGAGGAGAAGACCCTGGCCCGGGTCGCCGCCTTCCTCTCCGATCCCCAGCGGACCTTCACGGCCACCCTGCGGCGGATGATGGCCACCAACCACCTCGGCACGCCCGAGGACCCCCGGGTCCATCCGGTGGTGGCCTCGGCGGCGCGGGAGGTGCTGAACAAGTCGGAGAATGAGCGGTCGGGCGTGCTCTCCACGGCCATGTCCTTTCTCGGGCTCTACCGCGATCCGGTGGTCGCCCGGACCACCTCGGCTTGCGATTGGCGCATCGCCGACCTCATGGACGCCAAACATCCTGTTTCCCTGTACCTGGTGATCCCGCCCTCGGACATTTCCCGCACCAAACCCCTGGTGCGGCTGGTGCTGAACCAGATCGGCCGCCGCCTCACCGAGCGGCTGGAGGGCGACCCCGGAAAAACGCGAAAGCACCAGCTGCTGATGATGCTGGACGAGTTCCCCGCCCTGGGGCGGCTGGATTTCTTCGAGACGGCCCTGGCCTTCATGGCTGGCTACGGCATCCGTGCCTATTTGATCGCCCAGAGCCTCAACCAGATCTCCAAGGCCTACGGAGAGAACAATGCCATCCTCGACAACTGCCATGTGCGGATCGCCTTTTCCTCCAACGACGAGCGCACGGCCAAACGGATCTCCGATGCCCTGGGTACCGCGACGGAACTGCGGGCCATGCGGAACTACGCGGGCCACCGGCTGGCGCCCTGGCTGTCCCACGTCATGGTCAGCCGCCAGGAAACCGCCCGCCCCCTGCTGACGCCGGGGGAGGTGATGCAACTGCCGCCGGAGGATGAGTTGGTCCTGCTCTCCGGCCTCGTCCGGCGGGACCTGGACGTGCTGACCGAAAGCCTCGCCTTCTTCGTCAAGCTCTACCTCACCTTCAACGCCCATGCCCCCGTGCCCGACCGGGCCGCCCAGGCGGTGGCGCGCGATCGTTTCCAGCAATTCATCGAGCAGGTGGGCCGCCAGATCGCGGGCGGCAAGCGGTCGCTCGACCAGTCCCAGGGAGAGGGCCGATGACCGACACCTCCGAAGAGCGCCGCAGGGCCATGCTGCGCACCGCCATGGGGCCGGTGATCGCCCAGGCCCTGGCTGATCCCGCCGTCATCGAGGTGATGGTCAATCCCGACGGCTCCCTGTGGATCGACCGCCTGGGCGAGGGCAGGGGGAGCGCCGACGTCCGCATCCATCCTTCCGAGACGGAACGGATCATCCGTCTTGTCGCCTCCCATGTGCGGGCAGAGGTCCATGCCGACAACCCCATCGTCGGCGCCGAACTCCCATCTGGTGAACGCTTCGAAGGGCTGTTGCCGCCCATTGCCACGGGTCCCTGTTTCGCCATCCGCAAACCGGCGTCGCGCATTCACCTGCTGGCCGACTACCTGCGGGATGGCCTGATTCTCAAGGCCCAGGTCGATGTTCTCGCTCAGGCCGTGCGCGACCGGAAGAACATCCTGATCGTCGGTGGCACTTCCTCGGGCA
>NZ_JBLAVB010000068.1:0-3034 GCF_047263945.1 Rhodospirillum sp. A1_3_36 | reverse complement strand
GGATCGCGGCCCGGGCTTTTTCCATTGCCGTGGTCGTCGCTCGGAAGATATTGGAGATCGCCCCCTCGGAAATCTTCAAGCCGAAGAGATCCCGGGACAATCCCGCCAGACGCTCGAAACTCACATGGTGGCTGTGGTGGAGATAGAGCAGGAGGGAGCGAATTCCCGGGCCGAACGGGGATCCCGGGGGCTTTCCCGGGGGAGCCTCGGCCCGATACCGCTTCCCACATTCGCCGCATCGCCCTCCGAACAGTTCGATCCGCGTCACCACCGGACGGATTTCGGGCAGTTCAATATGATCGTAGCGATGACGGCACCGCTGTCCCTCCACTGAAGCCGTCGTCCCACAATGGGGGCAGACCTCAGTGACGCAGCGTTCCGTTTGGTCAGGATTGTCACTCAAGGCCCGGGCGACACCGGGGCGCGAAGGGCGGGGCTTCTTCTGGGCGCCTGTCTTATCGTCTTTCCAGTTTTTCCGGCCAGGACCATCCTGGGAAGGAGGCGTATCGGAGTTCGATGACGTCTTTTTCGGCTTCTTGAGCGCCGCTTCAAGTTCCGTCACCCGGGCCGATAAATGCTCGATCAGCACCGCCTGCTCAAGCAGCAAGGCGTCTTTCTCCGCTTCGCTAAGCCGATATGTCCGGGGCGTTTTCATACAAAGGTTGAATCACAACCTACAGCCCTGGCCAACCCCTTTTTGCCAACCCGGTGAGCAGTTGCAAAAACGGAATGACCCGATTGTTTCGGATATATCAACTGCAATGATTCGCGTCTTACGATCATAAAACTTAGCGCAGACTACATGAGATTAAATGTCGAAAAATCATCTACAAAATTATCATATCATTGGAGGTCGTTGCAAAAATCGTTGTCATTATTTCCTCTAATAGCAAAGCCTTACCAGATTTACACGGTGACCACCGCTTCTAAAAAAGAGATAAAATTTGATGCATATTACAAGCATTTATTGGATATGGAGAATGCCTTAACCTTCACATTCCACAGTTCTCCTCATATGAGTGTTTAACCAATAGAATAAGCCAAATGTGAGGAATTCGGGGGAGCGTGGGCCAGATGCCGAAGATGCCGCGCCATTTGACGCGCGCCGTAAAACGGGCAGTCCAGGAACACCTCGTCGATCAGCCGCATGAGCGCCAGGTTCAGTGACGTCTCCCCGCGCGGTTGGTAATAGAACGAGGACCGGCTGATGGAAACTAAGGCGCATTGCCGAACAATCGACAGCACCGGATGGGACGGTTCAACCATGTGTCTCCTCCGCTCGATACTCATCGATTGAAGGCCTTTGTCAAAAAATCCCGCTCCACGACTAATTGGCCGATCTTGGCGTGAAGACGCTCCACTTCCGCGGCGGTGGTTTCGGCTTCCTTCGCGGGTTTGTTCGAGAACGTCGAAGACATCCCCTCGATGGCCTGCTTCTTCCACGTCGTGAGCATCGTCGGATGGATGCTGTACTTCGCGGCCAATTCCGCGACCGTCTGCTCCCCCTTGATCGCCTCCAGCGCCATCTTCGCCTTAAAGTCGGCTCCGTAAACGCTTCCGTGTAACCTTGCCCAATTTCCCTCTCCTTCGCAGAGACGGGAACAGCTTAACACCCTGTCCGAATTTCCGGGGCCACCTCAGTTCCATCAGTGCGGCAATAACCCTACTCTGAGTATCTTCCATCCGGTTCCTCTTTTTGGCGATTGAGAAAGCCTAGATGAAGGGTAGCCCATGGCAGGGGCATGCCCCTGCCATGGGCGCTGAGCCTCACACTAAAAATCAAATTTACAGACGACAGAGTACACAGCCCTGTCACGCTGGATGAGATCCTTAAAAAAATAGAATTTATTTAAATAAATCAAATGCTTGATGGATACGTAAAAATCATCTGACGATGGCATAGGGCTGTTAATGTGGCCAAATGTAAGGAATTTGGGGAAGTGTGAACCGATAGAGGAAATTTCTTTCACATTTTGCGGGACCGCCTTACTCTTTGTATCGAAATGGCAAACGATCTAAACCTAACATTTAGGGTTATTGACCTGAAGCCCCGCCGGGATCAGGCGGTGAAACCTGCCGAACTGATTCAGATCACTGGCCACCAAGCGTTGACGCTAAACGCTCGCCGCTCAATCACGATTCTCTGGCACAATGCACATATGCAGGGCGTGGATGTAAACAAGGACTACACCATTGAAATCGACGATCTGAAGCCGGATGACCACAAAGGCTACGAGATGGTCGAAGAAGCAATCATCTCGCTCATGCAGACCATACTCACAGTCAAACTTGCGAACGGTAAAACTCGCCGTGTCCAGTTTCTTGGCGGCAATGATCTTGACGATCCAGACCGCCCAGCAGGCATCCTCAATTACAGCTTTGACAAACGTCTGGTGGAGGTTCTAAAGGACTCAGCGATTTGGGGGAAAATTGCCCTGCCGGTCCTAATGGCCTTTAGTTCAAAATACTCCGTCAGCCTCTATGAAAACGTCTCTCAGTGGACCGGACTTAGCCGAAAAACGTTTCAGGACATGAGTCTTGAGGAGTTCAGGCAAATTATAGGCGTTGAAAACGGGAAATACCCGGCCTTCGGTGCTCTTAACAAGCACGTCATCAAAAATGTCATTATGGAAGTGAATGGCCTCGCGTCCTTCAGTGTCTCTATCGTCCCCATCAAGACCGGAAAGAAGGTCACACATATCCGTATCGGCTGGTGGCCAAAGAGCAAAGAAGAGATCGACGCCGCTTGGCGCGAAGTAAACCGCTCCAAAATTGGACGCAAAGCGCGCATTTCAGGTCAGACAATTCAAGTTACCGAGCCTTATCCGAGCCAGAGCCGCATGGTTCGTAACGCTCGCAGGGAACTTCGAAACCAAATAGAATGAGACCGCCCTCAGTGCCAACGTTCTAGCATTACAGTTGCATTTTTTAATGATCTCTGACTCTATGAGTTTCCATGATTCGGAGGTCATGGATGACGGGTGCATCGATTGAGGCGACGCTTGAGCTTTGGGCGTCTTCGCTACGAGCAGTG
>NZ_JBLAVB010000067.1:0-3041 GCF_047263945.1 Rhodospirillum sp. A1_3_36 | reverse complement strand
GGATGGGCAAGATCGGCGAACTGGCCGCAGCCCTTGGCGCAACCTTGACCGGCCAGAACGCCGACGAAGCCGTCTCAGCCGCGCAAAACGTCGCCGAAAACAGTGGCAAGGATCTCGATTGGTTGCTTGGGAAGAGCCGGGAGAACTTCGCTGGTCTAGGGGACACGGTTGATGAGGTGATCACGGCCCTATCCGGTGACCATCCTGAAGTGAGCAACGAAATACGGGCCGAGGCCAAGGCTCTGCAACCCTTGGCGGAAGCCATGGCGGCGAAGGATGGGGTTTCCGTCGAACAGGCCACGAAAACGCTGATGGAAACCAATCCTTGGTTGGCTCAGGCTCTGTCGCAAAAGGAGTTGCTCTAGCAACTACAGGCTGAGGGTTTGGGCCAGGGGGAAATCGATGAGGCCATGGATGTCATCGGACATGGCGGCTGGCTCGAAACGGACGCAAATGGTCAAGTGATCTTCCTTGCTGACGGAACCCCGTCCTATGCGTACTCCCCTAGCGACACGATCATTGCCCAAGGCGATGCCGATAGGGTCTATATCGAGTTGGATAGCGCCGCTGAATTCACCCAAAGGGTGCTCGATGACATCGACACCTTTATGGAGGAATATGGTGACTACTTCTCCATTGGCATGAAGGTCGCGATCGCCGGGGCGCTGACGGTGACGATGGGTCCGATGGGCGCGGCTGGACAGATGGCCGTGGACGCGGTTTTGGATGAGGTTGTCGGCGGTCTTATCGGCGAGGGTATCGAATTTGGGCTCGCCAAGCTGGCTGAAGCGATTGAGCAGTTGGACCCGACCCTGACCAGGGACCAGAGCCTCGCCCTCGCGACCGTCGTAGGGGTGGGGGGCGTTCTTCTCGCCAGCAACGTGTCCAGCGCGAAAAAAGTTCTCAGGTCTGGGAAGGACTTTGTTGTTAATTTAAAAAGAAGAGACAAGGTTCTTGAATTTGTCGAACCTAATCCCGGAACGCTACCGGGGGCTCTTGATGCTGAGGCGGGCGGAGCTTCTTACTACGATAAATTTAGGAAAGCTGATGGCAGTGGTTGGGATTGGCCTGATAATTTAGGGTTTGCAGGGAAACCAAACGAAGCAACAATTCATGTTGGTACACGGCTTGATAGGTATGGTTCTCCGGTCGGCTCTTTTATGTCGCCTGCGGGTACACCACTAGAACAGAGAGCGATGGCACCTGGTAGTGCTGCTGAAACATTACATACATACGTGGTGAAAAAGCCACTACCGGTTATTAAAGGAGAGGTGGCTCCGGCGTTTGATCAACCTGGCGGTGGAACACAGATGCTACCGAACCTCTCTGAGAGAGTGAATGTTGATTGGTTGGTTAGAAACGGATACTTGGAGGAGATTGTTTGAGGTGAATGAGTCTATTGAAGAAATCCAGAGTACTGTTTTGGAAATAGCATCAAAAATTGATGCTCCCAAGACAATGACAACCATTTTTTCTAAGTCTCCGCAAGATGGAAGGCCTCACATTGAGATTAAAAAAGGTAAATACCGGCTCTTATTTGAAGAAAGGGGGTTTATTTTTTTTGAAAAAGAAACTGATAGCCTAAATGTTTTATTGTTTTGGATATTTCGGTCAATAACATCTCAGATGGCTCAAGATTACGAATTGCGTCATCGCGTAGAACATCAAGACCCGCGGAGAATTTTGTTTGCCAAGCAGTTGGATTTGATGAAAATTATATCTCTTAATTGGTACCATCTTATGAAGGATGAGATTGAAAAAACTATAGAAGAAAGCCCATTCATGGATTGAATGTTCCGCATGATAGACTGTGACAATAACGTGGGATGCTAGTGGGTAGATCGAAACGGAAGAGTCCGTATTGGGATTTCAAACAGAGGCGGGAATGTGATGATAGGGCATGCGCACGGGAATATCGATCACACTCTCCGAAGTCGACTGCGACAGGTTGAACGCTCTGTTTGTACAGAGAGGGTAATCACCTGACAGGTCCGCCTCACGCCGCTATTGAGCTTGACCAAGCCTACTCCGAACTGATGACGAGTGGGTCCTCAAATGGGCGTGTCCTTACCCAACAGGAGTTTTTCGATGAATTTGGCGGAAATTAGTTCTGAGCTGAGGGAGAAAATCCTAAACAGAACAAATTGGGCTTTTCATCTTTGGTGGTGAGTACTTTTGGATTATTGATTGGGATGAAAATTTTAATCTCAATCATATGAAAATATCGATGCAATGTGCCGAGACGACAAGCTGATGCGTTATCTTCCAGTTGGACAGTCTGTAGAGACATACAGGGCAGAAGTCATTCGGCGGTATCGGAATGGCCTCTCAACTTTGACTGCCGATCTTTTTCCACGATACCGGGATGGTGATTCGGCCAAGATTGTCACGACTGAAATTTTGCGCGATGAGTTCTTCATGGAGGATTCTGGCCAATATTCGGAACTATCGGCACCAATGGAACAATCGTTGTCTTTCGACGTTTGCGCAAGTGAAGGACTGATCCAGCTTCGGATGCGATTGTTCTCAAAACCACCTAAATTTTACATCAACTATGATCGCAAAATCTTCATGCACATGGTTCGTGGGCGCAGCTATGAATCTGTCGTGGTGGATGGTTGGTGGGGGGCCGAATGTGACTTCGAGCACATGGTCCCAACCTCTCATCGCTATTGGGTCCGAAGCATGGATGAAGACTTCTGGGCTGTTACGAACTTTTCAAATTGTTGATCCGGATATTCTATCGGAGCGATTCGAAGCGCGGCCTTTTTCTGTCGATATTTGAGGATTCGGCAGCGGCAAAGTACGGCTCTGCGTAAGGCTCTATCGGGCCTGGACTGCGTCGGCCTCTCGGCGACTTCCCTAAGAAACCGGTCCACGGGCCACCTCAGCTTCCCTGACCCTGGCCGTCACTGCGGGTGCGAACCTATCGAGCAGCGGCAAGATCACCGGCAGCGGCGGGACGACGACCCTGTCGGTGGGGGGCACCTTCACCAATACCGGCGAGACCAAGACGGCGGGGGATCTGGTCCTCACCGCAG
>NZ_JBLAVB010000066.1:0-3069 GCF_047263945.1 Rhodospirillum sp. A1_3_36 | reverse complement strand
CACTTGAGTGGGGAAGGGGTTTCTTTGCTGCAACGAACTCTTTTGCCACCTGCAAATGAATTTCTGTCCTTTCAATCTCTGGAGAAAAGCCCCTCTTGCGAGCTGCTTCAACAGCCTTTTCCCAATATGAAAGATCCCACTTTCGGGCCTCATTTTTGGCTTTTTGCTCGTTGAGATTGATGATCTTTGCGTTGTAGCCAACGCGAGTTCTTGTCTTCTCTCCAAGAGACTCAATTTGGAGATACTGGATCTTCCGGCCGCGGTGATCTGTCCGTGTCTTCGTGACAGGCTCCACACCGCGCTCAACCATCGCCTTAGCACGCGGTCCAACGTGAATTTGCGCCTTCCGCTCGATCCCTTGAGCGGCAAGGGTCCGCCGATCGATCCGGACCGTATGGCCGGCACGCTCCAAATGAGCGTTGGCCGTCGTCTCCCAAAGCTCGCGCAATCGTTCTGTGCTGCCCTTTTCCGACAAACAGGCCACGCGCTTTCCTGTCTCTGGGTCTTTGTCACGGATGACAAGATGGGCGTGGGGGTTCTGAGCATCCTTGCCCTTGTCATGGATCGCCGCCATCCAAGGCGCCTTGCCCTGGCTTACCTGCCGAGCAAAATCACGGACTAAGTCCGCCCGCTCTTCCGGTGACAATTCACGAGGAAGGGCCAGCATCACCTTGTCGCAAACCCTGCCGTTCTTCCGGTCTGAGGCTTCTGCCTGGTCAAGCCAGGCGTGGGCCTCATGCCGTTGTTCTGGCATGTGCTCAGCCAGAACAACCCGGGCCGCGCTGTCCCGGGTGATGTAATCGACATGTGCCCCGGCGGTGCCGGGGGCATGGGTCGATTTCCCGATGCTGCGGTGGTTCAGGCTGTAGATGGCCAAGGTTTTTTTTCCTGTCGTCCTATGGGGGTTCGGGGTCTCCCCGAAGCACGGGTTTCGCAGAAACCCATAAGTGCGCCCTAGTCCATCCTATCGGACAGACTACCCTCCCGCAAGGGGAGGGCTCCGCTACGCTACGGGGTGGTTTTACGGCAAGAGAAGAGGAGCCGCTTGAGTGATACAGGCTTCTGATTGACAGATGACGACGAATGGTGGCAATTGAATATCAATGGAGGTCTTTGATGACAAAAGACTGTATATGGAGGTATAAAATGCCCGACCCTCAGATCGTCAAGAAAATTGCTTCTGGTGAAGCTGTTCTTTTAACGGCAGACCAAATTTCAAATAGACTTGGAATTTCTAGATCAACATTTGATAGATGGGTACGAAATTCATCAAAGAAAAATACTCCTAATACTGAAAAAAATACTGAAATTGGTACATTTTCTCCAGGTGGTTTTCAAATGACCGTTGGTTCTCGTATGAGAACATTAGAAGAAATTCAAAGTAACGATGATGAAGCATCATTTCCAGAGCATGACATCCGTATTGGGAAAAGCCCGCGGTGGCTTTTAGAAACTTTTGAAAAGTGGATTCAAAACAATATGAGTTGACCAAATAGAAATCGGCCAGGTGCCGCATGATCAAGGAGTTATCCACCCCCGCCCTCCTAGCGCTGTGGGGGCGCGTCGGTCAGGCGTGGATAACTCCCTCAAGGCCCCTTTTCAGGGGGATCATTGAGATCATAGAAGAGACAAAAAAAAATTCATTTAAATCATAGTGTTATAGGGGGGGGGTACGACACCAGCTATGTCGTACCCCTACGACACCAGCTATGTCGTACGGTTGACGTATTTTACGACATTGATGTCTTGACATTGGACACTATTTTGGCCTATCCCTCGGTCATTGATGTCGCATTTTACGACACCGTTGACTGAGGGCTGCGTCATGGCAACAGGCAGAAGCAGACAAGTAGGTTTGACGACTGCCCCAGGTGGGTCCTGGGTGCAGGTAGAACGTGCAGCGCTTGAACGTTGGGCAATTCTGGCGGCGGAAAATCCTAGGGCCGCATCAGTCATGATGGTGCTTGTCGCCCAGATGGGCAGACATAATGCTATCGTCGCCAGCCAAGCGAACCTTGCTAGGCTGGCTAACTGTTCCGTTCGCACATTCCAACGGGCGCTTGACGTGCTTCGGGCTGACAAATGGATTGAAGTTCGCCAAATTGGGCCAAATGGCACGTCCTGCGCTTACATCGTCAACGACCGGGTAGCCTGGAGCGGCAAGCGTGACGGTATCCGGTACAGCCTATTTTCGGCGGCTGTTCTGGTATCTGACAACGAGCAACCGGACCAAGCCGAACTTGAGCGTTTAGAGCCTCTAGAGCATGTCCCTGCGATGTTCACAGGCGAACAGCAACTCCCAGCTGGTGACGGTTTACCCCCACCATCACAGCCCGCATTGCCCGGTATGGAACCAGACCTTCCAGCCCGGAAAATAGATGAAGATTTAGCGGACTAAAAACCCATTCCAAAGCCGGGACCTTGCCCCTTTTTTGGGGCTTTGGTCTTCGCTTGTTCATTCTTTGGTTTGGCGGCTCTCCGCTTTTGAGCCTCTTTCTGCAAAGCCGCTTGCCGCTCTGCTTCAATTTTCCGAGCTTCAGCCTGTTTTTTTGCCTCTAGAACCGCTCGCCGTTCTTTCCAGGCGTTGCGCCCTTCAGTATCGGCCAATAACACTTCTCCGGCCTTCTGAGCGGCTTTTATCCGGCCCTCGACCTCAGAGAGAGGGCCAAATTTTAGACCAATCTTGTGGAGACGTGCCCGCCACGGGTGAGCCTGTTCGAGCTGGGATTTTTGCCACTCGGCCCCTTGCGCAGCCTTCGCTGCTTTTTCAGCAATCCGCCACCGTGCTTCATAACGATCTGCTAGGGCCGTTTTTTCGGCCTCCTGTGCGCGTCTCCGTTCGGCTTCGGCCTTACGAGCGTTTTCTTGCTGGGCCTTCTCAGCGGCCTTTCTATCGGCTTCTAGGGCATTCCAACGACGATCCCCAATTTCAGCAATCCGAGCACTTGAGTGGGGAAGGGGTTTCTTTGCTGCAACGAACTCTTTTGCCACCTGCAAATGAATTTCTGTCCTTTCAATCTCTGGAGAAAAGCCCCTCTTGCGAGCTGCTTCAACAGCCTTTTCCCAATA
>NZ_JBLAVB010000065.1:0-3120 GCF_047263945.1 Rhodospirillum sp. A1_3_36 | reverse complement strand
TCGACGCCCGCTCCTGCAGGCTGTCGCGGACAACGCCCGGCCTGTCGCCCAGGGTCTCGCGGATCAGGGTCTCGTTGATGATATCCCCGCCCAGCGAGGCGATGGTGGCCCGGCCCCCCGCGTCGATTACCCCCGAGCGGTTGGTGATGTCCCCGCCCGCGATCAGGGTCATGTCGTGCGAGATCAAACCGGGTCAAATCGCATCGCGATTTAACCCGGGGACTTTGATCTCCAGATTTGGAGGACCGGCGTGCCGGTCCGGGAGCGGATGACGCCGGAGTTGTCGATGGTGTCGTCGGCGATGATGGTGACGCTGTCGCCCTCCACCAGGGCCGCCTGCTGGGTGATCCGACCGCGAGAGGCCGAGGCCAGATAGACCTGCGGCACCAGAACGCTTTTGCCGTCGATCTGCTTGGTGACGTACCAGACAATGTCCGAGTTCAGCGCCGCCACCTGCTCCTTGGACAGCGCAATCCCCGGGGCTCGAAGCCCTCTGTTTTATCCGAGCGCTTGACGATTTCGACATTAACCTGGGCCAAGACCTGTTTCAATCCAGCCTGAAATTGTGGTCCTTGATACCCGCCGTCGGCATAAAGCTTGAGGAGGAAGGGATACAGACCGAAAAGGGAAGTCATGACAAGCAGGCCGCCGTCTCGGTCCTGAATATTGGCGGCATGGAGGAGCGCATGCATCAGGAAACCTTGGGTGTCGACGAGAATATGCCGCTTCTTTCCCTTGATTTTCTTGCCCGCATCGTAGCCGTTGCCATCAATGTAGCGCCCCCTTTTTCTGCGCTTTTCACGCTCTGGCTATCAATGATGCCTGCCGTGGGAGAGGCTTCCCGTCCGGCGTGTTCCCGACTGGCCACGGAAAGGGTTTGGTGAATGCGGTCCAGTGTCCGGTCCCATGTCCAGAGATCGAAATAGTCGTAGAGCGTGCTCCGTGGCGGCAAATCCTTCGGAACCGCTCGCCATTGGCAGCCCGTCGACAGCACAGACATCAGCCCGTTGACCACTTCGCGAATATTGACGCGTCGCTTTCCTCCGCTCCGCTTACCCGGCGGTATCATCGGTTCGATCAACGCCCTTTCCTCATCGGTCAGGTCGCTCGGATAGCGCAGGTGATCCCGGTTGTAGCGGGAACGGTTCTCGGCGGTCCACATTGGCACCCTCCTATGAAAAATGGTGCCTTACAAGGAATCATAACCGACGAATGAGGCCAGTTCCAGTTCCGCTTCAAATTCTAGCTTCCCGGGGTATGCTAGCTTGACTGACGGGCAGCAAATGACATTGACCCGCACACGACCTGAAGATTGCACCAAGAGTTTCAGTTCAAGATCACCTTCTTCGCTAATCCAGCCGCCTTTTTTACTTCCCGATGCTATAGAGGCACATAATTTTTCGAGCTTCGCAAAATCCTGATTGCTAGAGAAAAACTCAAATTTTCCTGAACACCATTCGCATGAGAAGTCAAATTCAACGAGGTCGCTTGACGGCGACTTTCTCGATATCTCGATGCGCGTTGAGTTTTCACCTAAAAGTTTCATTTTATTGACTCGGCCAATTTAAAGTCCCTGTTTGTACATCATCTAAAGTACCCGGCCAGCCGAAGCTACGGGTACGCTGCCCCCATTGAGAGACCCCGACAGCATCTCGGTGGATAATTTGACCGTTTTTCACGATAACATTGTAAACGACTGGAGAACCATTTCGAGTTCCTTGAATCGCATATCCAAGACCGCCACCACGCACCACGACTGGGGGGACCTCGAACATTTTCTCATCAATTGATCTGGGGAAATTATGCCCACCAGGGTCCTCGACCGCTCTTTGCCGAACACGCGGTGCATAGGGCACATCCATCATGTTCCCTTTTGCGGCATTGAACGCATCAATCGCTGGAACACCTTGAGAGCGAAGGTCTCCATAATACTGACGCCCAACGTCATTGAGGCGTGAAACTTGCTTCGGGGTGACTGTTCTATTTGGAACATTCCCCCCATAAACAAGATTGTCATACGCGGAGGACCCCGGATGCGTGATCGTACCATCAACGTGTGCGACGACAGCCGTTCCGTCAGCATCTTGGACCCAAGTATAGCCGCTTGGCAAGACGGGGCGGTTGGGGCCTACCCCATCGTTAATCACCGTCCAGCCAGAGGGAAGCCTTCTTTCAACCTGCATCCTCGTAATGATCGTTTTCGCGACACCGGACACCTTTTTGGCGGCGGCGGCTCCCCCGAGGACAAAGCCGACCGTGATCACCCCCAGGGAGGCCAGGGCCATGGCTTCTCCATGGGTCAAGGTTACGTCCTGCCCCTGAAGGAAGCCCGCCGCTTTCGAGATCCCCTCTTCCACATAGGGTCCGAGGAGTTCTTCCGATGCGGTGGTCACGGCCTGCTCAACCGTTGCCTGCAAGACCGCTCCGGCCGGTCCGGTGGTAACCGTCGTCACCGCGAACTTGACCCCTCGCACAATGACGTCCGCAGCCGTCCCGTACGTATCAATCCAATAATTCAACTCAGCCGCAAGCTGCTCTGCTTTGCCGCCGAGCGTCTTCAAGGTCGTTTGATCTTGGGTCCCTGCCGCACCTCCAATGTCGATGACCAAACCATCCGCATCGGAATTCGGCACGTAAGCGTATTCATTGATGTAGGAGGGCGCCCCATTCACGATGACCGGATTGCCCTGGGCGTCCGTGTTCAAGAGTTTCCCAGCCAACAAATGCTGCCGGGCCGCCTCAATGTCCGCAGGACTGAGGCCTTGTGCGGTCAGATAAGCAATTTGCTCCTCAACATTGAGTAA
The DNA here is from genome assembly GCF_047263945.1 of Rhodospirillum sp. A1_3_36. Classification (NCBI taxonomy): domain Bacteria; kingdom Pseudomonadati; phylum Pseudomonadota; class Alphaproteobacteria; order Rhodospirillales; family Rhodospirillaceae; genus Rhodospirillum; species Rhodospirillum sp. A1_3_36. The sequence continues at coordinate 316 of NZ_JBLAVB010000065.1, read as the reverse complement.
TCTTGAAATCATCGGGCTCTTTTCGAGAAGCTCCGCCTTGATCTCTTCCCGAGGCTTACCCGTTTTTTGGGCCAACTCGTCGGCCATGGCGTCGACGCTCTTCGTGCGTCCCCGAAGATCTTTTGCCACCGCCGGATTGCTCTCGGAAATCGTCTCGATAAAGCCCGCCCAGGCCTCGCTGACGCCCGAGAAGTTCTCCCGGCTCTTCCCAAGCAACCAATCGAGATCCTTGCCACTGTTTTCGGCGACGTTTTGCGCGGCTGAGACGGCTTCGTCGGCGTTCTGGCCGGTCAAGGTTGCGCCAAGGGCTGCGGCC
>NZ_JBLAVB010000064.1:0-3222 GCF_047263945.1 Rhodospirillum sp. A1_3_36 | reverse complement strand
TTCACCGCTTGGCGCTGTCTCTCGCCTCCGTAAGCCTCCCCTTCCCCACCGACATCACCGGAAAACAATCCTCTTCCCGTGGAAGGAAGATGTCGCATGTCTCCTTGACGACAGTTTTTCTTTTATTGGTTGTATCGCCGCGACCATATGCCCCTTTTCGCAGCCGACATCGTCCAGCCCGGAACAGGGCTTCGGAAAATCCGGGGCCGGAGAGAAAAATCGGGCCGATAGGCCCTCCGAAAAAAGTGACGTGATTTTTCCGGGTTTAAGGAACTGGGGTCTGGGGCCTTCCGGCCCCAGTGGGGACTGGGGCAAAGCCCCAGGGGCGGAACGCCAATTGTCGTGCACTGTGGGGCCGAACACGAAAAAGCCCGTTATCTCGTTGAGATAACGGGCTTAATTTGGTTGCGGGGACTCGCGTCAATGAAAATGTTATCCAAAATGGCAACGCCTAGACGCTCCCAACGCAACTAGAAAAAACACCTCCTCGATTTCCTGTCAAGTCAAAGTCTTTGGAGGCGAGACGTGACAGGTTGGGGTGAGGCCAGGGTTCAGTTCATTGCCCTATGGCCGGAAATCAAAAGGCGGCTCGAAAAGGGCGAAACCCTCAAGCGGATCTATGCGGATCTGCGGACTGAGGAACGGACGACCATCTCTCTGCCAACCTTTTATAGGTGCAGAAACGCCTTAACTACGGCCGCACCAAAGAACAACCCGGCAAAAACTCCCCCAAAAACCGTTTCCTCTTCGATACAACAAAAATCGCCCTCCACAACTCTTGAGAGAACAGGCGGACTCCGCACTGTTTCGCATGGGCTGCGGCCCGCGAGCGAAGAGGTTACTTCCGAACACTGGGGAGAGCTCCCGGACGGGGAGTCCTCCCCCTCCTCCCTCCCCTCCCCTTCCAAAGCAAAAGGAGACGCCTGATGGCGTGTTTGAACCGTGCCCAAATCATCGGCTATCTGGGCACCGATCCAGAAATCCGACAGAGCCAACAGGGCGACAAAATCGCCCACCTCCGCCTTGCCAGTACGGAGACCTGGACGGACAAGCAGACCGGTGAGAAGCGCCAGCGAACCGAATGGCACAGCGTCGTCGTGTTCAACAAGCCGCTCGCCAAGTTTGCCGAACGCGTCCTCAAGAAAGGCGCTCAGGTCTACGTCGAGGGCGAGATCCACACCCGGAAATGGACCGACAATCTCAACGTCGATCACGTCACGACGGAGATCATCCTCCCCGACTTCCGGGGCGATCTCCAGATCCTCGACCGCAAAGGCCCCGGAGGACCTCCTCCTGCCGAAGGCCCGGAGGCCTATGGCACCGTCCATGATGGTGAGGTCTGATCATGGCGCTCGTGAACTTCACCCTTCAGGGCAAAGGGGGCGTCGGAAAATCCTTCGTCGCGACCCTTCTTGCCCAGTATTACCAGCCGCGAGACGGTGAGCTGATCTGCCTCGACACCGACCCGGTCAACCGGTCCTTCGGCGGCTACAAGGCCTTCGGCGTTGAAAACCTAACGCTCGGCGAGCGGGTCGACGAAATCAATCCCCGCTTCTTTGACGCCCTTCTGGAAAAGATCCTCGCAGCCCCGCCCGACGCCACGATTGTCGTGGACAACGGCGCGTCGACCTTTCTGCCGCTGCTCGGCTACATGGTGGAAACCAGGGCCTTGACCATGGTCCAGGACGCCGGTCACGAGATCCGCATTCATTCCATCGTCACGGGGGGCCAAGGCCTGACCGACACGATGGAGGGCCTGTCCCAGGTCCTCAAATACTTCGAAGATATCCCCGTTGTCGTCTGGCTGAACGAGTATTTCGGTCGGGTTGAACGACAGGTCGGACAGCAGGTCCAAACCTTCGAAGACAGCGCAATCTATCGAAAGAACATGGACCATATCGCGGCCCTGGTCCGCCTTCCGGAGCTCCGAAAGGAGACCTTCGGCCTCGACATCGCCAACATGCTCAAGGCGCATCTGACCTTCGCCGAAGCCGTTGAGAGCGAAGAGTTCGGCGTGATGTCCCGCCAACGCCTCAAAATGATCTGGGAGACCATGAACTCCACCATGGTCGAGGCGGGGCTCTGATGGCCAAGGATGCGGCCAGCACCGAGGCCGTCCGCAGGGCGCAAGTCCTGGCCGAGTTGGCGCAGACCAACAAGGCACAGCAGGACGACCGCCCCCCTCCCCCCGAAATCACCACCGTCGAGGCGCTCCGCGAGCATCTCTGGCGCACCCATGGGACGACCGTCGGCACCGACGATCCCCTGCTCATGGTCCATACCCTCCACCAGGTTTTCCTGGGGGACTGGGAGCGGGCCATGAACACCCAAAGGCGCCTCCTCTCCCAGGCGGTCGCGGCCTCGGCCCAGTCCTTTGCCGAGGATGCCCGGCGCTCCATCGAAGGCTTCAAGGACGAGGTTCTCACCGACGCCCTGCGCCAAAAATCCGTGACCATGAACGAGGCCGCGAAGCTCGCCGATCAGGCCCAGGCCCGGTTCCGCCGCCTCCTCCGCACCCTGACCCTCCTCACCACCCTCAACATCGGCGTCGTCCTGATCTTCTCCGCCCTTGTTCTCACCCTTGTCCAATGAAGGACCCCACCATGTCCCGCGTGCTCTCCAAGATCCGCCGCCGATCCCGCCTCCTGGCCGGTGCGCTGTCCCTTCCTGCGGTGCTGGCCGCCAGTCCGGCCCTGGCCGCCGATGACTGGACGGCCCCCATCAAGAGTTTCATCGAAACACTCACCTCCGGCCTCGGCACCATCGGTGCCGGCGTCCTGGGCCTGGGCATCATCGCCCTCGGTCTCTGGGCGGCCATGTCGGGACGCATGGACTGGAACCGCTTCGCCTTCTCGCTGATCGGCGGGCTTCTGGTGATGGCCGGTCCGTCCATCGTCTCGGCCCTCTTCGCGTCACAAGGGAAAAGACCATGAAAGCGGCTTCTCCCATTCTCCCCCAAATCCAGCGACCGGTGAGCTGTCTGATGATGGGGGTTGCGCCCCTGACCCTGCCGGTTGCGGTCGCGGCCCTGGGCGGTGCCCTGGCCGTGCCCTCGACCCGCCGCCTCGTCCTCGGTGAGGTCAAGCACGACTGGATCCAGGACGAACTGGACCTCGACCATATCGCCGGGGATGGCGCGACCATCGTCAACAAGGATGGCACCCACAGCCGGGCCTGGCGCTTGAGGGGACTCTCCTACGATGCCAAAATCGAGCAGGAGCA
>NZ_JBLAVB010000063.1:0-3384 GCF_047263945.1 Rhodospirillum sp. A1_3_36 | reverse complement strand
TCGACGCCCGCTCCTGCAGGCTGTCGCGGACAACGCCCGGCCTGTCGCCCAGGGTCTCGCGGATCAGGGTCTCGTTGATGATATCCCCGCCCAGCGAGGCGATGGTGGCCCGGCCCCCCGCGTCGATGATCCCCGAGCGGTTGGTGATGTCGCCCCCCGCGATCAGGGTCATGTCGTGCGAGATCAAACCGGGTCAAATCGCATCGCGATTTAACCCGGGGACTTTGATCTCCAGATTTGGAGGACCGGCTTGCCGGTCCGGGAGCGGATGACGCCGGAGTTGTCGATGGTATCGTCGGCAATGATGGTGACGCTGTCGCCTTCCACCAGGGCCGCCTGCTGGGTGATCCGACCGCGAGAGGCCGAGGCCAGATAGACCTGGGGCACCAGAACGCTTTTGCCGTCGATCTGCTTGGTGACGTACCAGTGCAAAAGCACTGGTCTTTTCTTTGTGCATCAACTTTCCAAACTCAGGCGAAAGCCTTCGTTTGGGTTGATGCACCAGACGATGTCCGAGTTCAGCGCCGCCACCTGCTCCTTGGACAGCGCAATCCCCGGGGTCAGCTGCAGGCTGCCGACCTGGGCTGCAGCGTTGTCGATCAGCGCCTTGACCTGCAGGGTGTCGGTGGTCACCGAGGGGTTCAACCACCGCTTCCCGGCGATCCGCTGGATCTCGCTCGCCACAGTGCGACTGTCAAAAGTGGCGTCGCCCAGGGTCGTGACATTGGGGTCCGAGAAACTGATCCCCGTCTGCTCCTGGAAATAATCCGAGCCGTAGAAGGTGCCGAAGTCCGTGTAGTCGAAGCGGGTTTCGTACAGGTGCCGGGAGGAGGGGGCCGCCGGGCGGAACAGCGCCGTGAAGCCCGCCAGGGACTGGGACAGGACCGTCCGCACAGCCGAGCCAGACAGGCCATCCAGCGCCAGCGCGCCGAAGGACAGGCGGTCGGAGGGGCCGCGACCCGCCGCTTCGACTGCCGCTTTGCCCGCCGCTTCGACTGCCGCTTTGCCTGCCGCTTCACCCGCCGCTTTGCCTGCCGCTTTGCTTGCCGCTTCGCCCACCACCGAGCCCGAACCGAACAGCCCCGAACCGACACCGCCAAACGCCAGGGCCGCATAGAGGTCCAGGTCCTGGGCGGCGATGATGGTCCGGCCACCGACACCGGTGACTTCCGAAAGACCTTTCATGTCCCAGCTGTCGTGGTCCCGGGGGTCCTCGCTGGTGTTGTCGAAGGTGCCGACGTTGATGTTGACCCCGCCGCCAGCCTGGATGATCGAGCCGACACCCGGGCCGATGATCTCTCCGGCATAGACCGTGCCGCCCTCGTTCCTGAACCAGACGCAGGGGCCGCCGAAACAGCGGTTGAATTGGCCATTCGTGGCCCATTCAAACCACAGGGTGGCGACGTTCTCGATGCCCTTGTTGACCAGGGAATTGGCGCTGATCGCCAAGTCGCCCCCGGCCGCAAGGGTCGAGAAGTCGTTGAGAACCTCGCCCCCCGCGTCGATGGTCAGGTTCCGGCCGGCGACGATCTCGCCCTTGCCGGTGCTCGCCCCCGTGGCCGTGGCAACCGTGCCGTAGAGTTTGACCGTAACATTGCCCGTGTCGTAATAAACCGTCCAATCCAGACCCGGATAGGGATGGTCGATGACCACCGTCGAGCCGTCTTTCATGTAGGCATAACCCTCCGGCGTGATGACCGCGCCGGGGACGGAGTTCCGTGCGGGCACGCCAGGGGTTTCGCCGAAGGTGCCCTCGTAGATCAGGACGTTTTCTTTAACCTCGAAGTCACTGTCGCCCTGGTTATGAATCGACCCGGCGCGCAGCAACACATCGCCGCCATCGCTTTGGATCACCCCCAGGCTGTTGGTGATCGACCCCGCCCGACCGCCGCCCAGGCCGGTAATGGCCATATCCCCGCCGGAGAGGATGGCACCCTGGTTGTTGCTGACCGCCCCCGAAACCTGGGCGGTCAGTGTCCCGCCCGCCAGGATCAAATCGCTATTCTTGACTTTCGCGACTTTCGCGACCACTTTGGGATTCACGTCGGACACAGCACACCGCCGATATCCGTGATCTCTCCTCAGGCCTCGCCACAACCCACCGCGCCCTTGATCCCAATGCTGAGCGCGACCTCAGCGACACAACCAAAAACCTTCAAGCCGTGACCACAAAGCTCCCCTCCGAAACAACATTCCTCAATGGTCTCGCATCCCGGCCCGAAGGGCGCGATGCACGATCGAAATGGGATTGGGTCGCGCTCGCCGTAGGCATGGTAATCGCCGCAGTTCTGGCGGGCAGAGGCGCGTTCTTCGCAGCAAAGGCAAACATCAAACGCAACGATTTCCAACGCTCAATCCAGCTTATCACCCAATACGACGACGTAGGATAGTGCAACTTGGCTAACGCACCAATCATTCAAGATCGGAACGGCCTGTCGTACTGCGCCATCGCCATGCAAGAGTATCAGGAGCCCGAGGAAGGGGCGGAGTGAGGAAAGAAGGCGTCGTTTTCAAAATAGTAGCAAACCGCATTACACAATTCGGACCGGGTCGCCGCCGGGTTGTCCCGCAACAGGTGTTCTTGAACCGATCTAATATCCTGTATCGACAGGAACTCATCCATCGCATGTTGCTCAACTAGCAACGGCGTAAAATTGTCGGCACCCAGCTCCGCATCATCTGGATCAAGAACGATGCATTGAGATTTCATCGTAATAGCCGACTTGCGATCCAGAAAAACCCAGTCTCGCCATGAATATGACGCTAGATTTTCCAAGACTTCGGTCAACGTCCGCATCATCATTCTGTTCCCCAAATAGAGTAACCGTCAGAACTATCAGGGTGCAGAGAATCCTGAACAGGGCCAGACGCGGTATGTTGATCCCGTGGAACCAACTGCATTTGTCCGGGAGTATCTCCGTGGTGCCAAGTTACGTCAGGGGTTGGAGCTGACCTTGGATAAGCGCCACGAGGCCCCGGTCTGACGCCATGAACAATACCCGGATACAGGCTTTCCATCCGTGCGGCATATGCTGGATCAGCTTCAAAGGCTTCATGCAAAGCCTGGTTGGAAATCTGATTATGCCTTTGGCGAGAAACACCGGGATAAGCACTTGAGGGCATTTGAACTTCAGCCGCCACAGAGTAGTTTGGGCTATCTGTTGGCCTAACTAACGCACCGTTTGACGTCTCAATGGGACTCTATTTGGCAGATCAACCTTTGGCAAGCTTCCGGTATGCCGTGCCTTTTCAATCACGAGAGTGTCCGGCCTTCTGTGTACAGGATTATGGTGCCATGCTTTCCTGAATGAGAAGGAAGGCAGGAATGACGATATCCGATCATCTTATTGACGAACTATTGAAGGGCTGCGAGCGTCCGGAAGA
>NZ_JBLAVB010000062.1:0-3722 GCF_047263945.1 Rhodospirillum sp. A1_3_36 | reverse complement strand
TTCTGATCGACACCGCCCAGGACCACGAGACGGTGCATTACGACAAGAGGGTGAAGGGCTTCTGGGACAACAGCAGCACCCGCATCGACGGCGTCAAGGTGACCAACGTCGCCTCAAGCTTGAGCGCGGGCGGAACTGTGACGGTGGGCAGCCCGAATGGTCCGGTGGTGATCCGGGGGTCGGACATCACGGCGGGCGGGGACCTGTCGGTCACGGGCAGCCAGGTATCGGTTCTGGCGGCTGAGGATCACGAAAGTTATTCGGAGCAGCGCAAGAAGGCCGGTTGGGCGCGGGAAGTCTTCACCGGCATGACCAAGGGGACCTATGACAAACAGGCGCTGATCCACCGCGTTTCGACCCTCACCGCAGGCGGCGACCTGAGCCTGACGGCGACCCAGGAGGACCTTCTTCTGCAGGCGGCGAAGCTGACGGGGGCGAACGTCTCGCTGACCTCGGAGCAGGGCCGGATCATCCTCCAGGCGGTGAAGGACCGGGTGATCGAGGCGAAGAGCAAGTCGAGCGGAAGCCAGTTCTGGACCTACGACCTGAGCAAGGGTCATGACGACGAGACGGTCCGGATGGTGGAGATCCATTCGGACGGGACGGTGAGCATCGACGGGGCGACCGGCATCGCAGTGGACTACCGGGCCTTCCCGGAGGGAACACCGGGCGGGCTGGCCGACCAGATCGCGCAACTGTCGCAGGCGCCGGGCCTGGAGTGGATGGCGCAGGTGCGCCAGATGCCCGGCGTGGACTGGCAGGCCATCGAGGAAGCACACAAGGCCTGGAGCGAGGAACACCAGAGCCTGGGCCAGGGCGCCAAGGCGATCATCGCCATTGCCATCGCCATTGCGACCATGGGCGCGGGCGGAGTCTTGCTGGCTCCCGGGATGGCGGTGGCCTCGGCGGCAGGTCTGGCGGGGACGGCGGCAGGGATGGCTCTCGCCGCAGCGGTGAATGCGGCGGTATCGACGATTATCCTTCAGACGACCTACAGCATGATCGCCAACCAGGGCGACCTGGGGGCGGTGTTCCAGGAGCTGGGGTCGAGCGCATTCTTGATGCAACTGGCCAGTGCGGTGGTGACAGCGGGTCTGACGGCGGGCTTGACCGATGCGGCATTGTCCGGGTTGGACCTGCCGGGTCTGAACGTGGCGGCCTCTGAGCTGAGCTTCGTGGAGCGGCTTGAGCGGGTCGCCCTGCAAGCCACGATCCGCAATACGATCCAGTTCGGGTCGAACGTTGCGCTCTACGGCCAGGATCCGGGCGAGGCGGCCTTGGCGATGACGCGGAGCCTGGGCGCCGATGTGGTCGGGGCCATGGCCTCCTATGAAATGGGGGCCTTGGTCAGCGGCTATCAGGACACGACGCTGGGGTATATCGGCGACAAGGTGGCCCAGGCCGCCGTGGGTTGCGCGACGGGAGCCATCGCGGGCGGGTCCTGCACCTCGCGGGCTTTGGGGGCGGCCCTCTCGGCCATGGCCATGGATGCCTACCTCGGCGAGCTGGACCGGAGCGCCTACACGGCGGAGGAATGGTTCGCCATCCAACAGCGGATGGGCAAGATCGGCGAACTGGCCGCAGCCCTTGGCGCGACCTTGACCGGCCAGAACGCCGACGAAGCCGTCGCAGCCGCGCAAAACGTCGCCGAAAACAGCGGGCGGGAGCTCGATTGGCTCTTCGATGAAACGCGTAAGAACTTTTCTGGTGTTAGCGAGGCTTTGGACAGCTTTATCCAAACGATTTCGGGCAGTAATCCTGAGACGTCGCGTCAATTACTCTCCCTGTCTAATACAGTAGATAGACTCGCCAAGAAGGTTTCCGATGAGACTGGCATTCCTTTGAATGATGTCAAGGATGACTTTTTGATTTTGGCGCCAGATGTCATGAAGCAAAATCAAGATGAAGCCATCTTACAGTATATGCGCGAGGCTGGCGCCAGCGATGAAGTTCTCAAAGCCACGGCCCTCCATCTAGCCCAAGGCGGTGGTATTTCTATGACGGTTGACGGGATCCCCTCCTTGAACCCGGATGGAAGCCCGGTGTTCATGGGGTATCACATACCTGAGATAACGGAATTAGATATCATAACAGGCGTTCCTCTTCACCCGGAAGAGGCGCCGACATTTCTGAAGTCCTCTGCGGATCGGGCCATCCGGCTCATGAATCAGGCGAACGCTCTCATTGATAAATATGGAGAGCCCGTAGAGTACATCGTGAAGGGGGCTATTTTCACCGCGTCGGTCTTGACTTCAGGACCCGCAGCGGCAGCGCAACAGGCCCTCATCAACATGGCCCTGGACAAAGGATCCGAATACCTGCTTGGAGGCATTTTCGCAGAGCTCCTTTCCTTAGGCGCAGACGTATTCCAGAAGTCAGACCCAACTCTCACACGGACCGAAGCAACGGCCCTTTCGGGTGTGTCTGGCGTGACCCTGATGCTCGCTGTAACCGGGAAGGCTGGAGCTCAGGACGCGCTCAAGATTTATAAAACAGGCCTTGGAAAGGGGAAACTCATTGACGAACTCGTCAGCAAGGGTGTGCCAAATCTTACGAAGAGTGGCACACTAACTAACCTACGTCCTAACGATGTCAGTATTCTGCAAAGTACACCTCGAAAATTGATCAAAGATAGCTCTGGCCGATATTGGCTCGAAGAATCAAATGGGAACCGTATTACCCCTTCTGGAACGTACGATTTTGTAACAATGCCGGATGGAACTACGAGGGTGGCACGCAAAAATAGTGAAGAAAATTTCTCAACTCATCTCGGACTTAGTGAAGGTGGTGAGGTAAACTACGCGGGGTCAATTCGATTTGGAAACAATGATGGACCAAGAAGAGGGAGTATTGTTCGTTGGTCAAATGATTCTGGTCATTATTTACCTCCATCTGAATTGGCAGGAAATGCAGGTCTTCCAAATGAATTATTTTCACCAGTTGAATGAGAGGTTTTTATGAACAAGAAACAGAGGCAGGCATGCATGGAAGTTCGGAAAATGAATTCTAGCGAAGCAGCGAATTGGATGATTTCTAATTATAGAATAGAAGATTTTAATTCTGGGGACGCGTATGTTGTCATTCAGCACAGATCTTGGTTGAAGGAAGATCAGGTGAAGCTTGCCGATTATTTTCTGGGTAATATTCCACACGTTACAAATCGTGGTTATAAGGCTTTTCTAACTTTTATGTCTTTGCCTCGATTTCTGAGAGTAATAGAGAAAAAGATTCCGAAAAAAAGAGAAGATAGAGAATTGTTAAAATATTATTTATATCCATTGTTGAAAAATCATCCCGAGTCACAAAAGCATCAAAAATTAATAAAAGATATATTGTCTAAAATTGAATAAGTATTTTCAATGTCCGCTCGCAAAATGACATGACCCTGATTGCGGGCGGCGACATCACCAACCGCTCAGGGATCATCGACGCGGGGGGCCGGGTCACCATCGCTTCGTTGGGCGGGGATATCATCAACGAGACCCTGATCCGCGAGACCCTGGGCGACAGGCCGGGCGTTGTCCGCGACAGCCTGCAGGAGCGGGCGTCGATCACGGCGGGGGATGACCTGACCCTGTCGGCGGGTCGGGACATTATCAGCTCCGGGGCGACGATTGCCGCCGGGGGGGATGCCGTGATCTCGGCGGCCCGGGACCTTGTCCTGCAGACGACGAGCCTGCGCGATCAGCTGACCATGAGCGGCAAAAACTGGACCTACAGCC
>NZ_JBLAVB010000061.1:0-3818 GCF_047263945.1 Rhodospirillum sp. A1_3_36 | reverse complement strand
GGCTGCCCGAGCGGCAAGGACACCCCGCTCTGGACCTTCACTTTTCCGCCAAGCGGATCAGGGGAAGCGAGGGGATCATCATTATTGCCAGCACCGAACCCGGCCTTGGGCCGCTCAAGCTCTATCGAAAACGATGGGCCATCGAATGTTTGTTCGGCGACACCAAAACGCGCGGTCTGAACCTGGAGGACACCAGACTGACAATCTCCTCAAGGTTGTCCCTGCTGATGGGCATCGTGCCCCTGGCCATCGCCTGGGCCTGTCGCACGGCATCCGATATCATGGTGCGCGCCGCACCGCCCTGAAAAGCACATGGATATTACGCCAAGTCCTGGTTCCGCGTCGGACTCGACGAACTGAGACGACGCATGAGAACCGATCACAACACGGCAACCGCTCCCCTCATCAAAGCCCTCAAATCAAGGAGAGTCGTGTAGTGTGGGCATCTTCACCTTATGTGCGCGGCGATCAATCTCCGCCGCGTCCAGGTCTCGCCCAATAGAAGTGACTCTGCATGAAACCTCGGAAAATAGGACAGAAAAGCCATGCTCTATTACTCGAAGCACTCAATAATAGAATACTTGAAAAATTTAATTTCTGACCAAACATGAAAGGAGAGAGTAAATGTCAAAAAAAATAGCCTTTATTACAGGAATTACCGGTCAGGATGGAGCCTACTTAGCAGAATTACTTCTTAAAAAGGGATACATCGTTCACGGAGTGAAGCGACGATCGTCATCCTTCAACACCGCGCGCGTGGACCATCTCTACCAGGATCCGCACGAAAGCGATGTCCGTTTCTTCATGCATTACGGAGACCTCACCGACAGCACTAATCTGATCCGCCTGATTCAAGAGGTCCAACCTACCGAGCTATACAATTTAGCCGCTCAGAGCCATGTGCAAGTCAGCTTCGAGACGCCGGAGTATACCGCTAACTCCGACGCACTGGGTACACTCCGCTTGCTTGAGGCGCTACGCATCCTAGGGCTCGAAAAAACAACACGTTTTTATCAAGCCTCCACCTCTGAGTTGTATGGAAAGGTTCAAGAGATACCACAACGCGAGACCACCCCATTCTACCCGCGCTCGCCCTACGCTGCTGCCAAGCTCTATGCCTATTGGATCACGGTCAATTATCGTGAGGCCTACGGTATGCACGCTTCCAATGGGATCCTCTTTAACCATGAGAGCCCGTTACGAGGCGAGACCTTTGTAACACGCAAAATTACCCGCGCAGTTTGTGCCATTCACCTTGGGTTACAACAACGTTTGTATCTGGGAAATCTGGGCAGTATGCGAGACTGGGGCCATGCCCGCGACTATGTAGAAGGCATGTGGTGCATGCTCCAGAAGCCTGAACCGAACGACTATGTATTGGCCACGGGGAAGGTCTACTCCGTGCGTGACTTTGTCGCAATGGCTTTCGGCGAAGTCGGTCTTTCCATAGAATGGATCGGTGAGAATCTAGACGAACGGGGTATTGATCCCTCCACCGGAAAAACCTTGGTCCAAGTGGACCCGCGCTATTTCCGTCCAACGGAAGTGGATTATCTTCAGGGAGATGCGAGTAAGGCCCGGGAGCAATTGGGCTGGATGCCCAAGACCTCCATTCAGCAGATGGTGGCCGAAATGGTTGCTAAAGATCTTGCCTACCTGAAAAGAACTCAAGACCATCATGGCAGCAGCAGTTAACGCATAGTTTGATTTCTACCTCAAGAAGATATGAATTTTCGGTTGTCATAACATGGTCGGCAGCGCTGTGTGTCTACCTGTTACAGAGAAAAGATCGCACGATTCTTACGGTAGACAGAGGTAGCCTCCTTTGATTGGCCAGCTTGGCGGCTTGGTTAAGCTGCTCCCGGTTTGATGATCATGCTGCCAGCGCCGTTTCCATCACCCTGTCCGGGGCATGCCCCGGACAGGGTGATGGCGCGCCATTTGACGGGCACCGTAAAATGGGCACTCCAGAAACACCTCGTCGATCAGCCGCATCAGCGCCAAGTTCAGGGGCGTTTCCCCGCGCGGCTGGTAATAGAACGAGGACCGACTGATGGAAACCAAGGCGCATTGCCGAACAATCGACAACACCGGGTGGGACGGTTCAACCAAGTGTCGCCTTCGCTCGATACTCATCGATTGAAGGCCTTTGACAAAAAATCCCGCTCCACGACCAGTTGGCCGATCTTGGCGTGCAGCCGTTCCACCTCCGCGGCGTTGGTTTCCGCCTCCTTGGCCGGTTTGTTCGAGAACGTCGAGGATATCCCCTCGATGGCCTACTTCTTCCACGTCGTGATCATCGTCGGATGGATGCTGTATTTCGCGGCCAACTCCGCGACCGTCTGCTCACCCTTGATCGCCTCAAGGGCCACCTTCGCCTTAAAGTCCGCCCCATAACGCTTCCCTGTAACTTTGTCCAAGGTCCCTCTCCTTTTCAGAGATGGGAACAGCTTAACACCCTGTCCGAATTTCCGGGGCCATGTTTGGACGGCCCCCCGCGCGCAAGGGAAAAACGGTGATTGCCGCTGGTCGGGTGCAACCATGTGTCCGGCCTGTTCTCGGAGAGCATCCTCCTGGCCTTGATGAAATCCACGGATCGAGTCCCAAATCACCTCTACGCGCTGACAAGCGCTTGGCCCCAGTGGGTTTCCTCGATCCCCGGCCCAACCGGGGCGTCATCACTACCTTCACACCCACGCGCATCCCTGGTCGAGAAACACTTCCTGACCAGGGATATCCTTATGCCGAGGCCTCGTTGAGAACCTCCCCGCGCGTCAGAAGGACCCAGACGATCCTGGCGCTTTTGTTAGCCAGGGCAACGGACACGACGCGAGCGGGTTTGCGCTCCAACAATTTGGTCGCTCATTCCTTGCTGGCGTTTCCGCGCTTTGCGAGCCGAATGACGGCGGTGGCGCCGATCACGAGCAGGCGCCGAATATAACCGTCGCCCTGTTTGCTGATACCGCCCACACGATCCTTAGCGCCGCTACTGTGTGCCTTGGGGGTCAAACCCAGCCAAGCCGCGAATTGACGGCCAGACGGGAAAAGAGATGCGTCGGGAACCGCCGCGACGATGGCGCTCGCGGTAATTGGGCCGACCCCAGGGATGGTCGCCAGACGGTGGCTGGCTTCGTTGGCGCGATGCCATTCCATGATCCGGCTTTCAACCGCTCTGATTTCCTCCACGGTTTGATCCAATTGGTTCACCAAACTGTCCATGGCCGCTCCAACAGCCGAGGGGAAGCTGTCGCGATTTTCGTGAAAGGAAGCCAGTACCTTTCCAACACCACCAAGTCCCTGGGCGCCCACAATGCCAAATTCAGCGAGATGGCTGTGCAGGGCATTGATGAGCATCGTTCGTTGACGAACCAGAAGATCACGGACCCGATGCAACATAAGGGCAGCCTGCTGATCGACGCTCTTAATCGCCACGAAACGCATCGTTGGCCGCGTGACCGCCTCGGTGATCGCTTCGGCGTCGGCCATGTCCGTCTTGCCCCGCTTGGCATAGGGTTTCACATAGGCCGCTGGCATCAGTTTGACGGTGTGCCCCAGCTTGCTGATCTCCCGACCCCAGTAATGGGCCGTGCCGCATGCCTCCATGCCCACAAGGCAAGGGGGAAGCGCGCTGAAAAATCGTAATACGTCGCTCCGCCGAAGACGCCGACGGACGAGAACCTCTCCTGTCGCGCTAGCATTACAGTTGCATTTTTCTTTTAAGATGAGCGCGCCGGGCTTGGGCTTGGTGTGCGCGTCGCCACAGAGACCATGCGAAGACGTGGGCGGGCTGGATGCGTCGTTGCGCGAGCTTGGTGGCG
>NZ_JBLAVB010000060.1:0-3836 GCF_047263945.1 Rhodospirillum sp. A1_3_36 | reverse complement strand
CCGATCCGACTGGGGCTCGCAAATTCATGCCGGATACAGATCCGTCACCGGAACCGCCAGGCTCAAGGGGCAAGCGCCGCTGGACGCTATCCGCGATCTCATCCAGGGCAGTTTCGCACTCGCTTGAAGCGCCTGCCGCCAACCCCGTGAGCAATTACGGTACAGGAGGATCGAGGGGAGACGTTTTGTTCTATATAAAAGGAAGGGACGTTGTCGTGACAACACCAGAGGGTAATTTTGTGACCATCCTCAAAAACGGGCTGGAGAACCCTTCGGTAAAGGAGGCAATCAGATGAGCATTGACATTTTAAAAGAATTTTCTGTAAGTAAAATAAATGATTTGTATGCAGTTTATTTCTTTGAAAAAAATATCGACTTCTCGAACCCAATTGCTCTATGTATCAGGTTGCCTGGGGGGAAATCGAGGTGGATTACATCTAATGGAAGAGGACGATTCCGTGTTATAGAAGAATTCTCGGCAATTTATTATGCAGCTGAGATAGGGTTCACATTTCTGGCACCAATTCAATTATCCTTACCTAAAAATATTCAACATTCTTCTAATGTTTCAAAAATTAGTAATTTTAAAACAGATAAGCACGAAATAATATATCTCGAATTTTCAAATAAATTCGGCTTTTCATTGAAATTCGAGGATGATAGTATATTTATATTAGCAAACTGACGAAGTTTTTATCTGAGAGTCTGCCCGAAGTCATTTTTATTTTTTTACAGAGCCTTCTGATCATCATGCGTATGGATGCGTAATTGCTCAGGTGGTTGGCAGTAGGGCTGCTCAGGCGAGCGCAAACGTTCCGTTCACGAGATCGCGCATAGCGGCCAGTGGGGCGTGTCCCTTGAGCTTGGCGGTTCCGGTGACGGATCTGTATTCGGCATGGACTTGCGAGCCCCAGTTGGATCGAATGTTGAGGAGCAAATTGCTTATCTGACCGCACAAGGCCTCAGTCCTGCGGACATTGAGGCGGCCCGGCAGCATTTGCTGGCCGGAAAACTCTTGAACACGGACGCCCAGGGCAATCCAGTCATCGTGAATGGGGCGCCCTCCTACATCAATCAATACGCTTACGTGCCGAATTCCGATGCGGATGGTTTGGTCATCGACATTGGAGGTGCGGCAGGGACCCAAGATCAAACGACCCTGAAAACGCTCGGCGGCAAAGCGGAGCAGCTTGCGGTTGAGTTGAATTATTGGATTGATACTTACGGGACGGCTGCGGAAGTCATCGTGCGAGGAGTCAAGTTCGCGGTGACGACGGTTACCACCGGACCGGCTGGAACGGTCTTGCAGGCGACGGTTGAGCAGGCCGTGAGCACCGCATCGGAAGAACTCCTCGGACCCTATGTGGAAGAGGGAATCTCGAAAGCGGCGGGCTTCCTTCAGGGGCAGGACGCAACCTTGACCCATGGAGAAGCGATGGCCCTGGCCTCCCTGGGGGTGATCACGGTCGGCTTTGTCCTCGGGGGAGCCGCCGCCGCCAAAAAGGTGTCCGGTGTCGCGAAAACGATCATTACGAGGATGCAGGTTGAAAGAAGGCTTCCCTCTGGCTGGACGGTGATTAATGATGGGGTAGGCCCCAACCGCCCTGTCTTGCCGAGCGGCTATACTTGGGTCCAAGATGCTGACGGAACGGCTGTCGTCGCACACGTTGATGGTACGATCACGCATCCGGGGTCGTCCGCGTATGACGATCTTGTTAAGAGGGGTAATGCTGGGGCTACCTTTGCTTTGCACCCGATTGATCAACCAATTGATCTCGTCGGATTTAGGCGTGATCACATCATGAATCGTCATGGACCTGGCACAGGCGTATCTGGAAAGACCGAGTTCCCATCGAGTTGGGATGAACAGAGAATTCTGCATAATATTTCCGATGTAGCTACGGATCCTGCTTCGCGTAGAGTTTCATCAACTCATGGAACTCAAGTATATGGTGTTCGGGATGGTGTAGAAATAAGGGTAGATTTATACCCTGATAACCATCCTCGTTATCCAGGTCAAATTTCCACAGGTTTTCCCGTTGCGGGTCCGAGTGTCCCGGTAAATCCATGAGGTCGTAACTATGGATAATGATTCGATACGTGAAGTTAGGACGTTTCTCTCTAAATTGGTTGATTATCCATTTCTTTTAAAGAGAATTGGGATAGAGGATGTCGAAGGTGCAAATTATTTCGTTAATTCAAACCAAGAGGAAGAATTTGTATATGAGGCCTTCCTTTTAGGGCTCGTCCATCAAACTGCATTTTATCCATCGGATCCGAATTTATGGTTGTCAATGGCAAGGAAGTGCAACTTCGACCACCCAGCCATTTTGGATGAAAATATAGATATCACCGAAGGTGGCCCTTTAGTTGATTGGTATATCTACCCTAAGCTGGTCCAATGGTTAGTAAAAAATAGTCCAGACGGTAGAAAGTTGAATTTAAATAAAATAGATAAATGTTTTTTGTATTTTAAGATTCCAGATTTTTACGATTCTTAGTATCTGTCTGGAGATTTTGTGAATGGATATAATCCTCAGACGAATACGCTCATTGACGCAAAATGTTGGACTTGCTGGCCAAGAAATGACCAATCTTGGTCAAATTCTAGCGTTGTGAACCAAGCGCGTAGGCAGCAAACCATTGCTGAGCAGACCGGGAGAACAGTTGAATGGCACGTACCCGATCAAGCTGCGGCCACCCGTGTGCAAAATGCCTTTGATACAGTAGTTGATAGCGCTAACCCGATTAATCAGAGCACCATTCGCATTGTCATAACACCACAATAAGGAGCAGGAATATGCGAGATGAAATGTTTTTTGCGGCCTCTTGGCCGACTGGACCTCTGTGCGCTCGCGAGGCGTCGGATTGTTTGAAAAAATTTTTTATCGGGTTTTCACGGGTCTCACCTTGGGGTATGCCTTTCGATGTTTCTGGCACAACTGCTAAGCAGGCTCACTTGGAATTTTCTGAAGATTATTCAGACTTTGAAGAGATTGTTTTTAAGGCAATGGATAATAAAGATGTACGTTTTTTTAGCGAGAGCAATCCAGATACGATGAGGCTAATGCCGGATTCTAAAACGGTTTACGGATTTTCATGTGTATTCAGTGACTACCCACAAAGAAATAGAAAGAAAAATATGATAACGATTAATGTAGATTTGGGTCAAAATAAGGAAAATTCCTTAAGTAGCATTGTTATTCATATTCCAGATTACCTACCCGGACAGGATAATATGGCGTGGTCAACGAGCGATATGGAGAAGCCTCAAGCAATTTTTGATTTTCTCATTGAATCTCTTGGTGCTTACACGTGTTATTTGTCATCAAATAGTTTCAGGTCTTCTGTTTTAGACAGATCTATAGATAGATATACTCTAGGCTGGATGTCGTATACAAAAAATGCTAAAGTTATTGCTGCATTGAAGGATGACCCAAGAACGACTGAATACAAAGAGGGCATCCTTGTGAAATTGGGAGACGGTGTCTCTGTATTTGAGGATGAAGCTGTACGCGAAGAAGCTATTAAAATACGCGATAAGCTTCGTGCTGCCGGCGCTGTTGATTGGATGGCAGAAGCTGAGCGCTTCATGCCGTCGAAAGATCAAATCTAAATTCTTTGGAGAGACTACAATCGCTATGGGATAGCGGGTAACTTCGAAGTCGTTGTCGTTGTGATGCCCAAATCTGAGTTTGATCGCGTCGTCGCACCTGTACGAAACCCGCTTCGACTACACGGACTTCGGCACCTTCTACGGCTCGGATTATTTCCAGGAGCAGACGGGGATCAGTTTCTCGGACCCCAATGTCATGACCCTGGGTGACGCCACTTTT
>NZ_JBLAVB010000059.1:0-4107 GCF_047263945.1 Rhodospirillum sp. A1_3_36 | reverse complement strand
GCGGGCCGCTTATTCCGTGCTGTTCTGGACCGCCGGAGGGTTGGGTTTGGCCAGTTGGGACAACCTGTTCCTGGGCGCCATCGGGGCTTTGTTGGCCGTCGGTACGGGTTGGAGCCTCCGCCATCGCCTGGATGCGCTTCTCGGAGGGGAAGAAACCGCCCATTCCCTGGGGATTCATGTGGCCAGACTGCGCTTGATTGTCTTCGTTCTCTGCGCTTTGTCGACTGCGGCCCTGGTGGCCCTGTCCGGCGTGATCGGGTTTGTCGGCCTCATGGTTCCTCACCTCGCCCGGTTCCTTGTTGGGGTGCGCCATGGAGGGCTGGTTCTGACCTCCGCGCTGATCGGCGCCGTCCTGCTCCTGGCCAGTGATTTGGTCAGTCGGACCTTGCTTGCCCCTCAGGAACTTCCCATTGGGATCGTCACCTCCGCCCTCGGAGCGGCTTTCGTCCTTGGTTTGGTGCTTCGGCGGTGACGCTCCTGGTTTTCAATGGCTCACGACAGTGTCTCGTCTCTTTTGGGTGATCAATGAGGCGGCCCTCCGCGAGGGTCTGCCCCTCCGCATGCGGGGCTGGGCCGAGGTGGATCCCTCCCCGAAGTTTTCAGCTTGTCGGGAAGTTCAAATAAGTTATGTTATAACGTAACTTTTATTGACCAATCGTGGGGATTACGCGCGTGCTCATGCAAAGACCCAAGGACATTCTTCTGATTGAGAATCTGGAGATGGCCGATCACATCCTCGCGTCGGAAACAAGTCTGGTCCTATGGTCGCGCGGTCTTGATGGTTCCATCTCGTCTTGGTTTGACTATGTCCTGAGGAATCACGCGCTGACCGGTCGTGTGCTCGTGACACCCAAGGTGGTGGACCGCGCCTTGTGCCAGATCACCGACGAGGCGGGGATCCCCGACAGCCCTGAACGTCGCTGGTTTCTAAAGGATGTCGCGGACCTTGTTGGGGTGTTCGCCCATGTAAGCGGCCGGACCTTGGTGGATCTACGCGTGGAGACGATCTTCCATGATGCCTGTTGGCGGTTCCATCGCGATGTCGTGCCCTTCCGTCTCGTGACCACTTACCATGGACGGGGGACGCAATGGGTCGATAGCGGCGATGAAGAGGCCGCCCTTCGTGATCAAAAAGACTACGTGGGACCCATGCACGAGCTGACCCCCGGGCAGGTAGCGTTGTTCAAGGGCTCCCTTTCCGCGCGGGGGGGCATTGTGCACCGTTCACCACCCATGGCGGGCACCGGACAGGCTCGCCTGTTCGTTTGTCTCAATACGCCCTCGGAGGTCTCTCCCGATCCGTTCGAATAGAGCGCGACGCCCGAAGCGAATTCGAAGGCACTCTAAGTTTCGACTGGGGCGGGGTGGCCGTGTTCATCGACGGAGACCATCCGTTCCGACGCGGCCATGACCACCGCGCGTCCAGCCATGCGGCTTGCGGCGATGACCGCAGCCTTGCCCATCAGGTTCAGCGCCGTTCCCCCAACCTCGATTGGTTCAGCGCCGTCAGTTACCCCATAATGGGCGTTCCCACCGCCATGTTCACGCCGTTGTTTGTCATTGCGCGCACCCCCGGCTGGGCCGCCCACATCCTGGAACAGCGCTGGCCTTCGAGAAGAACCGGGCCATCGAGGATCGCCGCAACGAGGACCGCTTCCACTTCATCGAATGGACCCGCTGGGCTTTCGAGAATGTGGACGTGATCCCCGCCGGAAACGGCATTATGCACCAGATCAACCTGGAACGGATGTCGCCGGTCTTCCAGACCCGGGAGGGGGTCGCTTTTCCCGACACCTGCGTTGGTAACGACAGCCATGTAACATCATTGCTGCGGCGCTGCTTGCCAAGAAAGTCAATGCCCTTGGCCTGACCCGGAAACCCTGGGTCAAGACGTCCTTCTTTCCGGGCTCGAAGCTGGCGCGCCTCTATCTGGTCATGGCCCGCACCGTCGCCGCGGCCGTCCACGGCTTCGAGCTGGTAGGTCTTCGACGCGGCGCCTGGCGGTCAGGTCGTTCTCGGTCCACCAGACCGGGACACCCCGCAGCGACCAGGTTGGCCACGCCTTGTCTTTCCAAGTGCTCATGACATACACTCCAACCGCGATTGAACAGGGAAGAAGAACCGATGCGGGCGATGGCTTTGGCTGGGGGACTTCTGGCAGCGGCACTGGCCCTGGGACCGGCGCAGGTCGCCGATGCCATGGGGAGTGGCGGAGTTTACATCCCATCTTACCCGGTGGAGGGACCGGTCACGGCGACATTGGCCAACGGGAAGACCGCTGTCATTCGCGTTGGAGTCAGCCAGCCGAGCCAAATTCCCCTGGTCCGCCGGGCGGTGACGGAGTTCCTCGACAGTTGCCCGGCCCTGTCCTACGGTATTGATAGCGTGGCGTTGATTGACGTGGGTTTAATGACCTTGAAGACTCGGACGCTCTGATCAGGCGACCGGTCGATGAGCGGGCCATGTTTATGCGCCTTGGGTTTGATCGCACCATTTCCATGTTGATCCGCCTGAAGTGGGATGGCAGCGTTTCCCCTAATCTCGTCGAGCGGATCAGGGAAACGCACCCAAAGTACGACCCAGTATCCGACTTCATAAGTTCGTTCGACTTCCATTACACTATCGGGCTTGGGGACAAACCCGCCGTCTTGGGGAGGCGCATCGTTGACATGACCGTCTGCGACTGGCCCCTCGAAAAAATCGAATCCTACCCCTCTGCCGATCCAGACATGGCCTGGACTTTTTCTCACCCCCTGCCGGAGCTGTCCGAGGCCTTGACTGACCACGGCGGAGGATAAGGGCTTTGTCTGGCAGACCTTGAGCGAAGGCACCGCCGTTCCCATGCGGATCACGGACACCGACCCGGACCAGATTCCCGTTGTCGCCCGGGCGGTGGCCCTGTTCCTCGATGACTGCAGGGGATTGACCAGTGGCCCGACGAGCAATATCGCGACCATTGTGCCGGGCATGGCAAGCACCGTGGCGGGCACCCTTGACCCCGACGCGCTTGATCCCGACGCGGCGGCAAAGAACCGGGCTCTCTCCGAGTCCCTCGGCTTTGATCGAACCATCGGCCTGTCCATCCATCTGGCGGACGACATTGACCCCTACCTGCCCAGGAGACTGAATCAGTCGCTGGAAGGCTACGATCCGTCGGCTAAAGAGTCTCCGACTCTGCACTACACCATCGGCCTTGGGGATAAACCAGCTGTGCTTGGACAGCGCAGCCTTGATATGGCCGCCTGTGGCTGGATTGCCGAAAAGCCCCAGACCCATGCCGATGGCCCGGAAGAGAAGCGCCGGGACTATTACCGCGCGATCCCGGCCCTGGCCGAGGCCTTGAAGGGGGATGCGGCCACCGTGCCGGGCAAAGTCGTCATCCGCAATCCCCCCTATTTGGTGCAGGACGGCGTCACGGCGCGTTTGAGAACGGGGCGAGGCGTTCCCGTCGGTGTCAGCGCCAACGATCCAAAGGACCTGGACCTTGTGCGCCGGGCTGTGGGCATTTTCTTCAACCAATGCAAGCGACTGCTCAACAGTATCTCCGACGTGACGGAGGTGGGGGCCTATGTGAATGAGTTCGACGAAGAGGGGTACATGCGCCCCATCTATGCGCGCCTGGGGTTTGATCGCACCATTCGCCTGTACATTTCCGGTCGGGAAGACCGCACTTTTAACTTGAATTACATCATCGGGTTTGGAGACAGGCCCGGCGTCCTTGGGTATCAGGCCGACGATATGGACAGATGCGGCTGGCTTGCCGATGAGCCCCAAGTCAATCCCGGTGGGCCGGAGGATATGCGCGAAGAATTTTACCATCCGGTCCCCGGCCTGTCCTACGCCTTCGACGCGAGTCACTAGCAGTGTGTCTGAGAATTTTTTCTGGGCCTTTGCTGTCGGCATGGTCTGGAGGGGGGAGCAAGGGGCGCGTTGCCCCCCCCTCAAGCCATGCTGAGCTTCACCATTCTCTTACAGTTGTCGGCCAGCGCGACGAGGGTCCATTCGCTTTTGACCTTCTCCAGGCTGCGGAGCCCTGTCAGTCCGGACCGTCATCGGGTGGCTTCGGTGGGGAGCCCTTGCGCCCACTTCTGGCGTCATAGGCCGCCT
>NZ_JBLAVB010000058.1:0-4315 GCF_047263945.1 Rhodospirillum sp. A1_3_36 | reverse complement strand
GCTCCGCTCTGGCGGTCGTCCAGTTCCCGCGTTTTTGCGCCCATTCCTTCAGGCCCAACCGCTCGCGTGGTGGTCAGAATGTGGGCATGGTGGTTTCTCTGGTCGCCTTCTTTCCCCGGCGCATGAATTGCTACATCAGCCACCACCCCGAACCGCTCGACAAGCCAGCCGGCGAATGCCCGTGCGGCTTCTTGGCGCTGGAAAGGGGTTAGTTCAGCCGGCAAAGCGATTTCATATTCGCGGGCAGTGACACTGTTTTTCCGTTTCTCGGCAGCTTCGGCACCGTTCCAAAGCTGCTCACGATTATGCGCCCAAGCTGGCGCACCTTCTGGCGTGATGATCTCCGTATGTTTAACGCCAGACTTACGGGTGTAGTCCGCGGTTTCACCTGTGCGCTTGTCATGAAGCTTTGAGCCTGAGCGATAGGCCGACGCGGCAACGGCAGACCTGCCGTTACTCCGCGATACGGTCTTTATGCTCAGGTGATACAGCGCCACTGATTTTTCTTCCTGCCGTCGTAAACGCTCCGAAGGAGCTAAGTTGGTTTTTGGTTAGTGTCCGTAGGACCGCACGCAAACGAAGTTTGCATAAGTGCGCCCTTCCTCATTCTTCGGCGGGAATTTTATGGTGTTCGCTTGTCGCTCACAAGGGTTTTTGTTTGGTTGTTTTTACGGCAAGAAGTATAGAAATGAGGGTGCCGTTTTTAGAGGAAAAATCCCATGGATGACTTGGAGAAAGCGCAACGCCAACTTGAGCAAGCAAAGGCGCGTGTTCAAAAGCTGAAAGCAAAAGCAAAGGCCGAAGAGAGAAAGAAAGATACCCGCCGAAAAATCATTCTCGGCGGCTTGGTTCTAGCCCGAGCAAAGCGCGATCCTGACGCGGCTGTAAAGCTGACACAGCAAATAGCGGCCCTTCCTGAGAAAGAGCGTGCGGCGTTTGAAGGCTGGAGCCTGGAGGATAACAAATGAGCCAAACCCTGATTGACGCCTTGGATGCTTTGGAAAGCCAAGTAGCCGGGCTCTCTAGGGCCGTGAAAGCGGCTGATCCTGTGAAAGTTGGCCAAATGGCCGAACAAGGCGCAGCTCGGGGGTCCTCCGAGACACTGATCAAGCTTTCGGAGACAACCAAGGCATTGCAGACCGTTACCTCTGATCTTCGCCAATGGGCCATTCCTGCCGCTCAGAGGGCCCAGGAAGCGGAACTACGCCGCAAGTGGTGGAAACCTGCCTTAATCGTCTTGACCGTACTCCTGAGCCTTTTTAGCGGCTTTGCCGTGGGTGTACTGGTTGCTCAGTTTGGCCTAACGATGACAACACAAATTGGATGCCTCTCCTTGGGCGGAAAGTGGGCCCCGCGCCAAGACGGCAGTGGGTCTGTCTGTTGGCAAGACTCTTTCTAACCCATTGCCAAGCCACTTTATGGCCTTTCAGCATCAGCTTCGTTAAATGAAAAGGGAGCAAGTTGGACTTGCTCCCTCGGTTGATGGGTTATTCTTTGGTTTCTTTTGGCGATTTTGGCTTCGCCCTAAAAACATAGTAACCCGTTGGATGAACATATACTTTTCCGTTTCGACGAATCGTCTTGGTGAAGACGAGTTCGCCTTCCTCGGTATCATTACTCATTCGCAGATTCCTTGCGAAAAATCTGCGACTCTGATTAGCTGGCAGCTTACGGACTATCAGCATCAGGTCGCAAGATTTGGTTGCAGAAAAGCCCCGGCCTCGTGCCGGGGCTTTTTGCATTCTGGTGATGTGAAATAGTGGAGTCAAGAACAAGATATGGTGCTCGTTTCTCTCTTGTTCCCTATCTTCGCAACAAAATGTTGCGTCGAAAGTTATCCCCGTTGTTCCCAGACAACTACAGGACAAACTATAGGATTCTAAAACCTATAGGATGGGGTGCAAACTCTGCGTGCCCAAAAGGGTGCAAACTCTGCGTAAAATGGGGTGCAAACTCTGCGTGGATAACTTTTTTATCCACAGGGCACACCATACTCCAAAGGGTGCAAACTCTGCGTAAAAAAAATATTTTGAATCAGGGGCTTGGAAGACGACGAACAGCTATTGTCGTGGAGCGAATCGGTGGCGGAGAATGGTGCAGCCTCAAGCCGCCCCGGACGGCCTCAACCCGGCAGCCACGATAGATCAGGATTACTTGTTCCAGGGCTTTGATCATCTGCTTCCTGAAGTTTCTAATATCCGCTACGTCAGGCCCAAACTGGATTTGGAGAGCTTGCCAGCTAACGAAGGCCCCTTTTTTTTCACGGACACGTGGCAATCGGTGGGCGAGCCAAGTGTAAACGTCTAAAGCTCTTGCTGAGTGTTGAAGGGCTTGCAGTGCCCTTGGATCAAGCGGCAACGCATATTGGGTCAGTGAGTTGTAAAACTCCTCAGACAGCGTGACTTCAGATGGCCATAGCACACGCTGGCGCGGATCTATCGGGAACCATAGGTCCATTTGCTGGATCAATGGAGCCGGGTTAACCATAGAGGCCCCACCTCCATGCTCGAAAAACATCTGAATCCGTGATGCGGAGAGCGCATTGAGTTGCTTCTTGAAAGCAGTAATGGTCCCCCGGACACCGCCGGTCACAGACAGGCCTAAATTCCCCATAAATGCGCTCATACTGTCGCCAACGGGTATTACACGTGACTGCCTCCTAACCGCTTCAGAACACAAGTGAATCATAATCAAACGCGGCTTTGGCCCGTGAGGTAAGGGCTGTAACACGGGCTTATGTGTCTGCCTGTCGAGCAGGTGACCGGCGGTCAAGACGAGGGACATCTTGCCGTTCTCGCGGACGTAATCGCGCTGCCCAGTCATCGCGCGGTATGGCATTCCACATTGAGCGAGCACTGTGTGGAGAAAAGCGATTTGGTCAGGCTCACTTTCCTCAATAATTTCAACGGCTGACGTGATTACACGGCGCTGGATCGGGGTTAGAAGTTCTAGTCCATCACTGTCTGAAGCGTCGTTTTCTAGGGCCATTTTTGCTTCCCATGTAACACGCGGAGCACCGTGATAACCTCGCCTTGCACGATGTAAGGGACAAGGTAAGGTGTACCGGTGACGACTAATTCGCGAGTGTCTGCCACCCGGCCAGGGCGGCCTTGGTGTGGGTGCGCTGCAAGCTGGGCCACCCGCGTGAGGATAGCGGTAGCCATTTCACGGGCGGCGGTGGGGTTGTCTTGAGCGATATGGTCGGCAATGTCAGCCAAGTTTTTCCGGGCTGCCGGGAGCCATTCAACGTCCATTGAGACGGATCATGATGTCGGCGGCAACGTCGTCGTGGGCGATAGTCTTCGTTGCAGGATCAGCCGCTTCGGCAAGCCCCTGCTTGACTTGCTGACTGAACCAATTGTCATGGTCCTGGGCCTCTACATAAGCGGCCATGTAGTCGCGCACCAGCAAAGAGGCGGTGCGGTTGTTGGCCTTCGCAGCTAGCACGAAGGCGGCCTTTAGGTCGTCATCAACCCTGAAAGTAAAGTTAGAAAGCATAACTGTTTTCCTCTCCGAAAATGGAATTGCACTCATTATGCACTAACAATAGATGTGCATCAAGAGATGCTAACCAGCACCAGGTCCTACATAAATATTTTGATAAAATTTATTAAAATAATAAATAATGATAATTAAATAATTTTGCGTCAATTTAACTAATTTTATTATTAAAATGTCATGTAAGAATACTTACAATACATATTATTCGTTATTATTATATTTTTATTTTAAAATCCCATGCCGAACCCTGGCCCATTTCCTTTTTTTGAGGCCATTTTCGGTTTTTGTTGTTGTTTTTGCCGTTCTTGCAAAACCTTCTCGGCTTGTCTGATTTGCAAAGCCTCATCCAGCTTCTTTGTGTCGATCTTCCCCAATTCAGCCATGATCCGCGCCCCGCGGTCCATGACCTGGCTAACCGCTTCCTTCGCTCTGGCCGCCGCCCGCTCCACCATCTGCCGCGCTTGGTGCAGCGCTTGGTTGGCCGCCACCACCAAGCGGTTGATCCCGCCCCGCTCCGTTTGGACGCCTCTCCGCTCCATTGCAGCCGCAGAGGGGCCTAAATGGGCCGTAGGAGCGTCTTCTATGCCCTGCCGGGCATAACTCCGGTGATCAACGCGCTCGGCTACTCTAGCGCGCTCTAAGGCCAAATTAGCGATCCCTGCCCACCTCGCCCGAACTTCTTCCACCGCTCCGCTCTGGCGGTCGTCCAGTTCCCGCGTTTTTGCGCCCATTCCTTCAGGCCCAACCGCTCGCGTGGTGGTCAGAATGTGGGCATGGTGGTTTCTCTGGTCGCCTTCTTTCCCCGGCGCATGAA
>NZ_JBLAVB010000057.1:0-4317 GCF_047263945.1 Rhodospirillum sp. A1_3_36 | reverse complement strand
ACTGCTCGTAGCGAAGACGCCCAAAGCTCAAGCGTCGCCTCAATCGATGCACCCGTCATCCATGACCTCCGAATCATGGAAACTCATAGAGTCAGAGATCATTAAAAAATGCAACTGTAATGCTAGGGTTCCACGGCGAGGCTTTTCACCGTCTCCACGCCGGTCATGGTCTCCACCAGGAAGGCCTGGTTCTCGGCGCCCCGGCGGAATTTCTCCTCGACCCGGGCGCGCAGGGTGGGGGTCACCAGAACCGACAGGGCGATGTAGAAGGGGAAGGAGCCGACCACGATCCAGGTGAGCAGGGGCGCGTAGGAGAACATCACCGCCAGGAAGATGACGGTGAAGGCCAGATCGATGACCAGCGTCAGGGCAGAGCCGGTCAGAAAGGAGCGCACGGATTCCAGCTCGCGCACCCGGGCCACGGTCTCGCCCACCCGCCGGGCGGCGAAATAGGCGATGGGCAGGCGGGTGAGGTGGCGGTAGACCGAGGCCCCCAGCTCCACGTCCACCCGGTTGGTGGTGTGGCTGAAAATATAGGTGCGCAGGCCGCCCATGGTGGCCTCGAACAGGGCGACGAGAACGAGGCCGAGCACCAGCACGTCCAGACTGGTCAACCCCCGGTGGACCAGGACCTTGTCGATGACCACCTGGAAGAACAACGGGGTGAGCAGGGCGAAGGTCTGCAGGAAGAACGAGGCGACGAGCACTTCGCCGAAGAGCCGCCGGTATTTGATGACGGCGGGAATGAACCAGGAAATGTCGAAGGCCCGGGCCTCTCCGGCCAGTTGGGCCCGGGTGGTCATGAGGATCAGCCGCCCGTCCCAGCGCTCTTCCAGCTCCTCGCGGGTGGCCTCCACGGCCTTGCCTTCGACGGGGTCGTGGAGGAGGACCTTGCCCTGTTCGGGGGCGATTTTCGCGATCAGGAACCAGCCGGCGCCGTCCTTGGTTCGCGCCATGGCGGGCAGGGGGGCCGCGGCGAGGCGGGTCCAGCTGCTGTCCACGGCCCGGGCCTTGATCTCCAGGCTTTTGGCGGCGCGCAGGATATCGGTCTCGGCGAAGGGTTGCCCCTCCAGCCCGGCCTGGAGGGTCAGGGCGTCTTCACGCGCCGGGACCTCCAGGATGCGGGCCAGCAGCAGGAGGCAGGCGAGGCCGGTGTCCTTGGAGGGAAGGGAGAAGGTGTCACTGGCGGGCGGTGCCGAAGGGACTAGGGGCGCCTGGTCGGCCACGTATCCCGCTCCCTCCATGAAACCCTCCTGTTCCCCGTGTCGATCCACCAAGCATGGCCGGATCTAGCACGTCAGTGGCGAATATGAACACTATTTCCATGTGAATGGTCTGTATATCATGGTACATCGAAAGCCAGTGCACTTTGTTAGTGCAAAAGTGATCCCGCCGAGTGCGGAGGACGATAAGGGGGCTGGCCATGGCCGAGGCCGTGCAACGGAGTGAATCGGAGACGGACGAAGGGGCGGTACGGGACGGTAAGGCGGCATCCCGTCCGACGCCCTCTCCCGCCGAGGTTCTCGGGCAGGCCGTCTGGCGGGCGACCCGCACGGAGGATCACCGACATTGGTTCCTCGCGGATCTGGAATGGGCGGTGATGCTGCCGATCCGTCTGATGCAATTCCGTTTGTTCATGGCCGGGGACCGCCCGGTGGGTTTTTTGACCTGGGCGCGGGTATCCGACGAAATGCCAAAACCGTTACGCGAAGCGCCCATGGTGTTTCCACTATTTAATTAAATATAGGGTCGTCTCGATGAAAAAGATATTAACTTTATTGAGTTCGTCACTGTCTTGTTTTGTTTTGTTTTTTGTTTGTATGCGCAATATTCATGCTGAAAATGTTATATCAGGTTGTCAGTTTAATAAACCTGAGTATGCGACGCGCGTTTTGTCTAAGGATATTTACATATATAGAGCACCGTTTGATACTTTTGATCGAAAGAAGGGTTGGGATTATTATGAAAAATTTGAGAGAAAGGAACGTTATCATTTGCATATGAATGGCCAATATTCGGACGGTACTTTTTGGGCAACGGGAGAGGAGCCGACTGCATTCAGGTTTGCGTTCTCCGTGCCGTCGGGTGGTCCGCCTGCGCCCTATGGGCATAGGCCCAGATTCTATTGGGTCGACGAAGTCAAAGGAATTTTCCATGGACAACTGTGGGCGGACTTGAAAAGTAGCACGATGTACGCTTATCGACCGTTGTCAATCCCTCTGGGAAGCCCGGTACTGTATCGCGTGTCTGGTCCCGAAGGATCGTTTCATGGGGCGACACCAATTGTTTTCCAAAGAAAAGATGATAGGACGGGAGAGTTGTATGACGTTGAAGACGAAAATGGCGATTATCAAAAAAAAGACTATTTCGTGGTGGAAGATGAAATTGAAATAAAATACTTTATTTATTGTTATAGTTATTCGTCTAAAAATGCGCAACTTTTCTGCACGATTTCATCAAGGTATGATAAATCTCACTATGATTTCAGAATTTCAAGAAGTAAAATAGAGCATTGGATGGAGTATGATGCTTTGGTGCGCGAGTTGTTTCGCTGTTCTTTGACAAAATTTGAAAGCGGTGGGGAGGGTGAGTGATGTCTGGAGCGTTCACACAAGAAGAATTGAATGAGCTGGAAACGTATGTGAATGCGGAAAATCCCGAGGGGTATTATGCGGCCCTGGCGGGAATGGGGGTTCGGTATGGGGAATTGGCGTGGGGAGTCGTAAACAGCGAATTTTCCGACTTGGCTGGTCGAGAAGCAAATAGTTTCATGTATATGGAGGCAAGAAGGCAGGGAGTCGTTCTTGATCAAGAAAAGATAAATAGTATTTCCATAAATCTAATGCAGGAAGATTTTGCGCTAAGAGCGCAAAGTATTTCGAGGAAATTGACTGTATCAGATGTAGAAAGATATCACGAGGATGTATTCAATCGTGTGGCGGGAATCACTATTTCCGCCTGGACGGCGGAAGGTTCCCTTGAAACATATCGGGCACATTACGACGAGCTTGGTTTTCAGAATTCGGAAGAGGCTGCTCAAGCGGCTTGGGATCTTCTCCTGTCCGGTGTATCGGGCGCCGCCAAAGTGATGTCGGAAGTCCACCGGATTGCCTTTACGTATAATGATGCGGTGGCTGTCGACTGGGTCACGAAGGCCGTTGCCGCGGGCACGTATTCCTACACAGGCGCGATCCCCCACCCGTTTGACGCATCGGATGGCGATAACGCCGGTGGATCCGTCGATGGCATAAGTGACGCGGTCGAATCTTCCGAGGATCTGATCGATGATATTGTCGATGGGTTGAAAGATTTCCTGGGGGTGGAAGATGATACCCCCAATGGGTCCGTGCCGGACAACTCCTTACTCGATAACAGCACCAATACGTCCCTGGACACGGCTTCGGGACAGGCTTGGGGTCAGGACGCTCAAGCATCGAGCGTGCAACAGGGCCTGCTCGACGGAGGCCCCAATCAGACAACGGAACTCCAAGTGGGGGGAACCCTGCTGGACGGCCTGAACGTCGATACCGCGGACAATACCGGTGTCGCCGCGGCAACGCAGATCATCGCCGATGGGTATCGCCCGGGAAACGCCAATTTGGCCACGGACTGGGATCGGGGACTGGATCTGGGACCCGGTAATGTGTCCTGGTGGCTGTCCTCGGATTCCGTGGGCGATACCGGCCAGGGTGAAGCGGGGCCGGGAGACCTGTCCTGGTGGCTCTCTTCCGGAGCCGGGCTCAATGTGGGGAACTATTGGGGACAAAGAACCACCTATACCGATCCCCTGGTTTTGGACCTAGACGGCGATGGAGTGACGCTCACCGACTATTCTTCCGCCCCGGTCCTGTTCGATATCGACAACGATGGCGGATCGAAGGAGATTAGCGGCTGGGTCGGTGCCACCGATGGGATCGTCGTCCACGACCTCGACGGCGACGGCGGCATCGGCGGCATCGCCGAAACCCTTTCGGAATACTACACCGGCACCGCTGGGAGTGGCGGGGAAGGCGGCCAGCGTGTTTTCGCCGACGGGTTCGCCGCCCTGGCCAGCCTTGACGACAATGCCGATGGGGTATTCGACGCCAATGACGTGGCCTGGGCCGATTTGCGGGTATGGGTCGATGGCAATCATGACGGCCTGTCCTTCGACGACGCCAATGGCAACGGTGTCCGGGACGAGGGCGAGGGTAATTGCTCACGGGGTTGGCGAAATCGGTTGGCTGACGGCCTGGGTTGTGATTCAACCTTTGTATGAAAACGCCCCGGACATATCGACTTAGCGAAGCGGAGAAAGACGCCTTGCTGCTTGAGCAG
>NZ_JBLAVB010000056.1:0-4520 GCF_047263945.1 Rhodospirillum sp. A1_3_36 | reverse complement strand
TGCCCGAGGAAGTGCCACCGACGATCAGGATGTTCTTCCGGTCGCGCACGGCCTGAGCGAGAACATCGACCTGGGCCTTGAGAATCAGGCCATCCCGCAGGTAGTCGGCCAGCAGGTGAATGCGCGATGCCGGTTTGCGGATGGCGAAACAGGGACCCGTGGCGATGGGCGGCAACAGCCCCTCGAAGCGTTCGCCCGAGGGCAGTTCGGCGCCGACGATGGGATTGTCGGCATGGACCTCCGCCCGGACGTGGGAGGCGACGAGGCGGATGATCCGTTCCGTTTCGGAGGGATGGATGCGGACGTTGGCGCTCCCCCTGCCCTCGCCCAGGCGGTCGATCCAAAGCGATCCGTCGGGATTGACCATCACCTCGATGACGGCGGGATCGGCCAGGGCCTGGGCGATCACCGGCCCCATGGCGGTGCGCAGCATGGCCCGGCGGCGCTCTTCGGAGGTGTCGGTCATCGGCCCTCTCCCTGGGACTGGTCGAGCGACCGTTTGCCGCCCGCGATCTGGCGGCCCACCTGCTCGATGAATTGCTGGAAACGATCGCGCGCCACCGCCTGGGCGGCCCGGTCGGGCACGGGGGCATGGGCGTTGAAGGTGAGGTAGAGCTTGACGAAGAAGGCGAGGCTTTCGGTCAGCACGTCCAGGTCCCGCCGGACGAGGCCGGAGAGCAGGACCAACTCATCCTCCGGCGGCAGTTGCATCACCTCCCCAGGCGTCAGCAAGGGGCGAGCGGTCTCCTGGCGGCTGACCATGACGTGGGACAGCCAGGGCGCCACCCGGCGGTGAGCTGCCAGTTCTCGCCCTTGATGTCGTGGATCACCGCCGATCCGGTCCAGGAGAGCAGCGTCGGCACCACCAGCCCCACGCCCTTGCCCGAGCGGGTCGGGGCGAAGGCCATCACATGCTCCGGCCCGTCGTGGCGCAGGTATTTATCCTCATGCCGCCCGAGGAACACCCCCGCCGCACGGAACAGCCCGGCCTTGCGGATTTCCCGCCGGAGAGCCCAACGCGAGGAGCCATAGGTGGTGACGAGACGGCTCTGTCGCGCCCGCCAGAGGGATCCGACCACCGCCGCGGCGCAACCCATGAACCCGCTGGCCCCGGCGAGCATCCCCGCCCTGTCGAAGACCTCGGGCGCGTAAGCCTCGTAGAAGTACCACCACTCGAAGAGCTTCCAGGGCTCGTAGACCGGCCAGCCCAGGAGGGTGAACCAGGGGACGCCCAGCCGGGCCTGATAGCCCAGCATGGCGGCGCACCACTGCGTGGCGGACCATAGGCCCAGGAGGACGATGGCGAAGATGACCAGGATCTGGCCGACGAGGAGTTTGGTGGGGGTCATGGGGATCGCTCCGTTGCTTGAGGCGGACGGAACGAGGGTGGCGTGGTTGGACAGGAACGCTTATGGGCTTTATATGCGTGGAAATACGAAAAGAGACAGCTTCATACCCACACAATCAACGTAGAACTAAACCGTCCCACATCTAATTCTTAACACAAAATAAATATCTAATAATAAAAATTAATACATGGAATCACAATTTTCTATTTTTAATAAAATGAAATAAAATGAAATTCTTACTCAAGCATTTCATCATCAAGAAAAACCAATAAAGTGAGGGTTTCCTCAGGTCCCACCCTGACAGTCTGCTCTTGAATCTCAAATCGGTCAGCTTCAATCCGGTCGAACCAAGCATCTGCACCAATCTTACGTAGAAACGGATTGTCTAGATCTGTTCCAAATTGAACGCCAAAGGCATAGCTTTCGGCATCAAGATCTTCTTGAGGAAACCAACGATCAGGCACACTGGGCGACCGAACGAACCATTTCCGCCCCTTTTTGCCATGGCAAACCAACATTGACGGCGTATGATCGCTTTCAATCAAGCGGATCGCCGTTGCTGTTTGGCTGGCGTCGAAGACATCCGCCAAGGTCTTAATCGTGGCAAAGTTCATCTTCTTCTGCATTCGTGCCAATGGCCGGAACAAATAGTTCGGCATAAGTAAATCAGCCGCATAGCTGTCTGCGGTCCGCTCCGAGGAAGCGCCTACTTTCGGGCGATACTCATCAACCCGGCACGCAAGACAATGCCCACGATGATGATGCCAATGTCCAAGTTCGTGCGCGATGGAGAACCGCCTCCGTCGCCTTTGGCTGTCTCGATTAACCGTGATGATAGCGCGTTCCGTAGTCCCGATGATCCGGGCCTCGCAACCGTCTAAAGGGCGGAAACGAACCTGCGCCTTCTTGTAAAAAGCAATTGCTTCAAGGTCAATTTCCGCAGGGTCGGTAACACCAAGCTCTTGAAGCAATTGCTCTGCTGGAGACAAGCGCATCAAGATATTCCTGATTCGGAATCTTCGTCTAGCAGACCCAACTCGGCCAACTCCTCTAACATCCCAAGTACATCAGAATCAGAAAGCTCTTCTTCCTTTCGCGCCGCGAGAGTTAGTCCAGGAACGGATTTCGCGCGCTCAATCACAGCATGCAAACGAGCGCGTGCCTCGGCGAAATCGACAATATTCCTGCTGGCTGTTCGTATGGTAGCACGATTGGCGGAAACCCCAGCTTTTGCTATGGCCATTCGTGTTTTATTCGCCTTCAACAAACTGTCTTCGAACTTGGCCCGCATGTAAGCCGCGTACTGTTCCGCATCACCTCCATCCTCCTGAAACTCGGCCAGAACTTCCTCGTCGGACATATTGAGAATATCCTCGACAAAGGAATCCGCTAGGCAGTTAAGCGGTCGAGCTGCCTTGTCATTTTTCGCGGTCATGGTTGCCATCCTTCAGGGTATTTCTTGTCAATCCGACGACGGATTAGTTTTCGTTTGGATGCGAAGGCTGTTTTGTCGAGGTTTGTCAGTTCACGCAGTTCCTCCGCTGTCATTCCCTCCATTGTACCGTCCACTAAGTCTTTTGCGACGAGATCGTCGTCGAAAAGTGCAAGAACATCTGCTCGCATCCGTGCGTTTTGTTCGGTCTGTATGAGTCTGTCCTCGGTACTTTGGCCTGGGTCTAGACAATTCATAGCTTCCGATACTCCGCCGTCCCCTTCAATTGAAACGAGATTGGGATGACGATCGGCCTTCTCTTGTTCACCACTAGCGATGCTGCGTATGGCTTCAGCAAGAAATCGCACCACATCCACATGTGCTGGACAGATCCGGTTCCCCTCCAAAGCGCGCATGAACGCTTCCTGCAACAAATCTTCAGCTGAAATGGCCGGACGCGCATAGTAGGCGGCGACTTTTCTTAGTCGCACCCAATTGGCGGATGAAAGACATCTGATCGCGTCGACGACTTCAGCCCCGCTCTTGGCAGCCACAGCTTCGTCCTGTTTCACACCCTTTCCCCCCTTCATTCTCCTATGCGGGAGAACGAACCCTACACGGACATCACGAAAAATGTCCGAGGCGCTCCTCAATGTGCGCATAGGAAAGTGAGAGCCAATTTGCGGCGCACATCATGACACCCATAGGAGAACAAAGATGATCTACGCGATCAACTACGATCTGAACCAACCCGGTCAAAATTATGAAAAGTTGCACAGCACTATCAAAGAGCTCGGAGCTTGGTGGCACTTCCTCGGATCCACCTGGCTCGTTGATACCGGACTGAACGCCGAAGAGATTTGGAAACGGCTGGATCCGCATATCGACCAGAACGACAACGTTCTAGTCGTTGGCATCACCCGTGACTATTCGGGTTGGCTGCCCCCCAAGGCTTGGGAATGGATTAACGACCGTCGCAACAAGCTGGCGGCCTAACTGAAGGAGAGATAACATGCGCGTACAAGGTGCGGTCATCCGCGAACAGGGACAAACATTCGCTGTTGTTGTGGTTAAGCCTCAAGTAGTGCAGAATAGCGGACAAGCAACCGATGCCATCAGAAGCTTTACCCCGCTGTTCGGCGTACCAATCGTACTGATGGCGCAGGATGGACGCGGACGTCCCACGTACTACGGTCGCCCCGACATTGCCCGCTTCATGTCTCGGGTACCTCTGCATGCGATTCCTTGGCGAGAATATACGATCAACTGATTCCAAAAGATTTTTCGGACTACCCAACCCCTATCCCCCGCTGTCGCCCGATGGTCCAGGAGATCCCACCGTCGGCGCGCATGATGCCCGAGACCTGCTTCCCGATGTGACGGTCGAGAACGGGCCGCCAGGGGACCAGGGTGAACTCGCGGGATTTCTCGATCAGCGCATACTTCCCGCTGGTGAGGTCCACGACACGGCGAAGGGAGCCCTCCACGCGGTCCCCGTGATGGTGTTCCACATAAGTCCGGCCCAGTTCCTCGGAGAGCTCTCCGGCGACGCAGGTGAGTTCCCGCTTCCTCAGTCTGGCGAGCATTGCGCCGTGATAGGTCACATGCCCCCGCTCTTCGGTCGCCAGCCCCTCCGCGATCAGCCATTGGCGGCGGCGGATCTTCGCGTCTCGCAGGTCCCGCCCGAAGCCGGACTCCCGGGTGCCCTCCGGGGTCTCCGAGATCAGTTCCCGGTCCAG
>NZ_JBLAVB010000055.1:0-4543 GCF_047263945.1 Rhodospirillum sp. A1_3_36 | reverse complement strand
CCGTGATCGAAAAAACGCATTCCCGAAAAACACCCTGTAAATTTTCACGCTCCCCCCATGATAACCTAATTCACTGTTATCATTCATATTTTCTAAGGTCGGGCGATGGTCCCGTGACTTTTCCGGGATTGATCTTCGCCACAAGGGCATCGAGATCATAGCCATTGCGGCTATCGGTCGCGACATATAGGTCGCACTTGTGGGGATAATACATGCCAGGCCAGGAAGTCTTGATGATCCGCCAACCGGCTTGTGTGGCCCAAGCCGCACGCTTCGCTTCGTCGGGGACACCGCTATAGGGTTCGTCGATCAGGATGAATTGTCCGCTCGTCGGATCGACCCAGTCAGTCGCATGGTCACTATTTGGCAATTTATTATGGGCCGAGCCATTGGGATAAGCCGTGCGATAGTCGCGGAAGGGGTGTAGCCCCGTACCTTCCATGAAGCGAATCGAACGCTCTGCGGTGCAAAGGCGCTCGCGCGCATAGGTTTGCGTTTCGGCCAACGTGTCACAAACAAAGTGGTCGTCCGCGACCATCCGAAGATTGCCAAAACCTCGGACACTCTTGAGCGCGGATTTGTCACAGAGGTCGAGAATGGGCTTCGAGAGTTGGACCCTGAGAGTCTCGCGGCCGATCTGATATCGTTGCTTCTTGTCGCACCAATAAATGGTCAACAGCACATAGGGGATTTTTAGCGCCGCCCCCCGCGCGGGGAGTGTACGTTGGGCATTCCGGAAATTCGTACAGTTGGCCGCTTTGGCCGCGAGATCGAGCGCAACGGAATATTTGATACCTTGCTCCTTGCGGAGCTCCGTAGCGAGACGCTTGACACCGTCGAGCGTCGTGGGGTGCACGTCACCAATCAACATAGCCATTCTCCTGGCTTGAATTCGCAAGCGTCACTCGCCAACCGCCTTTCAAGCCCGAATGTCTGTTGAAAGGGTTCGCAGAAGATTTAACAGCATTGCTGCCAGCAGCTTCGGAACGGCGAGTGCCATGCTCATGCCAAGAGCGTGACTAATATAAGCGGACCCGAGTAGGCATGCAATCCGAGTGTCGCAAGATCCGAGGCAAAACAAACCTGCCTTAGCCGCGTATACCCTTTCCAATGTCCGCTAACGAGGGGCTCGACTGAGTACAGAACGGCTTCGATGGGCGCAAAAGGGGACATCCAACTCCGCGAAGAGCAGGTCTTGGGGCGCCCACGCGGGGTGTCCCCGCGTGCCGGGCCGTCGTGAATCGAGCCCACCTCGTGGTCTCGCCCCTTCGGGTTTCCGTCCCTGGCGCAACAAGGGAAATACATCGGCACGGATCGGTTGGATCAACGACGGGGCGTTAGTTTGGCGCGCTCTGATGGCGCATTCGGAGAAGGCGCGGAACGCGGCATCCTGGGCGAGGAAGGAGCCGTCTCCACGCTTGGCTTCCGCTTTCCTCGGGCCGTGGACGGTTTGAGACGCATCGGTTGTGTTGATTCTGGTCACAGGTGTGTGGGGCTCGCTTTTGGACGAATGATATCCTCCCCCAGCTCCACCATTCCCATCACCGAACCGGCATCGGCGATAGGACCGGGCGCTCCAGGATCCGGCCAATACGACAGGGATAACGCAGGCGGAATCCGTTCCGGCTTCGGAAATCCCGCTCCCGCCAAGCCCTCCCGCATGGTGGCTCTCGCGGCGAAATGGCCAGGGGATCCTTCATCGGCTTTTCCTCCGAGCGGTGTCCATCCCGGCATGTCTCTTTCACGCGTAAATCCCGCGCCGGTCCGTTCAACCCGCCCGTCCGGAGAAATGTCCCCGCCTCCCTCCGGTCGGCTCCTCGCGGCCGCTTGCGCTGCACATTTCCCCGTCGGGCGGGGCCTCCACTTTGTTTCGGCCCTCCGCTGCGCTCCGGGTGAACCGGCCCGCCTATGCGGTTTTCCCGCTGGAGACATCGCGGGGATGGTCCCCGTGAGGAACAGCGAAGGATCACCCCCATGGCCATCACCCTCGGCACGTTCACCAAGCAGGACAGCGGCGACTTCTCCGGCATCCTCAAGACCCTCAACGTCACCGCCAATCTGATCATCCATCCCGTTTCCCGGCAGTCCGAAAACGCCCCCGACTATCGCGTCTATGCCGGTAACGGACAGCGTTATGAAGTCGGCGCCGGATGGAGCCAGGTCGCCAAGACCAGCGGCGAGACCGACCTGAACCTGAAGATCGCCGCCCCCGAATTCGGTCCCAACTGGGTCCGCGCCCGCCTCGTCAAGCTGGAGACGCCCCAGGAAGACGGCACCACCCACCTCGCCCTCTGGGAGCCCCGCGAACGCTGAGCCTCCCACTCCGAAAGGTCCCGCTGGAGCGATCCGGTGGGGCCTTTTCCGTGTCTTCCATCCAGTCGATCCGTCCCGAAAGGATGCGGTGTCGGTGCGGTCGCACCGACGGGCTGTTCGTCTCGACAGTCCCATCGTGCCACCCGGCCTGACGGGGCCGTCAAGGATCGCGGGTCCCTCCCAAAATCTCCGATCCGCTCCGCGGCCCTCCGGTTTTGGGCCCCTCCCGCGCCCGCTATGCGGCGGCTTCGCCGTCCTGGACCGCCCCGGCCCGGATGACCGGCGAGACCGTTCTCGACGGTGGGAACGGTCACATTCGGGAGGATATCGCCATGTCCCAGTCCATCACGATCCAGGGGTTCCCCTACACGGAGGACGACCTCCGCGAGACCCTCTGGCTGGTCACCCAGGAACTGCGCGCCGGTCTGCCCAAGCGCGAACGGATCGCCGCCCAACACCAGATCGCGACGCTGGAAGCGGCACTGGCGCGCCTGTCCAAGGCCGCTAACGCGGGGCCGTGAGCCCCGCTTTTCGTCCCCCAACAAGGGGGGGATCGTTTTCGATACCCCCCATTTCCGATCCTGAGCAAGCGCGCCCTGGCCCGCCATCCTTTGCCCATCCGCGCCGGACACACCGCCTTTGGCGGACCGCTCTCCGGCGCTTTGATGGACACCGAAAGGACCTTGGGATGACCGATCACGGCACACGCGCGGCCGAGGCGCGCAAGGGCTCGCCCTTCCTCTCGACCCAACAGGCCGCCTTCTATCTGGGCCTCTCCGCCCGCACCCTGGAGAAGATGCGCCTGACCGGCAACGGCCCCCGCTTCCGCAAGCATGGCCGCTACGTCCGCTACCACATCGCCGACCTGGACGCCTGGTCCGAGGGGCGCGGCAAGGGCTCCACCGCAGACGACGGAGAGCGGTCATGAGGCGCCGGGTCGCCCTGGGACTGGCCGTCGGAGGCGTCGCGTTCCTCGGCCTGTCCGCCCTGCCACAGGTCCGGCCCTGGCTGGTCTGGAACGCCTCGGCGAGCGCGCCCATCGGCCTCTATTGGGTTGTCGCGGGGCCGGTGGAGCGGGGCGATTGGGTGCTCGTTCGACCGCCGGAGGAGGTCGCGGTGCTGGCCGCTGAACGCGGCTACCTGCCCGTGGGTGTGCCCCTGGTGAAACGCGTCGCGGCCAGTGCCGGAGACGTTGTCTGTGCCCGGATGGGCGCACTCTTCATCAACGGACAGGAGGCCGCCCGCCCCCTCGTCCGGGACCGCGCGGGACGTCCCATGCCCCGCTGGAGCGGCTGCCGAAGCCTGGGCGCGGAGGAGATCTTCCTGCTCCTGCCCCCACCGGATTCCTTCGACAGCCGCTATTTCGGCCCGGTCCCGCGCGCCCTCGTGATCGGGAGGCTCGCCCCGCTATGGACAAGCTGATCCCCCTGATCGTCGCGGCTTTGCTGCTTGTCGCACCCGTTCAGGCCGCCGAGCCGGACACCTGGCGGGCCGCCGTTTCGGAGGCCTCGGCGCGCTTCGGCATTCCCGAACCCTGGATCCGCGCGGTCATCGACGCCGAGAGCGGCGGGGACCCCCGCGCGGTCTCTTCCCGGGGCGCGATGGGCCTGATGCAGCTCATGCCGGGCACCTGGGCGAGCCTGTCAAAGCGCCTAGACCTGGGCGCCGATCCCTTCGATCCCCGCGCCAATATCCTGGCGGGAACGGCCTATCTCGCCGAACTCCGGGACCGCTTCGGCTTCCCCGGAGTGTTCGCCGCCTACAACGCCGGTCCCACCCGATACGCCGCCCATCTGCGGGGCGAACGGACCCTGCCCAAGGAAACGAAAGCCTACCTGAAACGCATCCAGGACAGGCTGTCGGGCGATCAAAAGGAGACGCCGAAAAGCCAATCCGGCGGCCTCTTTTTCCCGCTCTCCACGGTGAAAAAGGGGGCCGGAAACGACGAAAAGAGTGCGCAAAACGCCCTTCTTTTCGTGCCCCTCACGACCTGCAAGGGGGACCGGAAATGAGCGGAACCCGCAGTTGCCGTCGGTCCGGCGAGAGGACCCTGATCGCAGGACAAAGGCGGGCGGCGCAGGGGGAGGGGTGCCACCGGGATAAGGCAAGATTAAAGGCCGCCCTCCTGGAGGGGGCTATCTCTCTGTCTGCACGTCTCTTTTTCCGGAGGCTGCCCCTGGGCCAGGAGGGTGCCTCCCCGCAACGCCCTGTTTTCCCTCAACCGGTTGGA
>NZ_JBLAVB010000054.1:0-5982 GCF_047263945.1 Rhodospirillum sp. A1_3_36 | reverse complement strand
GACGCGCGAAGAACATGGGATAGCTGCCGAGCTCCAATCGCCACATGGGTTGTCGGGGTGAAGGGGGACAACTGTAGGGCGCTCGTCGGTGGGCGGCTAGCTTTTATGGGGAATGCGGTCAGGATTGAAGGGCGTTGCTATCTCGGCGGTCATACCATGATACTTATAAGGGTTGACTGATGTGGAGTTAGGAGTTGGGGAGAATGCCATGGTGACGGATTCCGAAGTTATGCCGTTGGGGGACAGCGCCAGCGATAGGGTAACCCGCACACTCAGTACGCTGGTGGGGCGGATTCCGATGCTTGGTTGGATGATGCAGGTCGCGATAGCTGAAGTAATACCGAACATCCGTCTTCAACGCATCGAAGCCTATCTGCTTCATCTCGACCAGCGGATTGATCAAGTTAAATTCAAGGCAGCCCTTGAGCAGCCCGAGGGCTTGGACCTCTTCGAAGAGGGCCTTTGGCAGTCGGCAAGGGCCCTTGATGATGATAGGAAGCGCTATATCGCGGAACTCATAGCGAAGGGGATGGCCGAGAGTTCCGCCAAGCAGGAACAAACCCGACATTTTCTCCGTCTTCTCGGGCAGATTGGTGATTCACAGATCATCATTCTGACCAGCTATCTCTCGCAATTTGGAAGCTTGGGTGGAGAGGAAACCGCCGCGTTTTACGAACGTCACCGAGACGTGCTTGGACCATTCAGCCGGGAAATTGGGAGCAATAATCCTGACGCTGGGCGGGCTGAGCACAAGGATGCCTTGGAGCGACATCTGTCATCGTTAGGATTGTTGGACGTGGCTTCTGAAGACCTTGGTGGGCTTGCGGGAAGTCCGGGTGCCAGTGTGACGTATAGGATCACCCCACAAGGGAGCCAATTCCTTCAATATATAGGGGTGTCATTGGCCTGATATCTGTCTCTATTCGGTCGATGGAAGGCTATAGCGACGCCAGGAGTTTGTCGTAGTCGGCGTGGGAGCCGATCCAGAACCATGTCAGCGTGGTCTCGTCGTTGATATCCTCGCGGTAGCCAAGGGCTCGATAGTGGATGCCGACCCGCACGGAATACACGGCGTGTTTTTCACTGACGCATTTATAGTGAACGCTGGGATGGCGCTGGTCCTCTCGCCAGTACAGGTAGGCGCGGGTTGCCTGCCTGCGCACGTCGGCGGGCAGGGCGTCGAAGTGGCGCCAAAAGGTCTTTGTCGTTCGGGAGATCACTTTTTCGGAGAATTGGCCGGGTCAAAGGGCAGGACATCGCCCTGCTCCGCTTCCGCCTTTGCCCGTGCCACGAGGGCTCCGAGGGCATCCTCCGTTTCGGCGAAGCGGGTATTCCAGGCGGCCTCCGCCGCGTGCTCCTCGTGCATCGAGACGAGAACATCCTCGGGGACACTTTGGAGCCATTCGGCAACGCCCTTGTTTTGAATGTCACGAACGACGCGCATGGTCTCGGTTCCGGTCTTGGTCAGGGTGGTCATGATTGGGTCCAGTCTACAAAGGCCGCCTCGGGGAAGCAAATGTTCGCGGGGCTTCCGAGGGGGCCGCTCATGTCATGACCGGTCTTGAGC
Source organism: Rhodospirillum sp. A1_3_36 (assembly GCF_047263945.1). Classification (NCBI taxonomy): domain Bacteria; kingdom Pseudomonadati; phylum Pseudomonadota; class Alphaproteobacteria; order Rhodospirillales; family Rhodospirillaceae; genus Rhodospirillum; species Rhodospirillum sp. A1_3_36. The sequence goes on along the minus strand of NZ_JBLAVB010000054.1, from coordinate 4,415 downwards.
GCCGTGCCAGACGCGCAAAATCTGTATCTCCGTCTCTATGACCCGATAGGCGAGGATATAGGGTGTTCCGCGTACGACGCATTCCCGAACCCCCGATAAGTCCGTGGGGCGACCCCGATGGGGGAAATCGCTCAGCGCATCGCCCGCCGAAAACAAAGTAGCGGCAAAGCGTGGTGCCGCGCCCGTATTGAACGCGCGGATGTAATCACGAATCGCGATCACATCCATGCGGGCGGGAAGTGTCCATCTTACTTGCACTGCGGCGGCGGCAGTTCGTGATCGGTTCCCCAGCTTTCAAGCCATGCTTTCATATCCTCATGGGGGATGAGCAGTCCCGCGTCGGCGGCGGCGATACCTTCGAGAATCGCCAAGCGCTTTGCTTCGTCCATCATGACGCGTGCCAACTCGTCCTGATGTTCATCGGACAGGGTCGCGATCGCGGACATGGCTTGTTGCATGAGCTTGGTCATGCCTTGATATTAGGGAATGTCCTCCGCGACGACAAGGACAAGCCTCGTTGCTTCCGGCGTTACCGTTCCCGTTCGCGATCCGATCTCACCCGTCCGCGCTGGAGCGAGGCCATGCGGCTATCCACGAGGTCGAAGCGGGTGAGCGTCTCGGCGTAGGGTTCCGACAGTCTCAGGGTGGCGAGGCGATAGCGCCGTCCGCCTTCGGTCACCACGCCAACGGTGCGGCCTCGCTGATATAGGGTGAGCCCGCGTACGCCGAGCGCCTTGTTCAGGGCGTCGCGGCTTTTCGCTTCCTTCATCGCTGAATGGATCTCCGCCGCAAGTTCTTCCTTGCGGCTCGGTTCTCCCTTCCGTCGGGCGACGGCCTGTTCGCGGATGCTTGGTCGAAATCCGCGCCAGGGCTCGGCAATGGGGCGCGTCTGTCCCAAGGCGGGATAGAGGCGCAATCGTTCTTCCTCCACGGCTCGCTGGATATCGGCGAATTTCCTTTTCGGGAGCCAGAGACGGTGTCGGCCCAGGACGGCATTGCTGCTGATCATCAAATGGATGTGGACATGCGGGGTTTCGCTATGAACGACCCCGACGGCTAGCTGCCGGGGCGCCCGTCGATCAAGGTAACGCTGGGCGAGGTCGAGCAGGGCGCGCTTCTGCTCCTTCACCGATAGGGAAGTGTCGGGAGAGAGGGCGATGATCTCGTGAAAGAGCGCGTTGCCGTTCGCACGCCGGGGGAGGAGGGTATGGTTCTCCTCGAAGGCCGCGACGACGGCTTCGGATGTTCGCGCTTTCATGGGGAGGTTGTGCCGCAGGTCAAATCTGTCTCCCCGCTCCGCGAGCATATAGGCGGCGAGTTGCCCGAAGCTGGGCGTCTTGCGGGATAGGGATTTGATAATCATGGCTCAGCGTCATCGTCGGTGGGGCGTCCCCAGGGCTTCTCGGTGAAGGCGCGGATGTGGTCCTCCAGTTCGGCCAAGCGGTCGAGGAGGATGTCGCCGTCGAATTCTCCGGTGCCCTGCACCGCGCGGGCGATTTGGTTGATGTTGTTGCCGATGCGGCGGAGCTGGACGATCAGGTCGCCGATGCCCTCTTCCACGTTCTTGCTGGGGAGGTACTCGCCACGGGCATAGGCTTCCGCCTCGGCATGGATCTGTGCCCAGACGGACCGGCCCGCGTCCTTGGCCCGCTGTTCCGCCCGGGCGTGCTCCTCGGCGGTAAGCGTGCCATAGACCCGCCGCCGGGTTTGCCGGAAGCGCTCCCAGTAGTCCTTGCGGTAGCGCCGCATGTTCTCCGCTCGGTCGGCGCTCCGTGTGTCGGAGGGTGGTCCGTCGTCTTCGCTCATGACTTTTGGCTACACGGGGTTCCAAGGGGGGCTCCCCTTGGCAAGTTGGGATTGTACGGCACGGGCATGGTCTCCGCCATGCTCTGTGCAGAATCCCAATCTTGCATCACCGCTGTTCCGCTCTTTGCTCTCCGTTCTCCGGCTCACCGCTGGCGCCCTTCTCGGCGTCGGTTTGGAGCGGTGAAGGAAGGAAGAAGGGGTGGCGGGATGGGCCGTCCACGGGGATACTCGATGCCGGATCGTGTGGGGAGGACGGCTCGTGTTCGTGGGTGGCGCGTATCGGGAAGGCTTCGACCAAGGTTCGGAGGATGGCCATGCCGGACGGGACAAGAGACCGCGCCCGTCCTTCTGGAAGGGGCTGGTCAGTCGGTCGTCCTATGCCCGGGAATTCGTGCGCGGCTACCACGCGGGCTATGCCCACGGCTACCGGGGACGCGAGATCGCGGAGGAGCGGCGGGCGGTTCGAGCCTCGTCCGAGGAACGGCTCGCCGAGCTCGCGCGGGGCCGGATGCGGGAGCGGGAAACGGAACGCGAGCGGTAGGTTAGGATACGGTGGATGGGCTCCGGTCGTCGGGGCGTAGTCTGGCGCGGAGGGCTGCCCGGAGCATTGCCATGGCTTCCGGCTCGTCGATTTGCTCCGAGGCATCGCCTTCGTCTATCGCTGCCCGGAGTTCGCGTAATGTCCACTGCTCATCATCGGAATTGGTGGGGCTTGGGGTGGTCATGATTGGTGATCTGGCGTGTTGCCGTGCATTCGCGCGACAAAATCGTTTTCCTCGAACTCGACATACCCGCCACGTTCGATCTGATCCCGCGCTTCTTGGATACCCGCGCGCAAGGCTTGAAGCTTTCGCTCTTCATCGTCCAGGAGCGATAGGCCTGCTTGAATGACCGCGTCCGCTGTCGGGTACGCACCGGAGGCGACCTTTTCGCGGACGCGCTGTTCCAGTTCGGGGGCGAGCGTCATGGGCATGGAGGGTCCTTTCTCTGTTGCCCCAGTCTAGCGGCAGGAGGCGCGCGGGAAAATGGGGATGCTGGGACAAATCGGGAACCCGTCTTCTGGGGATGGACGGGACGGCCTATGGTGGAAGACATGACCAAACGCTTCTTCTACCCCGACGAACTCTCGGCCATTCGAGACCGCTGCGACTGGCGGCGCCTGCTCGATGAACTGGGCGTTCGCGCCGATGTCCGGCGTTGCACGGACGCGGAGTTCTGGGGCTACTCGCCCTTCCACCCCGAGGAAAAGACGGCCAGCTTTCACATGAAGGAGCCCGGCGTCTGGTACGACTGGTCCAGCCATGCGGGCGCACCGGGGCGCGATAAGCCCGGCGGTGGGGTGATCGAACTCGTCCAGGCCATCCATGCCACACGTGGCCAAGTGATGAAGTTGAATGAGGCGGCGGCCTGGATCGTGGATCGCGGTTTCGGACCTCCTGCCCGTATGCCAGCGGCCAAGCCGCCGACGCCAAACGACCCCGCCGATCCGTCCCCCTCGGAAGCGCGCAACGACCCCATCGATATTGATCTCGTGCCGCGCCTTTCCGAACTGGGGACACATCCCGCCTTCGTCGAACGGGGCATCTCGGCGGAGACCTGCCGCGCTCTCCGTTGCGGGTATCTGAAGGGACGCGGAGCATGCTGGCCCAGCGGTTGGTGTTCCAGGTGGGCGGTCTGGACAAGGAGTGGTCGGAGCGGGTGATCCTGTCCCACATGGGCCGCGCTACGACGGAGGAGCAGGAGCGGGACGGCAAGTGGCGTTTCTATCGCGGCTTCAATCCCTCGCTGGAGCTCTACAACCTCGACAACCTGGTGCTCGACCCCGAGGCTGCGCGGCAGGCCCGCGAGACCGGGACCCTGCTCGTGGTCGAGGGGGCCTTCGATGTCGCCAAATGCGTGGAGGCGGGGCTCCGGAATGTGGTCGCGACCTTCGGCGCGCGTCTGCATGAGCCGCAGGCCCGGAAATTGGCCGAGGCTTTGTCCCGCCTGTCCGCGTCTCGTGTCATCGTCTTCTATGATCGGGACAAGGCTGGGCGGGCCGCGAGCGCCGATGCGCGGGAACTCATGCACGCGCATGGAGTGGGGGCGGAGCTCTTTGATTGGGAGCGGGAATTTCAGGGAGGGGGCGGGCGACGGATCCGCATTCCCTCGGAGATCTTGGACCCTTGTGATTTCAATGTTCGGCAACTGATATGGCTTCGAGCTACGCATGTAATTTGATTTTCAAGGGCGAGGATCTTGATTATCCTTTTACTGGCTGCGGGAAAAGCCATTGGAAGAAAAGTTAGTTGAGAGAATTTCCATGTTTTGGTTGGCAACGTTCTCTGGTTTCTTATCATTAATTCTGACGGCTCACAGTTTTATTGGAGAAAAAACGTAATTGCTCACGGGGTTGGCGGCAGGCGCCTCAAGCGAGTGCGAAACTGCCCTGGATGAGATCGCGGATAGCGTCCAGCGGCGCTTGCCCCTTGAGCCTGGCGGGTCCGGTGACGGATCTGTATCCGGCATGAATTTGCGAGCCCCAGTCGGATCGGAAGCCATTGGTGACTTTCCGGAAGATCACCGACGGTCTGATTTCCCGTTCGGAAATGTTGTTCGTCGGTGGAACG
>NZ_JBLAVB010000053.1:0-6036 GCF_047263945.1 Rhodospirillum sp. A1_3_36 | reverse complement strand
CCGCATCGTCAGGATGTCCGCGATCTTCCCCATCGTCACAGCGCGCTCCCGCAGGTCTCCCAGACGCTCGTAGACGGGAAGTTCCTCCTCCCGACGGATCCGAAGCGCCTCCTCCGTCTCTCCCCGCATCGTCAGGATGTCCGCGATTCGACCCATCGTCACAGCGCGCGACCGCACCTCTCCCAGACGCTCGTAGACGGGAAGTTCCTCCTCCCGACGGATCCGAAGCGCCTCCTCCGTCTCTCCCCGCATCGTCAGGATGTCCGCGATCTTCCCCATCGTCACAGCGCGCGACAACTCGTCTCCCAGCGCGTCGAACCGCTCCAGGGCCTCCCGCAGGAGCGCTTCCGCCGCCGCCGGGTCGCCCCCCTGGAGCAACCGGGACGCCCGGTCGAACAGCACCATCGCATCGGTGCGCGGATCGCCGCCCGCCAGGGAGGCCGCCCGCGCCAGGAGCCCGTCCTGCCCGGCCCCATCGCCAAGCCGTTCGGCGCAGGCCGCGCCGGTCCGCAACAGGAACAGGCCGGGAGGGCTGTCCAGGCGCTCCAGCAGCGCCAGCGCCTCCTGAACCAGGCCCCAGGCAGCCTCGGTCGCCTGGGCCCGGTGGAACAGATAAGCACTGCCCGCGCGCGCCGCCGCGTTGACGATCTCCGGCGGGCCACCGGCGAGCAGCGCCAGGCGGGCCAGTTCGACGGCCCGGGGATGTTCGGGGAGATCACCCTCCCCATCGGACCAGGCCGCATGCAGCAACCCCACCACCGCCTTCGCCAGATGCACCCGGTCCTCCGGCGACAGCGCGTCAGCCAGGGGCCGCGCCAGGGGATTGACGCCGGTGTCCATGCCCCCCGCCGCGCCGCCATGGCGGTCCAGCAGCCCCAGGCCCTGGAGGCGGGAGAGCGCGCGCCCCGCCTCGCCAACGCTGGCCGCCCGGCCTGCGGCCTCCAGGACCGCCTCCGGCACCGGCAGGGAAAACAGCGTCGCCGCCTGGAACAGACGGGCCTCCGTCGGGGTCACCATTTCCCGGAAGGCGCGCAGGGACACCCGCCGGAAAAACTCCTGGGCGGCGCTTTCCTCCTCCGGCACCTCCCCGCTCTCCAGATAGCCTTCCACCGCCCGCACCGCTCCCTCGGCCGCAGCCAGGGCCGTCGCCCGGTCGGCGATCTCCAGAAGGGGACGGGTCAGGATTTCCTGCAGGCCCGGATTGCCCCCGGCGGCCGCCCGGATCCGCCCTTCCAGCCGGTCCAGCTCCGGGTCGGCGCCGAGGGCGCGTTCCCGTCCGCTCAGGCGGGCCGCCGTGCGCATCTGCTTGGTCCGTTGGGCCTCATCCATGGGCGGCAGCGCCACCACCGTCAGATGGGCCGCGAGGTCATGGCCCCGCGCATCGCTCAGGGCAAAAACATAGCGGCTGGTGATCAGCAGGCGCGATTTCGTGGCGCCCCCGGCATCCCGGAAGGCGCCGATGATCGCGGCCATCACCGCCGCGTCCTCCGCCGTCTTGAAGGGGGTCGCCGCCTCCCCCCGCCGGGGCTCGGCCAGACACCGCTCCAGATCGTCGACGATCAGCAGCAGGGGCCGGGTCCCCCCGTGACCCGAGAAGGCCCCCTTCACCATCTCCTGAAGCACCCGCTTCAGGGCGGAGGGGTCGTCGAGGATCGCCTTCTCATGCGCCTCCAGGGCGGCCTGTTGCGCCCCCTCGGGCAGGGCGTCGACCAGCCCCAGGAACACCGAATGGGCATCGTAGCGCTCGAACACCACCACGACGTCGTGGCCATCCAGCCGGTTGGCGATGCGTTCGGCCAAACTGGACTTGCCCAGGTTTCCCATGCCCTGGAGAAGCACCCCGGAGGCCCCCCCGGCCCAGGCCCGCAGCGCCGCCTGGATGGAGCGGCGGCGGCCGACGAACCGCTCGGGCGGGGCCACGGGGACCCGCTCGCCCCGTTTGTCCAGATAGACCCGATCCCGCCGGGGCCGGAAGGGACGGGTCGGACAGGAAGGATCGCAGAGGGCCCCGCCGCCGCCCGGCCCCAGCCAGACCCGCGCCAGATGCCAGTGGGTCCCGCGCTCGCGGTTGGCCCGGTGGTCGGCCAGGACGGCCCGTCGAGCCATCGCCGCGGCGTGGACCACGCTCCGCCCCCCCGCCAGTTCCCCATAGAACACCTGGGCGAAGCGGATGGCCGTATCGTCCAGGACCGACCCGTCCCAGCCCAGGGCATTGGGCACCCCGGATTGGACCATCGCCTGGACAAGGGAGCCCACATCACCGTCCGCCTGTTCCGCTGTCCGACAAGCCGATAGGAAAACCAGACCCGGCAAGTGTTGGTAATCCCCCAGCGCCTCGCACAGCCGGTCGGCGTCCACCCGGTCGAGCCCGCCCTCGGGGGTCTCCAGGGCCAGGAAGGGTCCCCGCTTGTCCAGGTCGCCATGGCCGGTCAGGTGCAGCACGTCCCAGCGGGAGGATTGCTTCAAGCGCAGCCGCAGGCCGTCGAGACCGCCGCTCTCCTCGACCGCAAGATGGGCGCCCAGGCCATGGGTGGCGTCGAGGAAGGCGATTTCCTCCCGTTCGTGGTCGAGGACATGTTGTCCCTCCACCTCGGCGGCCATGAACAGGGCGGCGATATCGCCGTGGACCGGCGCTTCGGCCTCTGCGGCCATGCCGAGACGGCGGGCGACGAGGAAGGGACGCCGCGCGTCCTCCGCCAGCAACAGGCCATCGGGCGCCAGCACCTCCCAGGGCACATCCAGCAGGGCCCGCGCGCCCCCGTCCGGTCGACCCGAGGCGAGGATCTCCAGAGCGATCGGCCCGACGCTGCGCTGGATGCAGCGGTCCAGCCAGAGGTCTCCTCCGTTCAGGAAATCGGCGATCTCCCGGCCAAGGGACGGCAGGGTATCGGGCCGACGCGTCCGCACCGCCGCCTCATAGGCCCGGGCCCAGGCGTCAAGGCGGGCGACACCCTCCGGACCGAGGGGCTTGCGAACCGTCCCCCCTCCCGGCGCGGCGTCCGTACAGACGAGGTCGCCACCGCTTAGCCCGATACGCAAATCCGCCATGCCCAGTCCCCCAACAGAGATACCCCATGCCTGCTCTCGTATCTTAATGGGGTTCTCTGACAGGGAACAGCCCATAGGCGGAAGACCGATAAACAATCACCCTTATGGTGTTGTTTGCCCCGGCAGAAACACTCCCCTTTTCCAGAAATCGTTGAGTGTGCATCGCACGCGAATAAGGCCACCGTCCAGAATGGACGGCGTTCGGTACCGGTACCGAACATAACCTGCCACCAGTACGACAGGGAAAGTAACGGAAAGAAGCGGAATGTCTCGGAAACTTCCGGAAAGAAGCAGAATGCTCCGGAAACTCGCGGAATGCGGTTATCAGACACCTCAATCCTATCTATTCATCAACATCATATCGCCTTCGATACACTCATTACCTACCCCTTACTTCTTGATACACTTCATCGGACGTCGTACATCTTGATCTGTCCATTTTCTGTATAGAGAGACCCGATGAACGCCGTGATTTCCTTTGAATTCGACACTTTACCCGTCCGAGGCCTCAACATCGGCGGAGAGCCCTGGTTCGTCGCCAAGGATCTGGCCAGCGCCCTAGGATACGCCAACCCTCAGGAAGCTGTGCGCGATCACTGCAAATGCAGTCGCCCCGTGGGGGTGAGCGATTCGCTCACCCCCCTGGATCCCCAAACGATCATCATTCCCGAACGGGACATGTATCGCCTGATCATGCGCTCCAAACTGCCTGCGGCGGAGCGTTTCGAGGAATGGGTGGTTGGCGAGGTCCTGCCCACCATCCGCAAGACCGGCGGCTATGGATCCTCCCAGGCGGCTCCCGGAGACCAGATCCTCGTCTCCTGTGACATCGTCTCCGGGTATATCCAGCTGCTCCAGGAAAAGGCCGACCGCGCCGAAGAGCGTCGAGAGAAGAAGCGTATCCAGGACCTTCTCGCCAATCACCAGGCCATGGTCCGAACGCTGATCGAAGTCACCCCCCTTACCGATGAAGAAAGGGCTCTGCACCTAAAAATTCTGGAATAGTTGTGTAATGCCCCATAGGTTTTACCTCCCTCCCCGTGCGACACCTTCCGGTGGGACCGGCTTCACAGATCTCACCTTGGACATACCCTATGCTGGTCGCCCTCTACGCCCGCCATTCCACCGACAAGCAGCAAGGATCCGCCGAAGACCAGATCAGCCGATGCGCCAGGTTCTGTAAACAACAGGGGTACAGGGTGGTGGAGGCCTATCGGGACGAAGCCCTGTCCGGCGCCCACATGCTGAACCGCCCGGGCATCCAGGCCCTGCTCACAGCGGCCATCGATGGCGACTTCGAGCGCGTGATCACCGAGGACCTGTCCCGCATCTCCCGCGATCAGGCCGATACCGCGACATTTTTCAAGAAACTCACCTTCATTGGTGTTGGCATCGAAACCGTGTCCGAAGGTATCATCGGGGAACTCCACATCGGGCTGAAGAGTACGATGAACGCCCTCTATCTGAAGGACCTCGCCGACAAGACCAGGCGCGGGCAGATCGCCGCAGTGCTGCGCGGCTCGATCCCCGGGGGCGTCACCTATGGCTATGACATCGTCCGGCGCTTCGATGAAAATGGAGAGCCCATTCGGGGCGCCCGCAGCATCAACGAAGCCGAGGCGGAGGTCGTCAAGGGGATCTTCAGCGACTACCTGGCGGGCGTCAGCCTCAAGAAAATCGTCGAGAACCTGAACAGCCTGGGCATCCCCGCACCGACTGGCGGCAAATGGGGTCCCACCACCCTGATCGGCTCGGCGGCGCGCGAAACGGGCCTCCTGCGCCAGACCATGTACATGGGCGTCATCACTTTCAACAAGATGGAATTCCGCAAGCACCCGGAGAATGGAAAACGCCTGTCCATCCTCCGGCCCCGATCCGAATGGATTCAGGCCCCGGCCCCGGAGCTGACCATCATCGACGAGATGACCTTCAAGGCGGTCCAGGAGATGATCATCGAACGGTCCAGCAAGCGGAGTGAACTCATTCTCCAGCGCAGGCAGGAAAGCGACACCGAAAAGGCGGCCCGCGAAGCGGCGCGGGTCAACCGCTGGAAGCGCGAGCAGGCCCGGTCGAGGAAAACCATCCACACGATCCTGTCTGGCAATCTGTATTGCGCCGCGCACGGACACAAAATCACCGCAGCCCGGGAACGCCGCTTCGCCTGTTCGGAACCGGGATGCCCCCTTCGCCAAGTAGCCCGTGACGATCTTTTGGATCAGGCCATCGCGGCCTTGGGCCAACTCACCGGGACGGCGATCTCAAGCCACTATGAAACCGAGGAAATCAGGGAACGGCGTGAGGCCTTCACCAAGAAGATCGATGCCCTCACGCCCAAAATCGAGGCCCGACGGGAAAAGGTGATGAATGTCCTTGATGCCATCGGCGGCGCAGCCCGCACGGAAACCATCCGAGGCTTCCTTGATGCCCAGGAAGAAGAGATCCGGAAACTGCGGTGGGAACAGATCAAGCTTGAACGGCGAAGAGATGCCCTTCAGCCGAAACCCGGGATGATCAAGGCGGTGCTCCGCATCTACAATCAAGCCCTGAGCCAGCTCCGCAGCGATCCGGTCGAGCATTCCGCCACCCTCCTTCTGCGCCGGACCATCGAACGCTTCGATGTGGCCGGAGAAAGGGACAAGCCAGAGGTCGCGGCCCGGTTCAATATCCCCGGCGTGATGGAGTTGCTGGACGAACTCGACCGGTAGGGCATCGGCGCGACGGCTCCAGAAGGTCCTCGCTCACACTTCCATTCCCCGCTCCATCACCCCATTCGGAGAATGCCTTTCGGACCTAGCTAGGCCCATCCGCCGCCCACGCCAAACTCCTTGTAAACAATATGGTCGCGACCAATTTTAATGTAAAATGCGTTGAAACTCTCATTCCCGATCCCGAAATACCAATGGTCCATACAACATGAACCGAACAACCTGATCGGGCTTTATCATATCCGAAGGCAGTCCAATCCGCCCCCTGAAATCCCGAATATCA
>NZ_JBLAVB010000052.1:0-6223 GCF_047263945.1 Rhodospirillum sp. A1_3_36 | reverse complement strand
CGTCGGCAATGATGGTGACGCTGTCGCCCTCCACCAGGGCCGCCTGCTGGGTGATCCGACCGCGAGAGGCCGAGGCCAGATAGACCTGGGGCACCAGAACGCTTTTGCCGTCGATCTGCTTGGTGACATACCAGTGCAAAAGCACTGGTCTTTTATTTGTGCATCAACTTTCCAAACTCAGGCGAAAGCCTTCGTTTGGGTCGATGCACCAGACGATGTCCGAGTTCAGCGCCGCCACCTGCTCCTTCGACAGCGCAATCCCCGGGGTCAGCTGCAGGCCGTCGGCCTGGGCTGCGGCGTTGTCGATCAGCGCCTTGACCTGCAGGGTGTCGTTGGTCACCGAGGGGTTCAACCACCGCTTCCCGGCGATCCGCTGGATTTCGCTCGCCACAGTGCGGGCGTCAAAAGTGGCGTCGCCCAGGGTCATGACATTGGGGTCCGAGAAACTGATCCCCGTCTGCTCCTGGAAATAATCCGAGCCGTAGAAGGTGCCGAAGTCCGTGTAGTCGAAGCGGGTTTCGTACAGGTGCCGGGAGGAGGGGGCCGCCGGGCGGAACAGCGCCGTGAAGCCCGCCAGGGACTGCGACAGGACCGTCCGCACCGCCGAGCCGGAAATTGGCGCTGGAATTCGAGCAGGGATCGAGGAAACGCGCTCATGGGCAGGCTCCAAAAACAGCATTTGTTCACCGTATGTTTTGTGCTGGTCAAAGCCGATTGTCACCACATCATGCGGTCCCGGATCCAAAGGGATAAGCCTTTTCTCATTATTGGTGGGGGGAGTTAACTGGCAAGGAGCCCAATAACTCTCTGACCCTTACGTGATATGGCCAGTCTTCTGCCGTGCACCCATCGAAAAGTTCCGTAAATTCGACTTTCGTCATCTTCTTACGTGAACCTATTTGTATTGGATGCTCATTAAGAGAATAAGCTACTTCACACCTATCACACACAAGAACAATCTCCTGATTTAGGGTTTTTTCATAGAATGTACGACCATCCCCACAACATGTTGGTTCAAAATCAGAGGCAAGAAATAGGTACTCTCCTACTAATTCAATTATTCGAGAAATGAGATCAGATCTTTTGCCGCTTTCGAATATCTGATAGCTTCGGATAATATGCTTCTGATTGTCATTGAACGGACAATACTCAAATATTTCTTCCGAAAATATCTCTGAATACCCTCTTTCAGAAAACCATTTCTCAACATCTCGGAGTAGTCGATCTTGTGTTCTTGCCACAAAACCAAGGAAGTAGGAAAAATGATCTCTGCGTGTATTTAATTCCATGAAGGCCTCTTATGGCACTGGATAAGCTGTTATCAAATTGCCAGCGCTATCGGTTTGAACCGTAATCCTTGAAGTCAATCCACCTCCGTGTGATTGACGAACTGTCCCAACAGGTTGCCCCACGTCTACGGTTCTCACGTATGTCGGCGTGCCATTGATCATTTTTATCTCTGATACAGGGGCGGAAACTACCCGATCAGATTGCAAAATCCTTTGCACATCAGACTGTGGCAACGTGAACTGGCTTTGGGTGTTTGTTCCACCAAAATGACGGGCAACCACATGATCCCATCCAGAGGCTACTGGGTTTCCTGCATCGTTTAGCGGAGTATATCGAGTTGAACCGTTCGCAAGATTAACACGTGACTGAACTCGTCCTGGCACATCGAGAATGCTATGCAGAATCACAAGGCATAAAAAATCTTAGAAAACTCCTCGGATGGACTCTAAAATTTAAACCACTATTTACTTCAAACACACAGAAATATCTCTCCACTTTATTTCATTTGGCATCGCGCCATCTTCGAAAAATGCCTTAAATATCTTTATAACATCTTCAATAAAAAGAATCTCATCCAAATCTACCGTTAACTTTCCACCACCAAATGCTATTGTCAACCTTTCGTCAAATGGGACTTTTTTTTCTTCTAAATGAGCACGAAAATGATTCTTTCTTTCTCCGTCTCTCATTTCAACAACACAGGTGACCCTCCCTCCAGCTACTTGAACGTAGCTTCCATTATCTTTGCTTAAAATAGCAAATGAATGAGGGCCATAACTTTTTAGCGCCCGAAGATTTCTCTCAATAGAAGAAAAATTCTTTGGTGACATCGGCTTCTTATTTTCCACTTCTAGCTTCATTGTCATGGCAGGTATATCGTTATATTGCCGACTATAATTTCCCCAGAAATTTGACCCACCCCATCTGCGCCAAATCTATTAATGTACATATCGTTAAAATCTTGCTGATTTGTCTTATTCGCTCCTCCACTTTTATACTCCACTCCCCAAAGTTCTCCTTTGTTATCACGAACTACTGCGTCATACCGTCTATTTCCAACAGCCCCACGCACAGTTAGCTCCTCTCCAACGACATCGAATCCATTATCGCGCAAAAATTGAGTATATTCTTGTGCTGATTTGCTTCCTGGAGCAGGAAATCCTCCTTGACTAGCAAATTTTCCATCGGCGGTCCTGAAGCTGCCATCAGGATATTGAAATACAGCTACGCTATCCACCTCTGGGATGTCGCCGATACGAGTATATATTTGCCCATTTTCGTGAGCAAAGACAATGTTTCCGTCCGGATCCGTGACCCGACGATACCCGACTGGCAAATCCTCATCAATAACATCTGCTCCCACGCTACCGATCTCCCGGTAGCCTTCTGGCAGGTTGAAGCTGGCGGCATAGTTCTCGAGTTTCGCAGCCACTTTGGGATTCACGCCTGAAGCGCGTTTCGCGAGCCACCGAAATGCGTCCGTGGCCACCTTGTTGCCCGGGAGCGTACCCGTGGCGATCTCGATGGTTGCGTCGAGAGCAAGGCTTTTGGCTAGCTCGTCTGCCTCCGCACAAGCTGCTGGGTCTCCGCGGCCATCACAAGCCAATTGCAGGGCAACCAAATTGGCGACGTCGATGGTCACCAGAACCTTATCGGCCACGTCCAGAGCCGCCGCCGCTGCAGCAAATAAGGCGGCAAGCCCGAAAAAGTTGTTCTCGGCTGCAGTTCCGCCCGTTTGAACAGCCACATCGGCGTCCGCATTCGCAACGATGGCTGTGAAAGCCGCAGCGAGCTTGGACAGGTTAATGCCCATCGCTTGATAACTCTGGAGTACGTCCAGGACCCGCTGATCCTGGGGGTCCGTCACTCCTTGTGCCTTAAGGGCCGCCAAATCGTTGTCTAGTTGGTCGGCGAACAGCGCTTCATAGGCCACACCGGCCAATTCTGCGGCAACGGCACCAATCGCGCCCGACGCACAGTCATCCGAGGCAAGCGCGCCCGTGCCACAGCCAACCACCGCATGGGCAATCAACTGCGTGGCCGTATCCATGTTGTTAAAGTGAACCGCCTCGCCGATCTCCTGGGTCAGTTCACTCCCAATGGCCGCAGCCGCGGAACTCCGCAGGCTGGCGAGAAGCGCCTTGTCGAGCTTTTCGCCCCGGATCAGCACCTTCGCTGCCGTATTCACCGAGGTGCGCACCGCGATCAAGACTGCCGCCCGTTGCGCCCGCTGCGCCAAGGTCAGCGTCGTTTGGCCCACTAGGCTATCCAGCCCCAGGGCGCCGAGCGCCCCGTTGCTCAGGCCCGAGGTCAGACCCACCGTTGCCATGGCCGTCACCAATTGGACGAGGAAGTCCGCCGAGCCCAGGTCTTTGAACACCGCAAGCAGGTTGCCGTTGTTCTCCACCATCGAGAACAGGGCTTGACTGATCAGCGTCGAGAGTCCCGCGTCATCCCAGCACTACATACCCAGTTCATCAATGGGCGGTGTCCTATTTTTCGCCTTCCTCGAGGTAGTTATCTTCCTTATAACAAACAGGTTCATCCTGAAATCCATTCCAATAAATCCAAATCTTTCTGCAGTTATCGCATTTAATAATAGATTTAAATTTCATATAAAGTTCCTCAGAATCAATATTTCCTTCTATTTTTTCATAATCACTATCTGATATTATTAACCACTCTAAAGAATTTGGAATAACCCCAAACCTCAAGCGATTTCCGCAGCGACAAATAATCGACGGCATATCATCTCCCTATTACAATAGTTTCGTTAATATTTATGGCCCCAGCTCCTCTTACCCTAGCGAGCACATCCCCAAGTTCTTCAACACTCACGCTAGATTCAGACAAATCAAGGACAGCTCCAGATTCTTGGTCATTCTTTTTTGCAATTTATGGGATGATCCTATTCGCATTAGCCGTAGCCATTTCAAGCCAGCGGTCTTTGTGGTGCAGACCGGAAAGCGGTGTGCCGGTGGCCGTGCTGAACGTCCGTTTGCAGGACCGGCAGAGATAGCGTTGGAGGCCTCGGTTCTTGCCATTCGCGACCGCTCCTGGCGCCTGGCAGTGCGGACAGGTCCGATCTGCACCGACGCTCTGCTCGACAGCAACAACGGAAGCGACCCCAGGTGGGTGATCGGCCAGGGTCTCCAACACCTTCGCCTTCTGCGCTTCCGTGAGGTGATCGATCTCGCAGAACCAGCGGTGAAAGCTCTTGTGGTCCATGTTGCCTAAACTCCTGCATTTTCCCCACTTTATAGCAAGTCAACGCGATCTGCTAATAGAGCCTATCATTTTCACTTCAAATTTCGAGAAGCTCCGCCTTGATTTCTTCCAGAGACTTGTCCATTGCTGGATAAATCTGCAGGTGAAAACCGAACTTCAGCATCGACTTTTCCATCGCGAGACTTCTGAACGGCCTTTTTCCATTCGTACCAATAGGCTTTGTCCATAGGCATCTCATCACTCATAATGCACATTCCGCTAAGCAATGATCCGATTTCATCCAATTTTGTTCTATTATAATAATCCTCTAGAAATGAAAACATTGCTAGGTATGCTTCTTTTTCTGTCATTTTTGTATCGTTCATTATTGCAGTCCTTTCCCTGGAATCCATGTCCGAGGTGGGGTATTGACACCTCCATTCTGGATCACTCCATTTCTAATTTCGACCCAAATTTGAGAACCATCAGCTTGAATCAAAGCATAAACCTCATTTCCAAATCTGTTGGGTCCCAAAATGTTTTCGGAATTATTGCATGTATCGAGGAGTAACTGCCTATTTTTCGGAGTGTCGGGCAAATGCCCAGGCATGTCTCTAAATATGTGACCTATCTGAGAAGGGTTTTCCGGCAGACGGATAGGGGCATTATTCACAGCCATCTTAGTCAACTTGACCGCAGTCGCGGGATCGGAATGGGCAACGATTGCTTGGAAGAGCTTTTTGGCCGCGAGACTGCCAGGGATAATTGCCCCGATGGTGAACTCCAGACCCAGGTCCACCGCCAGACCACTCGCCAATTCCCGTGCCTCCCCACAAGCTGCGGCGCTCCCATTGCTGCAAGCAAGCGCGGCCTCTCCGGTGCTGACCGCGCTATCGGCGAGAAGGACCTTGTCCGTAACTTCGAGGAACAGGGCGCCGACCGCGATAATCGCCATGATCGTGGTGAAAAGGGCGTTGTTCTCCGCCGCTGTCTGTCCGGTTTGTGCGGCAAGGTCGGCGTCACCATTAATAAGTATTCCGCTTAATCCGGCGACTAAGGCCGCGATATTCGCTCCGCCAGCTTGCCACTCTGCGATCGCGTTCAACACGCGGGGATCGTCGACAGTTGCTCCTTGGTTATCCAGTTCCTTCAAGTCCGCTTGGATCTTGTCTGCGAAAGCCGCCGCGTAGGCCATGCCAGCCAATTCACCAGTGACCGCCCCAACGGCGCCCGATGCGCAATCCCCCGTCGCAATCGCTCCTGTGCCACAGCCAACGGCGGCATGGGCGATAAGGCGAGTTGCCGTATCGATGTCATCGGCGAGAACCGCCTCGCCGATCTCCTGGGTCAGTTCACTCCCAATGGCCGCAGCCGCGGAACTCCGCAGGCTGGCGAGAAGCGCCTTGTCGAGCTTTTCGCCCCGGATCAGCACCTTCGCTGCCGTATTCACCGAGGTGCGCACCGCGATCAAGACTGCCGCCCGTTGCGCCCGCTGCGCCAAGGTCAGCGTCGTTTGGCCCACCAGACTGTCCAACCCCAGGGCGCCGAGCGCCCCGTTGCTCAGGCCCGAGGTCAGACCCACCGTTGCCATGGCCGTCACCAATTGGACGAGGAAGTCCGCCGAGCCCAGGTCTTTGAACACCGCAAGCAGGTTGCCGTTGTTCTCCACCATCGAGAACAGGGCTTGGCTGATCAGCGTCGAGAGTCCCGCGTCAATCGCCACCGC
>NZ_JBLAVB010000051.1:0-6392 GCF_047263945.1 Rhodospirillum sp. A1_3_36 | reverse complement strand
ATGCCATCGAAAGCCTGAACCGGGTGATCCGCAAATCCTTGAAAACAAGGGGCTCTTTCCCAACGGAGGACGCAGCGTTGAAGCTGCTGTATCTGGCTATCCGCAATTTCGAAAAGAAAGGCAGGGCTGTCCGGGAATGGGTGGCGGCCCGCAATCAATTCGCTATCATGTTCGGTGAGCGCTTCACCGCGTGAGATGGGCATGGGATCAAATCCCATACACAATGAACCGGACACTCTCTACGATTGTATGTCCAGAAACATCGGATCTGGGGCCTGATCACCGAATAGTGTTTTCGATCTCTTGTCCTGCCAGTTTTTGATTCGTCGTTTGATTCCTTCCCAGGCGCTTGGAATGAAATTTTTCATGGGTGTCTCTGGCTCTGCCAGTTCTATACTCCAGCATTGATAACGACCGTCGACTAATTTCACGAAAAGGACGGAAAAGCGCCAAAACTCTTCAGGAGTTCTGGCTTTGTGCATGAGATCATGCCAGTGCTTGGCCCATACATTTCGCTCATAGGCGAATTTTGCTGATTGCGCGGCCAAACCAATGATTCCCGGCATTTGCGTGTGCGCAGCGATTATCGCCTCGCGCTTTTCATTCTCAAGGGAAAAGCCGCACACCATTAAAGCTCTGGCGAGGTCCACGGGCCTCTCGCTTGTAAGTTTATCTTCGATATAGCGGTCGAGAAAGTCTTCCTTGTGTGCACTGTAGGCGGCGAGTACCTCCTGAGCGATCTCGTTGTCGTCCTTAGCCTCATCAAGCCGGGCAGCTCTTAACGGATTGAGAGTTTCGTGGTTCGCTGAATTCCAAATGGAAAGGCTCTCCAGACCGAGAGACGCCGGGCCCTGGACGATGTTTACAAACCCACGATTGTTGCGCAGGTGTGTAAAGAGCTTCATGCTAAGTTCTGGGTCCAACTGCGAGAGAGCCTCCGCCACCCGAAGACCGAAATTGAAGATACTTCTGATCTTGTGATTGGGCAGCTCGAGAAAGTTTTGGGCCCAGGTCACTACCAGATTCGGCTCTCTTGCCATGCAAACCCTAAGGGTCGCACGTGATGTGTCTTCGAGAATTTGCTCTGCACTCAGCTCGGTTAGCTTTGCCTCAAACTCATCAAAAGCTTTCCAGCCTTGCCTTTGACGCTCATCGAATTCGTCTTCAGTCTCGGAGGTTCGCTTGAAAAACTCCCCCAAGTCCATGCTTCTGACCGGCTCGACAAGAGATTTCGTCGGTACATCGTAACCTTTTCTATGGTCGTCGCTTCTCTGTTCGACTACTAGGGCGTCATTTGGCCCATCAACTGCCAGCATCAGGCGCAGCGATGCATTCAAGCGCATAGGAATTTCAGAGCTGCCGCTGTCGCTCATGGAGGAAGCAAGCATATGATAGTGCTCCGTCGAGATTTTATCGATGGCCGCAACTTCGGATAAGAACCCCTTTGAGAAGGCATGTGCAATTGCCATGGAGCCATACCAACGTTCCATGCGCTCCTTTCGCGGATCAAGCGTACTCGCGCTCCAGCTTCCATGCGAAAATGATTTGATAAACGCCTCCTTTTCATGGGCGACCAATGCCCCGATAGCTAGGGCGCGTACAACGCTGTTTGGATCTTCAGTTAGCCTTATGAGTAGGTCCTCGGATCGCTCTGATATTTCGGATCCCGAGTGTTGGGCAAACATCAGAATAGTCATCTTGAAATTTTCGTCGTTGGATTGTTGGCAGCGATCTAGTGCTGATTCGAGATCCTGGGCCGGGGCAGGCTTTATGACGTCGGCTAAGTCGAGTAGTGGAGGGTCAAAATTCCGCAAGGAAAGGAGGACGCCGATTTGTTCGCGTCCATCCATATGTGGAAAAGTGAGCAGGTGCGCGTACTGGACCTGCAACCATTCATTTTGGGAGTTCTTGTCGCCCTCTTTGAATGGGTGGCGCTTCTCTCTCGCGAATGTCAGAAGGCTATCACGTGCATCGACAGTAACCAAGGGGGCGCACCCACGAAGGTTCATTAGTCGATAAGTGGCGGAATTTCTCACGTTTTTACTGGCGTGCTCGATTATACTACGGTGCACGGCAATCGCTGTTTCTGACTCAAATCGTGCGAGGCCGAAGCTTGCCTCTGAAAGGAATTGATCTTCCTCCGTCACGCCGAATGATTGACAGATATTCCCTGGGTCGATTTCACGGCACTTTTGTGCCGTCGCCTTGATGTTTTCCGGTGAAACCGAGTTGGGATCGCAGGGGTCGGTTTCACAATATGTCTCGATCCTCCTCCACTTTCCGAAACTCTCACGGTCCTTCGTTAATTCTTCGATCAAGTTTTCGCAGTGCTCCGCATCCTCTATTGTACTCACCGCACGCAGAAGGTGTACGAATGCCCATTTGCCAACGCTGGAGGCTTCCGGTTGTGAGAACGGTGCGGCGTGCCGAAGTAATTCTTCACGAGTTCTGGACCAATCGACCCTGTTGAAGCGAATCAAGTATAAGAACTCTTCGTAAGGCCGGTGAAAATCTGAATTGATAGCTTGCGAAAATGCCCAAGCCACGAAAACCTCGGAAAACTCGGAAAGAGGTATGCCTGCAAGTAAACGGAACGAT
The DNA here is from genome assembly GCF_047263945.1 of Rhodospirillum sp. A1_3_36. Taxonomy (NCBI): domain Bacteria; kingdom Pseudomonadati; phylum Pseudomonadota; class Alphaproteobacteria; order Rhodospirillales; family Rhodospirillaceae; genus Rhodospirillum; species Rhodospirillum sp. A1_3_36. The sequence continues at coordinate 3,794 of NZ_JBLAVB010000051.1, read as the reverse complement.
GTACTTGTCAGTGATTCACTGACCAAATGATCGTCGCGTATCATCTTGGTGTTGAGGAAGTGCGCTTCTAGTTTAGATAAATTAGAGATCTCTTTTATTATTGACTCGTTTCTTTCACTTAATTTTCGTTCGTACTCTTCTTTGTCTTGGGTGTGCTCCTTGAAGATGCGGAGTGAGGGTTCAAGTGAGTAGCATCGCAGCCATTGCTCAATGTGTTGCCTCATTACAACCCAGCACCTCTCGTCATGACGTACTTCGAGCAAAGCATGGGTTAGCCATTCGTCGTTAACTGCACGGTGGGGGGAGGTTGCCAAATCAGATAGTGCGGGCATCGCCGCGTCGATTCGATTGCGGATAATTGCTTCGAAGGCTGGATAGGTTTGTTCGTCAAGATTTTGCAGCCTCAGGTAGGCAACGATTAGGGCGGTAGTCGTCGAGACTTTGGATCGTTCATCAATCGATGAAATCAGCATTGCGGCGAAAACTGCCTCGGAAGTCTTGTCCAGAGCGGTAATAGGGCCAAGGATCACTTCAAGCGCTTCTTCTGGGTCCGTACCATTACGGATGGCCCGGCCAAGCGTATCGAGGATCGCAAAGCCTAGTGCCAGGACAAGGCCATCATCACTGAGTTCATACAGATAAGGATCTTCAGCCAATGCATTGAAGAATCTTCCCTCTGAAACCGCTAATAGGTCTTGGGAAAGCTGGTGGCTTACCCTGGGGCCTAGATCTATACTTTGAAATATTAGGGCATCACTTGATTGCGCTGCTTGCACGCGTTGAAGAATCTCGCGGGCATGCGCTAAGAGTCTGTGGCTAAAAGTGTGTGGGCTTTCAACTTCTCTTTGGTAACGCGCGCTCTTCCTGGTGTGCTCGAAGAGCAGCCGGTCAACGCTAAGTTCATGAAAGTTCTCAATACTTCCGTCCTCGAGTAATTCAAACGCTATTCCGAGAACTCTGGGATTGCGGAGCGTCGCAACGACCCTTTGGCTCAGATTTTTCTGAATAACATTTCTTTTTGTCAGGATTTCCTCTAATTCTCTTTCAGTCCACTGCTCGACGCAGACCAGATACTGAGGCGTGAAGAGGGCTTTCCGTAGCCGCGTATTGAAATATCCGTTGCGTGTGGTGATGACCAGTTGTCCGCCGATCCTAGATAGCTTGTATGCCATACTGTCAAGCCAGCGTGGCCAGTCGTAGCCAGGGCGTTGGTTTAACCCATCGAGCAGGATCACTAGATTGGGTTGGTCTGGTTTTTCCGCAGAGTCCCACGAAGCAAGGATATTCCGCCATCTTGCTGTCGTCTTTTGATCGGTGGCACCATGAGTCTGCCGAATGATCTGCTGGATGATAAAATCATCTTCATTGCTGATAGTTGATTCCTCCGGCACCTCGGCTGCCGGGATCAAGAGAGTCAGGGGTGGGTGTTCGTTTGCCAACCAGCTTTGGGCAAATATCCACGATTTTCCGCACCCCTCATCTCCAAGCAATACGACAAGTCTGTCCGTAGGCGAGCCATACGATGCTTGCTGGACATTTTGGAGGAGAGCGGCGCGCTCGACCGTGGGCAGTGCATTTTTTGCGAGAGGCGCCAATACTTGGCCAAACTCTCGTCTGGCCGTACGCTCATTCGAGAAAGCTTTTGTAAGCCATTCACGATTGGCCTTAACAGCGGCTGATGGCGCTAGGCTAGGATTGCGAACGAGTTCAAGGACAGCTTGCGCGCGTTCGTCAAATTTCTCGTGATTGGCGATTGCCAAAAGCGCCTCGGAAGCCTTCTCAACGAGTGCCGGATCTGCGAGTTCAGTAGTTAGGAACGTAATGGTTTCCGTTCTAGTCAGAGCGCAGACCACTGCCAGTTCTGGAATAGTAGCCGTCGGGGACCAGTCCAAAATTAGCAAATTAATGCCATTCTTGTCCGCGGCGCGTACAAGTATGTCAGCAACTTGTGCTTTTATTTCTACTGTGGAGCTGAGGATCCAAAGATCTGGTGCCGGATCAGTTGCGATAATCTCCGTTAATTTGCTCAGAACTTCATTTTTATTTATAGGTCCGGTGTAGAGTTTGGCTTCAAAAGAAATAATGTCATTGGATCCATTTGTGCTGCCATCTTTCCCATGCTGAGATCCTGATCCTGCGAGCCGAAAGGACTTGTCGGTGATAGAGCTGAAAATCTTAGCTAGCAGGCCCTCGAAGCCACGAAAACCGGTAGCGTCCAAATTGGTTATTGCGGCTTTGAGAACGTCTAATTGACTGGAGAAATGGCAATTCATGCATCTAGACCGATTTGACGTTTTTGATTTTCATATGGAATTTAGAAACTGACTGAATATTTCAAAATTCCTGCGAAAGGTGATCGCCCCACCTTGGGAGATTCGGGCCGGAAAGCCGAGAGTGGATTTGGAAATTCTTACCACGATAAAACGCGGTGACCGCCTTTCTATTCCGCTCTTGGGAGTATAATCTAGCGGCACGGTTGTGCCATTGGATTTTGAGAACAGTGACTTTGCACATAAGATTGTCATATGCCGATTGAGCCCAACTCGCCCAAAGCCAATGAAACAAAAGATGACCTCGCGATCCCTTCCGGGGGACGTCGACGTGATGATTTTAACGCCAAAGTTAAGTCCCTGCTCGCCCAGCGAGCCGGGTACCTGTGCTCCAACCCGGAGTGCCGACGGCAGACTATTGGGCCACGTAAGGGAGAAAGGGGTACTATCAACATAGGTGTGGCGGCGCACATTAAAGCCGCGTCACCGGGGGGGCCGCGCTATGACCACAATCAGACCCAATTGGAGCGGACGAGTGAGGACAACGGGATTTGGTTGTGTGCCAACCATGCCCACCAGATTGATCATGATTCCAATGAATTTGCGGTCGAAAAGCTTAAGCAATGGAAGGAGGGCGCCGAAGAACATGCCTTTCAGCAAATTGCAAATGGTAGGGGTGTGGCGATTACTCCTCAGCTGGCTGCTGAACTATTGCGGCAGCACATTCCGCACATCCCAGGGTTGGGCCTGTCTAGCGATGCCGGACTGGAGGCAGTTAAGCCTCAAGTCCTGGTCGCGGCGCAGGAGGATATTAATGCCTATATGCGTCGAAAAAATTGGCCCGATTATGCCGTGGAATTGGGTCTTCAGTGTGAGACGAATTCAGCTTCCTACAGCCTAACGCAATCCTGCTTCTCTCAAGTACTCGATGTGGCGCGCCATGTCGTGTTAGTGTCCGAGCCGGGAACGGGAAAATCCACGACCCTCATTCAGGCCGCTAGTAAATTGATTGCCGGCGGTCAGGTGCCTGCGTTCGTGCCTCTCAGCGTCTGGAGTGAATCTGGTGCGGACTTGTTCAGTTGGTTGCTCGGAACGTGTCAACGCGAATGGGACACGGATCCACCGAGTTTAGGCAGCTTCCGCCTGTGAGGCTTTGGGCGGGTTGATCCAGGCCGCGGTGGGCAGTTGAGGCGGTACGGGGCGTTGGCGGACGAAGCGATTTGGATGTTTGGCATGGGCTTTGTCGAGCACGCCTTGGCGCTTCTGGCGGACCTCATCGGCATGCCCGGCGTGGACCTGCTGGGGCGTGAGCAAGCCGATGCCGCCGTGGTGATGCTCGTTGTTGTACCAATTGAAAAAGTGACGACAGAAGGCGCGGGCATCCTGGATCGATCCGAACCGATCAGGAAACTCCGGTCGGTACTTCATGGTCTTGAAGTGGCTCTCGGAATAGGGATTGTCGTTGGATTGGTAGGGCCGGGAATGGCTCTTGGTGACGCCCAGGTCCGCCAACAAGTGACCCGT
>NZ_JBLAVB010000050.1:0-6549 GCF_047263945.1 Rhodospirillum sp. A1_3_36 | reverse complement strand
CTGACCCGAGTGATCCGTCAGATCCGAGTGATCCGTCTGACCCGAGCGATCCGTCCGATCCGAGCGATCCATCTGACCCGAGTGATCCGTCAGATCCGAGTGATCCGTCTGACCCGAGCGATCCGTCAGATCCGAGTGATCCGTCAGATCCGAGCGATCCGTCCGACCCGAGTGATCCGTCAGATCCGAGTGATCCGTCTGACCCGAGCGATCCGTCAGATCCGAGTGATCCGTCAGATCCGAGCGATCCGTCAGATCCGAGCGATCCGTCTGACCCGAGCGATCCGTCAGATCCGAGTGATCCGTCAGATCCGAGCGATCCGTCTGACCCGAGCGATCCGTCAGATCCGAGCGATCCGTCTGACCCGAGCGATCCGTCAGATCCGAGTGATCCGTCAGATCCGAGCGATCCGTCTGACCCGAGCGATCCGTCTGACCCGAGCGATCCGTCAGATCCGAGCGATCCGTCTGACCCGAGCGATCCGTCAGATCCGAGTGATCCGTCAGATCCGAGCGATCCGTCAGATCCGAGTGATCCGTCAGATCCGTCTGACCCGAGTGATCCGTCAGATCCGAGCGATCCGCCGGACCCGACGGATGTTGATGGGGACGCTTCGGGGTATGAGGACCTGAAAATCCCCGTGGAGGTGGAAACAACGGGAATTGTGCCAGAGACCTTCACGATCTCCGGTATTCCTGATGGTTGGCACCTCTATACTTCCGACAACACAGAAATCCCCATTTCGGGTGGGGTGTCTGTTGTGCCCGCGAACCTTATGGATGGTTTGTATATTCAGGCTCTACCGGGAACAGAGGCCCAACATAGCGCCGTTGATTTCGATTTGACGGTGCAGGTGTCGGGTGCCGACAGCACGGGCGATGCGGTGAGTCTCTCGACCACTGTCACCGTTGAAGTCCTGCCCGTCGCAGATTCACCTGAATTCGAGGTCAGTGACGCAACCCAGTACGACGGCGGCGCGGATGTTGTTGGAGACGGCACCGAAAATTCAGATGTCATTTCCGGGAGTTCCGCAGGGGATGTGATCGACGCAAAGGAGGGAGACGATACCATTCATGGTTGGGATGGTGACGATTCTATCCATGCCGGTCAGGGTAACGATCTCGTGTCTGGCGGAGATGGCAACGACACCGTATTTGCAGGACGAGGCGAGGATACGGTCTCTGGTGGGGCGGGTGATGACTCCATCGACGGCCAATGTGGCGACGACGAGCTCTGGGGGGATACCCACGGGCCGGTGAGTGTTGGCGTGGAGCTGTCCAGTCTTCTTGTGGACCGGGATGGGTCAGAGACCCAATCCATCACTTTGTCCGATGTGCCTGAAGGAACTAAGGTCTATGCACCTGACGGAACCTTGATCGGTGAGGTTGGGGCTGACGGAAGCATCACCATTCCCCTGAACGATGGAATGGATGCCCAATACACGGGCGACGAAGCCTTGCGTTTGGACCTTCCGGAAGGTCAAACCGAGAATTTCACGATTAAGGCAACCGTGACGGTGACCGATACCGATGCGGAAGATCCGTCTTATTCTTCGGACCAAGCCGGGGTCTCGACCACGTACACCGAGACCAAAGAGATCTCCGTCGATATTTCTGATAGTGCGCCGGGTAATGACGTCATCGCGGGCGGTGCGGGCGACGATGTGATCCATGGCCAACAGGGTGATGACACCCTCTCTGGTGATCTTGGAGAGGGCGTGGAAGGCACCACGGGTGTCATCACTGCGGACAATGTCCTGTCCAGCGGTGCTGGCTTCACGGTGACGGCGCGTCATGACTCGAGCGAGGAGTTCAGCGCGGATCGGATCTCGATCGCGGGGAATCGGATTGGTGTCGTCGGTGCGACGGCCGTCGACGCTCCGGAAGACCAATTGGGTCACAACCCGGTTACGGGCGAGACCGAGGAAATGAAGATCGAGTTTGACAACCCGGTCTTCACGGTGCGGGCGGGTTATAGCCATTTGTACCAGACCGAATCCGGTGGTGAAGTTGGGACTTGGACGGCCTATGACGCGGCGGGGAATGTCGTTGGGACTGGCAACTTCATGGCCGCCGAAAGACAAAATACCGGTGAGGTCACGATCACGGCGGATAGCGGCTGTGCCATTTCCTCCGTTGTGTTCTCCGCTCCCGCGTATGAGGGCGGTGACCCGGCGAATCAGCATGACTCCTCGGATTACTTCCTGACGACCATTGAGTATGACGACTTCCCCTCCGGCTCCGACACCCTCTATGGCGAGGACGGGAATGATGTCCTGGACGGTGGGTCCGGCGCCGACGAGGTCTATGGCGGTGAAGGGCTGGATACCGGCATCTTTACCGTTGGCGAGAACACCACTTTCGAATCCGGTAATACCGACACCTATGACGCCTATGATGGCGGAGAAGGTGTCACGGAGGCGCGTGGTGCGGGCTACGACACCCTGACGGTGAGCTACACCGCCGAGGACCTGCAGGACCCGGCCGTGATGGCCGATCTTTTGGCCCTACGGGACTTCATCAACGAGCAGACGGCCAATGGCGGTGAATTCAACGCCACGGGTGAGGGGGTGACCCAGACCTTCGACGCATTGGGCCTGATCGTGGCCAATTGGGAACAGGTGGTCTTCGATGGTCCGCCGCTGATCGAAAGCAGTTCCTCCACTTTGGACGAGGGCCTTCTGGACGACGGCGGACCCCAGACCGCCAGCGGCACCTTCGAATATGACTACAGTCAAGACGAAGGCGGCACTGCGGATAAGGGCATCAAGCTGACGGGGATCGATAAGCCGGTCACCAGCGGTGGCGAGCCGGTTGACGTTGTGGTCAGCGAGGACGGCACAACGGTCACAGGGACCAATGGGGAAGGCGAAACCGTCTTCACCATGGAACTGAACCCGGAGACCGGTGAGTACACCTACACCCAGAATCTGCCCATCGACCATGAAGAGGGCGGGGCGACGGACGACACTCTGCCCATCGACTTTGGGGTCACGATCACCGATTCCGAAGGCGACAGCACCGCCGGGACGATCACGATCAACGTGACCGACGAAGGCCCGGTCGCCGTGGACGACAGCAAGACGGCCTCGGTTGCGTCCGATCCAGAGACGGTGTCGGGCAATATTCTGAGCAATGACGATCCGGGCGCCGATGGCCTGGGGCAGATCCAATCCATCACGGTGGATGGGGTGACCTATACCTACGATCCCTCGGGCAATTCCATCAGCGGGTCCGATGGCTCGTCGACTGCCGGGTCCTCGCTGAGCGGCCTGGTGACGGCGGCGGGCGCGACGCTGACCTTCGACTTTGCCACGGGCGATTACGACTACACCGCCGATCCGGATACTGAGATTGGAACGGAACGCTTCGACTACACCATCGTGGATGGAGACGGTGATACCTCGTCCGCGACACTGGAACTGACGGTTGAGGATGGTGGTGCCCAATCTCCGGACCTCGACCTGGGCAATGGCCCTGGCAATGGCCCGGATGCGGTGTCCGGTGCGGCGGATGGCGTGGAAGACACGGCCATTCCGCTGGATATCAGCGCAGGCCTGAACGACATCGGCGGAGACAACTCCGAAACCCTGTCGGTTGAGATCAGCGGCATCCCCGAAGGGGCTGTGTTGAAGGCTGGAGGCACGGAAATCACCGTGACCGACGGCAAGGCGGTCCTGACCGGGGATCAACTCGGTAATCTGACGATCACACCTCCGGCCGATAGCTCGACGGACTTCAGCCTGTCGGTGACGGCAACCGCGACCGAAGGCGATGATACGGCGACCACCTCTGGCACGCTCGAAGTCGAGGTGACGCCTGGCGCCGACGCACCGGTTCTGACGATCACCAATGCTGACGTGACCGCAGTGAACGAGCATGCCGGGGATGAAACCCTGGTTGGCACGAAGGGTGAAGATACAATTTCCGGCGGCGGCGGTGATGATAACATCGACGGTCTGTGCGGTGACGACGTGTTGTACGGCGACACGGATACCGGCATGCACACCACAGCCCTGGACTTTACGGCGATCACTGGTGAGCAGGCCAATGCCGATGCCACCGGAGGCGTGGCGGACGGGTCTGAAGCGATCACCGGTTACACGATTACGGGTCTGCCCGAAGGGGCAGTTCTAACCAACACGGCGGGCGACACCATTGAGATTGCCGATGGCGAAGCCACGGTGGCGCCGGATCAACTGGATGGCCTTCAGGTCTCGGTTCCGGTTGGCACTGCGAACTTCGAGTTGTCGGTGACGGCCAATGAAATAGATGTCGATGAGAATAATCCGTCCCAGTCCGATACGGCGTCGAGTGCGACCCAGACAATTTCGGTGACCGTGGGTGATGGGGATTACGGCAACGACACCATCCAGGGGTCGGCTGGCGACGACGAAATCCATGGTCAACAGGGCGACGATGTCCTGTATGGAGACCAGGAAACGGGAACGGGCACGACCGGTGTCATTACGGCAGACAACGTTCTGTCGACCGACTCCGGTTTCACGGTGACGGCGCGTCACGACTCCGGTTCTGAGTTCAGCGCGGAGTCCATTCAGGTTTCCGGTGGTAAGGTCGGTGTTGTCGGTTCGACGGCTGTCGACGCCCCGGAAGACCAATTGGGTCACAACCCGGTCACGGGTGACACCGAAGAAATTAAGGTCGAGTTCGACAACCCGGTGTTCACGGTGCGGGCGGGCTATAGCCATCTGTACCAGACCGAATCCGGTGGCGAAGTTGGGACTTGGACGGCCTATGACACGGCGGGGAATGTCGTTGGGACGGGCAACTTCATGGCCGCCGAAGGGCAAAATACCGGTGAGGTCACGATCACGGCGGACAGTGGCTGCGCCATTTCCTCCGTTGTGTTCTCCGCTCCGGAGTACGAAGGAGGGGACCCGGCGAATCAGCATGACTCCTCGGATTACTTCCTGACGACCATTGAGTATGACGACTTCCCCTCCGGCTCCGACACCCTCTATGGCGAGGACGGGAATGATGTCCTGGACGGTGGCGCCGGTGCCGATGAGGTTTACGGCGGCGAGGGCTTGGACACGGGCGTCTTCACCGTGGGTGAGAACATCAGCGGCGGGGTCGACGTTTACGACGGTGGAGAAGGTGTCACGGAGGCCCGTGGTGCGGGCTACGACACCCTGACGGTGAGCTACACCGCCGAAGACCTGCAGGACCCGGCCGTGGTGGCCGACCTTTTGGCCCTACGGGACTTCATCAACGAGCAGACGGCCGAAGGCGGCCAATTCAACGCCACGGGTGAAGGGGTTAGTCAGACCTTCAGCGCCTTGGGGCTCACTGTCTCCAACTGGGAAGAGGTGGTCTTTGACGGTCCGCCGCTGATCGAAAGCAGTTCCTCCACTTTGGACGAGGGCCTTCTGGACGACGACGGGACCCAAACCGCCAGCGGCACCTTCGAATATGACTACGGTCAAGACGAAGGCGGTACTGCGGATAAGGGCATCAAGCTGACGGGGATCGATAAGCCGGTCACCAGCGGTGGCGAGCCGGTTGACGTTGTGGTCAGCGAGGACGGCACAACGGTCACAGGGACCAATGGGGAAGGCGAAACCGTCTTCACCATGGAACTGAACCCGGAGACCGGTGAGTACACCTACACCCAGAATCTGCCCATCGACCATGAAGAGGGCGGGGCGACGGACGACACTCTGCCCATCGACTTTGGGGTCACGATCACCGATTCCGAAGGCGACAGCACCGCCGGGACGATCACGATCAACGTGACCGACGAAGGCCCGGTCGCCGTGGACGACAGCAAGACGGCCTCGGTTGCGTCCGATCCAGAGACGGTGTCGGGCAATATTCTGAGCAATGACGATCCGGGCGCCGATGGCCTGGGGCAGATCCAATCCATCACGGTGGATGGGGTGACCTATACCTACGATCCCTCGGGCAATTCCATCAGCGGGTCCGATGGCTCGTCGACTGCCGGGTCCTCGCTGAGCGGCCTGGTGACGGCGGCGGGCGCGACGCTGACCTTCGACTTTGCCACGGGCGATTACGACTACACCGCCGGTCCGGATACTGAGATTGGAACGGAACGCTTCGACTACACCATCGTGGATGGAGACGGTGATACCTCGTCCGCGACACTGGAACTGACGGTTGAGGATGGTGGTGCCCAATCTCCGGACCTCGACCTGGGGAATGGCCCTGGCAATGGCCCGGATGCGGTGTCCGGTGCGGCGGATGGCGTGGAAGACACGGCCATTCCGCTGGATATCAGCGCGGGTCTGAACGACATCGGCGGAGACAACTCCGAAACCCTGTCGGTTGAGATCAGCGGCATCCCCGAAGGGGCTGTGTTGAAGGCTGGAGGCACGGAAATCACCGTGACCGACGGCAAGGCGGTCCTGACTGGGGATCAACTCGGTAATCTGACGATCACACCTCCTGCGGATAGCGCCGATGACTTCCAGCTGTCTGTGACGGCGACCGCGACGGAAGTGGATGGCTCGACGGCGACGACGACGGGAACCTTGACGGTTGAAGTTGCGCCGGATGCGGATGCGCCGA
>NZ_JBLAVB010000049.1:0-6723 GCF_047263945.1 Rhodospirillum sp. A1_3_36 | reverse complement strand
TGATCGAAAAAACGCATTCCCGAAAAACACCCTGTAAATTTTCACGCTCCCCCCATGATAACCTAATTCACTGTTATCATTCATATTTTCTAAGGTCGGGCGATGGTCCCGTGACTTTTCCGGGTCAGAGAGCCTTTGTGCGCACGTGATAATATGAGATATAAATCTCAATATAAATGATATAGCGTACATCAGGTATGACTGATTCAGGTGCCGGTTTCCTGTTCTGACAGGGGTCCAGAGCGAAAGAGAGACAGATGAACATGACCAATTCTTCGCCACAGATGACGTCTGGAGCTGCGCTTTTGTCGCGCATGGCCACTCTTGGCGTCGACTACATTTTTGCCAACTCCGGGACAGATTTTCCGCCTGTGATTGAGGGGCTGTCAGAGGCGAAGGTGAAGAACATCCCCCTACCACACACGGTAACGGTTCCCTTTGAAAGCGCGGCGGTGGCAATGGCTCATGGCTACACGCTGGCGACAGGCCGGGCTCAGGCCGTGATGGTGCACACAAATGTTGGGCTCGCCAACGCAGCCATGGGCGCGATCAACGCTGCCTGCGACAACATTCCGATGTTTCTGATGTCCGGGCGCACCCCCACACTCGAAAGCGGCCGTTTGGGCGCGCGGACGGTTCCCATCGGCTGGGGTCAGGAAATGCTGGATCAAAGCAGTCTGATCCGGGAAGCCTGCAAATGGGACTATGAGCTCCGGTTCCCGGAACAGATTTTCGACGTCACCGATCGGGCCTACGGAATCGCTGCCTCGACCCCCAAGGGTCCCGTCTATGTCAGCCTTCCGCGCGAAGTCCTGAGCGAAACCATTCCCGCTGCGGGATCAACCCGTCGGCCTCAAATGACCGCCGCCACTGTCGAGGCAAGTGTGACTCAAATCTCCCGGGTCGCGGAGCTTCTCGCCGAGGCGGAGCATCCGGTTATCTTCGCCCAGCATGGTGCAGGCAGCTCAGACGCCTTTGCGGCCCTGTCACGGCTGACCAATGACTGGGGCATTCCCCTGTGCCAGTACTGGGCCGTGGAGCTGGCTTTGCCGACCACCCATCCGATGGCGGCAGGCCCCAATCCGGCGCCACTCTTGGAAAAGGCCGATGTCGTGCTTTGCATCGACGTGCTCGCCCCCTGGTCGCCTGCCCAGATCGAACCCCTTGAAGAGGCGGTTGTGATACAGCTTGGACCGCGGCCCCTGCAGGAGCGGTCAGGCGTACGTAACTTCCGTTGCGATCTTGGAGTCACCACGGAAATCGCCCCGGCGATCCTTGCTCTGGAAGAGGCGATGGCCAAACTGCTGCCTGAACACCAGGCCCGTGTGGCCGGACGGGCAAAGAAGATTGCCAAGGTCAACGCGGCTGAGCAGTCCAGGCGCTTTGCGGACGCTGCCGGAGAGCGGGACGCCGCTGCCCTGACCAAGCGCTGGGTCAGCCTGACCCTTTCGGACCATTTGGCCGAACGGGATGCGGCAATTTTCTCCGAACTGGGCTGTCAGTTCCCCTTCCTGCGGCTGACCAGGCATCAGTCCTGGTTCGACGGTCCACACGCAGGCGGGCTGGGCTGGGGCTTCCCGGCCGCCATGGGGTTTGCGCTCGCGCGTCCGGAAAAAACCGTCGTCGCAACGATGGGAGATGGATCCTACATGTTCTCCAATCCTGTGGCCTGCCACCAGGTTGCCGAAGCCCTCGGTCTGTCGATGATCGTCCTGGTTTTGAACAATGCCGAATGGGGTGCCGTGCGCCAATCCGTCTTGGATATCTATCCCGAAGGCCATGCCTCCAAGACGAATGCCGTTCCGTTGACCGATCTTTCGCCCAGCCCGGATTTCACCAAAGTCGCTGAAGCGAGCCGCGCCTGGGCTCGCCGTGTGTCTGCGGCCGACGCATTCGAAGAGGCTCTCACTGAAGCACTGGCACATATGGACGCGAAGAAAGGTCTCGCTCTTATTGAGGTGACCATCGGTAAGGGGTGATAGACGTGGCCTCCTTGTAACGTTGACCAATGTTCCTCTCCCTTCACCTATTGGGAAGACACTGGATTTTTCAATGTCCTGGGGCACGGCCCACGACAGGGGGGCGCAATTACGGGACTTTGCCCCGTCCCCCACTGGGGCCGAAAGGCCCCAGACCCCACATTCTTATTCAGAAAAGAAAAAATGGGGGGGTGGGGGCATGTGCCCCCGAATGGGTTTGGGCAATTGCCCAAAAAAGACGAGACAGTGTCGCGTACGGAGAGCACGGTCAGACGGCCGTGCTCTCCGTCTTTCTGAGGTCTCCGACCGGTGATCAGAACGGGTAGTGCTGGTTCGGATCTTCGATGGTGATCCAACGCAGGTCAGTAAATTCGGATATGGCCGCTTTGCCGCCAAACCGGCCATATCCGGAGCCGCCAACGCCGCCAAAGGGCATCTGCGGCTCGTCGGAAACAGTCGGGCCGTTGATATGGCAAATGCCGCTGTTGATCTGGTTGGCCGCAGAAATCGCTCGTTTGATATCCTGGCTGAAAACGGCAGCCGAGAGGCCGTATTCGGTGTCGTTGGCCGTTGCAATGGCCTCGGCATCGCCAGTCACGCGGATGATCGACTTCACCGGTCCAAAGCTTTCTTCGGCATAGATGCGCATCTCTGCGGTCACGCCATCCAGCAACGTTGCCGAATGGATCGCTCCATCCCGGTGACCGCCCGCGACAATCTTGGCCCCCTTTGCCGTCGCGTCGGCAATCAGGGCATCCATCTTTGCTCCGGCGTCGGCACTGACAAGAGAACCGAGGACAACAGGGTCGCGCGGGTTGCCATAGGGCAGTTGCGAGGCCCGGGCGGCCAGCTTTTTCACGAAGTCATCGGCGATGCTCTCATCGACAATGATACGTTCGGTGGACATGCAGATCTGGCCCTGGTTCATGAACGCGCCGAAGATCGCCGCATTCACGGCCCCATCGATATCCGCATCCGAAAGCACAACCAGAGGCGCCTTGCCGCCAAGCTCCAAGAGTGAAGGCTTAAGGTTCTCGCCGGCTAGGCGGCCAATGATCCGGCCAACGGCGGAGGATCCGGTGAAGTTCACATGCCGGACTTCCGGGGCCTCGATCAGTGCCTTGACGACCTCGGCGGCATCCTTGGGCGCATTCGAGACATAGTTGACCACGCCCTCGGGCAGACCAGCTTCGACAAAGCAGTCCACGATCATGCGGTGTGTCTTTGGGCAGGCTTCGGAGCCTTTGAAAATCACCGTGTTGCCACAAGCCAGCGGCATGGCAAGCGCGCGCGTGCCAAGAATAACCGGCGCATTCCAAGGCGCGATTCCAAGGCAGACGCCCTTCGGACGGGTAACGGACATGGCCAGCGTGCCGGGCTTGTTGGAGGGAATAACCTCGCCCCCAATCTGGGTGATCATTGCTGCAGCTTCCCGGAGGGTGCCCGCAGCCAGCATGACGTTGAACCCGGCCCAGGGGCCCGTTGATCCCGTCTCAGCGATCATGGTCGCAATGAAATCGTCGGACTTGGACTCCATGATATCCGCAGCTGTGTTCAGAAGGGTGCGCCGTTGGCCCGGAGCCATGGCAGCCCAGGCCGGGAAGGCCGCAGCAGCGGCCTCGACAGCGGTCAGAGCGTCAACGGCCCGCGCGGCTGCGGCAGTCGACGCCACCTCATTGGTCACGGGGTCATGGCGCTCAAAGGTTTCCCCTCCTGTGGCGGCCACATCCTTGTTGTTTATGATGAATTGTACAGTCACGTTTCTCTCCTTGGACGTCATTGGTCTTGTGGTTGTTGAAATTGCTTGGCCTCCCGGTCCCTGCCGCAGCCGATCCGCCGTGTTGTTGCCTGTTGTCACGTCTCCTTTGGGAAACGATTTGCGGTGATCCAACGCAGCTCTGTGAACTCGTCCAGGCAGCTCGGTCCGCCGAAGCGGCCATAGCCGCTCGATTTGACGCCTCCAAATGGCATGAAGGGGTCGTCGGCGACGGTTGCGGAATTGATGTGGCAAATGCCGGTTTCCAGCTGGTCCACGACCGCACGGGCGAGCGAAAGATCTCCGCCGAAGACCGCGGAGGACAGGCCGTATTCGCAGTCGTTGGCGATAGTCACGGCCTCTTCGACCGATCCGACCCGGTAGATGCCCACAAGCGGGCCAAAGCACTCTTCTGAATAGATTTTCATCATGGGCGAGACATGGTCAATGACGGTTGCATCCATAAATTGGCCGCGCGAAGGACCGCCGGAGCGCAACACGCCCCCCTTGGAGACAGCGTCTTCGATAAGGGCGGAGAGCCGAACGGCAATGGACGACGTCGCCAGTGGGCCGATGCGAACGCCCGGATTGCGGGGGTCGCCAGCAGTCAACGCGCTCGCTCGTTCGGCAAGCGCGCTCACAAACGCGTCGGCGATCGCGTGATCGATGATAATCCGATCCGTCGCCATGCAGATTTGGCCGGAGTTCAGATATGCGCCGAAGAGAGCGGCCTCCACGGCCTTGCCGATGTCCGCATCAGGGAGAACAATGAGTGGAGATTTGCCACCAAGTTCCAATAAACAGCGCTTGAGACGGGATGCGGCAATGCCAGCCACGATCCGACCAACGCGGGTTGAGCCTGTGAAATTCACACGGCGGACGGGGGCGCAGGCAATTAGGGTCTCCACCACTTCCCGAGAGTTTTCCGGCGCATTTGTCAGGATGCTCAGAACGCCTGCCGGAAGACCCGCCTCATGCAGCAGTTCTCCCAGGAGAACATGGGTCACGGGGCAGAGCTCCGAGGCCTTGAAGATCACTGTGTTGCCGAAAGCGAGCGGAAAGGCGATGGCGCGCATGCCCAGCGCGAGCGGGGCATTCCAGGGAGCGATGGCAAGGCAGACACCGGCAGGCACGCGAACGGCCTGTGATGGCTCCTCTGCTTGCTGCAGCTTGCTGCGGCCAAACTGCTCTGCGAGCTGAGCCGTTGCCTCTAACACATCAGAGGCCACTCGGAGGTTGAACTCCACCCACTCCGTCGTGGCGCCGATCTCCCCAAGCATGCTGGTGTGAAACCGTGCCGCGTAGCGCGGAAACAGGGTCTTGGCACGCCGGAGAACGGCGGCCCGCTCCGACCCATCCCGTCCTGACCAGGCGCTGAAACGGGCAGCGGCCACCGAGACCATCTGTTCGGCGTCGGCTGCACGACCGTCTGCGGCAATGGAAGACACCACGCCGGTCGAGGGATCGAGACGCTCAAAAGTAGCACCATCCGCAGCGTCGTGATGAACACCCTTCACAAACAACCCTGTTTTCAGCACGTCTTCCGGAGAGTCTGCCGCGCGCTTTTGTGGCGGGCCGCCCAGTGTTTCCGTTCCGTTCATGTGGTCCTCCCCTGCCTTTTCGGCAGACCATGGCCAATTCTCACCTTTTGCATGGCTCAATAAATGCCCTATTAAGGGTAAATATTGAAGTTTTGTGGGATTGTGACCTGAGACGATGCCAGAAAGCAGCACACTTCTGTCCATGCTTCGACTGGAGGTGGTCGAACCCAGCTTTCGACCGAGGACTTATGCCGCCGGACAGGGCACCTCCGCACAGTTCAATCTGATCGCCGTCGTGCGGCGGGGGAGCGCCAGCCTGCAGGTGAATGAGGACGCTTTGCAGGTTGCCGACAGCTCGGTCGTGGTCCTGCCTCACGGCACGCAGGCCCGCCTGAGCGTTCCAGCAGGAACAGGCGTATGGATCATCGGCTTTGCCCGCCTCCTGCAATCTCTGGTCACTGGGACAGGCCCGGAGAGCCTGATGCTGGATACGGTTCTGAGCAGGCTGACACTGACTCCGGCAAATCCGGAGATCGTGGAATCCTCCATTCTGCCTTTGCTACCGCTGCTTACGGAGGAACTGAACGATCCGCAAAAGCGGTCACAGACTGCGGTGGCGGCACTCTTGCGGCTGATGTTGATCGCGACAAGCCGCATGCTGACGAGAAGTGGTCTCATCGACAATCGCAATGACACGCATATCCTTCACAGGTTCCGGCAGCTTGTGGAGCTCGGATATCGGAGCCGCAAAAGGGTCGCCGGATACTGCCAGGATTTGAACCTTACCTATGACCGGTTGAACGATATCTGTCAAAGAACCCTTCAGCGCACGCCTCTCTCACTGATCCAGCAACGGATCCTGATGGATGCCTCGACCCGCTTGGACCAAACGGACGAAAGTATCCAGTCGATTGCACATCACCTCGGATTCAGCGACCCGACAAAATTCTCCCACTTCTTCAAGCGGGCCACCGGAGTGTCGCCACGGGAGTACAGGCAAATGACGCGTAAGGAGGAGGACAGACAAGCCAGTACCGTGCTCCAGACATTCTCCGACTGGCCTTAGATCACAATGAACTCAGGTCCGTCCGACCTGACTTCATAAACGTGATCTAAATCAAATGGTTAGAGAAGAATGGAACGGAAAACCGATGCCCGTTTTTCCTCATTTCGCTCTAGCGACGAGGCTGCAACCGCCTTTGTCGGACTGCCTACACAATATTGTGGATAGCACGTCCAGGTCGGAACATGAATGATACCAATAAATCAATAAAAAGGGAGCTGCTATTACGATCAATTTACTAGGATCACGCCAAATAACCGTAATTGCTCACGGGGTTGGCGGCAGGCGCGTCAAGCGAGTGCGAAACTGCCCTGGATGAGATCGCGGATAGCGTCCAGCGGCGCTTGCCCCTTGAGCCTGGCGGTTCCGGTGACGGATCTGTAT
>NZ_JBLAVB010000048.1:0-6801 GCF_047263945.1 Rhodospirillum sp. A1_3_36 | reverse complement strand
TTGCCTCTGCCGCCATACGCTCCCGAATTAAACCCCATCGAAAACGTCTGGGCTTATCTACGCGCCAACAAACTCGCCATCTCCGTTTTTGACACCTACGACGAAATCGTCGAGCGATGCTGCGAGGCATGGAACTTCTTCGCAAACGATCAAAATGCCGTCCGATCAATCACATCAAGGCAATATGCAAAAACGGTCACAAGTTAGGGCCGCTGGTATGATATTGAAGCAAATCGTCACGCCTGCGGCGTGCGTTCCGCCCGTCGCAATCTGTTCCAGATTGCTCGGGATTTGCTCTAAATTGAGCCAAGAAGTGGTTCGATTTGGCCTCGCAGCACGCTAGAGTATCTAGCCTAAAATCAGTTTGGCATAGTGCGCCATGGTGTCGATGTACTCTTTGGGGTGGGCGTTGATTTTACCGTCCACATGGTCGGCCAGGGGCTCGATGCGGCTGATCCACCGGTCGTCTTCTACGACGCAACTCCGGAAAACCGGGGTCGCCCTGGAGGCGGTGATATAGGTTCGGGTTTCGCCGCCCAGTTTGCCCTTGGACAGGGTCAG
This sequence comes from Rhodospirillum sp. A1_3_36, assembly GCF_047263945.1. Lineage (NCBI taxonomy): Bacteria > Pseudomonadati > Pseudomonadota > Alphaproteobacteria > Rhodospirillales > Rhodospirillaceae > Rhodospirillum > Rhodospirillum sp. A1_3_36. The sequence goes on along the minus strand of NZ_JBLAVB010000048.1, from coordinate 6,240 downwards.
GTTGAGAAGGGCACAGAGCACAATATGGGGTGCGGTGAAACCCCAGGTCAGGGTCCCTAGGGCATAGGTGATGATCGCTACTCGGTTGGGATCGCGCTTGGTCCGGTAATAGTCGATGGGCTGCAGGGCGTGGGGGTGGTTGCCGATAATCATATCCGCCCCGTATTCGACCAGATCATGGGCAATCTGGACCTGATGGATCCGGGGGAAGAACTCGAATTCGTACCCCCAATGGATGGAGGCGACGATGACGTCGCAGCCCTGGGCTTTCGCGTCGTCGATCTGCTGTTCCACCAGGCTCATGTCCGGTGGCGCAAACTTGGAGTGAATGCGCGAGACGTTGATGCGATAGGCCTCTGCTTCGGGGATTTGGTGGCCGTTCAGGCCGTAGGTGGTGGCCACGAAGCCGATCTTGATCCCGTTGATCTCCAGCGTTTTGCAGGTGCCCAGATCTTCCGGTCTCCGGTTGGTGCCGGAATCGAGGATTCCGTTCTCGTCCATCATCCGCCAAGTGGTCTCGATCCCCTCGAGCCCCATGTCGAAGCTGTGGTTGTTGGTGGTGTTCAGGACCGTGAACGTCTTGCCCTTATGTCCCTTGAAGGTGTCGAATTGCTCTGGGGAGCAGCATTCGAGGGGGGCAGCCTTGTCGCCGATCAACTCCTCCCGCAGGGGGCCTGTGGTTACCGGGCTTTCGAAATTGGCGTAGGACAAATCCTGGTCGAACAGCAGCGGCGCCACCTTTTCGAAGAGGATGTCCTTGGAATGCTCTGTGCCCGGAGATCGCAAGAGGTCGCCGCCAATTCCCATGGTGGCCTGGCTGTCCACCTGGAAGTTATCGGGCAGGGCAATGGTGCTCGGGTCTCGGTTGAGCAGGACGTCGACATCCATGCCGTCTTCCGGCTGGGTTATGGGATTGCGGGATTTGTAAACCCAGTAATAGATGTCTTCCAGGGTCAGTTCGTCGAAATTGGCCGCAGCCCCCTGGAATGGTCGCTGCCAGCGGCCATCCTGTTCCGCAGCTTCAACGGTCGCGAAGATGTCTCTGCGGAAGTCTTCCGTTGAGATGTCGAGAACCTCGGCTGGTACGGACGGTAACGGCTTCACCATGGACCCTTCCCCTCCTGTCAGATCATGCCCACAGACGATAGGGAGGGTTCCTTGGTTGAGCAACCGAAAGATTTTCCGTCTAGAGTATTCCGAGATCAAGTTGGGTCGCTTCGCGACCAAACTTGGCCTCGAAGATACTCTAAAATCTATATAATGAGAGTGAAACGGGGCCAGCTTGACTCAAGCTGATCCCGTTTCACTCTAGTTGGTGTCAAGCGTCGGCTTCGCTTCGGCTCAGGCTTTCTGTGATTGAAAAAAACCAATACCGCCCATCCAGGGTTTCCCCCGGGGGCGGTTATCGGCGATTGTCGGAACGGATCCCCATTCGGGGTGCCAGAATGGCGCGGATAAAAACGCCTCTCTTTCTGGCCTTCTGGACAAAGTGATCAAACGCCGGAGGGGTATGCGGATCCCTCTCCGACGGATCGACTCCGGTCCTAGAAGCCTTCGCGCTCCAGGCGCTTGCGCTCCAGCTTCCGGGCGCGGCGTACGGCCTCGGCCTTTTCGCGCGCCTTCTTCTCAGAGGGCTTCTCGAAATTGCGGCGAAGCTTCATCTCACGGAAAACGCCTTCACGCTGCATCTTCTTTTTCAGTGCCTTCAACGCCTGATCGACGTTGTTGTCGCGCACGAGAACCTGAACCAGGGCTCTAACTCCTTAGACTGTGGACCGTTCCTCGTCCGCCCGACTTTTGGGGCGTGGGATGATCCCTTGAAAGTGTGACAATCACCGATCCCGATGAAGCCGCCGAGGGTCCCGAAAACCGGGGCAACGGCGGGCTCCAGGGAAACGCGTTCCGACCGGACAAGTCCTTAAGACCCGTCCGAAGGCGCGCTTCCTATCACAGGAAAGGGGACGTGGGAAGGGCCAATCCACACCGGATCCGGCAATTGGGTCCGGGGAATGGGTCCGGTTCCATGTCCATCTTGCCCCGCAAGGTCTATCCATGCGGGGTGCGTTGTGGATTTTTTAGCATGCCCGCCCCATTTACCCAAGGAAGAAGTCGGTTCCCGGGCAAAATCGGTTAAAAAATGGTTATCTTTTCAATCGGCTACCTGGCGGCTACCCGGCGACTACCCGGAAATCTCTCCAGATAGAAGGAGAGGCTTTCAGGGCACCGGGCTGGGTGCAGAAGCCCCTATTACAGGTCGGATTGCGATTGAAAAAGGGCTCTCAGGTTGGATTTTTCTTTTTTGTCAACGTCTTAAGGGAACGCTATGGCACTGCTGAAGATCGCGCGTATGGGGACACCGGTTCTGGCGGGAGTCGCCAAGCCGGTGGCGGATCCGACTGCCCCTGAAATTGTCCGTTTGGTGGAAGATATGCGGGAGACATTGGCCGACTCCGGAGGTGTGGGCTTGGCTGCGCCGCAGGTCCATGTTCCGCTCCGTCTGGTCATCTTCCACGTTCCCTCCAGCCGCACGGGAGAGGGGGAGGGGGCGATTCCCGAAACGGTCCTGATTAATCCCGTGATCACGCCTTTAAGCGCGGGTCGGCCCGAAGGGGAGGGGGAGGCTGGAGCCGACGAAATGGCCGAGGATTGGGAGGGCTGCCTGTCCCTTCCGGGCTTGACCGGGCGGGTGCCGCGCCATACCCATATTCGCTACGATGGCGTAGATTTGACCGGCGCGCCCATTTCTCGGGAGGCCAAGGGGTTTCATGCCCGGGTGGTCCAGCACGAGTGCGACCACTTGGATGGTATCCTCTATCCCATGCGGATGACAGACATGGCCGAATTCGGTTTTGTCGAAGAAATGCGCAAGGCACTCGCCTCGGGCGGACGGGAGGGGTAAAACTCTCTGAGATGCCAGTTTTCTGAACATCCATTCTAAACATCCATTCTACTACGTCAGGCAATCGGAGATCGGACATGGAGTACCGCGATATCAAGGATCGGATCGTCCTTTCCACCCTGCCCAACATCCCCTTTGACGGCTGGTCCTTGAAGGCCCTGCGTCAGGGCGCCGAAGCGGAGGGGTTCGACCGCGACGCGGCGGAACGGGCGTTTCCCGGTGGGCCGATTGAGGCGGTGGCCCACTTCGTTGACATGGCCAACCGGCTGATGGAAGCGGATATGGAAGAGGCCGAGACGGAGTCGTTGCGGCTGCACGAGCGGGTGCGTCTGGCCATTCTGTTGCGTCTGGAACGCTGGAGCCATGAGCGAGAAGCCATCCGTCGGGGCATGGCGCTGATGTCTCTGCCTGGAAATCTGGTGCTTTCGGCCAAGGCGTCCTACACGGCGATCGACTCCATCTGGCGGGTTGCCGGGGACACCAGTGTGGACTTCAGCTTCTATACCAAGCGGGCGGAACTGGCGGCCATCTATGCCGCCACACTGCTGGTTTGGCTGGACGATACCAGCGAGGATATGGAGATTACCCGATCTTTCCTTGATCGGCGGTTGGCGGAGGCGTTGCGCCTGCGCAAGGCCCGGGTCAAGGTGGAGGAGAAGCTCTCGGCCCTGCCCAATCCGCTGGAGATGGTCTCCAGGCCACTGGATATGGCCAAGAGTTTTCGCATGCGCTGAAAGCCCGATTTGGTCTGGTATCCGATTGGGTTTAGCGCTTAAAAAACGCATCGGCGGCGGCGATGGCTCCGCCCTTGCTATGGATCTTGGCGCGGACCCGGGCGATCTCTGCCTCAAGCTCGGAGATGTAGTCCTCCAGGTCGGCGATCGTCAGGTCGTCCAGGGGGCGCTGCAGTGCTTGGTTGGAGTCCTTGGATGCGCGCGGTTCCAGGTCTTCTGTGTCCATTGGTTTCTCTCTCCATCCGATTGCGTTGGTCCGTTCCGACCCTAAATATGTCCTGGGTGGTTTCGATTTGCCACTCCCTGCTCAACGTGTTTGATCTAAAGACTCCGCCCTCCAAAGGATTTTCAGTCATGAACACCACCCTGCCGGACAGCATGCGCTGCGTGGAGATCTCCCAGTTTGGCGGGCCGGAGGTGCTGGTTCCCGGCACCCGGCCCAGGCCGATCCCCAAGGAGGGGGAGGTGCTGATCAAGGTGGCCTATGCCGGGGTCAACCGGCCCGACGTGTTTCAGCGGCAGGGCACCTATCCGCCTCCACCGGGGGCTTCGGACCTGCCCGGACTGGAGGTGTCCGGTACTATCGCGGCCTTGGGTCCCAAGGCGGGCGAAGGGTGGCGGGTCGGTGATGCGGTTTGCGCCCTGCTGCCCGGCGGGGGCTATGCCGAATATGCGGTGACCGATGGGGCGCTTTGTTTGCCCGTGCCCCAGGGGTTCTCTCAAAAAATGGCTGCCGGTCTGCCGGAGACCTCTTTCACTGTCTGGCACAATCTGTTCGAACGCGCCCGCCTGCATGAGGGAGAGCACCTGTTGGTCCACGGGGGCTCCAGCGGAATCGGTACGACGGCTATCCAGATGGCCAAGGCCTTCGGGGTGCGGGTGACTGTGACGGCGGGCAGTGCGGAAAAATGTGCGGCTTGCGAAGACCTGGGGGCGGATCTGGCGATCAATTACAGGCTCGAGGATTACACCAAGGTCGTCAAGGAGGTCACCGGGGGGCGAGGCGTGGACGTCGTTCTGGATATGGTTGGGGGTGACTATATCGACCGGGACCTGCGGATCATGGCGGAGGACGGGCGCCATGTGAGCATCGCCTTCCTACAGGGATCCAAGGTGGAAATCGACATGATGCGGGTGATGCTGAAGCGGCTGACCCTGACCGGGTCGACCATGCGGGCCCGACCGGTTTCGATGAAGGCCGGGGTGGCCCGGGCACTCGAGGAAAATGTCTGGCCATTGTTGGAAAAAGGCCTGATGCGGCCCTCCATCCACGCCACCTTTCCCATGAATCAGGCCGCAGATGCCCATCGGATGATGGAAGACTCCCAGCATGTCGGGAAAATCATTCTAGAGGTTTAAAGCATTCTTTTGGCGCCTTTCCCCCGGGCTACGATTGACCGACGCGATGACACCGTCTATATCCGCCTTAGGTATTTTGGCCGTCGCCGCGCCGAGTTAACCGGGACGAGAGGAATGCGGGGGTTGCTCCGGTGTCGTCTCCGGAACCGGTTCGCCCGTCGCTCCCTGGTCGGATCCCGTCTCCAACCGGACTTCGAAGGGCACCGCCTGGTCTGGAACGGACGGGCGGCGAGGCTGGCCTTTTATGAAAAACGCGAGGAGACACCATGGCCCTGCCCCTGATGCCAAAGGCGACCGCCGTCTGGCTGGTGGAGAATACCGCCCTGACATTCATCCAGATCGCCGAGTTTTGTGGGATGCACGAGCTGGAAATCCAGGCCATCGCCGATGGCGAAGTGGCCCTGGGGATCACCGGTCTCGATCCGGTGGTGAAGGGCCAGTTGACCGCCTATGAGATCACGCGCTGTGAAGCCGATCACAAAAGACGGTTGAAGCTCAAGCCTTCGGACAATCCGGTTCCCCAGTCCCGCCCCAAAGGCACCCGCTATACGCCGGTGTCCAAGCGCCATGACCGGCCCGACGGAATCGCCTGGATCCTGAAGAACCATCCGGAGATCACCGATGCCCAGTTGTGTAAGCTGTTGGGGACCACCAAGCCAACCATCCAGGCAATTCGGGATCGGAGCCATTGGAACGCGGCGAACATCAAGCCGCGTAATCCCGTGACCTTGGGTCTTTGTGCCGAAGCGGATTTGGAAAAAGCCATTGCCATTTCGGCCTCACGCCGTGGCCCGGGTTTTCCAATGGCCTTGGCCCCCCAGGTGGATTATGCCGATCCTGATCCCAATGCGACCGACGGAGATCCGGATGCGCATCCGGATCCGGATGCGGATCCGGATCTGTAAGGTCTGCACCCCGATCGATTAAGGCGCCAAGCCCCGCCCTCCCTGGATGGCGGGGCTTTTTGTGATCGGGCCGTATGGCCCCCCTTTCTGCTGAGTCGGTTTCCTGAGTTCGCAGCACCGGTCCGCAGGATCGAGGGAGGGGCGACACGCGGGAGGGGGGGGTCGGTTAAGTCATGTATTGCGCGGCGCAATATGTGATTTTCTTGTCCGTATGTATGACATGCGTTAGAGTCGTCCGAGATCAAGTTGGGCCGCATTCGCGGACCAACTTGATCTCGAAGCGCCTCTAAAATTTATAGAATCAGAGTGAAGCGGGGCCAGCTTGAGTCAAAGATCGGAAGAG
>NZ_JBLAVB010000047.1:0-6821 GCF_047263945.1 Rhodospirillum sp. A1_3_36 | reverse complement strand
TACAGATCCGTCACCGGAACCGCCAGGCTCAAGGGGCAAGCGCCGCTGGACGCTATCCGCGATCTCATCCAGGGCAGTTTCGCACTCGCTTGAGGCGCCTGCCGCCAACCCCGTGAGCAATTACGTTTTTGTCGCATCATGAAATAGACATTTATTTAAATAAATGCTATAGATAAAAAAATAATTTTATTAATGTGATGTTTGTCAAGTATGAGGTTTTTATCAGGTTAAGTTCATACTTTTACATATTGAATTCTAGAGTTATGGCCAAAACTGGGGGATGGAGAGCGTATCGTGGAAGTGCTTGATGTCTTCCAGATTTTGAATCTTGGTCACTGTGAAAAGTTAACGGAATTAGTAATACCAAGCTGACTGGGTCGTGACTCTCGACGGGGATTCCCCTGAAGGGCAAAATATGATTCACCATGGCAAGCCAGAGGAGACTTGCTATGGGAAACCCGACATCCCTTCGTGCGGATTTTGACGGAGCATCCTTTCGCTGCTTGGCGACAGGGTCACGAGACGCGAACTAAACCCGTCGACTTCTTGCCTTGGCCGAGATTTACGACGGAGAACGTCGAAGCGTGGCCGCCAAGGTTGGCGGTGTCGGCCTTCAGATCGTGCGGGACTGGGTGGTGCGTTTCAACGCCGACGGTTCCGACGGCCTTCTGGATCGAAAGGCTCCCGGCCCCACCCGAAAGCTGAATGACGCGCAATTACGAGCTTTGGTCGATTTGGTCGAGTGAGGCCCCATCCCTGCGGTGGATGGCGTCGTCCGATAGCGTCTGAAGGATCTTGTCGCCTGGATCCACGAAGAATTTGGGATCTCCTTGGATGAAACGACCGTCGGCAAGGCCCTCAAAGGCATGGGCTATCGCAAGCTTTCAGCCTGTCCCCGCCACCATGGGCAAAACCCGGAGGCCATGGAGGATTTTAAAAAAACTTCCCCTCCGTCATGGCAAAAGTCCGCGCGGGGCTCCCAGCGGGAACGGACGTAGAAGTCTGGTTCCAGGATGAAGCGCGCGTTGGGCAAAAGACCAAGATCACCCGGCGCTGGGCCAAACGGGGCACCAGACCGAGCGCGCCCAAGGATCAAAGGACGAAGTCCGCTTATCTTTTCGGGGCGATTTGTCCTAAACGCGGTGTTGGTGCGGGCTTGGTTCTGCCCCGATGCGACACCCGGGCCATGCAGTGGCATCTGGACGAAATCGCTTCCCAAGTCACGCCGGGAGCCCATGCCGTTCTCATCGTCGATCAGGCGGGATGGCACACGACCGAGACATTGGACATTCCCGCCAATATCACCCTTTTTCCCCTGCCGCCACGGTCTCCGGAACTCAATCCAGTCGAGAACATCTGGCAATTCATAGGGGAAAACTGGCTATCAAACCGGATCTTCTCGTCCTATCAGCAGATCCTCGATCTCTGCTGTGAGGTATGGAACAAGCTCGTCGAACAGCCTTGGAAAATCATGTCCATCGGTCTGCGGAAATGGGTTCATGGGTTCTGATCAGTGCAGCTTGGTATAATCATATTGTTGATCGTTATGTATCAGATTGCTCTTTGAAGATGTAGAAGGTTTTAACTACCAACCCTATAGTATAGATCATTTTTACCGTATCGCTTAAACTTTAGTCATAATTCATCTGGTTTTTATTATTTGTCGTTCCTATCTTAATGTGTTCTTTAATTCTATATTCAAGATTCAAAGATTCAGAAGCTAATTATCAAGTTAGAATAGAAGCTTACCTTTAATAATGTGAGAAATTCGGGGACTCCGATGAGGTTTTCGGGGCGTAGGATGAGGAATCCGGGGGCTATTGTGAGAGATTCGGGGGTTATTGTGAGAAATTCGGGGATAAGTTATCCACAGGAAAGCCAATATGAGCAAGACTTATCCACATTCAAGCGATCTTATAAAAAGGAGCCGCCCATGGCGGTATATTACGATATCGGAACGTGTGAACACCAATGGAACACGGATTCGCTGCGTTTAAGCAGCTTTCACCTGTGATGTTTTAGGCGGACTAGCATTACAGTTGCATTTTTCTTTTAAGATGAGCGCGCCGGGCTTGGTGTGCGCGTCGCCACAGAGACCATGCGAAGACGTGGGCGGGCTGGATGCGTCGTTGCGCGAGCTTGGTGGCGATGCGGCGGATTTCCTGGATCGACCATCGGATCAGGGAGGCTTGTTGGTCGGCCGACGCGACAGCGTTTTTTTGTGTGGTTCCGTGGCGTTGGCGTGGTATCGGATGACGGCCATCATGGCGAAGGCGAGCATAGCGAACCAATTGTCCCAGCCCATCGACCAACGCCAAGATTTTGGTGGTCAGGCCGCCCCGGCTTTTGCCGATTGCCTGACTTTGAGTCCCCCTTTCGCGCCTTGGCCGTGACGGTGAACGCGGATAATAGTACCGTCAACCATGGCGTACTCGAAATCCGCTTGGGAGTGTCCGGTCTTCCGCGTACGGGTTTAAGGTTCCATGCTTTCCTGAAAGAGAAGGAAGGCAGGAATGACAATATCCGATCAGCTTATTGAGGAACTTTTGAAGGGCTACGAGCGCCCGGAGGATCTGTTAGGCGAAGCGGGCCTCCTGAAGGACCTGAAGGTCCGTTTGATGGAGCGGATGCTCGGCGGGGAATTGACGGCGCATCTTGGCTACGAAGCGAGGGACAAGCCTCCAGAGGGCCAGGATAATCGCCGCAATGGCACCACTCGCAAACGGGTCAAGGGCGAGAGCGGCGAGATGTCCCTGGCGGTCCCTCGAGACCGGGACGGCAGCTTCGCACCGGAGTTGGTGAAAAAGGGACAGACGCGGATCGACGAGAAGATCATCGCCCTCTATGCCCGGGGTATGAGTGTCCGGGATATCCAGGGGCACCTTGAAGACTTGTATGGCTTGAAAGCTTCCCCGGACTTGATCAGCCGGGTGACGGACGCGGTCCTCGACGAGGTTCGAACGTGGCAAGGCCGGGCCTTGGATCGGGTCTATCCTCTCGTCTTTTTCGCCGCTCTCCGCGTGAAGATCCGAGATCCCGACAGCCGACTGGTCAAGAACAAGGCCGTTTATGTGGCCCTTGGCGTCGATCGGGAGGGCCAGCGCGAGGTTCTCGGGCTCTGGATCGCAGAAAACGAGGGGGCGAAGTTCTGGCTTTCCATCATGAATGAATTTCGCAATCGTGGGGTGCAAGACATCCTGATCTCCGTCGTGGACGGCCTGAAAGGGTTCCCCGAGGCCATCACGGCGGCCTTCCCGGACGCCCTCGTGCAGACCTGCATCGTCCATCTGGTGCGCCATTCCATGAATTTTGGTAACTGGAAAGACCGGAAAGCCGTGGCTGCGGCGCTTCGGCCAATCTACGAGGCGGCCACAGCGGAACTGGCCGCCGACCAGCTTGACCGGTTCGAGGAACAATGGGGGGCGAAGTACCCTTCCATCGCTCCGGCCTGGCGCCGGGCCTGGACCGAGGTCATTCCCTTCTTCGCCTTTCCCCTGTCCGTCCGGAAAATCATCTATACGACCAATGCCATCGAAAGCCTGAACCGGGTGATCCGCAAATCCTTGAAAACAAGAGGCTCTTTCCCAACGGAGGACGCAGCGTTGAAGCTGGTTTATCTGGCCATCCGCAATTTCGAGAAGAAAGGCAGGGCCGTCAGGGAATGGGTGGCGGCCCCCAAACAATTCGCTATCATGTTCGGTGAGCGGGTCACCGCGTGAAACGGGCATGGGGCCAAATCCCATACACACATAAGCGGACACTCTCCCCGGCGGTATCATCAGTTCGATCAACGCCCATTCCTCATCGGTCAGGTCGCTCGGATAGCGCAGGTGATCCCAGTTGTAGTGGGAACGGTTCTCGGCGGTCCACATCGGCACCCTCCTATGAGAAATGGTGTCGTACAAGGAATTACAGCCGACTCCACCCGGGCAAGATGAAAAATGCCAACAGTTTCTATCGATTCATAAACTCTCCGGACAGACACTTAAACGCTTCAAGCAGGTCGCGCTCAGATGCGAAAAACCGCCGATAACTTCAGGTCAATCGTAGAATTCTCCACTAATTTTTCTTAAGAAAATAGCCAAAACTGGCTATTTTCTTAAAATAATAAATTAACAATTGTATTATTAGAATAATTACTTACGACGCCCATCTATCTCATCATATTCTGGAATGTCCAGGCCACCAGATCGGAGGCAGTGAAGGAAAAACTCTTTCATTGTCATGCCGCGGCGGTCAGCTTCGACTTCAAAGGCTTCTTTGATCGGAACAGGCATATTGTTGAATGTCCAGGCCTTCCTAGGAGCTTTGCGAATGGCGTCCTTACGGGCCTGCGACGGGCTCGGCAGACCGGAAGCTAGCTCGGCTAAGGCGGCCGTTTGATCGGTTGAGGCTTTGGGGGCGACAGGGCGAGCCTTCGAGGCTTCGGGCTCCTCTGTTTCAAGCCCAAGATTTACGCTGATTTTACCCATAATGCTCCCTTTGCATAGAAGTCCAATAGGCCTTCGGTTTGTAGCTCAGCCAACACCTGCAGGAATGCTGTTTTAGCGGATCCGTTCGGCCCATCTCCGGAGCTGAACATTTCCTTGAAGCCGGTGCGGTGAGCGCACAAGGATTTAAGGCGTGGTACCCCTGCGTTGTCGAATGCATTAAGAACGGCTGTTGTTATATTGGTAGTTTGGTCAATGTCCATCATAACTAGACGAGTAGTTACAGCCTTACCCAGGGCAGTACTGACACTCAACACGTGCTGGAAAGTCTTCAGGGCACCCTTGGCATCCGTCTCAGTCGCCTTAGACGGGATCAGAACCAAGTCGGATGCGGCGATCGCGTAAACGGCCATAGTAGACTTGAAGCCCGCCGTATCCAAGATCACCACATCATATTCCGGACGGAGTTGCTGAAGAGTTGGCGTAAGCCGAGTGTCGTCGAGCTCAGCTAGAAAGTCAGCTTGGATCTTCTCTTTCGCAGCCCATTGGTAGAGGTTTCGCTGAGGGTCGGTATCTACAAGAGCTACCTTGGCGCCATCCCGTATAAACGAAGCGGCCAGACTGGCTAGCAGTGTTGTCTTACCGGACCCGCCCTTTTCTTGAACTGCGCTAATCACTTGAGCCATGGGGTGCCTCCTATTTTTCAAGACGATATGCGCGTATATAAAATCTAACAACAAAAAACACACATCTAACAACACACATCTAACAACACACATCTAACAACACACATCTAACAACACACATCTAACAACACACATCTAACAACACACATCTAATTCGTCCCCTACCTGTCGAAGGCTCCATAAATTGAGAGCTGGGCCTTCGACATCAGATGCGCGACCTGCGAGTTATGGCCGAAACTGGGTGACGGGTTGAGAAGGGGATGGCGTATCGTGGAGGTGTTCAACGCCTTCCACATCTCCAATGAAGGAGTGATACGCCATAACTGAGGTGGTCCCAGAAAAGTGGACAGGTTGGTAAGCTCTAGGTTTTTCTTCTGGTGCCACCAGGAGAAACAGACATGAGCAAGACGCGTCGCAATCATAGCGCATCCTTCAAAGCAAAGGTTGCGATGGAGGCCCTTTCCGACGAGAAGACAGTGTCGGAATTAAGTGCCAAATACGATGTTCATCCGACCATGATCAATGGCTGGAAACGCACCCTGATGGAACAAGCTTCTTCGGTATTCGAGAAGGGGGCAACGAAAGCCGATCAAGAAAAAGAGGGCCTTGTTGACGAATTGTACAAGCAAATCGGCCAGTTGAAGGTCGAAAACGATTTTTTGTCCGTCAAGCTCAAGCGCTGAGCCAAAAGGAGCGCCGAGCCATGATTTCACTTGCGGAACCGAAATTGAGCCTGAGCCGTCAATGTCGTTTGGTCGGCATCAGCCGATCATCCGTGTATTCCCGCCCCGCCAATGACGACAGTCCAAAGAACGTGGAGGATCGAGCGCTGATGGGGTGCATTGACCGTCACTTCCTGGACATGCCCTCTCTCGGTAGTCGCCGGATGGCGGCCCTGTTGCGGCAGGATGGCTGGTCCGTCGGGCGTAAACGGGTTCATCGTCTGATGGCGCTCATGGGCCTCCAGGCGATCTATCGGCGCCCGAGAACCACGATCCCCCATCCGGAACACCGGGTGTATCCCTATCTGCTCCGCAGCCTGACCATCACCCGCCCCAATCAGGTTTGGGCGACGGATATCACCTATATCCCAATGCGTCGCAGCTTTCTGTATTTGGTCGCTATCATGGATTGGCACAGCCGCAAGGTTTTGGCCTAGCACCTGTCCAACACCATGGATACCGCTTTCTGTATCGCCGCCCTCCAGGAAGCCTTGGAAACCCATGGGACGCCGGAAATCTTCAACAGTGATCAGGGAAGCCAATTTACCAGCCTCGCTTTTACCGAAGTCCTAAAGGGGGCCGGAGTCCGCATCAGTATGGACGGTAAGGGGCGGTGCATGGATAACATCTTCATGGAACGCCTCTGGCGCAGCCTGAAATACGAGGAGGTCTACCTGAAGGCCTATGAGACGGGGAGCGACGCCAGAGCCGGGATCCGGGCTTGGATCGAGGCCTACAACGCCCGGCGCCCCCATCAAGCTCTGGACTACGCTACGCCCAACGAAATTTACCAACGGCCCCTGTCGGCTTCCGGGACTCGCTTACGCTCGCCCCTACAGCCGACAGGGGCCGCCGCAGAGCTATGACCGAAACTGGGTGACGCAGAGATGAGGGGGTGGCGTATCGTGGAGGTGTCTGACGCCTTCCACATCTCCAACGAGGGAGTGATACGCCATGGACGACGATACAGTTGTCGGTTTACG
>NZ_JBLAVB010000046.1:0-6924 GCF_047263945.1 Rhodospirillum sp. A1_3_36 | reverse complement strand
CCGACGAACAACATTTCCGAACGGGAAATCAGACCGTCGGTGATCTTCCGGAAAGTCACCAATGGCTTCCGATCCGACTGGGGCTCGCAAATTCATGCCGGATACAGATCCGTCACCGGAACCGCCAAGCTCAAGGGGCAAGCGCCGCTGGACGCTATCCGCGATCTCATCCAGGGCAGTTTCGCACTCGCTTGAGGCGCCTGCCGCCAACCCCGTGAGCAATTACGGAATTTTCAAGAAGAGACTACGATGGCCTGAAAAACAATATGGACATGCAAAGAGAGAACGGGAAACGCAACGCAAAATACAGAAAACACTAAAAAACCAACGACTGAGAGTAAAAAAGCAGAGCCTGAAAATAAACAAAACCGCTTAAGTGGAAGCGCTCTCCGTAAACAGGAGCGAGAGGCTCAAGGGAGAGAGCGAACCGGGCGGGCAGGCCGAACGGGACGTACCAAAGGGAGGGGTGACAGTGAGATCGAGTAACGTTCTTCCCGCTGCGTAGCACAAAATTTCCTTTGCAATTTTTAGATAATTCAATGTTACGATGCCCCATCAACGAGTGTGGTGGTGGGGTGACAGTGGTTGATATGACAATGTTCCCCGGGGTAACTGCTCACGGGGTTGGCGCAAAAGGGTTCCCTTCTGAAAGTGGCTCTGAGAGCGGTTTTGATGAGGAGGCACCTCTAAGTGAATCAGGAATTTACGCCAGGATCAAGACCTGAGAATAGAAATATGGTAAGAAAATCAAAAGGGAAGCCTTTCGATATGTCTTCTTCGATTCTCTCCAAATCCGGTTTCGCCGCCGGATTGCTGCTGCTCCTGATTGGAATCGACAGCGTCGCTCTTTTTATCGAAACATCGCTCACCGAACAGCAATGGTCCAACTGGACCCAGACCAGACAGCCGCTTCGGGAAAGCGTTTCCGGGATGGATGATCCGGCGTCCCGGGAATGGAGCTATGACACCTATCTCGCCGCCCAGTCCGAAGCGAACCTCGCCGTGGGACAATGCGGGTTCGGTGCCCTCGGACAGCCCCAGTGCGGCGTGAAAGGCTATTCCGCCGCCGTGAACTGGATCGGGCTGGTGTTCCTGGCCCTTGGTGCCTTTGCCTTTGGGCGGCTTCGGATGACGGGTCAGGCCGATGCCGTCTGAGAACGCTCAACAGGAAGGGGCCGTGCAAAGCGGTCTCTCTCCGGCAACCTCCGTGCGGTGGACAGGCTTTGGCCTGTCCATCCTTTTCGGGGGCTGGGCTCTGGTCTTCTATGATCAGTTCATCGACCTAATCGACGGACTCTATGATGGTCTCTCTGCGCTGGCATGGGACTATCCGGCTTTGGACCCGGTGTTGGCCGTCCTCAATCTTGGTGACCTCCCGGTTATCCTGATTGTCTGCTGGTCCATTGCCTTGGTAGGCGTTTGTCTGGGCTTCGCCCTGGATCAATCTGGCAACAGACGAAAGCCCCTTGCGGCGTTCACCCGGTGGACCGGATATGGCCTGTCCTTTGGCGTCGGGGCAGTGCTCTGGTCCTATTTCGTCTGGTGGGGCTATCTGCTGGAGAATGTAAACTTCCTCGTGGCATTCATTTTTAGCTTCTGTTGCCTTCCTCTCACCATGACCGCCTGTTGGATCATCAGTGCCGCCACCATGAAGCTGAGCGGCTTCATCGACAGGGAGCAATCCCGAGACCGGATCAAGGCCAATATCCAAAAAGCCGCCCTGATCGGTATTCTCACCACTTTGGGCAGTTGCGGCATGACCGCCATGGGCGTTGAACCGCCAGAACCCGTGAGATCAGTCTATCCGATGTGAGGGACAACTACGTTTCAATCGCCTGCAAGATGGCTCGCCAGTTTTGGCGCCCGCCCAAAATTCGGATGATAACCACGGCATCATCGGTCACGACATAGACGATCATATGATGTTTCAGGGGATGGATGCGCACGGGCGGGGTGAACTCTGTCCATTCCCGGCCAAGGGCTGGCGCCGAAACCAGTGTCTCGAATACGTGGGTCAGTTCATCGATATATAGGTCGGCCTGTTGGATCGACCATGTTTCCGCCGAGTAACGCCACGCTTCTTCAAAATCATCCAAAGCCTTGGGTGCAAGACGATAGCCGATCGGCTTAGCGGACGACATGGCGCTCCCGCATCCGCAGCTTGAAAGCCTCGGCATCAAAGGCTTGCGGCTCGCCGCTTTCAATGCCTTCCGTGATAGCAGCCTGCAAGGTGGCGATGGCATGACGCCGTTCCTGATCCTTGCGGATCAGATCACGCACATAATCGCTCGCATTGCTATAGCGTCCGTCTTGGGTCTGGCTTTCGACCCATGCCTTCATCGACTCAGGCAAAGAGACATTCATACTTGCCATGGGGATTCTCCTCTCTGGGTTCAGAATACCCCGAAATGGCATTGAATGTCAAAATAGATGGCAATGATTGCCATAACCTCTATTCCTCATAGCCGAGGGGCGGGATATCGGAGAGGGTGGCGTGGCCCTTGCGGTGACGGTCGCACTCATCCCACCACAGCCAATGCATCAGATTATAGGACAATGCCTTGTCCTCCCGGTGCTTGTCGCACTCGGCGATCCAGGCCTCGGCATCCAAATCGGCATTCTCGACCAGCCAATCGAGATAGGCCCAATAGTTCCTGTGTAAAATGATGGTTTGCTCGATCCCGAAGCAATCTTTGTAACGGCGCCCGATGGGCTCGTAATCGGGATGCTGGGGCGCTGTCTTTAAATATTCTTCATATTCATACTGGTTCATAATAACAGAATAGCAGAGCGGCGCACCGCTCTGCTATTTGAAGATATTCCCATTTGCGGGCTGATTGGATCAGCGCTCGATCCCACGATCCTTATCATTTCCCCGCACAAGGGGCTGGAAGGTCTTTTTGAGGGATTGCGGGCTTGCCGCTTTCTCTCGCTCCGGGGTCGGCAAATCCCGCTTGGTTCCCACCGTGCCCCGAGGCGCCCGGTTATCCCCGCCGGGGGCATATCGAGGAGCGAAGACCCGATCCGCATTGTCCTTGTCCCGCACGGGAGTCTCTTTTCCTCCAGCCGCTTTGGTGAAGGCCGGACGGGTGGTGGTGTTCTCCTCAGCCATGATCCGCCTCCGCCGTGTCGCTATCTCGCAGATTCACGCCAAGGGATTTGAGCGCCTCATCCTCGAACCACGGCGTGCGGGAACACGAGACGGGGTTCAAGTTCTCGATCAGGAGAAGCTGCTTGTCTTTGGGCAGGCGCATCAACTCATCCGCATAGGCCTGCTTGCGCTGTGTCGCCGACGAGGTCTCGGTATTCGTGGTGCTTTCCGACGATCCGCCTGTGTTGGTGCCAAAGGCCCGGGCAATTGCCGTGCTCAGGTTCCACGCGGTGGTCACCCCGCACAGAGCCGAGAAATACTCGGCGCTCATCCGATCCCGTGACCCAAAATACTGCACCACCCCGGCGTTCGAGATGAAGGTTTCCCAACCCTCCCCGTAAATGCGCTTGAGCTGGGAGAGGGCTTGCACCACGCCCCAAAGCTGCATTCCAAACCCGGCCATCAAGCCGAACGCCTGTTCGACCATGCTCAGCCTGCCAAGGGCGGGCAGTTCATCGAGAAGGAACAGAACGGGTTTTGCCGGACGCAGGGCAATATTACGAGCGCTCACCGTCAAGGCTTGCTGGATCAACAAGCGCAGCCACCGCCCAAAGGCATTCGGGCGATCCGCAGAGAGCACCAGATAGACGGTCATCGGCCTGGCCTTCAAATCCTCGAACTTAAAATCCGATACGGCCAGGCTCTCCCGGATACGAGCACTATCCAGGAAGTGCGGTTGCGCCTGGGCGGAGGCCAGCACATTGGCGAGGAGCTTTTCTTCCTTTTGCAGGCGCCGTGCCCCGGTGGAGCGCACCACATGATGCGGGGAGTCCAACATGGTGGTGAAGACCGCCTTGAGGCCATCGCCATCCAGCAGCAGGACATCCCGCACCCGGGCCAAGGTCCGGTTGCCTTTCTCTTCCTCCGCCGTGGCGACATGGACGATCACCCCTTGCATCTCAGGGCCTTGGCTTCCTCGGTCCAGAACTGATCCTCCTTGCCCATCGGCACGATCAGCGCATCGGCGAGCAACATGGCGTTCTCGGTCAAATCCGCCCCGGCATCAACCAGCCAGTCCAGGGGATTAAAGCGGGCCACGCCAGGCCCGGTAATCCCCCAAGGATCGACCACATAGACATCCTGCCCCATGGCCGTGCGGCGCCCGGCGGTCATCATCGCATTCTCGCCCTTGGGATCGATGGTCAGCACCGATCCCTGATAGGTCAGGAGATTGGGGATCAGAACCGTGGTGCCCTTGCCCGAGCGATTGGCGGCGGAGAGCAGCAAGTGACGATCCCCTGCATAATGCAGGGGAATTGTCTCGCCGTTGTAAGTGGTGTGACCGAGCCGGAAGCCCGTCTCACCGACGATATCATGCTCGACCATATAGGGGACCGTGGCCCATTCCGCCGAGCCGAGCGTGCTCGGGCGGGCGGTCAGATAGCGATAGGCCTGCCGGAGCCAATAGCCAGCCCCCATCACGAAGAGCAGCAAGGCGCCAAGAGAGGCACTACTCCAACCCAAGGAGCCCTGATCGATAATCGCCAGAAAGACAACGAACCCGGCCAGCACACCCGCCAGCAGGCTTTTGATGAGCGGGTTCTTCCCGGCGATCAGCCAGCCGAGGCTAAAGCCGAGCAGTCCGGCAACGATCATCATGGACAGCCGCAAGCGGGTCGTATCCATGAAGTACGGGACATTCCAGGTGATGGAGCCTTCCAAAAACGCCCCATCGGTGACATTCAAGAACAGGGCCGTGACCAGTCCAGCCCCCAAAAACAGGGTGACGGGCCGGGTGAACCATCCGTCTTTCGCCAGATGATCCAAAAGCGCCTCGGGGCGCCGTGTCTGATTTTGCATGGGTGATAGCCTTTCCAGGCAGGTTGAACACCCGCCCGGACTATCCCGGCCCCATCCGGCACTTCGCCTGCACCCCAAGGGGTAATTCGGGTAGACGCTCCCGGATTGATTTATAGAAACTGCTTCTATAAATCATAAAAATGCGACATTATGAGTTATATAAAGGAGCGCTATCGATCATGCCTTGGAGTTGGGAGCATCAGGATTGGCCCGTATTCACCTATGACAAGACCAAGCTGGAAGCGCTTGAAGCCCGCTTCCAAAAGCAATCTGGCATTGTGATCGGCGCCCTAAAGCATGTTCCGGCCGACCAAAAAGATGATTTGGTTATTACGCTTATCACCAGTGAAGCAGTCAAAACCTCCGAGATCGAAGGCGAAATCCTCAACCGGGAATCCGTGCAAGCCTCCTTGCGGCGGAACTTCGGGCTTGGCGCTCCGGATCGCCGCATCACGCCCGCCGAGCAAGGCGTTGCCGACATGATGGCCGCCCTCTATCGCACCTATGATGCACCACTCTGCGATGCGATGCTCTTTGACTGGCATCGCATGTTGATGAAAGGACGCAACGACCTGGCCGATATCGGCGGATACCGCACCCACAGCGAGCCGATGCAGGTCGTCTCCGGCCCGATCCTTGCGCCCAAGGTCCATTTCGAGGCACTGCCCTCGGATCGTATCCCCGAGGACATGACTCGGTTTATCGACTGGTTTAATAGCTCCGATGCCTTACCGCCGCTCACCCGGGCGGGCATCGCCCATTTGTATTTCGAGACCATCCACCCGTTCGAGGACGGCAACGGGCGGATTGGCCGGGCCATCGCCGAAAAGGCTCTCTCGCAAAGTCTGGGACAACAGACCTTGTTGGCGCTCTCCCATGCCATCCAGTCCAAAAAGAAAGCCTATTACCTCAATCTCGAACAGCATAATAAGGGGCTGGAGATCACGGGATGGCTGGAGTATTTCGCTGCAACCATCTTGGAGGCGCAAGATTACTCCGTCCGTCTTCTAGATTTCCTGATCGCCAAAACCCGGCTCTTTGATCGTTTGCACGGACAGATCAACGAGCGGCAGAACAAGGTTCTCGCCCGCATGTTCCGAGAAGGCCCAGAAGGCTTCACGGGTGGCCTAAGTGCGGACAAATACATCTCGATCACCGGAACAACCCGCCCCACGGCCACCAGAGACCTCGCCGACCTTGTGACCAAGGGCGCCCTAATCCGGACAGGGGAGCGGCGTTATACCCGCTACTGGCTCAATCTTGCCCAAGACAATACCACCGCCTTGACCTAATTGATCACGGTGAGAAGCTTAAAGCATAGATTTTCGCTAAGAAAATTACAAAAAAGCTGGTAAATTATATAGATGTCAACTCACAAAGAAACATCCCCAGCCCTCAATATTTTTCTAAGATTATCTAGCCGATTTCAAAAATTGGTTGCAACAGATCCAGTAAGCAAAAGAAATTCAAATGAAAATTTAATTAAGCAGAAACGTGCAGCAGTGAGATCTTGCCTTATTTGCAACTCTAGAGGCTGGTCATCCGAGGGTCTGTTCCGAGTTAGGAAAACTGTCGAGATCAAGATTCATTTAAACGAAGCGACCTATGAACAATGGCTTATTTTGCGTGAAATAGAAGAATGCCTAAACATAGATATTATTTGTAAATCACTGAGCAACGAAACAGCATGGAAAGAAGCGATTCATCATGCCATAGATTCAATAAATGCAAACTGGTTTCGAGACAAGGTGTCAGAAAATTCAAGGGAGATGATTGTAGCCAACGCCGTACGGATAGCAAGAAAGCATGGTTTCAGGATACCAATTAACGGTTACGGTCCCAAATTCGTAATTGCTCACGGGGTTGGCGGCAGGCGCGTCAAGCGAGTGCGAAACTGCCCTGGATGAGATCGCGGATAGCGTCCAGCGGCGCTTGCCCCTTGAGCCTGGCGGTTCCGGTGACGGATCTGTATC
>NZ_JBLAVB010000045.1:0-8701 GCF_047263945.1 Rhodospirillum sp. A1_3_36 | reverse complement strand
CTTCAAGTTCCGTCACCCGGGCCGATAAATGCTCAATCAGCACCGCCTGCTCAAGCAGCAAGGCGTCTTTCTCCGCTTCGCTAAGTCGATATGTCCGGGGCGTTTTCATACAAAGGTTGAATCACAAACCAGGCCGTCAGCCAACCGATTTCGCCAACCCCGTGAGCAATTACGATCCAACAGGCTACGGAAAAACTCTTTTGTCATCATCCCTGCGTGCGCGCTAAGGGATGCACGATTCTTTATTTGGATCCAATGTTTTTTACTCCGCTATTACTGCGTACGCGGGGATGACGGAGTAAAACACCGTATTATTTAACTTCGGAGCGGCACAGAGAAACGTGAACCCCTTAGCGCATGCGCGGGATCGGCGGGATCGGGGGCCTTTCGGCCCCTGTGGGGGACAGGGCAAAACCCCGTGACTGGAAAATACCTATTGTCGTGCACCCTGGCATGAACCGGAAAACCGGTGCCCCCTTTCCCCTCGATGCACAAAAAACAGCCTTTTTTCTTGCCTTAAGCGCCACATCAGGACACCTTTGCTGCGGCCCTTCCCCACGTCAGGGGCCGGACAGAACCGTTGAAAATGGGATTGATATGACGCGCTGGACAGCATTGGCCCTGGGCCTCGTGGTGGCCTTACCCCTGGCATCTGCACCTCGAGCAGGTGCGGAGGAAATCGGCTGCGTTTCCACGGTCTTCAAGGTCCTGGGCCCCGACCACAAAATTTGCATCGAAGCCTTTGACGACCCAAAAGTCTCTGGCGTGACCTGCCATCTCACCAGACCTCGCACAGGGGGTTTGTCGGGTATGGTCGGCTTAGCGGAGGACCCTTCGGATAGTTCGATCGCCTGCCGCCAAATTGGCCCCATCAAAATCCTGGAAGACTTCGACCCGGGCGAGACGGTTTTCTCCGAACGTCGGTCAATTTTGTTCAAGAAAATGGCCGTTCACCGGTTCCTCGATAAAAAACGGAACGTTCTGATCTATCTGGTGATCAGCGACAAACTCATCGATGGCAGCCCCAAACATTCGGTGAGCAGCGTGCCTATCATGCCCTGGCGAGAGGAGTAGCGCGGGCCACCAGTGCCTTCCTACCAGGGCAAGTCATGATCACTGAACAGAGGTCGACGCCATAGTCTTCGAAGGAATCGCCGTCCTCAAATTCAGAAAGGATGTCATAAGGATAAACGTCCTTTCCACCGACAATCACTACGTTCAGTTCGTTCCCATCGGGCAAGTAATACCAAGCGGCACGGGTTGAAACCCACGCCGCTTTTCTTGCGTTCAAACGCCAAGCGGGCTTTTACGCGCCATAAGGCGCGGAGGCCACTTGGCCGCTTCCAACAGGTTATTTTGCCATTGGCCCGTTCCAGATTGGGAAACGTGGAAGGCCGGTATGGACGACCGAGACGTATTGGTCAGACCCGCCCACATCACGGCTCGGATGGACCCGCCTCAGCCTTTACTTCGTTCCCCATGGCGTCGAGCTGAGGTTTCAAGGCGACGATGGAAATCTCCACCCGCCTGTTCTTCGAACGCCCCTCCACCGTTCCATTATCCGCAATGGGTCGGCTGTCTCCGAATCCCTGGATGGTTATCCTCTTGGGATTGATACCATGCTCCAAAAGGCGATGAACCACCCCTGTTGCGCGAGCGGCCGATAGATCCCAGTTTGACTGATATTGCCCCCCTCCAGCCAAAGGAACGTCATCGGTATGGCCAGACACAAAGATCTCTCCATCCGTCGACTTCACGGCGGGAACAATCCGATCAATGATCTGCGCGAACTGGGAGGTGAGCGTACTACTTCCCGAGGGAAAGGAGATATCTGATGGAAAGGAGATCACCACTTCCCCATTCATGCGCTGGACTTGAATCCCTGATCCAGCCTCTTCATCTTTCAATTCACTCTTAAGCTTTTCATAAAGCTCTCGGGTCTTGCGTTGCTTGACCACTTCCTCCTGCTTTTCCAGCTCTTCCTGACTGAGGGTGGGCATCTCCCCCCAGGCTGAAGCTTCCTGCCCCTCCCCATCCGTTTCGGCTTTAACCTCGGGACGAAGCTCGCTGAAAACCGGCATGGATTCTCTCGTCGGATCCTTGTTCATGGACTGCTTACGACCCAGCACGCCATCGACTTCGATCATGCCGGTCAGCTTGTCTTCTTTGGCGGCGCCAAAGGCTTCCTTCATCGCACCGGCAAGCTGGCGATATTTGACAACGTCCATTTCTGCAAAAGACAAAAGCAAAATGAAAAAAGTCAGAAGCAGACTCATCAAGTCCGCAAAAGTGGTCATCCACATGGGAGCACCCTGAGGCGCTTTCTTACCCATCGCCTAGACCGCCTTCTTCTTACTTTTGCCACCCCCGGCGGCGGGCAAATAGATCTGCAGGATCTCCGCCAGAACCATGGGGTTTTGGTTCGCATGAATCTGCAAAACAGCATTCATGATCAAATCCAAGTTCACTTGGTCGTTTTCCGTTTTCTCCGCCAATTTATCCGCGATGGGGAGTGCCACGGCATTGGCAATCAGCGCGCCATAAAAGGTGGTCAGAAGAGCAACCGCCATGGCCGGGCCGATGGTATTCACGTCGCTCATGTTCGACAACATCTGAACCAACCCCACCAGGGTCCCCAGCATACCGAAAGCAGGGGCGGATTCTCCGATCCCCCGGAACATTTTTTCTGCCTTCTCCTGGCGCAGAATGGTCAAGTTCACTTCCTTTGTCAGGGTCTCGCGAATCACGTCGGCGCCATGGCCGTCAGCGCATAGACCGGCCCCCCGCTGGAAGGTGTCATTCTCGACCTTAAAATTCTCCAAGGCACGTAGACCGTTCTTGCGAACAGCTGTCGCCATTTCAATAGCGGTATTGACCAAGTATTCTGGATCGCTTTTGCTATTCTTAAAGGCAATACCTATGGCCAGCTTGAAACAGCCCAGGACATCTTTAAGGTTGAACTTGATCAAAGTCACAGCAAAGGTTCCGCCGAACACGATCAGCAGACTGGGTATGTTGACAAAGATTCCGAAATCAGACCCCAACAGAATAGCCACGCAAACGATGACCAATCCTGCAATGACGCCAATGATCGTACCTAGATCCATGGTCTAACTTCCAAGATCGACGGAGGTCCCCGATGCATTCCAAACGCCTCCATTCCGAGCCTCCCTCCAACAATGGGGATTGGCTCCGTTCTATGTCCTGATCCCATGGGGATCAAGGCCATATATCCTTTTGTGTTCATAGACAGAGAATTCAGTCTCGGCTCTTTGGCCCTAAAACCCAAGGAATCCCGGGCTCAAGGTCAACATTGTAACGCTTGCGGAATTTTAAGGCCACCACCGGTTCTAGAGCTCTTCATCCGGTCACGGAAAACAATTTTCGAGCCTTGTTCGCCAGTTTACGTTCATGCTCCCGCTCGTGAATCACAAGCGCCTGCTCTAGAGCATCGGCGATTTCGCCACCCTCCCGCATCAAGGCCGCAAATCGGTTGAGTGCGTCAATTTTTTCCAAAGGAACCCGCAAGGTGACATCCTGAGAGTGGTCAACCCGAAGTTCTCCCTCCTCATGTTGTGCCTCACCGTTGAGATAGGGCACGTACTGCATATCCTTGACCAGGATATGGTCCCGAATCCAGCGATCGAGAAAAACTGTCACCTTTTCCAGATCCACGAGATCCGGGTCTTTTTCATGCAGCGCGATCAACGCCCGAACAAGAGCCCTAAATTCCTCGTGGATTCGGCGGTGGGCCTGATATCCAGGAAAGTTGGCCCTGCGCATAAAGCGCTCTTCCCGTTCGAAATGCTCGGTGACATAGAGGTTAAGAGCATGAACGGTTGCCCGAACCTGCTCCACATGGGAGCCTTCGAGATATTGCTCTTCCAGGGCCGCAACCAAGTCGAACAAGCCCTTATGGTCGTCATCGATCGCTTTGATCCCAACGCGGCACTTTTCTGTCCAACCAGCACTCATGTCACCCTACCCAGCTTATTTTTAAGATTCCTTCAGTATCTCAAGACCTTCAATTCCAAGCCCGCTTGTCAGTTATAGTCCAAATCAACAAATTTGGGAAAGGTAAAGCCGATCACCTCTCCCCATTCCATCCGATCTAGCCTCTATTTATAATCGGATTCACAATACTCCAGGCCCCACTAAACAGAATAAACACCGCAACAGCGGCGACGACCACACCAGTAACAATAAAAAATAGCTTTACACTTCGAATAAAATCTTGCCTCCTTCGTCTCTTTCTTTCTTCCTCCAACTTACGCCATTGGGCTCTATACTTTTTGACCTGCTCCCTACGGTTATCAAGGTCATCGCTACTCTGTTTGTTGGCGGTCATACACCTATCCGTCCATGGGCCGTCGCTCTGGCCATCCCAGACGACCGTCAGAAACGGTCACGACGCACGCTATCCATATGGGGAATGGAACGAAAGGGCCTGTCGCCCCTCACTCCAAGCACATATTCCGAGCTCATATAGCGCCAAAACTTGGCAGAGAATAAAGACTCCAGGAGCATACCATATTCCGACCACGCAGGGGAATATATAGACGAAAGGATCAAAAAATCAAAAACAGTACACGCCTATAGATAGAAGGGTCTTTTTGATGTATAGAAAGAAACATGCTCATCTCGCTGCCTCCTCACGGACTCGCCTTATTTCGGCAACGGAGACGCCCCCCCAACGGGTCGTCATTGGTCGGAGACGGCTCTCCATCTGTGCCATGGTCCGTCACTATCCCAGAGACCGGTTCGGTGGTTCCTCTCTTCGCCCTTAGAGCCCTCCCCTTAGACTCATATGCTTCGTGCATCGAGCGGAGCGGAAAGCCGGTTGTCCGCTCCGCGTTCCCTTCGGCCCCCACTTTTCCGCTGAATGCTCTATAATAGCCGCCACGAATCACTTCCCCGGGGCGATTGGACGACATCTGATACCAAGGTGCGGTGAGTTTGACTGACCGCACCTTGGAAGCGGCCAAGTGGCCGCCGCTCCTTATGGCGCGTAAAAGCCCGCCTGGCGTTTGAACGTAAGAAAAGCGGCGTGGGTTTCAACCCGCGTCGCTTGGCATGAGGAGGAAGAGGCCTCTTCCTCCTTTTCATTGAACAACATGGAAGACCCCATGAGCAAAACGGACCCATCGACGGTCGACGAATTGGAGCGTTGGATCAAGGATCGCGGCGTCACGGAAGTGGAATGCCTCGTCCCTGACCTGTCGGGCATCGCCCGGGGCAAGATCCTCCCCGCCCGTAAATTCCTTAAGAGTCTAAGGGATCGGGGCCTTCGCCTACCCGAATCTGTATTCACCCAGACGGTAACTGGCGAATACCCCGAGGACGATCCCATCGGCATATCGGATTCGGACGTCTATCTGCACCCGGATCCAACAACCGTAAGGACCGTTCCCTGGTACGAAGAACCCACCGCTCAGGTCATTAGTGACTGCTTCTACCGTGAGGGCGGAGAGGTCCATTGCGCTCCCCGGCAAGTCCTGCGCAACGTCCTCGCCCTCTATAAGGAGAAAGGCTGGAAACCGGTGGTCGCGCCAGAGCTTGAATTCTACCTCGTCCGCATCAATGCGGATCCGGACTACCCCCTGGAGCCGCCAATCGGCCGATCGGGTCGGGCGGAGATCGGGCGTCAGGCCTACGGTATCGACGCGGTGAACGAATTCGATCCCCTGTTCGAAGACGTCTATGACTATGCCGAAGAGCAGAATCTCGACGTGGATACCCTGCACCACGAGTCCGGATCGGCGCAGATGGAGATCAACTTCGAACATGGCGATGCCCTCGACCTCGCCGACCAGGTCTTCCTGTTCAAGCGGACGGTCCGTCAGGCGGCCCTGCGCCACGGAGTCTACGCCACCTTCATGGCCAAACCCCTGGAGGGCCAGCCGGGCAGTGCCATGCACCTGCACCAAAGCATTGAAGATGCTCTGACGGGCAAGAATATCCTGTCCAAGAAGGGGGGCGAGGACAGCGACCTGTTCCGCTGGCATATCGGCGGCCTTCAGAAGTACCTGCCCCAATGCATGCTGATGCTGGCGCCCAACGTGAACAGCTATCGCCGGTTCCTGCCAGACCAGGACGCGCCGATCAACATGCATTGGGGCTATGACAACCGCACCGTCTCGCTGCGGGTGCCCTATTCGGACAAGTCTGGACGACGGGTGGAAAACCGCCTGTCAGGCGCGGACGTCAACCCCTATCTGGCCTTTGCCGCATCACTGGCCTGCGGTTATCTGGGGATGGTCGAAGAGATTGAGCCCAGCAACCCGATCACCGGAAGCGCTTACACCCGGGCGCACAACCTGCCCCGCCACCTTCCCGACGCCATAGACAGATTTGGTCGAGCCAAACCCCTGCACGACCTGTTCGGCCACGACTTTGTCAAGGTCTTCACCTCCGTCAAATGGGCGGAATGGGATGCCTATCAACATGTGGTCTCCAGCTGGGAGAGGGAGTTTCTTCTGCTAAACGTGTAATTACATCTTTAGAAGACCATTCACCACATTAGAGTATCTTCGAGACCAAGACCCTGTCGCGTGAAATGTGATTCACGTAACAGGTTCTAGAAACAAAGGATTTCACCAGATGACAGGCTTTGCTGTCGTGATTGGAAGCTTCCACCGCAAAGAGGGGGAAGCGATGTTGGAGACCGTCCGCGAGGGGGCCCGCGAGCGGGGCTTGACCATCGTGGCGGAGGTTTGGGTGCCGGGATCCATGGAAAAGCCCCTTGCCCTCAAACGCCTGTTGCTGCGCGAGGATATCGAAGGAGCCGTCGTCCTGGGGATCATCGAGCGGGGCGAGACCGCCCATGGTCTGGTCATGGCCCAAAGTGCGTTAAAGGCGATTATCGATCTGCAACTGGAGTTCATGAAGCCAGTGGGTGTCGGTATCCTGGGACCGGATATCCACCCCAGCCAGATCCCCCCCCGGGTGACCCCCTATGCCCGGGCCGCCTTCGACGCCATGGCTGTCATGCTCCAACCCCAATAGCCCTGCACAAGCAGGCCCAAGAGCAAGAAAACGGCGGGACACACGACAAGGAGGCTTCTCCCATCACGAGGGCTTTGCCCCCACTGGGGCCGAAAGGCCCCAGATACTTATTGATAAAAAAAAATAGGGGTTTGGGGGCATTGCCCCCAAATGGGCTTGGGCAATCGCCCAAAACAGACGAGCCCCTGTCAAGGCTCTTTCTAAAACTCACAAGTCGAGGGACTGGGTCTGGAGATTGCCTCGCCGGAGGAGGCCGCGCGATGCTCTCTCTCAAGGGCGGTGACGCAGTGAATTTCTAGAGTGAAACTGGATCACGATGGAGTAGGATCTGCTCGATGTCTAGACGACGCTGGGCGAAGGTCTGGTCCGGTCCGGGACGTGGAAAGCCAGGGGATCGTTCATCAACGAACCAGGGTCACCCGTTCAAGGCGCAATAGTCAAGGACAGCCTGGGTCAAGGCATCGATCAATCCAGCCCGATACTCGGCGGTGTCCAGCAGGACTTCCTCGTTGCGATTAACGATAACTCCAGCCTCGAACAGCAGAGCGGGCAGCTCTGCCGTTCTCAGGACCGCCAGTTCGTCGAAGCGATAAATGCCCCTGTCCCGGTCGATCAGCTCTCGGTTTTCCCCCTTGATCGGCTCGGCGTGATGCAGGGTTGGGGTATATCCCGTCGCCCGCAAAGCCCCGGCCAGCCCCTGGGCGAACCGCAAGCTTTCCTCTGGATGACTCCCGGTTCTGGAAACGAAGATGGAATACCCGTGGATCCCGTCTGCGGTCAACCCCTCCTTACCGTCGTGACGCCAGGGCTTGAGGAATTGGGGCTGAGCGGAATCATGGTGGATGGAAAGGAAGAGACCCGCCCCTCCCATCTTGGCGCGCCTGGGCCGTTCGGCAAGCGAGAGGGTCTCTCCCTCGCCATTGATCAGAAAGGCCGAAGCCATACCGGTGGTATTGATGGTCTGGGCGACCTCCCCCGCGAGACGCCGATTAAAGGCCCACTCGGGGCGCCCCCGGGCGGAAGTCGCCCCGGGTTGTTCGATAGAGTGGCCGACATCGATCCCGACGACACAGCGATCCTTGCCCAACTCCGCCCAAGCAGAGTTGGGAAGGACAAGACCGACCAGGACGGCGGTCACCACCAGAAAACCCTCTCGTTTCGCCGACTTGATCATATCGGGCCACCTCTCCATTTCCCTGCTTCACCATGTCGTCGAGGAGACTTCCCCGGGAGCGGCGCCCTGTCAACCGGGGTCATAAGCAGGGAATGGAGGAGTCAACAATTCTTGAAACACTTCGCTGTCTTCACTTCTCTGGGATCAGAAAAAGTTACATGATACAAAAATATTAATCTGGCCTCGCCAGGACCGACATCCCCTCGCGCATCGACCCAAACGATGGCTTCAGCCGAAGTTTAGAACGTTGATACATAAAAAAAATTCCTAGCAGACTGTCGAATTTTCCCCCGCTCTGATATTATCACACATTGCAAAAGCATGAAAAATCAACCAAAATCGACTATTCCTGCTGCCGCCCAGTCTGAACGATTGGGTCCCGGAGGACGATTTGGCCCATTTCGTGATCGCGGCTGTGGACCGGGTGAGCTTGGATGCTTTCAAGATCAGCCATCGGGCCGTTGGCCAGCCGCGCTATCATCCCCGGATGATGCTGGGGCTTCTGATTTACGGCTCTGCGAA
>NZ_JBLAVB010000044.1:0-10115 GCF_047263945.1 Rhodospirillum sp. A1_3_36 | reverse complement strand
TTTTATTAGTTGTATCGCCGCGACCATATGCCCCTTTTCGCAGCCGACATCATCCAGCCCGGAACAGGGCTTCGGAAAATCCGGGGCCGGAGAGAAAAATCGGGCCGATAGGCCCTCCGAAAAAAGTCACGTGATTTTTCCGGGTTAAGGAACTGGGGTCTGGGGCCTTCCGGCCCCAGTGGGGACTGGGGCAAAGCCCCAGGGGCGGAACGCCAATTGTCGTGCACTGTGGGGCCGAACACGAAAAAGCCCGTTATCTCCTTGAGATAACGGGCTTAATTTGGTTGCGGGGACTCGCGTCCATGAATTTGTAAACCGTTTTGGCTACGCCTAAGCGCGACCAACGCAACTAGAAAAACCACTTCCCCGATTTCCTGTCAAGTCAAAGTGGCAGGAGTTAGATGTGGCAGGTTGGGGTGAGGCCCGGATCGAGTTTTTGGCCCTATGGCCAGAAATCAAAGAGCGGCTTGAGAGAGGGGAAACCCTCAAGAAAATCTATGACGACCTGTTCAGAACTGGTCGTATCACGATGGCAAAGACAGCTTTTTATGACAACAAGAAGGCCTTAACTACGCCCTCTACAAAGCCACAACTCAGCGCTTCATCCACCAAATCCGTTCCTCCTCCGACACGACAAAAATCCCCCACAACAACCAGTGGGAGAGTTGATCGAATCCGCGAAGTGGAAGCTCCGCGTGTCGCGAGCGATGAACTCGTGGATGAACTTTGGGGTGACTCCGACGAACCCGCTTCGTCCGACCCCGGCCCCCTCCCCGAATCCGAACCCCTATCCCAAGCAAAAGGAGACGCCTGATGGCGTGTTTGAACCGTGCCCAAATCATCGGCTATCTGGGCACCGATCCAGAAATCCGACAGAGCCAACAGGGCGACAAAATCGCCCACCTCCGCCTTGCCAGTACGGAGACCTGGACGGACAAGCAGACCGGTGAGAAGCGCCAGCGAACCGAATGGCACAGCGTCGTCGTGTTCAACAAGCCCCTCGCCAAGTTTGCCGAACGCGTCCTCAAGAAAGGCGCTCAGGTCTACGTCGAGGGCGAGATCCACACCCGGAAATGGACCGACAATCTCAACGTCGATCACGTCACGACGGAAATCATCCTTCCCGACTTCCGGGGCGATCTCCAGATCCTCGACCGCAAAGGCCCCGGAGGACCTCCTCCCATCGAAAGCCCGGAGGCCTATGGCACCGTCAATGATGGTGAGGTCTGATCATGGCGCTCGTGAACTTCACCCTTCAGGGCAAAGGCGGCGTCGGAAAATCCTTCGTCGCAACCCTTCTCGCCCAGTACTACCAGCCGCGAGACGGTGAGCTGATCTGCCTCGACACCGACCCGGTCAACCGGTCCTTCGGCGGATACAAGGCCTTCGGCGTTGAAAACCTGACGCTCGGCGAGCGGGTCGACGAAATCAATCCCCGCTTCTTTGACGCCCTTCTGGAAAAGATCCTCGCAGCCCCGCCCGACGCCACGATTGTCGTGGACAACGGCGCGTCGACCTTTCTGCCTCTGCTCGGCTACATGGTGGAAACCAGGGCCTTGACCATGGTCCAGGACGCCGGTCACGAGATCCGCATTCATTCCATCGTCACGGGGGGCCAAGGCCTGACCGACACCATGGAGGGCCTGTCCCAGGTCCTCAAATACTTCGAAGATATCCCCGTTGTCGTCTGGCTGAACGAGTATTTCGGTCGGGTTGAACGACAGGTCGGACAGCAGGTCCAGACCTTCGAAGACAGCGCAATCTATCGAAAGAACATGGACCATATCGCGGCCCTGGTCCGCCTTCCGGAGCTCCGAAAGGAGACCTTCGGCCTCGACATCGCGACCATGCTCAAGGCCCATCTGACCTTCGCCGAAGCCGTTGAGAGCGAAGAGTTCGGCGTGATGTCCCGCCAACGCCTCAAAATGATCTGGGCGACCATGAACTCCACCATGGTCGAGGCGGGGCTCTGATGGCCAAGGATGCGGCCAGTACCGAGGCCGTCCGCAGGGCGCAAGTCCTGGCCGAGTTGGCGCAGACCAACAAGGCACCGCAGGACGACCGCCCCCCTCCCCCCGAAATCACCACCGTCGAGGCGCTCCGCGAGCACCTCTGGCGCACCCATGGCGCCACGGTCGGCACCGACGATCCCCTGCTCATGGTCCATACCCTCCACCAGGTTTTCCTGGGGGACTGGGAGCGGGCCATGAATACCCAAAGGCGCCTCCTCTCCCAGGCGGTCGCGGCCTCGGCCCAATCCTTTGCCGAGGATGCCCGGCGCTCCATCGAAGGCTTCAAGGACGAGGTTCTCACCGACGCCCTGCGCCAAAAATCCATGGCCATGAACGAGGCCGCGCAACTCGCCGACAAGGCCCAGGCCCGGTTCCGAATGCTCCTCCGCACCCTGACCCTCCTCACCACCCTCAACATCGGCGTCGTCCTGATCTTCTCCGCCCTTGTTCTCACCCTTGTCCAATGAAGGACCCCACCATGTCCCGCTTGCTCTCCAAGATCCGCCGTCG
This sequence comes from Rhodospirillum sp. A1_3_36, assembly GCF_047263945.1. Classification (NCBI taxonomy): domain Bacteria; kingdom Pseudomonadati; phylum Pseudomonadota; class Alphaproteobacteria; order Rhodospirillales; family Rhodospirillaceae; genus Rhodospirillum; species Rhodospirillum sp. A1_3_36. The sequence goes on along the minus strand of NZ_JBLAVB010000044.1, from coordinate 7,593 downwards.
ATCCCGCCTCCTGGCCGGTGCGCTCTCCCTTCCTGCGGTGCTGGCCGCCAGTCCGGCCCTGGCCGCCGATGACTGGACGGCTCCCATCAAGAGTTTCATTGAAACACTCACCTCCGGCCTCGGCAATATCGGTGCCGGAGTCCTGGGCCTGGGCATCATCGCCCTCGGTCTCTGGGCGGCCATGTCGGGACGTATGGACTGGAACCGCTTCGCCTTCTCGCTGATCGGCGGGCTTCTGGTGATGGCCGGTCCGTCCATCGTCTCGGCCCTGTTCGCGTCATAAGGGGAGGCACCATGAAAGCGGCCTCTCCCATTCTCCCCCAAATCCAGCGACCGGTGACCCTGTTGGGCCTGCCGCCGGTCCTCTTCGGCCTCGCCGCCACGGCTGGCAGCGTGGCGGCGGTGAGCTGTCTGATGATGGGGATCGCGCCCCTGACCCTGCCGGTCGCGGTCACGGCCCTCGGCGGCCTCTGGGCCTTTTTCTGGCAGCGGGCACGCGCCGATCACCATTATGACCGCCTGTTGATCAACGCCCGGCGCATCTGGAAAGGCAAGGTCCGCACCCCGCGCTCCCTCATCGCCGGGAGGCGTCCATGATCTGGCCCGATGTCATCGCCACCGGTGTGGTCGCGGCCCTGGGCGGTGCCCTGGCCGTGCCCTCGACCCGCCGCCTCCTCCTCGGTGAGGTCAAGCACGACTGGCTCCAGGACGAACTGGACCTCGACCATATCGCCGGGGATGGCGCGACCATCGTCAACAAGGATGGCACCCACAGCCGGGCCTGGCGCTTGAGGGGACTCTCCTACGATGCCAAAATCGAGCAGGAGCAGCATGCGCTGCTGCTCGGACGGCAAGCCCTGCTCCACCAGTTGGGCGGCAAGGGCCTGCAACTCCGTTTCCTGGCCGTCAAGCGGCGCCGTCCCCTGCATTGCACAGGCGAGTGGCCGCACCCAACCCTGACAGAGATCGGCCGCGCCGAAAGGGTCCGCTATCAATCCAGCTATGAGGTGGAATGGTATCTGCTCGTCAGCGGACGGTGGAGCCATCTCCTGGCCGACGCCGACCAGGCCATCCAGGCCAGCCTGTCGGCCTACAAGCCCGCCCCCGTCACAGTCCCGGAGGATCCCGACTCCCCCTGCCCCTTGACGGGTCTGCTCAATGGCTTGGTCTGCGGGGACTACCGGCGGGATCTGAGCCCCCAGACCCGGACCCTGTCGGGGGCCCTGCCCGCCTGCGACCTGCGCTTCGAGCCCTCCGGGCTCGTCCGCACCGAAGGCGCCACCCCGGCGGTCCACCGGATCATCGGCATCCGGGAGTGGCCCGAAACCGTCTCGGGTCGGACCATCGGCGACCTCCTGGCCCTGGATGGCGATCTGGAAATCACCCAGATCTGCGACCCCTGGAACCGGGACAAGGCCCTGGCCATGTACAAGCGCCAGGAACAGGCCCAACGGACAGCCCTGCTGGGCAACCACGCCCTGGCGTCGGAAACCGGGGTCGTCCTGGACATGCTGTCCGATGGAACCGCGACACTGTTCGTCGCCCAATTCCAGGTGATCGCCCGGGCCGAAAACGAAACCGCGCTCGCCAGCCTGGTCAAACAGGTCTGTGAGGTCCTGGGCGAACGGCGCATCAGCTATTCGGTGGAAACCACCGGCACGCCCCTATGCTGGTTCGCCCGCCTGCCCACGGCGCCGGGTAAGGGCAAGCTGATCCCCGGCGGCCACCTTCTTCGGCCCCTGGTCATCCGGGACCAGAACATCGCCGCGCTCTGGGCCTTCCACCACGCGCCGCGCGGCCAGGAGGTCGGCCCCTTCGGTGACCGGCCCGTCCGCTATTTCATGACCCCCAGCGGCGGCGCCTACGCGTTTCAGTTCCACGTCTCGCCCAAACCGCAGTCCCTGGGGCATTTCCTGGTTTTTGCCCCGTCGGGCGGCGGCAAGTCCACCCTGCTCATGCATCTGTTGGGCGGGTTGGCAAAGTTCGAGAAGATCCGGAGCTACATCTTCGATTCCAAGGAAGGCACCCGCTTCATGGTCGAGGCCATGGGCGGAGCCTATCAGAGTTACGACCAGCTCGCCCTGAACCCGCTCGATGTCGGTGAGGACACCGCGGCCAACCGCAATCGGATCTACGCCATCCTGCGGTCTCTCTGTGGCGGTCTGGAGCTCGCGTCCGAGGACAAGGACGCGCTGAACCACGCGGTGGACATCGCCATGCACCTGGAGCCCCCGCACCGGACCCTGAACGAAATCTACAACCATGCCTTCGCCCGGCGCTCCGACCTGCGGCGGCATTTTTCCCAATGGGTTGTCGACGACAAGGGCAACAGGGGGATGCACAGCCATGTCTTCAATGCCCCACAGGATAGCCTCGCCGGGGTGCTGAACCACTACATGGTCGCCATCAACATGAACGAGGCCCTGGATGATCCGGAACTGGGGCCTCCGGTGGTGGCGCATATCGCCTCGGCCATTGGCAAGACGGCGGCGCGCAACAGCCGTGGCTTCGTCATCTTCATCGACGAGGCCGCCAAGCTGCTCCAGAACGCCGGGTTCCTGGACCTGGCCGTCGAGATGTTCCGCGAATATCGCAAGCTCAACGGCGTGGTGGGCATGGCCTTCCAGGACCCGGCGGCCCTGTTCAAGACCGGGCGGGCCGATGCCTTCGTCGAAAGCTGCGCGACGCTGATCTTCCTGCCCAATGCCAACGCCAAGGCCGAGACCTTCGCGCCCTTCGGGCTGAACGACGAGCAATTGGCCTTCTGCCTCGGCCAGAGGGTGACCGCCGGTCGGCGTCAGGCCCTGGTGGTCAAACGCGACGGCGCCACTGGCTTCGACGAGAGCGCCATTCTCGATATCGACCTGTCGTTTCTGGGTCCTGCCTTGCGGTTCTACCGCTCAGGCGTGGACGCCAATAGCGACCTCGACCGCCTCAAACAAACCTGGAGAGAGCAATGGCACGGACATCTTTAAAAGGGCGTCGCCTGCGCGTCGTCGCGCTCGTCTGCGCCCTGATCGTGGCGCCGGGGGTGGCCTGGGCCACCTATCCGGTGATCGACGTCAAGGCCCTGGCCGAGGCCGCCAGACAACTCAAAGCGCTCAAGGATCAAATCCTTCTCATCAAGAAGGAAATCGAAAACACGACGCAGATTCTCACGGTCCTCAAGGACGTGAGCAATCTGGTCCAGAAGCAGATCGACGCCATCGGCGAACTGGGGGAGATCCCCGTCCCCGTGCTCAATGTCATCAAGATGACCCGGCAGCTTCAGCGCGATGCGATGTGTTTGAAGCCCAATCTGGAAGCCCTGATGCCCAGCCTGGACATGGACGACATCAATCTCGCGTCCATTTGCAGCGCCCGCACGGCCTATGCGGACACCCTGTGGTTCGATCCGGCCAAGGCAAAGGAGATGACCTGGGAAGAGCAGGACGCGGCGCGGCGCGAGGTTCAGAAGCGGCGCCAGCGCGTGCTGCGCACCGCCGCCGTGGACGGTCTGGCGCAGGCCGCTGTCCAGACCGCAGCCACGGCGGACCAGGCCGACCAGGCGGTGGGGGAACTGGAGCGGCACGCCAAGGCGGCGAAAAACGTGAACAGCCGCCTCGCCGTACTCAATCAGACCATGTTGCTGATTGCCCGACAGTACGCGACGCAGACCCAGCTCCTGGCCTCCACCCTGCGCATCCAGGCCGCCCAGGCCACCATGAGCACGGTCGATCAGGATCCCATGAACCCCGACGGCGAAACGCCCGAAGTCCCCGGGACCAGCGGGGAGACGCCGCAATGAGCCTCCCCCGGATTCACCCCCTATTGCGCGGCCCCCTTGGCCGCCTGTTTGGCCCGGTAGTCGGCGAGAACCTGGGCGTCACGGGCCTTGGCCTTCTCGCTGCGCCAATCAGGAATGTCATTGCATTGCCCTGTGTAAATATTCGACATCTCAATAAGGCCACACCTGACGTTCTCATTCCATGGATAGGCAGGCTCCAAAGAACCACGCCGACTAGACCAAGCACGATAGATGCTAAGCCAATTATTATAGACCTTATTCAAATCATGACCTTTCCGAACAAGGTCTCCCTCTTCTCCACGGAGAGAAGACAAGACGGCAAGATCTTCGCTTGGATTTTCCTTTCTCCACGCCTCGTAAGCTGGACTTACGCGCTCGTACTCTCGATCGAAGTCCTCACCCGTTCGCAGAGTAGTCCATGCCGACACAGCGTAATCCCAATCCGCATATCGTTGCACTTCATAGCTCCCCGCTGCACTCCCTTCAGGACACAGGCATGTCACCATGGCAATAGATAGAAGTGCGGATGCGACAATCTGCTTCACCTGCGACATCGTCAGTGAATATGTGTCCCTGGCGGACAGCTTCGTGGGCGATTTGAGCCACATGCTGATCGGTCCCATCTGGGCGGTCTTCCTTTCGCTGGCGGGCCTGTGGATCGCCATCCACGGCCTGAAAATGATGCTCGGCCAAGCTGATTTGCAGGGCCTCGGCAAGGAATTCGTGTTTGTCGTTATAGCCGGAATCCTGTTGGGCGGCCAAGGGCCGGGCCTGATTTCCCAAACCTACGACGCCTCCCTGTCCGTCATGGGTTCCGGCGCCAGCGCCGCACTCTCCGTCGGCGGCATCAGCGGAAAAGCCGCCGCCCCGGAAGGAACCGGCGGCATGACCCAGTTGGTTCAAACCGCTGAAGACGGCGTGGTCAAAGTCTTCAAGATGGCGACGGCCATTGCCGCGCAAACCAGTTGGAATGATCCCGTTGTTCCCCTGATTTACGCCCTTCTGCTGTTCGTTCCCTATTTCATCCTTCTTGTTGTCTATTTCGCCCAGGTGGTGGTGAGCATTTTCCGCGTGATGATGCTGGCCGCCCTCTCGCCGATCCTGATGATGTGCTTCGGCTTCGGCTGGGGCCGGGGCATGGCCTATAGCGGCCTGCGGACGCTCCTCGCCGCCTTCATGGTGCTCTTCGGCAGTTCCGTGGCCCTTGCCCTGATCCTGTACGGAACCGCGCAGCTCAACATCGGCGACGCCTCCATGGGCGCGGAAGTCGCCGATGTGACCTTCGACAACCCGAAGATCCTCGTCGCCATCGCCCTGGGCTGGCTGGGCACGGCCTTCCTGGCCGAGGCCACCTCCATCGCCAATTCGGTCACCCATTCGCAGCTGACCAACCAGGCCGCCATGGTCATCACCGCCGGTGCCACAGCTACCGGTTTGGGGCTCCTGAAGGCAGGCAAGAAGGCCCCGGGCAAGCTCCTGGATGCCGGTCTGTTGGGGATCGAAACCGCCAAGAACCCCAAGGGGGCCGCCAACGCCGCCATGGACAAGATCAAGGAGCGCCTGACCAAGGCGCATTTCGACAAGTAACTCCCCTTTTCACCCCAGAAAGGACATCCCAATGAGGATCCGTGTGCTTTTGCTCGTCCTGTTCACCCTGTCCACCTCCGCCTGCGCCGACCTGGAAATGCCCCGGAATGCCGGGGGCAACGCGGCGGATGAAATGAAGCTCTCGCCCTGCGCCTGCGATCCCATCGACTACAACAGCGAGGGGTTCCAATGGCTCGGTTAACCTTTCCCTGGCTCGCCCGTTGGCGCGCCAAGACAGAGCGCGTGACGCCGACCTTCTCGCGCGTTGACGGCGACCCGGTTCTGGCGCCCCCCGCCCGTCCCCATGCCAAGATCTCCGAGGCCGATCCCTTCGCCTTCCAGGCGGCCCACCGGCGGCTTGCCTGGATGCTGCGTCTGTCCGTGGCCACCAACATCGGCCTGCTGGCCACCGTGGTGGTCCAGGGCAACGCCATCGGCGCCCTGGTGCCGCTCAAAACCACCGAGGTTGCCCTGGTGCGTGGCTACGAGCCGGATGACAAGCTCTACCAAATCGAGCCGATCAGCGAGGACGTGAACGGCTTCGACCTGCTTCTGGAGGCCACGGCGCGCCGCTACGTCCGTCTGGTCCTGGAGATCGACCGGGTCACGGAAGGCGAACGGCGGGCCGAGGCGGCGCGGATGTCCGATGCGGGTTTCTGGCGCAGCTTCGTCCGCGACCGCATCGAGACCAAGGAACGCACCGACGCCCTGAGCGACGGCATGGTCCGACAGATCCAAGTCGGCGACGCCACCCGTTTATACAGCCTCAGCGACGACTACAAGCTGGTCGTCGATTTCGAGCAAATTGACGAGCGCCACGGCAAGGAAATCGAGCGCAAACCCCTGCGGGCCTACCTGTCGATGACCACCCGGCCCCAATCGGTATCCGCCGAGGACCGCTTCGCCAATCCCTTGGGCCTCACCGTCCTGGACTTCGTCCTGCGCGAAAGGCCCTCGTCATGACCCGGCTTGTCCCCTCCCTGGCGGGCGCCGCCCTGGTGCTCTGTGGCGCACTCGTGTGCGACATCCTCACCACTGGCCACGTCGCAGCATCCTGGATGCTCGTCCTGGCCGCCGCCCTTGGCGGGGCGGCCCTGTGGTCGCCGGTCCTGGCCCTGGCGCGCCGGTTCCAGCTTCCGCCCCCGTCGCCCCCCGCCGGTCGCTTCGTCCTGCTGGCCGTGGCTCTGGCCTTTGCCCTGGCCGATGCCTACGCCGGGGCGCTCCAGGCCGAGGTCCACCCCTTCCTCCTCCCCACCACCCTTTTGTTGACGCTGGCCGGAGCGATCTCCGGCATCGCCCTCCGCGCCGCCCTGTCCCGCCCCATTCCCGAGGCCCCGTCATGACCCTCCGCTCCCTGGTACTCGCCGCCCCGCTGCTGCTGGCCGTCGCCTGGCCCGCCCAGGCCCAAACCCCCTTTTCCCCCAGCGGAGGCCCGCCGCCGCCCCCGTCCCCAGCCGCTGCCCCCGCCGCCGCTGCCCCGGACATCCCGGTTCCGGAGGATTTGGTGCAGCAGATCAAACAGCATTCCAAGGGCGACTTCGGCTCCCTCGACCGCGCCGTATCCATCGGCATGGTCCAATCGGCCTGGGACAAGGCCCCGGAACAGGCCGCCGTCTTCACCTATGACCTCAATCCCCTGTCCACCTACAAGGTCCGGGTCCGCGAATATATGGTCACCGTCCTTGAACTGCCCCAGGGCGAGGAAATCGAGGCCGTGGACCTGGGCGACAGCATCGGCTTTGAGGTCAAGCCCCGGGGCAAGCGCCGCCTGGCCGTCCGTGCCGCCGGTATGGGTTATGACACCAATATCGTGGTCTACGGCAAGAGTGGCTTAATCTACCCGATTTATCTCCGGGCGGAGGGCTTCAATTCCCGCCATGTCCCCGATCTCCTGGTGCGGATCGAAGGATCGGTCCGGGCCGACAGCGATCCCGCCGTCCCCGGCTTCGAACCCTTCGACACCGCGCCGCTGCCCCTGGTGCCTCCGCCGGTCACGGCGGAAACCGAGGCAGGGGCGAGCAACGGAGAGGGTCTGGCCGGTTTGGACGACAAGGAGAAAAAGGACGGAGACTTCGTCAAATCCGCCCCCTTCACCCCCTCGACCTTGCGCGGCTGGGGGGACTACAGCCTCTGGGGCAGTGACAACACCCTCAAGCCCCGCACCGTCTATCGCGACGACTATTTCACCTACATCAAGTTCGGCGACCGCTGGAAGGACA
>NZ_JBLAVB010000043.1:0-11472 GCF_047263945.1 Rhodospirillum sp. A1_3_36 | reverse complement strand
GATTTCTATCGCCAAGGTCAACTCCCCTATCCAGAAATTGAATATGGGGAGAGTGAATCATGATTGAGCGAACTAGGGAATCCCTTAAAGCCTATATCCGAGTCACAACCTCATGCCCTTGGTATAAGAGCCCAAACCGACATTCATCCGGTGACTTCAAAGGGTTCCGTCATGCCCGTGGAAACACGGCGAAACTATTGAAATCATGGCAGTCATTTCGGGTCGGGCTCTCATGGAGGCGGAGTATATACTCTGTGTGCTTGAAAATCCGGACCCCCTGCTTCGCCGTTGCTGGGCTCTGCCCAGACCCGCAAAGGGTCACGGACCCTTTGATCCCATTCGTAAAAAAACGAATGGGGGTCCGGGGCCTCAGGCCCCGGTTGGGAGCGGGGCAAAGCCCCGCGTTTTTCGGTTTTTCAAGGAGATGGAGTATATCCCGATTTGAGAGTATTCCTATTCCGCATCGGGTTGGTTTTCCGGCGTTGCCCGGTCAAAGGCAGGCAGGGCCAGACAGGCCGCATCCATGGCCCGCAGTCGGGGGAAGGGCGTCAGGTCCACGTCGAAGCGCCGGGCATTGTACATTTGGGGAACCAGACAAATCTCGAACAAGCCCGGGGCCGCACCATTCAAAAAGGGGCCGGGGGCCTGTTTGCGTCTCAGGCTCTCTTCGACCCCGGCGAATCCTTCAAGAACCCAATGGCTGTACCAGCCGTTTTTCGCGTCCTCGGTGACCTGCAAGTCGCTTTTCAGGTATTTCAGGACACGTTGGTTGTTCAGGGGGTGGATATCCACCGCGATGGCTTGGGCGAGGGCGCGTGTCTGGCCGCGGCCCAGGGCTGTTTCGGGCAGCAGGGGAGGCTCCGGATGGGTCTCGTCCAGATATTCGATGATCGCCAGCGATTGGCAAAGTACCTCACCGTCATCAAATTCCAGACAGGGAACGAGCTTGTAGGGGCTCACCGCCGCGTAGGCTTGGCTCCGCTGTTCTCCCTTGGCCAAGTGGACGGGGATCATGTCGGCGCCCAAGCCCTTTAAGTTCAGGGCAATGCGCACGCGATAGGCCGCAGAAGACCGCCAATAGGTATGGAGTTTCATCTTAGTGGTGTTCTCCTCGGATGGGGGGGCCTATGGCCCGGGCATTGGCGGTCACCCGCGTCATCAGGCGAAGAAAGGTGTCCCGTTCCTCAGCAGACAGGCCGTCGAGCATGCGTTCTTCGACCTGTTTCACCTCGGGCAGCAGGTCGGTGAGGATCAGGCGGCCCTTGCGGGTCAGGCGGAGCAGGATGCGCCGCCGGTCCGTCGGGTCGATGTGCCGCTCCAGGATCCCCTTCTTTTGCAGGGCGGAGATGGCGCGGGAGACGTTGACCTTGTCCATGGAGGAGCGGCCAACGATTTCCTTCGCCGACAGGGGCGCATTGTCACAGAGGACAGCCAGAGTGCGCCATTCATTGACCGATAGGCCATGGAGCGAGGTGTAGACCTGCCGGACGGCACCGCTGACTGCCGTATAGAAAATGCGGACCTTGTAGGGAAAGAAGTCGGATAGGACGAAAGTTGTCTCTTCTGGCTTTTTCTCTTGTCCGGATATCATCTGTCGACTCCATAGGTTGGACCGGTCTTTAGCCGTTGGGAGAGAAATAGGGCACGCAATTTTCTCTCCTTACTTCATGAAGGACGGAAGCCACAAGGACAGGGCGGGGAAGAGCACAAGGAGGACAAGGCGTGCGGCGTCGGCGACGAGGAAGGCCACGATACCCCGGCTGATGGTCCCCAGGGTCAAACCGGGTGTGCCCGCCATGATGATGAACAGATTCATGCCCACAGGGGGGGTGATCAGGCCAACCTCCACGACGGACACCATGATCACGCCGAACCAGATGGGATCCAGGCCGAGGCTGGTGATCAGGGGGTAGACGAAGGGCAGGGTCAGCAGGATCATGGACAGGGCGTCCATGAAACAGCCCAGGATCAGGTAAAAGGCGATCAGAGCGACCAGGACCGCCATGGGCGCCCAGCCAAGGTCGATGACGAAGCTGACCAGAGCTTGGGGAAGGCCCGCCGATTCGACGAAGTAGTTGAACAGGGCGGTCCCGATCAGGACCAGGAAGATCATGCCGCTGGTCACGGCCGTTTCGGTCATGCTGTCGAGGAAGACGGACTTCGTCAGCGCCCCCCGCAGGGCGGCGAGCAAGAGGGCACCCGCCGCGCCGACGGCGGCGGCTTCCGTCGGGGAGAACCATCCCAGATAGATGCCACCGATGACCAGCGTGAACAGCAGGCCAATGGGCCAGACCCGCTTGAGGGCCTGCAGCCGCCCGGACCAGGGCATTTTGGCGTCCGCAGGTCCCAGAGCGGGGTTCCGCCAGGTCCAGATGGTGATGGCGGCCATGTACAGGGCCGTTGCCACCAAACCGGGGATGAGTGCGGCAGAGAACATCTTGCCGATGGATTGCTCGGTCAGCAGGGCATAGATGACCATAATCACGGAGGGGGGGATAAGCACGCCCAGGGTCCCGCCAGCCGCGATGGTCGCCGAGGCCAGCCCATCGTCGTACTTGCGGGCGCGCATTTCGGGCATAGCCACCCGACACATGGTCGCCGCCGTGGCCAGGGAGGACCCGCAGATGGCGCCGAAAACGGCGCAGGCCCCAACGGTCGCCATGGCCAATCCGCCACGGAAATGCCCCATGAAGGCGTGGACCGAGTCATACAGCGCCTTGGACAGGCCCGCTCGGGCCGCGAAGACCCCCATCATGACGAACAAGGGCACCACGGACAGGCCGTAGGGAAAGACGGAATCAAAGGGAATGGTCCCCAGAATGAAGCCAACGGAGAAAAAACCGTTGACCATCCAGCCACCGACCAGCCCCACCAGTCCCATGGCGATGGCGATGGGGACACGCATGAGAATCAGGCCGAACAAGGCGAAGAAGGACAGGAAAACAAGGGTGGTATCGGCCATGGGGTCACGCCTTCCCGGTGATGTCGAGCAGCGGATTGGGCCGCCCGGAGACAAGGGCACCCAAGGCGCCGAGGAACATGAGGAACACCGCCAACGCGGCGAAGGTGGAGCCCACCACCAGGGGGATCCAGTAGAGGACCATAGGAACGCCAATGGTCAGGGAGGAGTCGCCGTAGGTCCATTGCTGGAGCGCCTTGTCCATACCAAACCAGCCGATGCCGGCCATGACCACACAGGCCGCAGCCGTCGACAGGGCGAGGGACACGGCTTGCCCCCGGATTCCGAAGCGTTCGACCACCATGGAAACGGCCACATGTCCATGTCGCGTGAAGCCCAGGGGGATGGATAGGAAGGCTGCCCACATGATGGTCAGCTGGACGAGGTCAACCGCGCCGGGAATGCCTCCCTGTCCGATTTTCCGCAGGATGATGTCAAGGACCGTGATGGACATGGCGCCAAGCAGGGCTGTCATGCCGACCCAGGCCAGGATTTGGGCCAGGGGAAAGAGGACGGTCAACACGCGGTTGATCATGGGGAGCCTTCCAAAGGGACGGATGGGGGACCGGGGCCGCAGGCCCCGGCATCATCAAGGAATGGGGGGGGAGCGGAGAAGAGCCCCCCATGTTTGGGAAATTAGTTCCCGGTGCCTTCATATTTTTCGACGAGCTTCTGAGCCTTGGCGTAGATGGCCCGGGCATTGTCGGCGCCTTGCTCTTCCGCCGTGGTCAGGTAGGCGTCGATCATCGGGGCCAGGGCTTCGCGCCATTTGGCCCGCTCAGCGTCGGCTAGCGGGGTGACGGTATTGCCCGCCTCGGCGATATCCTTCTTGCCCGCTTCGTCCCATTTGGTCCACCAACCGCCGAACTTGGCCACCAGGGGCGCGCCGGAGATGTCGTCGATGACCGCGCGGACATCCTCGGGCAGGGAGTCGTATTTGCGCTTGTTCATGACGAAAAAGAAGGTGGTCGTATAGGCCTTGGCGTCCAGGTGGTACTTCAGGACTTCGTACAGCTTGAAGCTATGGATGGCCTCGTAGGTGAAGGCATTGCCGTCGATCACACCCTTTTGCAGGGCGGAGTAAACCTCGGTCGGCGGCATGCCCACGGGGGTGGCACCCAATTGTTCCAACATCATGGAGACAGCCTGGGAGGGCGTACGCAGGCGCAGACCCGCCAAGTCTTCCATGGTGGTGACCTGCTTGTCCCGGGTGTGGATCAGTCCGGCGTTATGGGCATGCAGGGCCAGCACCTTCAAGCCATCGTATTCGGGAGCAATATCGCCGTCGGTATAGAGATCCCAAAGAGTCCTGGAGGCCGCGTCCGCCGTTTTCACCAGAAAGGGCATGTCCATGACCAGGGTGCGCGGCAAACGGCCCCGGGGAATGCCTGACAGGCCGTGGGCGATATCGACCACGCCAGCTTTTACCTGGTCAAGCTGGTTGGCCACATTGCCCAGAGCCGATCCCGCCGAATAGATCTCGACCTTGACCCGACCATTGGTGCGCGCCTCCAATTCCTTGGCCCAGGGCTCCAGGAAGTCGGTGTAGCTGGGGTGGGAGGAGGGTAGGAAATGGCTCATTTTCAGGACAATGGTGTCCTCGGCCTGGGCCAGGGTCGCCGAGCCCAATAGGCCGCAGGCGACAAGGGCGGAAACAAACAAACGCTTCATGGACAGAGTCTCCCGAATGGGGGGTGGCAGGGTCTGCGGTCGGGGATGTGTGAGCCCCCTGGGGCAGGATGATTATTTTTTTTAGTTTCTTCTGAAACAATATTCCCCGGGGATGAAACAAATTTCAAGGGCTTTCTCAATGTCTTCTTATATTGTTGTTTATGAATGAAAAAATAGAATATGGGGCCGGGTTGATACCATTGGAATTCCGGGAAACTCTGGAAAAATCAAATGGGTAGGATGTAAAAAATCATTGATAAAATTTCATATGCAACAAATTATGGGGCCATTGAACCGCCCCAAGGCGGCACCATTGAAAGTTTCGCTTGAGGAGGAACGGACATGACGATCCAGCGCATTCACCATGTGGCCTATCGCTGTAAGGACGCCAAGAAAACTGTGGAGTGGTACGGCAAGTACCTGGATATGGATTTCGTCCTGGCGATTGCCGAGAATCAGGTGCCATCGACCAAGGCCCCGGACCCCTACATGCATATCTTCATGGATGCGGGTATGGGCAACATTCTGGCCTTCTTCGAACTGCCCAACTCTCCGGAGCAGGGGAAAGACCCGAACACTCCCGATTGGGTCCAGCACATCGCCTTCAAGATGGGCTCCATGGAGGAGATGATGGCAGTCAAGGCCAAGCTGGAAGCCGATGGCATCGATGTGGTGGGACCCACCGAGCATACCATTTTCAAGTCCATCTATTTCTTCGACCCCAACGGACACCGTCTGGAACTGGCCGTGGATACCAACACGCCGGAGATGGATTCCAAGCTTGATGCGGTGAAATGGGAGATGTTGGAGGAATGGGACAGGACCAAGCGCGCCCCCCAACATGCCGCCTGGATGCACAGCACGGAATTCGCCAACTAACCGCTGTTCCACGCGCCGCTGTAAGGACTTTTTGATGAAACTCGCCACCCTGACCAACGGGACCCGTGACGGCCAGCTTGTCGTCGTCTCCCGCGACCTGACCCGCTGCCTGCCCGTGCCCGAGATCGCCTCCACCCTCCAGGCTGCCCTGGACGATTGGGAAGCCCTCTCCCCCAAGCTGGCCGTGGTTTCCGACCAGCTTAACGACGATGGATCCCTGGGCCAATCCTTCGACGAGGCCGCCTGTGAATCGCCCTTGCCCCGTGCCTTCCAGTGGGCCGACGGGTCGGCCTATGTGAACCACGTGGAATTGGTGCGCAAGGCCAGGGGCGCCGAGTTGCCGGAGTCCTTCTGGACGGATCCCCTGATGTATCAGGGGGGATCGGATTCCTTCATCGGGCCCCGCCAAGACGTGCCCCTGGGATCGGAAAGCTGGGGGATCGATTTTGAGGGCGAGGTCGCGGTGATTACCGACGATATCCCCATGGGAGCCAGCCCGGCCAAGGCTGCGGAAGGGATCCGCTTGCTGATGTTGGTCAATGACGTCAGCCTGCGCGGCCTGATTCCTGCGGAACTGGCCAAGGGCTTCGGTTTCTTCCAGTCCAAACCCTCCAGTGTGTTCTCGCCGGTGGCGGTGACGCCCGACGAATTGGGCGCGGCCTGGAAGGATGGCAAGGTCCATCTGCCCCTGCTCTGCACCCTGAACGGTGCCCTGTTTGGCAAGGCCGAGGCCGGGGAAGACATGACCTTTTCTTTCCCCGAGATCGTCGCCCATGCCGCCAAGACCCGTCCCCTAGGGGCAGGAGCTATCGTCGGCTCCGGCACGGTGTCGAACAAGCTGGATGGTGGCCCGGGCAAGCCGGTTGCGGAAGGGGGGCGCGGCTATTCCTGCATTGCCGAGATCCGCATGATCGAGACCATTTCCGAGGGCAAGCCCTCAACCCCCTTCATGCGGTTCGGCGATACCATTCGCATCGAGATGAAGGACGCCGAAGGGGCTTCCATCTTTGGGGCGATTGATCAGACGGTTGTGGAGAACAAGGGCTGAAGCCCAGACGACGACAGGAAGCGAGCCCCGAAAAGAGGGCGCTTCAAGGCTAAGGAAAAAGAGGTGGCGGTAAGGGCGAAAGACCCCCGCCCCGACAGGGAGGTTTCACGATGCTGAACACATACGCCTATCCGGAGTTTGACTACGTCCAAAGCGCCGAACAGCGCGATGGCGTGGTCAAACGCCACCCTGCTGTGGTCATCGGCGCAGGTCCCATCGGCCTGACCATGGCGCTGGATCTGGCTCATCAGGGCATTCCGGTCGTGGTTCTGGACGACAACAACACGGTCTCCATCGGATCCCGCGCCGTCTGTTATGCCAAACGGCCGTTGGAAGTCTGGGACCGCCTGGGGTGCGCCAAGCCGATGGTTGACAAGGGCGTGGTCTGGAAGGTGGGCAAGGTTTTTCGCGGGGAGGAAAAGGTCTACCAGTTCGACCTGTTGCCCGAGGAAGACCATAAGCTTCCCGCCTTCATCAACCTGCAGCAATACTATCTGGAGGAATACCTGATTGCCCGTCTGAAGGAGATGGGCGATCTGGTGGACCTGCGCTGGAAGTCCAAGGTAATTTCCATCAAAAACCAACCGGATCATGTGGTTCTACAGGTGGAAACCCCCGACGGGGTGTACCGGATGGAGGCCGATTGGGTGGTGGCTTGCGATGGCGCGAATTCGGACGTCCGCAAGATGATGGGGTTGGAGTTCACCGGTCAGTTCTTCATGGACCGCTTCCTGATCGCTGATGTGGTCATGAAGGCGAACTTTCCCGCCGAGCGCTGGTTCTGGTTCAATCCGCCCTTCCACCCCAACCAGTCCGTCTTGCTGCACATGCAGTCCGACGACGTCTGGCGCATCGATTTCCAACTGGGCTGGGAGGCTGATCCGGAAGAGGCCAAGAAACCCGAGAATGTCATCCCCCTCCTCAAGAAAATGCTGGGCGAGGACCAGGAGTTCGAACTGGAGTGGGTCAGCGTTTATCAGTTCGCCTGTCGCCGCATGAACGACTTCCGGGCCGGCCGGGTGTTCTTCGCGGGAGATGCCGCCCATCAGGTCTCGCCCTTCGGCGCAAGGGGGGCGAATACGGGGGTCCAGGACGTGGATAACCTCGCCTGGAAGCTCAAGCTGGTTCGCGAGGGCAAGGCGCCGGAAAGCCTGCTCGACAGCTATTCCGAGGAGCGGGTCTTCGCCGGAGACGACAACCTGCGGAACTCCACCCGATCGACGGATTTCATCACGCCCAAAAGCAAGGTCAGCAAGGCTTTCCGCGATGCGGTGCTCGACCTTGCCCGGGACCTTCCCTTCGCCCGACCTCTGGTGAACTCCGGACGGCTGTCGACGCCGACGCCCTATGTGGAGTCCTCCCTGAATACCCCCGATGGGGAGACCTTCTCCGGGGCTATGGCGCCGGGCACCAATTGTGCCGATGCCCCGATCTGGGTCGACGGTCAGGACGGCTGGCTTCTCGACCGGATCGGCGGGCGCTTTACGGTTCTGACCTTCGGTGAGGATCCCGGTATCACGGGTGGAGAGGTGGATGGGATTGCCTACGATGTTCTGGTGGTCGGCAAGGACATCCAGGATGCCAAGGGGCGTTTGGCCGAACGCTATGACGGCAAGGCGGGAACCACCTACCTGCTGCGTCCGGATCAACATGTGGCTGCCCGCTGGCGGTCCTTTGACGCCGCTATGATTGCCGATGCCCTGAACCGGGCCGTGGGAAAGGCCGTCACCCCATTGTCCGCCAGCCGCGCAGCCTAGAGTGAAATGGGATCAGCTTGGAACAAGCTGGCCCCATTTCACTCTAATTCTATAAGTTTTAGCGTATCTTCGAGGCCAAGTTTGGTCGCAAAGCGACCCAACTTGATCTCGGAATACTCTAACGTCCGGGAGGAGCATAAAAATGAAACTCATCACCGATCCGAACATCACCCGTCCCGACGATTTCTACGAGGCCCTGATCGAGGCCCATCGGGACCTGTCAGAGGATCAGAGTCTGGCGCTCAATGCCCGGCTGATCCTGCTGTTGGCCAATCACCTGGGGGATATGGACGCCCTCCGCGAAGCCCTGGATCTGGCCCGGAACGGGATTGAGCCTATTGGCGCCAAGCCCCAGTCCCACGCAGCGTAGCGGTCCCTCCCCTTCAACGATCCCTTTCTTTCAGGAGTACCCCTATGAGCAAGACTTTTGCCTCCACCGGCGACCTGGGCGACAAGACCGTCACTTTTGCCAAATTGGGCGAGGGCGCCTACGCCTACACCGCCGAGGGAGATCCCAACACCGGGATCATCATCGGCGACGACGCGGTGATGGTGATCGACACCCAGGCGACTCCCTTCATGGCGCAAAAAGTCATGGAGCGGATCCGCGAGGTAACGGACAAGCCGGTCAAATATATCCTGATGACCCATTACCACGCCGTGCGTGTGCTGGGCGCTGCGGCCTACGGGGCGGAGACCATCATCGCCTCGCGCCTGACCCACGAGATGATCGTGGAGCGGGGCCAGCAGGATTACGACAGCGAGCTGGGCCGCTTCCCCCGCCTGTTCCAGGGCGAAGACACCATTCCCGGCCTGACTTGGCCAACCATCGTCTTCGATGGCAAGATTACCGTGGATCTGGGCAATCGCCCGGTGGAGATCTGGTCGCCGGGCAAGGGCCACACCCAGGGCGATACGGTGGCTTGGCTGGCGGACCAGAAGATCCTTTATTCCGGCGATCTGGTGGAATTCGGCGCGACCCCCTATACGGGTGACGCTCATCTGACCGATTGGCCGGCCACCCTGGACGCCCTGCGCGCCCTCAAGCCGGAAAAGCTGGTTCCGGGCCGGGGCGATGCCTTGACCACGCCCGAGGACTGCGAGAACGCCATGGCCATGACCCAGGCGTTCCTGACCGACCTGTTCGAGTCCGCCAAGGAAGGACGGGCTGGAAACAAGTCTCTCAAGGAAACCTTCGACCTGACCAAGGCCCGCATGGACCCGAAGTACGGCGATTGGGTGATTTATGAGCACTGCATGCCCTTCGACGTCTCCCGCGCCTATGACGAAGCCGGTGGCATGGTCCGCCCGAGCATCTGGACGGCGGAGCGCGACAAGGACATGTGGACGTCTTTGAACAGCTGATCGACGGATCCGTAAACACTAAAAAAGGGGCACTTCCAAGAGGTCTTTGGAGCGCCCCTTTTTCTATGGGCCTTGCTTGTTTTGCGATTTTCCGTACGGACAGGCGGTAAAGAAATCGCTGCGTCTAGAGTGAAACTGGATCAGTTTGAGTCAAGCTGCCCCCCTGTCGTGCACCGCGGTTTTCCGTCGTCATTCCGCTCTCTGACCATATGATTGAGATCACGTCTATGCAATAAGATCAGACAGGCCTAATTTCATCGTGATCTCGTGGTTCGGTTAATCCACAAGACTATGCCGAGATCAAGCTGGGTCGCTTTGCGGCGCAACTTGATCTCGAAGAGACTCTAAAATCACTATAGTTTGAGTGAAGTTGAGCCAGCTTCACTCTGATACCCCAGGTCCAGGCATGTCTTGACCTAAGTTGGCACCTTCCTCTAACCCCCTTTGCCCCTGTTGAAGGGGGAGAGGGCGGAGTGTCGTTTCCATGTTCGAGACCCTAAGGATTGTTTTCCCCATTTTCGCCGTCATTGGCATCGGCTTTTGGTTTGGTCGTCGCAAGATGATCGGCGAAAGTGGCGTTCAGGGGATCGTGAACTTCGTCTTCTTCCTGGCCATTCCCTGCCTGTTATTCCGGACCCTATCCCAGGCCCATATGGGGGAGACCTTCGACCTTCGCCTCGTGGGCGCCTATTATGGGGGGGCGCTTGTCCAATTCGTTCTGGTTTGGATGGTATCCCGTCATGTGTTTGGAAACGAGGGGGACACTTCGGGTATGGCAGCCATGGCAGGGACCTTCTCCAACACGGTTCTGGTGACCCTGCCTCTGGTCCAGAGGGCCTATGGAGAGGCCGGGATGGTTCCCCTGATGATCTTGATCATGCTCCACTCAGGGATTTTGTTCACCGTGACCACCCTGGCGATTGGTTTCGGTCAGGGCGCGAAGGGGGATGGGCTAGGGAAGACCTTGCGGGACGTTGGCCGGTCGGTCCTGCGGAATCCCGTCGTCCTCGCCTGCATATCCGGTATGCTGTGGAGCGTGGGAGGGCTGACCATGCCCGCAGTTATTGACGATACATTGGCGTTCATTGCGCGGGCGACCTCGCCGGTCGCTCTTTTGGCCGTGGGGGTGACTCTGTCTTCGCAAAAACTGACGGGCGACCTGAGGGAAATCTTCGTCGTTACCTCTTTGAAACTCCTGCTTTTGCCGCTTCTGGTTTGGTTGGCCGCAACCCAGGTCTTTGATCTGCGACCGGATTGGGTCGCCGTGGCAGTCATCACCGCAGCCAGTCCGGCGGGAGCCAACGTTTATGTTTTCGCCAATCGCTATGGTCTCTATATCCAGCGGGCCACAGGGGTGGTGCTGGTTTCGACGGTTTTGTCCCTGGTGACCCTGATCCTTTTGTTCCAGGTGTTCCCCAAACCCTGACCGCTTTGCCTTCAGACATTGCCAGGCCAGAGCCAACCTAGAGTGCTCCGAGATCACGATGAAATTTGGAGCTACGATCGAAACCGGGTGTCTCGCTAAAAAGGGGGGTGGCGTATCGTGGAGGAGTTCAACGCCTTCCACATCTCCAACGACGGAGTGATACCACCGGCCCTAACTGATGACCGCTTTTGCATATTGCCTTGATGTGATTGATCGGACGGCTTTTTGATCGTTTGCGAAGAAGTTCCATGCCTCGCAGCATCGCTCGACGATTTCGTCATAGGTGTCAAAAACGGAGATGGCGAGTTTGTTGGCGCGTAGATAAGCCCAGACGTTTTCGATGGGATTTAATTCGGGAGCGTATGGC
>NZ_JBLAVB010000042.1:0-13400 GCF_047263945.1 Rhodospirillum sp. A1_3_36 | reverse complement strand
GCCCCTGGTCATCCGGGACCAGAACATCGCCGCGCTCTGGGCCTTCCACCACGCGCCGCGCGGCCAGGAGGTCGGCCCCTTCGGTGACCGGCCCGTCCGCTATTTCATGACCCCCAGCGGCGGCGCCCACGCGTTTCAGTTCCACGTCTCGCCCCAACCGCAGTCCCTGGGGCATTTCCTGGTTTTTGCCCCGTCGGGCGGCGGCAAGTCCACCCTACTCACGCATCTGTTGGGCGGGCTGGCCAAGTTCGAGAAGATCCGGAGCCACATCTTCGATTCCAAGGAAGGCACCCGCTTCATGGTCGAGGCCATGGGCGGGGCCTATCAGAGTTACGACCAGCTTGCCCTGAACCCGCTCGATGTCGGCGAGGACACGGCGACCAACCGCAATCGGATCTACGCGATCCTGCGGTCTCTCTGTGGCGGTCTGGAGCTCGCGCCCGAGGACAAAGACGCGCTGAACCACGCGGTGGACATCACCATGCATCTGGAGCCCCCGCACCGGACCCTCAACGAAATCTTCAACCATGCCTTCGCCCGGCGCTCGAACCTGTGGCGGAATTTTTCCCAATGGGTTGTCGACGACAAGGGCAACAGGAGGATGCACAGCCATGTTTTCAACGTCCCAGAGGATAGCATCGCCGCTCTGCTGAACCACTATACCGACGATCCCCTGCTCATGGTCCATACCCTCCACCAGGTTTTCCTGGGGGACTGGGAGTGGGTCATGAATACCCAAAGGCGCCTCCTCTCCCAGGCGGTCGCGGCCTCGGCCCAGTCCTTTGCCGAGGATGCCCGGCGCTCCATCGAGGCCTTCAAGGACGAGGTTCTCACCGACGCCCTGCGCCAAAAATCCATGGCCATGAACGAGGCCGCGCAACTCGCCGACAAGGCCCAGGGCCAGTTCCGCCGCCTCCTCCGCACCCTGACCCTCCTCACCACCCTCAACATCGGCGTCGTCCTGATCTTCTCCGCCCTTGTTCTCACCCTTGTCCAATGAAGGACCCCACCATGTCCCGCTTGCTCTCCAAGATCCGCCGTCGATCCCGCCTCCTGGCCGGTGCGCTCTCCCTTCCTGCGGTGCTGGCCGCCAGTCCGGCCCTGGCCGCCGATGACTGGACGGCTCCCATCAAGAGTTTCATTGAAACACTCACCTCCGGCCTTGGCACCATCGGTGCCGGCGTCCTGGGCCTGGGCATCATCGCCCTCGGTCTCTGGGCGGCCATGTCGGGGCGTATGGACTGGAACCGCTTCGCCTTCTCGCTGATCGGCGGGCTTCTGGTGATGGCCGGTCCCTCCATCGTCTCGGCCCTGTTCGCGTCATAAGGGGAGGCACCATGAAAGCGGCCTCTCCCATTCTTCCCCAAATCCAGCGACCGGTGACCCTGTTGGGCCTGCCGCCGGTCCTCTTCGGTCTCGCCGCCACGGCTGGCAGCGTGGCGGCGGTGAGCTGTTTGATGATGGGGGTTGCGCCCCTGACCCTGCCGGTCGCGGTCACGGCCCTCGGCGGCCTCTGGGCCTTTTTCTGGCAGCGGGCGCGCGCCGATCACCATTATGACCGCCTGTTGATCAACGCCCGGCGCATCTGGAAAGGCAAGGTCCGCACCCCGCGCTCCCTCATCGCCGGGAGGCGTCCATGATCTGGCCCGATGTCATCGCCACCGGTGTGGTCGCGGCCCTGGGCGGTGCCCTGGCCGTGCCCTCGACCCGCCGCCTCGTCCTCGGTGAGGTCAAGCACGACTGGCTCCAGGACGAACTGGACCTCGACCATATCGCCGGGGATGGCGCGACCATCGTCAACAAGGATGGCACCCACAGCCGGGCCTGGCGCTTGAGGGGACTCTCCTACGATGCCAAAATCGAGCAGGAGCAGCATGCGCTGCTGCTCGGACGGCAAGCCCTGCTCCACCAGTTGGGCGGCAAGGGCCTGCAACTCCGTTTCCTGGCCGTCAAGCGGCGCCGTCCCCTGCATTGCACAGGCGAGTGGCCGCACCCGACCCTGACGGAGATCGGCCGCGCCGAAAGGGTCCGCTATCAATCCAGCTATGAGGTGGAATGGTATCTGCTCGTCAGCGGGCGGTGGAGCCATCTCCTGGCCGACGCCGACCAGGCCATCCAGGCCAGCCTGTCGGCCTACAAGCCCGCCCCCGTCACAGTCCCGGATGATCCCGACTCTCCCTGCCCCTTGACGGGTCTGCTCAATGGCCTGGTCTGCGGGGACTACCGGCGGGATCTGAGCCCCCAGACCCGGACCCTGTCGGGGGCCCTGCCCGCCTGCGACCTGCGCTTCGAGCCCTCCGGGCTCGTCCGCACCGAAGGCGCCACCCCGGCGGTCCACCGGGTCATCGGCATCCGGGAGTGGCCCGAAACCGTCTCGGGTCGGACCATCGGCGACCTCCTGGCCCTGGATGGCGATCTGGAAATCACCCAGATCTGCGACCCCTGGAACCGGGACAAGGCCCTGGCCATGTACAAGCGCCAGGAACAGGCCCAACGGACAGCCCTGCTAGGCAACCACGCCCTGGCGTCGGAAACCGGGGTCATCCTGGACATGCTGTCCGATGGAACCGCGACACTGTTCGTCGCCCAATTCCAGGTGATCGCCCGGGCCGAAAACGAAACCGCGCTCGCCAGCCTGGTCAAACAGGTCTGCGAGGTCCTGGGCGAACGGCGCATCAGCTATTCGGTGGAAACCACCGGCACGCCCCTATGCTGGTTCGCCCGCCTGCCCACGGCGCCGGGTAAGGGCAAGCTGATCCCCGGCGGCCACCTTCTTCGGCCCCTGGTCATCCGGGACCAGAACATCGCCGCGCTCTGGGCCTTCCACCACGCGCCGCGCGGCCAGGAGGTCGGCCCCTTCGGTGACCGGCCCGTCCGCTATTTCATGACCCCCAGCGGCGGCGCCTACGCGTTTCAGTTCCACGTCTCGGCCAAACCGCAGTCCCTGGGGCATTTCCTGGTTTTTGCCCCGTCGGGCGGCGGCAAGTCCACCCTGCTCATGCATCTGTTGGGCGGGCTGGCCAAGTTCGAGAAGATCCGGAGCTACATCTTCGATTCCAAGGAAGGCACCCGCTTCATGGTCGAGGCCATGGGCGGAGCCTATCAGAGTTACGACCAGCTCGCCCTGAACCCGCTCGATGTCGGCGAGGACACCGCGGCCAACCGCAATCGGATCTACGCCATCCTGCGGTCTCTTTGTGGCGGTCTGGAGCTCGCGCCCGAGGACAAGGACGCGCTGAACCACGCGGTGGACATCGCCATGCACCTGGAGCCCCCGCACCGGACCCTCAACGAAATCTTCAACCATGCCTTCGCCCGGCGCTCCGACCTGCGGCGGCATTTTTCCCAATGGGTTGTCGACGACAAGGGCAACAGGGGGATGCACAGCCATGTCTTCAATGCCCCACAGGATAGCCTCGCCGGGGTGCTGAACCACTACATGGTCGCCATCAACATGAACGAGGCCCTGGATGATCCGGAACTGGGGCCTCCGGTGGTGGCGCATATCGCCTCGGCCATTGGCAAGACGGCGGCGCGCAGCAGCCGTGGCTTCGTCATCTTCATCGACGAGGCCGCCAAGCTGCTCCAGAACGCCGGGTTCCTGGACCTGGCCGTCGAGATGTTCCGCGAATATCGCAAGCTCAACGGCGTGGTGGGCATGGCCTTCCAGGACCCGGCGGCCCTGTTCAAGACCGGGCGGGCCGATGCCTTTGTCGAAAGCTGCGCGACGCTGATCTTCCTGCCCAATGCCAACGCCAAGGCCGAGACCTTCGCGCCCTTCGGGCTGAACGACGAGCAATTGGCCTTCTGCCTCGGCCAGAGGGTGACCGCCGGGCGGCGTCAGGCCCTGGTGGTCAAACGCGACGGCGCCACCGGCTTCGACGAGAGCGCCATTCTCGATATCGACCTGTCGTTTCTGGGGCCTGCCTTGCGGTTCTACCGCTCAGGCGTGGACGCCAATAGCGACCTCGACCGCCTCAAACAAACCTGGAGAGACCAATGGCACGGACATCTTTAAAAGGGCGTCGCCTGCGCGCCGTCGCGCTCGTTTGCGCCCTGATCGTGGCGCCGGGGGTGGCCTGGGCCACCTATCCGGTGATCGACGTCAAGGCCCTGGCCGAGGCCGCCAGGCAACTCAACGCCCTCAAAGAGCAAATCCTTCTCATCAAGAAGGAAATCGAGAACACGACGCAGATTCTCACGGTCCTCAAGGACGTGAGCAATCTGGTCCAGGAGCAAATCGACGCCATCGGCGAACTGGGGGAAATCCCCGTCCCCGTGCTCAATGTCATCAAGATGACCCGGCAGCTTCAGCGCGATGCGATGTGTTTGAAGCCCAATCTGGAAGCCCTGATGCCCAGCCTGGACATGGACGACATCAATCTCGCCTCCATTTGCAGCGCCCGCACGGCCTATGCGGACACCCTGTGGTTCGATCCGGCCAAGGCAAAGGAGATGACCTGGGAAGAGCAGGACGCGGCGCGGCGCGAGGTTCTGAAGCGGCGCCAGCGCGTGCTGCGCACCGCCGCCGTGGACGGCCTGGCCCAGGCCGCTGTCCAGACCGCCGCCACGGCGGACCAGGCAGACCAGGCCGTGGGGGAACTGGAGCGGCACGCCAAGGCGGCGAAAAACGTGAACAGCCGCCTCGCCGTGCTCAATCAGACCCTGTTGCTGATTGCCCGACAGTACGCGACGCAGACCCAGCTCCTGGCCTCCACCCTGCGCATCCAGGCCGCCCAGGCCACCATGAGCACGGTCGATCAGGATCCCATGAACCCCGACGGCGAAACGCCCGATGTCCCCGGGACCAGCGGGGAGGCACCCCAATGAGCCTCCCCCGGTCTCACACCCTATTGCGCGGCCCCCTTGGCCGCCTGCTTGGCCCGGTAGTCGGCCAGAACCTGGGCATCATGGGCCTTGGCCTTCTCGCTGCGCCAATCGGGAATGTCATTGCATTCCCGGGTCAGGATATTGGCCTGAACGATGTAATGGCAGGTCGTTTTATCCGTGGTCGCGTTCCATTCCGTGGCGCCACTCAGTTCCTGCCTACCCCGCCACTGCTTATAGACGGACTTCCAGATCTCGAACACCGCCGCCAGGTCATGGCCCCTTTGAATGGCCTCCCGGTCGGGATGATGGTCCAGGGCCTCCAGAGCCGCCCATCCGTCACGGCGCAGCTCCGGTTTCCAGGCCTCATAGGCCGCCTTGTAGCGATTGTACTCCCGCTCCGCCGCAGGCCAGTCCGGCAAGGTCGTCCACATCCGCACCGCATAGTCCGGGTCGAGGAAGGTTGGCCGCATGCGCAGGGCTTCGGCCCGACCCGCCGTGACCGCAAGGAATAGGACCATGGAGAGTGAAACGACGACCTGCTTCACCTGCGACATCGTCGGTGAATATGTGTCCCTGGCGGACAACTTCGTGGGCGATTTGAGCCACATGCTGATCGGTCCCATCTGGGCGGTCTTCCTTTCGCTGGCGGGCCTGTGGATCGCCATCCACGGCCTGAAAATGATGCTCGGCCAAGCTGATTTGCAGGGCCTCGGCAAGGAATTCGTGTTTGTCGTTATAGCCGGAATCCTGTTGGGCGGCCAAGGGCCGGGCCTGATTTCCCAAACCTACGACGCCTCCCTGTCCGTCATGGGCTCTGGCGCCAGCGCCGCCCTCTCCGTCGGCGGCATCAGCGGAAAAGCTGCCGCCCCGGAAGGAACCGACGGCATGACCCAATTGGTTCAAACCGCAGAATTAGGTGTGGTCAAAGTCTTCGAAATGGCGACGGCCATTGCCGCGCAAACCAGTTGGACCGATCCCGTCGTTCCCCTGATTTACGCCCTAATGCTGTTCGTCCCCTATTTCGTCCTTCTAGTCGTCTATTTCGCCCAGGTGGTGGTGAGCATCTTCCGCGTGATGATGCTGGCTGCCCTCTCGCCGATCCTGATGATGTGCTTCGGCTTCGGCTGGGGGCGGGGCATGGCCTATACGGGCCTGCGGACGCTCCTCGCCGCCTTCATGGTGCTCTTCGGCAGTTCCGTGGCCCTTGCCCTGATCCTGTACGGGACCGCGCAGCTCAACATCGGCGACGCCTCCATGGGCGCGGAAGTCACCGATGTGGCCTTCGACAACCCGAAGATCCTGGTTGCCATCGCCCTGGGCTGGCTGGGCACGGCCTTCCTGGCCGAGGCCACCTCCATCGCCAATTCGGTCACCCATTCGCAGCTGACCAACCAGGCCGCCATGGTCATCACCGCCGGTGCCACGGCCACCGGTTTGGGATTCCTGAAGGCAGGCAAGAAGGCTCCGGGCAAGCTCCTGGATGCCGGTCTGTTGGGGATCGAAACCACCAAGAACCCCAAGGGGGCTGTCAGCGCCGCCAAGGACAAGATCAAGGAACGCCTGACCAAGGCGCATTTCGACAAGTAACTCCCCTTTTCACCCCAGAAAGGACATCCCAATGAGGATCCGTGTGCTTTTGCTCGTCCTGTTCACCCTGTCCACCTCCGCCTGCGCCGACCTGGAAATGCCCCGGAATGCCGGGGGCAACGCGGCGGATGAAATGAAACTCTCGCCCTGCGCCTGCGATCCCATCGACTACAACAGCGAGGGGTTCCAATGGCTCGGGTAACCCTTCCCTGGCTCGCCCGTTGGCGCGCCAAGACAGAGCGCGTGACGCCGACCTTCTCGCGCGTTGACGATGGCCCGGCCCTGGCGCCCCCCGCCGCCCCTCACATCCCCCCTCATGCCCCTCCCCATGCCACGGTTTCCGAGGCCGATCCCTTCGCCTTCCAGGCGGCCCACCGGCGGCTCGCCTGGATGCTGCGGCTGTCCGTGGCCACCAACATCGGCCTGCTGGCCACCGTGGTGGTCCAGGGCAACGCCATCGGCGCCCTGGTGCCGCTCAAAACCACCGAGGTTGCCCTGGTGCGCGGCTACGAGCCGGACGACAAGCTCTACCAAATCGAGCCGATCAGCGAGGATGTCAACGGCTTCGACCTGCTTCTGGAGGCCACGGCGCGCCGCTACGTCCGTCTGGTCCTGGAGATCGACCGGGTCACGGAAGGCGAACGGCGGGCCGAGGCGGCACGGATGTCCGATGCGGGTTTCTGGCGCAGCTTCGTCCGCGACCGCATCGACACCAAGGAACGCACCGACGCCCTGACCGACGGCATGGTTCGACAGATCGAGGTGGGCGACGCCACCCGTTTATACAGCCTCAGCGACGACTATAAACTGGTGGTCGATTTCATCCAGATCGACGAACGCCACGGCAAGGAAATCGAACGCAAGCCCCTGCGGGCCTACCTGTCGATGACCACCCGGCCCCAATCGGTATCCGCCGAGGACCGCTTCGCCAATCCCCTGGGCCTCACCGTCCTGGACTTCGTCCTGCGCGAAAGGCCCTCGTCATGACCCGGCTTGTCCCCTCCCTGGCGGGCGCCGCCCTGGTGCTCTGTGGCGCGCTCGTTTGCGACATCCTCACCACTGGCCACATCGCAGCATCCTGGATGCTCGTCCTGACCGCCGCCCTTGGCGGGGCGGCCCTGTGGTCGCCGGTCCTGGCCCTGGCGCGCCGGTTCCACCTTCCGCCCCTGTCGGCCCCCGCCGGTCGCTTCGTCCTGCTGGCCGTGGCTTTGGCCTTTGCCCTGGCCGATGCCTACGCCGGGGCGCTCCAGGCCGAGGTCCACCCCTTCCTCCTCCCCACCACCCTTTTGTTGACGCTGGCCGGAGCGATCTCCGGCATCGCCATCCGCGCCGCCCTGTCCCGCCCCATCCCCGAGGCCCCGTCATGACCCTCCGCTCCCTGGCCCCCCGCTCCCTGGTACTCGCCGCCCCGCTGCTGCTGGCCGTCGCCTGGCCCGCCCAGGCCCAAACCCCCTTTTCCCCCAGCGGAGGCCCGCCGCCGCCCCCGTCCCCAGCCGCTGCCCCCGCCGCCGCTGCCCCGGACATCCCGGTTCCGGAGGATTTGGTGCAGCAGATCAAACAGCATTCCAAGGGCGACTTCGGCTCCCTCGACCGCGCCGTATCCATCGGCATGGTCCAATCGGCCTGGGACAAGGCCCCGGAACAGGCCGCTGTCTTCACCTATGACCTCAATCCCCTGTCCACCTACAAGGTCCGGGTCCGCGAATATATGGTCACCGTCCTTGAACTGCCCCAGGGCGAGGAAATCGAGGCCGTCGACCTGGGCGACAGCATCGGCTTTGAGGTCAAGCCCCGGGGCAAGCGCCGCCTGGCCATCCGTGCCGCCGGTATGGGCTATGACACCAATATCGTGGTCTACGGCAAGAGTGGCTTGATCTACCCGATTTATCTCCGGGCGGAGGGCTTCAATTCCCGACATGTCCCCGACCTTTTGGTGCGGATCGAAGGATCGGTCCGGGCCGACACCGATCCCGCCGTCCCCGGCTTCGAGCCCTTCGACACCGCACCCCTGCCCCTGGTGCCTCCGCCGGTCACGGCGGAAACCGAGGCAGGGGCCTTGACCGGGGCGAGCAACGGAGAGGGTCTGGCCGGTTTGGACGACAAGGGGAAAAAGGACGGAGACTTCGTCAAATCCGCCCCCTTCACCCCCTCGACCCTGCGCGGCTGGGGGGACTACAGCCTCTGGGGCAGTGACAACACCCTCAAGCCCCGCACCGTCTATCGCGACGACTATTTCACCTACATCAAGTTCGGCGACCGCTGGAAGGACATCGAACTCCCCACGGCTTACGTGGTGGTGGACGAGATCGACGAGTTGGTGAACACAAGGGTCGATGGCGACACCTTCATTGTCGAAAGCACCCGCCCCCTCATCACCCTGAAATCGGGAAACAGCTATCTCTGCATCCGCTATGACGGCGCGGAGAGCGGACAATGAGCGCCGTCTGTGACATCGCCCTGGTCCTGGGCCTGACGTTTTCCGGCCTCTGCCTGCCCCCGCCAGAGCCCGAGCCTCCCGCCGCCCTGCCCGAGGATCAACCGACGGCCTGGGCCATTCCCGCGCCCCCACCGCCGCCACCGCCCCCTGTGGTCCGCCCCGCCACCGTCGCCATGCCACCGGTGGTGATCACCAAGGTGATCCAGCTTCCGGCCCCCGCCTCACCGCCGCCGCCCCAACCGCCCCCGGCGCCGCCCCCGGATCCCTATCGCCTGGCCGCCCAACGGCTGTGGGACAGCCGGATGCGTCCCAGCCTGAAAGGCCAGATGGCCGTCTTCCAGCCCGGCAGACCGCCAACCATGCCCCTCCCCCGGCCTTCCGAGCCAACCGCACCGGAGCCCAAACCCGATTACGAGGGCGACCGGCGGGTCTCGACCCTGCCGGTTGACAACAGCCGGATCGTGACGACGGACCGGTACATCACCGGCGTCCTGGAAACCGGCATCAACAGCCAGTTGGACGGGTCCAAGGGATCCATCGTCATCCAGGTGGCCCGCGATGTGTACGGCTACCACGGGCGGAACCTGTTGATCCCCAAGGGCTCGCGCATGGTTTGCGACTACGAGAGCCCGGACAAGATCGGCTCCTCCCGTCTGGGGATTACCTGCAACCGGATCCTCATCGCCGAACATCGGGCGGAAATCATCGAACTCGCCTCAGCCGGTGGCGATGTCCAAGGCCGCGCCGGGTTCACCGGCGAGGTCGATAACCGCTTCGGCGAACGCTACGGCACGGCCTTGATGCTGACGGCCATCTCCAGCGCCGTGCGCCTGGCCACGGCCTCGGCCACAAGCAACGACGAGTCCAGCACCATCGCCGCGGCGACCGACGCCGGGGCCGAGGAAATGTCCACCCGGTTTGGCGAAATCACCGCCTCCGTTCTCGAACAAACGGTTGATCTCGCCCCGATCATCACCGTGCCCCAGGGCACCCGCGTCCAAATCCGCCCCGCCAACGACTGGTATATACGGGAGGTCACGTCATGATCCGCCGATTTTCACTCTGCCTTCTGGTCTTCGCCCTATCCGGCCTTCCAGCGCGCGCCCAGGTCCCGGGGGAGGCGCCGACGGCGGCAACCGCCCCCGCCCAACCCGGCACCCAAGCCCAAGCCCCGACTGGAACCGGGGCCGGAACCGGCCAGGACCCTGCGGCCATGGGGGAGGCCGTCCGCAAGGTTCCCATGCTGACCTTGCCGAAGGAAACGATCACGATCCCCGAGAACGAACCCATTCCCCTGGACATGGTGCTGCGCGATGTCCCGGGCGCCACTCCCGACCTGTTGGACGGCGTCACGGCCAAGGCCTTCACGCGCTATGTGACGGTGGACGGGCAACGCATCGGCCAGCTGGTCCTGACCGCCGTCACCAAGGAAGACAGGATCGAGGAGCTGCCCCACGAGCTCTTCGTGAGCCAATTCGAGATCAAGACCGCCCCCGTCCTGCCGACGGCCGAGGAAGTGACCATCGAGGGCGACCAGGACACCATGATCGCCGCGCTGATGCGCCTCCAGGAAAAGGAGGAGACGGACCAGGCGGAAAAGAAGGAGAAGGAAAAGGAAAGCCGTGACAGCCGGAGCGGCCAGGACGGCGCCGCCGGATCCTCCGGGCGATCCTCGAACTCGGACGCGGCGAATTACCAGACCCCGGACAAGCTGAAGGTGTCGAAGACAGACGCCAACACGGACGAAGTCCTCACCGACGACACCGAGGAGGAGGTTGTCATCCCGGAGGTGGTGCTGACCACGGATGGCTGCTCCATCCGCGTGGACCTGGCCCAGGGCGTGGCGATCCAACAAAACCGCGTGGAGATCACCACCGGAAGCACCACGGAAACCGAGGCCTGCGCCGATGGCCCGGATCGCTTTCCAATCCTGTCCACCTCGGCGGGCTGCCCCGACCGCGTCGACCTCGCCGCCGGCGCCGCCACCCCCGCCTTCCGCCTGTACTACACCGGGCCTGATGGGAGCGAGACCCGCGTCACCGCATGCCAACCCGACCCCCAACGCTCCTTCCCCATCGAGGAGGACGAGGCCGGATGTGCTCTTCAGGAAGACGAC
This sequence comes from Rhodospirillum sp. A1_3_36, assembly GCF_047263945.1. Classification (NCBI taxonomy): domain Bacteria; kingdom Pseudomonadati; phylum Pseudomonadota; class Alphaproteobacteria; order Rhodospirillales; family Rhodospirillaceae; genus Rhodospirillum; species Rhodospirillum sp. A1_3_36. Next base: position 2,430 of record NZ_JBLAVB010000042.1, on the reverse strand, counting down.
TACACCCAGACCTCCGTCCGGCTCCAACGGCTGATCTATCACGATGCCAATAATACCACCGTGGTGGTACAGGACTGCCAGCCCATCGAGACGCGCCGGGTCCTGACCCGGGGCTGCGACATCCGCGTGGACCTCGACCAGGGCATGGCGATCCAACAGGTCCGCACCGAGACCTTCGGCGAGGACGGCACATCGAGCGAACAGTGCCGCGACGGCACCACCCGCTATCCGATCCTGTTCACCTCGGCAGGCTGCCCCGACCGCGTCGACTTCGCCGCCCGCACCGCGACCGCCCAGCGCCGCCTGATCTACATTGACCCGACCGGTCAGGAGGTGGAGGTGACGCGCTGCGCGAATAACGCCGAACAGGTCTTCCCCATCACGGAAGACCGTACGGTCTGCTCCCATTCCGTCGACTACGAGAAGATGACCGTCGTGCCTCAGGCCCAATGGGTTTATGTCGACGCCAACAACGCCACCGTGGTGGTGCAGGACTGCGAACCCGCCGAAGGCGCAGCACCGGTCCCGCTGGTCGAGACGGAGGAAGGCTGCACCCTTCGCCACGACTTTGCCTCCAACCGTTCCAACCGCCAGACCAAGCTCATCTACCACATGGGCGACCTGACCTATCAGGCGAGCGACTGCGTCGACAGCGACACCTGGCATCCACACCTGCGCCTCCATGAAACCGCCGACGGCCAGCAGGTTTGCCCGCCCGTCATCGACACCAACGGCAAGGTGATCACCCGCGCCAGCCGGGTGCAGATCACCGTGGACGGGGTGCCGGAATACATCACCGAATGTCAGCCCGATACGGTGGGGAGCGCGCTTCTCGCCACCACCGATGGCTGCGACAATCCCGGTACCTGGCCACACAACTTAAGTGCCGGCCAAAGCGTCGGTCAGGAACGCTATTACTACACCCGGCAGAACGGCCAACGCGAGTACGTCACCGGCTGCCAGCCCTCCACCGTCACCTATCCCCACCAGATCCAGGTCGTCGGGTGGCAGCCACACGACGAGCAACGCTTCGCCTATCTCCTCTCGACCGTCTACATTATGACCCCGAAAGGCCGGTTCGATCTGGTGTTGGCCGAAGTGCTGCCGGGAACCGCGCAATACCCCTATGTCAAACAACGGGACCTGCTCACCCAGACCGAGCAGATCTTCTATAGCGGCTGTACCCGCTTCGCCCGCACCGAGAAGACGGAGGTCTGGCTGCGGCCCGACGGCAGTGAATACATCCGGCCGATGGGCGCGGGTGCCTCGGCCAACCTGGGTAGCGCCTGTCAAACCCAGAAACCGGGCACTCCCAGCCAATGGACCCTGGTATCGACGCAAGGCTGGCGACGGGAGTGCCGCAGCCAAGCCATGTGGCGCGACGGCGACAACAGCGAACATAAAGCCTGCACCGCCGTCTATGTCTTCCAGGGAGCGCAATACCAAAGCAGCCTGACGACCGTGCGGGAGGACGGCACCACAATGTCGGCGACACCGGCGACCAAGTGGGAAACCGCCATCGGCCAGACCTCCTGTCAACAGAGCGGCGAAAAGGACCTGAGCTGCGCGGCCCTGTCTCTCAGCTGGTCAGCCGCCCCGCCCCCAGCGCCCCAGGGGTTGGACTCCTTCTCCGATCCCGTCACTTACCCGGGTCTCAACCGCAGCCAGCCGCAGTCCTCCAGCGTCGCGGCCTGGCTGGCGGAACTGGGCTGGTGACGATGCCCCAGCCCTCCCCCGGCCGCTCCGGTGGCGAAGTGATGCGGCGCCTTTTGGCGCCGCTCACCCCCTATTACGCGGATCCCGGCACGGTCGAGATCCGCATGAACCGGCCTCACCAGGTGATCACCGAACGGCGGGGCGAGGGCAAACGCGCCCACCATGACGATCACTTGAACCGGGCGACCATTGAACGCATCGCCCGGTCGCTGGGCAACGCCAGCGGCACGGCCTTCGACGGCGAGGAATACGTCAAACTCTCCACGGTTCTTCCGGGGGGACACCGGTTTGAATGTCTGGTCGGCGCCAGCGTTCAATCGGGCCTGTCGCTGGCGATCCGCTGCAAGCACCCCTTCACCCCCTCCTGGGAGCAATGGGGGACGTCACATGCCCTGCGCGATTACCTGACTGCGGCCGTGGCCCGGGATGCCAACCTGATTGTCTCGGGCGCGACCAACACGGGCAAGACGACGCTGCTCAATATGTTGCTGGCCACCCTGCCCGACAGCCGCCGCGTGGTCGCCTTGGAAGATACCCCCGAACTCCAGATTGGACGGTTCTGGGATGGCAATGGCCTGCTGGCCGCGCGCGAGGCCAACACGGCCACGGGCATGGTGAGCTGGCGCGAACTCTACGACCATCTCATGCGCATCACCCCCGATCACATTGTGTTTGGCGAGATCTCCACGCAAAACGCCTTCGCCGCCCTGGCGG
>NZ_JBLAVB010000041.1:0-13529 GCF_047263945.1 Rhodospirillum sp. A1_3_36 | reverse complement strand
CCATGATCGCCAAACCGCATCCCTGAAAAACACCCCGTAATTTCTCACCCAGCCTCCATTATAACCTAACTCACTATTATCATTCACTCTTTCTAAGCTCAGCCGACTGCCCGGTGACTTTTCCGGGTTTAAGTCATCGCGTTCTTGTGTCCATTGCCCCATTTCGCGCCTCCCTGGCGGTCTTCGTGCAACAGGTCAGTCAGGGCATCCGCAGGTATAGCCGGGCTGTAAAGGTACCCCTGCATTATCCGACACCCCTGTTCCAGCAAGGCATCGGCCTGGGCTCGCGTTTCCACGCCTTCGGCGACGAGGCGCAGCTTTAAGGCCCGGGCCATATCGGTGATCGCCGTGACGATCGCCGCGTCGCAATGGTCGCAGAGCATGTCGCGAATGAAGCTCTGATCAATCTTCAAAACGTCGATGTCGAAGCGTTTGAGATAGGCCAAGCTACAATAGCCTGTTCCGAAATCATCAATCGCTATCATCGAACCCAGCGTCTTTACAGCGGCAATCGCCTCCCTGGTATGATTGATGTCTTGAATGAAGGCGCCCTCGGTGATTTCCAACTCGATCAAGTTTGCCGAGCAACCGCTTTCCATCAGCGTCTGCTCAAGCTCCCCGATAAACTCTCGGCGAGCAAACTGTACGGGTGATACATTTATCGCCACCCTGATGGGAAAACCGCCATCATGCCAGCCTCGAGCATCCAGGCAGGCTCGTTTCAAAACCTGCTCGCCAAGCGGTATTATGAGACCGCTTTCGTCGGCCGCCGGGATGAAAGCCGAAGGTGAGATGAACGTGCCATCCTCCGCTCGCCATCGGACCAGGGCTTCGGCGCCGACGATCCGACCTTCGGCGGCATCGATTTTCGGCTGGTAGTAGACTTCGAAAGCTTGGTCCTGCACTGCTTTGCGAATGCGGCGGATCAACCCGACGCGGTCTTCGACTATTCGCTCGATCTCTTCCGAATAGAAACAGTGACGACCTCCTCCCGACTGTTTGGCGCGATACATGGCGACGTCGGCATGTTTATACAATGTTTCCATGGAATCGCTATCGTTGGGGTATAGAGCACTTCCAAGGCTTGCGGTTAGTCCTATGGACTTTCCATCTATTTCATAATTTTCATCGAATGCCGCGAGCAAGTTCAGCGCCAAGGCTTCAACCTGGGGAAGGCCACCGACGTCGGGAACGAGAATGATGAACTCGTCGCTTCCATGCCTGCTTACGGTCGCCGTCGGCGGTAAGCGCGATGTCAAACGCTTGGCGATCTCCTGAATAGCCAAATCGCCGCCGGTGTGCCCCGCGAGATTGTTTACGGATTTAAAGTCGTCGACGTCCAGAGACATCAGCGCGACGGTGGCCCCCGTTCGTTCGGCGACATGCAAACTCTGTTCTCCACGATCACGCAGCAGTAGACGATTGGGCAGATCGGTCAATGGGTCGTGATTGGCTAGATGGGTCATCTTGAGCGCCATGGCACGCGCCTCGCTGACATCGTGGAAGACGATGATGCCGCCGGACACAGCACCCTCGTGGTCAATGATGGGTGCTGCGGAATCCTCGACATGGATAAAGCGGCCATCCTGTCGTTGCAGCACACAATTCAACGACATCGCGACGACACGCCCTTCCTTGAGCGCCCAGCGAAGCGGATTCCGCAAGGGATCACCGTCTATCCCGTCGCGCAGGGGCATGATGGTTTCGATGGTCTGACCGGTCGCGGCATGCTCCAACCAGCCGGTCAAGTCCTCGGCGATCGGATTCATGAAGGTGACGTGACCATCCAGATCGGTTGCGATGACCGCATCGCCGATCGAACTGAGGGTCACACGCAGCCGCTCCTTTTGGTTATGCAGCGCGATTTCCGCGCGCTTGCGGTCCGAGATATCGGTAAGGAGCATCAGAAACCCGCTTCCAGCCTTATCCAAAGGACGATGCACAAGCGACACCTGAGCTACAAGGGGGAGGTCTTTGTCGCGGTGAAATGACATGTCAAAACAGGGGCTTGCGCCGTTCAATGCCTCGTTCACGGGTCTGTCCAGGGCCTGGAAATTGGCCTCCCCAACGACGTCGCGCAGGTGACATCCTTTCATGGCTTCGGTTGCTTTATCGAACCAACGGCCTTCCTTGTCGTTGCAGAAAAGATTGACTAGGTCCTCGTCCCATAGAGCGACAAAGGCCGGTAGTCGACTCAGCAGGGTGTCAAGGTCGCTTTCAGCCTGCATGAGACGGCGAGTTTGTAGACGCAGTGTCAGATGCGCCGTAACGCGGGCCTGTATAACAGGAAGATTCAGTGGCTTCCGCAAGAAGTCGATGCCACCACTCCGCAAAGCTTCTATTTCCGCGTCGGCGGAATCATTTCCTGTAATAAAAATTACCGGTATATCTCTAATTAATGGATTTTCTTTAATTAATTTGCATATTGAATATCCATCAATTTCTGGCATGAATATATCGAGAAGTACTATGTCTGGTTCTGAAGATAGAATGATGGAAAGCGCCTCGTATCCACTGGTAGCGAAGAAAATATCACCAATTTCCTGAAGAGCCGCATGAAGAGCTCTTATGTTTTCCATGGCATCATCAACGATCAGTATTTTTGGTGGATCGTAAGAGTGATTCATCATTGTCAGCTTTACCCCAGAAAAAAGGTGTCCTTTCGCCACCCGCCTTCATGAACATATTGGCTATGAAAGCCGCAAAAAAAGCTTTTAATAGAAATGCGGGTCATGCACTCAACGGTGGGTTATTGCAAGAATTATAATCTTTCGGATGTGCAAATACCGTCTTTTGATGATATGGTTTCTACCCTATTTTGTCAATGTGTGTGATCTTATCCGCCAGTGATGTCCAGCCTACCGCTTGTGGCATCCAAGAAAGGAGGCTTCGGAGAGGAGCCTCGAAGAGGGGACGCCGTCATGAAAAATTTTAGAGCAGTCGGGTTTGTTGTGTGGACGGTGACTGTATTGGCGGTTGGTATGATCGGGAGTGCTGCGCTGGCTTGGTACGTGCACGGACTGAATCAACAGGAAGTCGTCAAGGCCATGGCATATGAAGCCGATCTACTCTTCGAGGCCGTCACGAGCCGGGTAACGCTCTATCAATATGGTCTTCGCGGCGCACGTGGCGCGGTCATTGGGGCTGGCGAGGACGAGCTGACGCGCGAAACTTTCATGCGATACAGTCGTAGCCGTGATCTCGCGGACGAATTTCCTGGGTGTCACGGGTTTGGTTTTATCCGTCGGGTTCCCCAGGAACAGGTTGACACCTTTGTGCGGGAGGCTCGGGCGGATGGGTGGCCGGACTTCTCGGTTCGTGAACTGAATCCCAACGATGGCGAGCGGTTCATCATCCAATATATCGAGCCGGTTGACCGGAATCGGGCCGCAGTTGGTCTCGATATCGCTTCCGAATCCAATCGGCGGAGCGCCGCCCAGGCGTCCGCCGACAATGCCGATGTTCGGTTGACGGCGCCGATCACATTGGTCCAAGTGTCGGGCGCCCGTCTGCAATCATTCCTGATGTTGTTGCCGATTTATCAAACCCCGGCGGTCCCCCAAACGGTCGAGTTGCGTCGCAAGGAGCTCTTTGGCTGGAGTTACGCGGTCCTGAATATGGGCGAAGTCCTCAAGGATTTAGCGCCGGACTCGTCTCGTTTGGTTTTCCGTTTGGAGGACATGGGAAATCCTGACGCGCCTGTTCAGTTTTTAGCGTCCTCGGCTACATTTGAATGGTCTGCGGTGGACGGGCCGACTGACGAAAGTTCACATTCCTTGTTTGGGCGGACCTGGAAGTTGACCGTCGCTCCTGGCCCCGCTTTCGTCCCCTCCCTGCGCTTGACCGACCCCTGGACGCTGTTTTTCCAGGGGGTGGCGGTCACCGTGTTCGCGGCTTTGGGGATTGGTATTGTTGGGGCTGGCCAATCCAGACGGCGTCAAGCCGCGGTAGCGCGGGATAGACTGCTCACGATCATTGAAAGCAGTGGCGATGCCATCGTCGGCGAGGATCTGGATGGCGGCATATCCAGTTGGAATCCAGCGGCTGAACAGCTGTTCGGTCATAAGGCACGGGATGTCCTGGGTAAGAAACTGGCTTCCCTTCTTGTTCCGACTGATCGGCGGACTGAACACGAGGAAATAGTTCGGCGAGCACTTAAGGGACAGAAGGTCACCGCATTCGATACGCGTCGGCTATCGAGCGATGGATCGGAGATCGATGTGTCGTTGACGGCCTGCCCCATTCAAGACGATCAGGGCCGAGTCATTGGAATCGCCAAGCTGATGCACGATGTCACGGAACGCAAGGCGGAAGAGCATCGCCTATTGGAATTCAATCGTGAACTCGAGGAACAGGTCGCCAAACGAACGGAGGACCTTGATACCGCGAATCGCACATTGAAGGGGGTCATGGATGCCATCCCCTCCATGATCGGATATTGGGACCGGAATCATCGCTGCAAGATCGCGAACCATGCCTATGCGAAATGGTTTGGTGTCAATCCAGATAACCTGGTTGGGACAACCATAGAGTCTTTGTTGGGGCCAGACCTATTTGAGACCAACCGTCCTCACATCGAAGGGGCATTACGTGGTGAACCTCAAGTCTTTGAGCGGGTGATCCCTAAACCGGACGGAGTGGGTGTGCGGCATTCCCTGGCACACTACATTCCCGATGTCGAAAACGGCGAGGTTTTGGGTTTTTTTGCCCTGGTGCATGACATTTCGGAAATCGCGGAGGGACGGCAGAAGCTCGCGGCTGCCTTACATGAGAACGAATCTCTCCTGCGTACCATTGACGAGCAACTCCTCTGTTCGATCACGGACAAGGAAGGGCGCATCATCAGTATCAATGATAATTTCTGTCGGGCGATTGGCTACACGAGGGAGGACCTGATTGGCCAGACCCATCAGGTCCTCAAATCGGATGTTCATGACCGGGCGTTCTGGACGGAAATGTGGGATACGATTCGTTCGGGGCGGTCCTGGCGTGGCGAAATGTGCAATCGGGCGCGGGATGGAAGCCTCCGCTGGATGGACAGTGTCATTGTCCCGTTCACCACGGATGACGGTACGATTGATCGATATGTGGCCTTGCGTATCGATGTCACGGATCAAAAAAACGTGGAAGCGGAACTCCGGCAAACACGCGATTTGCTGCAAGGGGTTCTGAAAGCCGCGTCGGAGTTTGCGATCATCGCCACGGATCCCGAGGGCGTTATCACGCTGTTCAATACGGGAGCCGAGCGAATGCTGGGCTATAAAGCGGAAGAGATGATCGGAAAATGCACACCGGCCATCGTCCACTTACAGGAGGAAGTCGAGGAGCGGGGACGGGAACTCACCGAGGAAACGGGAGAGCGCATAGAGGGCTTCCGCGTGTTTGTCTATCGCTCCGAGACCGATGGTGTCGAGGCGAGGGAATGGACCTATGTTCGCCAAGACGGCGGTCGCTTGACCGTCCTGTTGGTGGTGACCGCCATTCGTCATGAGGATGGTACGATCCTAGGCTATTTGGGGGTTGCCCAGGACATCACGGCGCGGAAGGAAGTCGAGGCCGCGCTCTTGGCCGCCAAACAGGGCGCGGAAGCCGCGAGCAAGGCGAAGGGGCGTTTTCTAGCCAATATGAGCCACGAGATTCGCACGCCCATGAACGCGGTCTTGGGGTTGTTGACCCTGGTGCAGAAAACCGACCTGACACCCCATCAGTTGGACTATGTGGTCAAGGCCCATACGGCGGCCGACACCTTGCTTGGACTTCTAAACGACATTCTGGATTTTTCCAAAATTGAAGCCGGAGAATTGCGTTTCGACGAGCAGCCTTTCAATCTGGAGCGGCTGTTGCGGGAATTGTCGATCATTCTTGCCGGTGCCACGAGCAACCGGAATATCGAGGTGCTGTTCGACGTGTCTCCCGGTCTACCCGTGGAACTGGTTGGAGATAGCCTTCGGTTTCGTCAGATCCTTCTGAATCTTGCGGGCAATGCCGTCAAATTCACGGAACAAGGCCATGTCATTATCCGGATCGAGCTTCTGACGCGGACAGACGTTGTCGCGACCCTGCGGGTCACTGTCGAGGACACGGGGATTGGGATAACCGCCGATCAAATTCAGCGCATTTTCGATGCGTTCCAACAGGCGGAAGCATCCACCACCCGTCGATTTGGCGGTACCGGCCTGGGACTGGCCATTACCCGACATCTGATCGAGTTGATGGGGGGCACCCTGAATGTTGAAAGTACGCCCGGAGTGGGGAGCCGCTTCTGGTTCGACCTCACGATGCCGTTGGCGGAAGAACGGGCGATTTCGTCGTCCTTGTCGGTCCATGGGAAAGTCCTGATCGTCGAGGATTACGCCATGTCGGCGGATATACTGCAGGCCATCATTGAGTATCATGGACCCGTCGTGCACAGGGTCACGTCGGGGGAAGACGCGGTGCAACACGTTCTGGAGGCCCAAGCCGGAGACCCTTATGACATGATCTTCATGGATTGGCATCTTCCGGGAATGGATGGGATCACCGCTGCGAAGTGTATCCGCGAGAAGGGTGGACAGGAAAAGGTGCCCGAGATTGTCCTGGTAACCGTTGCTGGGAACGAAATCCATGGTGCGGACCAGCAGGGATCCGATACGCCATTCAGTCGGGTTCTGTCCAAACCCGCAACGCCGGGGCAGATCGAAAGCGCCTTGAGAATGGTGTTCGCGCCCTCGTCCGACATACCGGTCGATGAGCCATTCGGAATGGAGACGGGCAACCCGTTGATGGGATTGCGGGTGCTTCTCGTTGAAGACAATGAAATGAATCAATTGGTTGGTGTCGAGCTTTTGGAGGCGCTTGGGGCAACCGTTGTTGTCGCCAGCGGGGGGCTGGAGGCCGTATCGATGGTATTGAGCGGCGACGTCCTCTTGGACGCCGTTCTCATGGATGTTCAGATGCCTGATATCGACGGGTACGAGGCGACTAAGTGTATCAGGGCGGATCAGCGCTTCGCCGATTTGCCAATCATTGCCATGACCGCGAATGTTTCTCAGGCGGATCGTACCCTTTGCTTGGCCGCCGGTATGAATGACCATGTCGGAAAGCCAATTGACGTGGATCTCACGGTTCGCGCGATATTGGCGCTCACCGCAGCCAAGGGACCGGCCCAAGATCATCATGCGTTGCCAACGGCGACAACGGATGATGACTTTGCTTCCGCGTCGGTGGAGGGGGATAAGCTTGATATGGAGCCAACGGAAACCATTTTGCTGCGTTTTATGGGAAAACACGACCTGGTTGCGCGGATGATACCGGTTTTCGAGGAGCAAACCCGTGCATCCTTGGATGATCTGGCGGTGACAGTGGCTGCTCGGGATCGTGAGGGCACCGCCGCCATTCTTCACAAGATCAAGGGAACTGCGGGTCTCGTCGGGGCAGGTGGCTTCTTGCGCGAAATCTCCCGCGCCTACGACGGTTTGCGTGAACGTGAGTCCGATATTGAGGTCGAAGTGTTTTCGGATTCGTGGTTGATCAAATTGCGCCAAGTGTTTGAGCGAAGTGTCGACTATCTAAAAAATGAAGTCGTCCCCGCTTGTGTTAAACGGTCGGCTCCGGCGGCTGTCTCGGGAACAAGGCTTCGCGAACGGAGTGGAGACAAAAGGCAGCTTCTCGAGGAACTTCTGGGGTTCTTGGAGAAGAACAATCTGAGAGCGCTGGATCTGTTGGATTCTCTGGAAGGATCTCAGACGGTTAGCGAAGAGGAGGAGCTTTCTCAGGTTGTCGCGCAGATCCGCGCCTTTCAGTTTTCCGCCGCCGCGTCGAAATTGCGTGAAATTATTGGGGGGCTATGAGGTATGATTCATAATTCATTGGATTTTAATCCGGATAACTTCACACGACCGAAGGTTCTCATCGTTGATGATGAACCTTTAAATATTCAGATCATTCATGCTGCACTTCATGAAGATGCCGATATGTTCATGGCGAATTCCGGAGAGCAGGCGCTGGCCATGGTGGAAGAGGTAATGCCCGACTTAATTCTTCTCGATGTGGTCATGCCGGATATGGATGGGTATGCCACGCTGGAGCGGTTGAAGGTTAATAATAGAACCGCGGGCATACCCGTCATTTTTATCACGGCGAATAACAAGGAGGCGGACGAGGTTCGCGGTTTAGAGGTTGGTGCCATGGATTTTATCCACAAACCGATCAATCCAACCATATTGAAAGCCCGCGTTCAGACTCAATTATCAATAAAACGGTATGTTGATACAATCAGAATGTTTGCTTTGGTAGATGGATTGACAGGTGTCGCTAATCGGCGACGTTTTGACGAAGATCTCGTGAAGATATGGAAGCATGCGGTGAGATATGAGCAATCCCTATCTATCGTCTTGTTCGATATTGATCACTTCAAGAAATACAACGATTTCTATGGGCATCAAAAAGGAGATGATTGCCTAGTAGCCGTGGCTGGAGCCGCGCAAAAAGCCATGCGGCGTCCCGCTGATATTTTGGCGCGGTATGGAGGTGAAGAGTTCGCTTGCATCTTGCCGGATACCGGAATGGAAGGAGCGACAATCGTGTCAACCGCGGTTTTAGAGCAAGTGCGAATGTTGGCTATACCCCATGAGGGCGTCAATGGCGATGCCATCGTGAGCGTAAGCATTGGAGCGGCCACGGTTTTGGTCCCCAAGGATAAGAACCCGACGGACCTGATTAAATCAGCGGATGATTTGCTATACCAGGCAAAAAGGGAGGGGCGTAACACCATCCGAAGCGGAGAGTTTTAGGGCTGACGCCGAAATAACTCTCCGACCTTGAGAGTTGAGCTGAAAACGCTGAACGGTTTGTCCATTTTTCCGAGGCCTTCGCTCCGTTCATCGGACAATGAAAATGGGAATCAGGACGTTGGCGAGGGCGAGTGGTTTTCTTTTTTTGCGGGGGCTCAAGATAAAATCCCTTTTGTGAAAGTTCTCCCATGCCCCGTGTAGCCGGGATTGATCGGCCGGACGGTTGTCGCCATCCCGACCCTGGCTATCCTCGCCCAACTTGCCGCCGGGTGAAAGAGCGACCAAAGAAAGAAAATGAGTCTGACCATCTTTTACGAAGGCATCCGCGAAGGCGAATGCCAAGTCGCTTAAATCAATGTCGGTCGTCTGTCGGGTGCCTGTCGTGTTGGGCTTTAACCGTTCATGAGATCCGTGTCGTATCAACCACATGGAGACCAGCAATGTATGAGCAGACGATGACGGAAAGCCGCAACATGACCCTGCCGGAGGTTGGTCATCTGGTCAAAATCCTCAGGGAGGCGCACGGCTGGACGCAGGAAACCCTGGCTGAGATCAGCGGTGTGACCGCCAGGACCATCCAGCGGGTAGGGAACGGCGATTCGGCTTCGGTCGATACCCGCCGAGCCCTGGCCCGAGCGTTTGAATTGCAGGATATCGACACTTTCAACAAGCCACATGATTTCAAGTCGGAGGAAGATTTTAAGAAGGAGGTCGAGGATTTTAAGCGGACCAATCTGGTTTTGGACGTCAGCATTGCTCGTAAGGGTGTCGACCTTGCCCTTTTGGCGGAGATTTGCGATATCTGGTCCTTTGATCAGCAGGGTGGCTTCGGGATCAATGACGATATAGATGAGACTGTCGCTGAACTGTTCGATTATCTGCTTGAATACGGGGATTGTGTCGATCTCTATAGTTACTCGCAAAAGCGTGGGGTTCACAATGACCTCGGTAGCTTGATCAAACGATTGAAGGCGGTCGGGTATTCGGTCTGCTTCGCGCGCCGGGATACAAAGCTGATGAATGAACGTTGGAAGGATCAGCGAGCGTGGTCGGTATCGATTGGCTATGTTTTCCTCGCCTTGATGGGCAAGGAGCCAAAGAATGTGGTCGTGCCCAAAGCGATCAAATTCTGATGCATCAGGTAGTTGAATTGGAGAGATAGGGGGGACTGCCAAGGCATTGATCGATGGAACCCGAGGCTCCTTTCGCGTGTAGTTGGAGGTGTTCCCGCGTGCCAGGCCGCCGCTAATCGAGCCCACTGCGTGGTCTCCCCCCTTTGAGCTTCCGGTCCTGGCGCAACAAGGGAAATACATCGGCACGGATAGGCTGAATCAACGACGGGCCGTCAGCCTAGCGTGCGAAGGAGAGGCATTCGGAGGAGGCCGGGGACCCCAGCCTCCTGGGCGAGAAAAGGAGGTGCCTCCATGGCTACCTTCCGCTTGCCTCGGACCATGGACGGGTTGAGACACATCGGTGGTATCGATCCTGAAGACGGACATGCGCGGCTGTCTTTTGGACGAATGATCCCTATCACACCTCCACCACTCCCATCACCAAACCGACATGGGCGGTAGGGTAGGGCGCAGCGGGACTCGGTCAACTTGATGGGGAGGACGAGCGTGAAATCCGCTCCGGTTTCGGAAATTCCGGTCCCGCCAAGCTCTCCCGCATGGTGGCTCTCGCGGCGAAATGGCCAGGGGGATCCCTTCATCGGCTTTTCCTCCGAGCGGTGTCCATCCCGGCATGTCTCTTTCACGCGTAAATCCCGCGCCGGTCCGTTCAACCCGCCCGTCCGGAGAAATGTCCCCGCCTCCCTCCGGTCGGCTCCTCGCGGTCGCTTGCGCTGCACATTTCCCCGTCGGGCGGGTCCTCCACGGTGTTCCGGCCCTCCGCTGCGCTGCGGGTGAACCGGCCCGCCTATGCGGTCTTCCCGCTGGAGACATCGCGGGGATGGTCCCCGCGAGGAACAGCGAAGGATCACCCCCATGGCCATCACCCTCGGCACGTTCACCAAGCAGGACAGCGGCGACTTCTCCGGTATCCTCAAGACCCTCAACGTCACCGCCAATCTGATCATCCACCCCGTCTCCCGGCAGTCCGAGAACGCCCCCGACTATCGCGTCTATGCCGGTAATGGACAGCGATACGAGGTCGGCGCCGGATGGAGTCAGGTCGCCAAGACCAGCGGCGAGACCGACCTGAACCTGAAGATCGCCGCCCCCGAATTCGGTCCCAACTGGGTTCGCGCCCGCCTCGTCAAGCTGGAAACGCCCCAGGAAGACGGCACCACCCACCTCGCCCTCTGGGAGCCCCGCGAACGCTGAGCCTCCCACCCCGAAAGGCCCCGCTGGAGCGATCCGGTGGGGCCTTTTCCGTGTCCCCCATCCAGCCGATCCGTCCCGAAAAGAGGCGGTGTCGGTGCGGTCGCACCGACGGGCTGTTCGTCTCGACAGTCCCATCGTGCCACCCGGCCTGACGGGGCCGTCAAGGATCGCGGGTCCCTCCCAAAATCTCCGATCCGCTGCGCGGCCCTCCGATTTTGGGGCCCTCCCGCGCCCGCTGCGCGGCGGCTTCGCCGCCCAACGCCAGATCGCGACGCTGGAAGAGGCCCTGACGCGCCTGTCCAAGGCTGGCGACGCGGGGCCTTGAGCCCCGCTTTTCTTCCGCCAACAAGGGGGGGGGATCGTTTTCGATACCCCCCATTTCCGATCCTGAGCACGCGCGCCCTGGCCCGCCATCCTTTGCCCATCCGCGCCGGACACACCGCCTTTGGCGGACCGCTCTCCGGCGCTTCGATGGACACCGAAAGGACCTTGGGATGACCGATCACGGCACACGCGCGGCCGAGGCGCGCAAGGGCTCGCCCTTCCTCTCGACCCAACAGGCCGCCTTCTATCTGGGCCTCTCCGCCCGCACCCTGGAGAAGATGCGCCTGACCGGCAACGGCCCCCGCTTCCGCAAGCATGGCCGCTACGTCCGCTACCACATCGCCGACCTGGACGCCTGGTCCGAGGGGCGCGGCAAGGGCTCCACCGCAGACGACGGAGAGCGGTCATGAGGCGCCGGGTCGCCCTGGGACTGGCCGTCGGAGGTGTCGCGCTCCTCGGCCTGTCCGCCCTGCCACAGGTCCGGCCCTGGCTGGTCTGGAACGCCTCGGCGAGCGCGCCCATCGGCCTCTATTGGGTTGTCGCGGGGCCGGTGGAGCGGGGTGATTGGGCACTCGTCCGACCGCCGGAGGATGTCGCGGTTCTGGCCGCCGAGCGCGGCTATCTGCCCCTCGGCGTGCCCTTGGTGAAGCGGGTCGCGGCCATTGCCGGAGACGCCGTTTGTGCCCGGAAGGGCGCGCTCTTCATCAACGGACAGGAGGTTGCGCGCGCCCTCGTCCGGGACCGCGCGGGGCGCCCCATGTTCCGCTGGAGCGGCTGCCGAAGCCTGGGCGCGGAGGAGATCTTCCTGCTCCTGCCCCCACCGGATTCCTTCGACAGCCGCTATTTCGGCCCGGTCCCGCGCGCCCTCGTGATCGGGAGGCTCGCCCCGCTATGGACAAGCTGATCCCCCTGATCGTTGCGGCCCTGCTGCTTGCTGCACTCGCCCATTCCGCCGAGCCGGACCCCTGGCGGGCCGCCGTTTCGGAGGCCTCCGCCCGCTTCGGCATTCCCGAACCTTGGATCCGCGCGGTCATCGACGCCGAGAGTGGCGGGGACTCCAGCGCGGTCTCTCGCCGGGGCGCGAGGGGCCTGATGCAGCTCATGCCGGGCACCTGGGCGAGCCTGTCGAAGCGCCTGGACCTGGACGCCGATCCCTTCGATCCCCGCGCCAATATCCTGGCGGGAACGGCCTATCTCGCCGACCTTCGGGAGCGCTTCGGCTTCCCCGGAGCGTTCGCCGCCTACAACGCCGGTCCCACCCGATATGCAGCCCATCTGCGGGGCGAACGGACCCTGCCCAAGGAAACGAAAGCCTACCTGAAACGCATCCAGAACAGGCTCTCCGTCGATCAAAATAGGGCGCCGAACGGCCAATCCGGCGGCCTCTTTTTCCCGCTTTCCACGGCGAAAAAGGGGGCTGGAAACGACGAAAAGAGTGCGCAAAACGCCCTTCTTTTCGTGCCCCTCACGACCCGAAAAGGAGACCGGAAATGAGCGGATTTCCCTGTCGTGGCTGTCTCTTGTCGGGTTCGCCCTTGGGATGCTTGGTCGCCGGAGAAAGGGGGAGGGCGCAGGGGAAAAGGGGGCAAAAGGGGAGGGCAAGATTAAAGGCCGCCCTCCTGGAGGGGGCTATCTCTCTGTCTGCACGTCTCTTTTTCCGGAGGCTGCCCCTGGGCCAGGAGGGTGCCTCCCCGCAACGCCCTGTTTTCCCTCAACCGGTTGGAGGCTCCCATGGGTGACGACGACTTCCGGCCCAGGCTGGGCATGATCCGCTCCCAGGGATCGCCCAAGGGCAAGCGCTATACCCACCAACTGCTCGCCGCGGTCAATCGTGCCGGGGGGCGGATGAAGCGGAAGGTGGGCTTCTCGGGCAAGCGCCTGGGGCGGGGTGGCACGATGGCGGCCACCTTGGGCACAAGGGACCGCTTCGCCGCCTATCGTCGGCGCCGCGTTATCGTCAAGGCGCGGATCGTCAAGCTGGCCGGAAAGGGCATGGCCGCCGCCCGCGCCCACCTGCGCTATGTCCAGCGGGATGGCGTGACCCGGGAGGGGGAGCGGGGCCAGCTCTACGGCGCCGAGCGGGACCGGGAGGACGGCAAGGCCTTCCTCG
>NZ_JBLAVB010000040.1:0-13873 GCF_047263945.1 Rhodospirillum sp. A1_3_36 | reverse complement strand
CGCGTGGCGACATGGAAAACCGGATCAAGGATTGCCAGTTAGACCTGTTTGGCCACCGAGCCTCGGGCCATGCCTTCACAACCAACCAGACCCGGCTGATCTTGGCGGGTTTTGCCTACGTGTTGATGGCCCAGTTGCGGATGCGCGCCCTCCAGGGCACGGACTTGGCTAAAGCCGCGCCGAACACCATCCGGGAAAAGCTCCTCAAAATCGGCGCCCGGGTGATCATCTCGGTGCGACGGATCAAGATCGCCATGCCCGACGCCTGTCCGACCCAGGATATCTTCTTCACCGCTTGGCGCTGCCTGTCTCCTCCGTAAGCCACCCCTTCCCCACCGACATCACCGGAAAACAATCCCCTTCCCGTGGAAGGAAGATGTCGCATGTCTCCTTGATGACAGTTTTTCTTTTATTAGTTGTATCGCCGCGACCATATGCTCCTTTTTGCAACCAGCCCTACCCAGCCCGAAGACGGGGCTTCGGAAAATCCGGGGCCGGAGAGAAAAATCGGGCCGATAGGCCCTCCGAAAAAAGTCACGTGATTTTTCCGCCAACAACTGTCGGGGCACCAGATAGCCCGAATTGCTATCGGGATCCGAATAGGCGAAGATCCTGCCCCGCAGGTCCTCTAAGCTCGCCATGTCGCCATCGGCGCGCCCGATGATGTACGATTGATAGAGCGGCGCCCCGTTCCATAACGGCACCGCCAGGAGGTCCAGGTACTCTGGAGAACGAGGGCGGGAATAGGGATACCCGCAGATCCAGGCGAACTGGACATCGCCACGCTCCAGGAGTTCCATGACCTCGTGATAGGAACGCCTCTGCACGAAGACAACGGGACGGCCCAATCGCCTTTCCAGATAGGCCGCCCAGTCGGAAAAGAAAGCCAGGTTTTCCTTCACCACGACGGAGGTCAATCCGAACCGCGCGACAGGGGGAGCGGCCCCGCTCAAGGCAAAAGTCCGCTTCGCGGTGACGGTGGCGCACAAGGCGCCCCCAAGCGCCATGGCGGCGCGCCGGGTGAGAGCCTGACCCAATTCCTCCCTCCGTCCCGAAGACGGCGACCTCTCGCCTCTGAAGGGCGAATTGACGCCAGCATACCATGCCCGCCCAATCCGGGGAATGGCATAGGCGCGCCCCCATTTCGCGCCCCCGGTTACCAAACCGAAACACAAAAAAGACAGGATACAGGCCAACCACCTGATATTCTTCAACTTATCAAGATAAACAAGCCCACTAACCGCATGTAACGTTCTGGTAACCCCCGCGAGGGACAAACCAGGTATTCAAGTTGGTTTTTCAGTCTTCTCCCCCCTGGCAAGAAGCATGCAATGACGTCTCCCGACGCTCGACCGAAGGGGAGCGTCCAAGGGTCCAGCGGACCCCAAACACCAACAGGGAGAACGGACATGAAACGGTGTCGAACGATGATCGAGGTGGGGCGCAGGCAATTCCTCGCCGGATCGGCCGGAATGGTGGCGGCGGCTGGGACGACCATGATGACCCCCAGTACCGCGAAGGCCTCGCCGGCCCTGGCGCGGGTAACCTATCCCAGCCAGCGGCTGGCCAATCTGGTGGATCTGCGTGTCGATGAGCCGCTGGACATCACCTATCCGGACGCGGACAGCCCGGGTGTCCTGATCAAGCTGGGCAAGCTGGCGCTCAACGGTGTCGGTCCCGAAGGGGACATCGTCGCCTTCTCGACCCTCTGTCCCCACAAAGGATGGCCCCTGGCCTACGTGTCGGGCGAACAGGTTCTCAACTGTCCGGGGCATTTCTCCCGCTTCGACCCGGAGAAGGGGGGCCTGGAGATTTGGGGGCACGCGACCAGCAACCTGCCCCAGGTCCTGCTGCGGGTCGACGACAAGGGAGACATCCATGCCGAGGCGGTGGACGACCTGATCCACGGACGCCTGAGCAATGTGATGAGCTGAGAGGGAGCGGAAACCATGGCCTACAAACGCAATATCGACCGCCTTCCCATACCGCCACGGGACGCGAAGGTCCAGAATGTCACCTGCCACTACTGCATCGTCGGTTGCGGTTACAAGGCGATCAGCTGGCCGGTCAACCGCCAGGGCACCCCGGACGCCACCGGGAACCTGTTCGGCGTGAACCTCTCCGAGCAACAACCCCTGGAAACGGATGCCTGGTTCGCGCCCTCCATGTACAACATCGTCAAACAGAATGGCCGGGACGTCCATTTGGTCGTCAAGCCCGACCATGACTGCGTCGTGAATTCCGGCCTTGGCTCCATTCGTGGCGCCCGCATCGCCGAGATGTCCCCGTCGGAAACCACCGGCACCCAGCAGCGACGGCTGACCACGCCCCTGGTCTGGCGCTACGGAATGACGCAGCCCACCTCCTGGGAGGACGCCATCGGCCTAGTCGCCGAGGTGACACGCCGGGTGATCGAGGACCAGGGCGAGGATGGCCTGCTCGTCTCCGCCTTCGATCACGGCGGCGCGGGCGGCGGCTACGAGAACACCTGGGCCACGGGCAAGCTCTATTTCGAGAGCATGAAAATTCGCAACATTCGTATCCACAACCGACCGGCCTACAACTCGGAGGTCCACGGCCAACGGGACATGGGCATGAGCGAACTCAACAACGCCTATGAGGATGCCGAACTCTGCGACACCATCCTGGCCGTCGGAGCCAACCAGCTCGAAACCCAGACCAACTACTTCCTGAACCACTGGGTCCCCAACCTGCGGGGCGAAAGCCAAGGGAAGAAGGCCGAGATGATGCCCGGCGAGGCCCATCCCCCCACCCGCATGGTGGTGGTGGACCCCCGGCGAACCACGACCCTCAACGCCTGCGAGACCGTGGCGGGCAGGGAGAACGTGTTGCACTTGGCGATCCGCTCGGGCACCGACCTCGCCCTGTTCAACGCCCTCATGGGATATGTGGCGGACCAGGGATGGATCGACCGGGCCTTCATCGAGGCCCACACCAACGGTTTCGACGACATGCTTCCCAAGAACCGCATGTCCGTGGACGAGGCCGCGAACATCTGCGGCGTGGCCGCCGCCGACATCGTCAAGGCCGCCGAGTGGATCGCCCAACCCAAGGAGGACGGAGCGCGGCGCCGGACCTTCACCGGCTACGAAAAGGGCGTTATCTGGTCCAATGACAACTACCGCACCATCGCCGCCATCGCCGCCCTTTCCCTGGCGACCGGGAACATTGGACGGGAAGGCGGGGGATGTTGCCGCCTTGGCGGCCACCAGGAAGGGTACGTGCGGCCTTCCGACGCCCACGTCGGGCGGCCGGCGCCCTATGTGGACCAGTTGATCATCCAGGGGAAGGGGGGAATCCACCATGTCTGGGCCTGCGACCACTTCAAGACCACGCTGAACGCCTCCAAGTTCCAGCAGGCCTATAAGAAACGAACCGACCTGGTGAAGGACGCCATGTCGGCGGCCCCGGCGGGCGACCGGACCGCCCAGGTTGACGCCATCATGGAGGCCATCCGCCAGGGCGGCCTGTTCAGCCTGGACGTGGATATCGTGCCCACGGCCATTGGCGCCCATGCCCATGTGGTTCTGCCCGCCGCCACCTCGGGGGAGATGAACCTGACATCCATGAACGGCGAACGCCGCATGCGCCTGACCGAGCGCTACATTGTCTCATCGTCGCCGAGTTGGCCCGGGTCCTCGAAGCCTCCTGGCGGCGGGCGGGAAAGCCGGATGTGGCGGACAAGTTCAAGGGCTACGACTGGACCACGGAGGAAGATGCCTTCATGGACGGCTATCACAAGCACGCGGGCGGCGGAGAGGCATGTCACCTATGACCGGCTGCGCGCCATGGGCACCAATGGCTTTCACGAGCCGACGGTGGCGGTTGAAGGGGACAAGATCATCGGCACCCCGCGTCTCTACACGGACGGAGTGTTCAATACCGACGACGGGCGTGCCAAGTTCCTGGAAACCACCTGGAGAGGCCTCCAAGAGTCAAAAGCGAAGGAACGTGATCGTCATCGTTTCCTGATCAACAACGGTCGCACCAACCACGTCTGGCAGAATGCCTATCTCGATGTGGAGAACGAGTTCATTTCAGACCGCTGGCCCTATCCCTTCATCGAGATGAACCCCGAGGACATGGCCGAACTCGGTTTGAACGCGGGCGATCTGGTGGAGGTTCATAACACCAACGGTTCCACCCAGGCCATCGCCCAGCCGACGCCCACGGCCAAGCGGAACGAAACCTTCATGCTGTTCGGTTATCCCACGGGCGTGCAAGGCAACGTGGTCTCGGAAACGGTGAACGAACTGATCATTCCCGAATACAAGATCACCTGGGCCGATATCCGCAAGCTGGCGGACAAGCCAGAGACAACCGGCCACCTCTCCTTCAAATCCCCCCTATACAGGGAGGGATGAGGCGACACGGCCGGAACACATGTCCCGTGCTCCGGCCATCGCTTCTCTCCTCGGGTATCGTGAAAGCCAATCAGATCAACGCGTGGCACACCGTCTCGCCCCCCTCTCACTGAACAGAACCGTACCCAGGCTCGCAAGGGGTCCAACGGCGACAATACCCGCCAGCCCCTCGGACCGATGCCGACGACCAGCACCGTCGTCCAAGGTCGGAAAGCCGCTCGATGGGATGGCCGAGTTCACCGAAGCTTGGAGGAATTTCCAGGGCTCGGAACGGCTTTTATGTGTCATTTCTTTAATTTGATATTTCAATAATCATTGAATATTTATTCCTCATGGATACGGCACTCGCGGCGCGGCTGTTCGCCGCCATCGCACATGAAACACGGTTGGATATCGTTCTGCGGCTCGCCCAGGTGGGTGAACTGTCCGCCAGCGATCTGGCGGAATGCACGGGCCTGAAACTGCCCGCGTTGTCGTTCCACCTGAAGGACCTGAGAATGGCCGGATTGGTGGAAGGCCGCCGGAATGGCCAACGCATACTCTATTCGATCAGTTACGAGGCTTTCACCGCCCTGGCCGCCTTCCTGCCAAACGGAGGGATCCGGGGTTCGACCGAACCGGCCCCTTGGGAGCTCCTGACCATGACCACCGATGATCGCGTCTACAATGTGTTGTTCCTGTGCACCGGCAACTCGGCGCGCAGCATCATGGCCGAGTGTATCCTCAACCGCGAAGGAACTGGACGCTTCCGCGCCTTCAGCGCGGGCAGCAATCCCAGGGGTGCCATCGACCCCATCGCCAAGGCTCTTTTGGGTCGGAATAATTACTCCGTCGGCGAACTCCGCTCCAAAAGCTGGGATGAATTTTCGTTGCCGGATTCCCCCGCGATGGACTTTGTTTTCACCGTCTGTGACGACGCCGCGGGCGAGACTTGCCCTGTCTGGCCCGGACAGCCCATGACCGCCCATTGGGGCGTCCCCGACCCTGTTACCCATGAGGGGAACGAGACGGAAAAAACCCTGTTTACCGCCGACGTCTACCGGATGCTGGTGAACCGTATTTCCATCTTCTGCGCCCTTCCCCTGCGATCCCTGGACCGCCTGTCCCTGCAGAAGAAACTCGACCAGATCGGCCAAACCACTGACCGGGCCAGGATCGACGTCGCGTAGTTTCCCGTACCGCTGAAAAGGCCTCCTCCCATGACTCTTCGTATCGCCATCAACGGCCTCGGTCGCATGGGCAAGCTTGCCCTCAGGGCGGGGTGGTCCGATCCCACCCTATCCTTCGTCGCGGTCAACGAGATCAAGGGAGGGCCCGAAATCGCAGCCCATTTGCTTGAATTCGACAGCGTCCAAGGCCGTTGGCGCCACGATATCGACTGGACAAGGGACAGCCTCACGATTGATGGAACATCCCTCGCCTTCTCGGAGGCCTCCACACCAGAAGATATTCCGTGGACGGGTGACGACGTGGATTTGGTGATGGAGTGTTCGGGAAAATTCCTGACGGGAGAGCGCCTGCGCGCCTACCAAGAAAAAGGCATTCGCCATGTTCTGGTCAGCGCGCCGGTGAAAGACGGAAGCGCCCTCAATTTGGTTCATGGCGTCAACCAACACCTTTTCGATCCCGCAGTTCATTCCATCGTGACCGCGGCATCCTGCACCACCAACTGCTTGGCTCCGGTGGTTAAGGTCATTCACGAAAATCTCGGCATTGTCCACGGATCCATGACCACGATCCATGACGTGACCAATACCCAGGTGATGGTGGACAGTCCCCATAAGGACAAACGCCGTGCCCGTTCCGGTCTGAACGCCCTTATTCCAACCACGACCGGTTCGGCCACGGCGATTACGCTCATTTACCCCGAATTGAAGGGCAAACTAAACGGGCATGCCGTCCGTGTCCCGCTGCTCAACGCATCGCTCACGGACTGCGTCTTCGAAGTGGCCCGCGATACGACGGTTGAGGAAGTCAACGACCTGTTCCGCGTCGCCGCCTCCGGTCCTCTCATGGGAATCCTTGGAGTCGAGGAACGCCCCTTGGTCTCCACCGATTTCCTGGGTGACCCTCGTTCCTCCGTGATCGACGCGCCATCCACCATGGTCATCGACGGTCGGCAGGTGAAGGTCTACGCTTGGTATGATAACGAGTGGGGTTATGTGAATCGCATGGTCGATTTGGCGCGCCTCATTTTGAGTTCCACAAAATGACCTCCAAGAAGGAAGCAACGGGGATCGGTCAATACGCGGCGGTGACGGCGGCCTATTGGGGCTTCACCCTGACCGATGGCGCCTTGCGCATGTTGGTGTTGTTGCATTTCCACCGGCTGGGGTTCTCGCCGCTGGAACTGGCTTTCCTGTTTCTGCTGTACGAGGCCATGGGGGTCGTCACCAATCCAATTGGTGGCTGGATCGGCGCCCGTTTCGGTCTTCGGCTCACCTTGTTCACAGGGCTCGGTGTCCAGGTGGTGGCGCTGCTCGCCTTGTCACTGACCGACCCAGCTTGGACATTGGCACTCTCCGTGGCCTATGTGATGGGCTGTCAGGCTGCCTCCGGCATCGCCAAGGACCTCACCAAGATGTCGTCAAAGTCGGCGATCAAGGCGGTGGTTCCAACTCATGCCGAGGGAACTCTGTTTACCTGGGTGGCCTTGCTCACGGGCTCGAAGAACGCGCTCAAGGGCGTGGGCTTTTTCCTCGGCGGCCTACTCCTCGAACTCCTGGGCTTTCAAACAGCCCTTTGGTCCATGGCCGGAGCCCTCTGTCTGGTTTTACTGTTGGCCCTTTTGACGGTCCACGCCGACCTGGGCCGCGCCAAGGCTAAGATCCGAGGACGTGACCTATTCGCCAAAAGCCAGGAAATCAATTGGCTGTCAGCCGCCAGGGTGTTCCTGTTCGCCAGCCGTGACATTTGGTTCGTGGTCGGAGTTCCGGTTTTTCTATATTCCACGCTGGAATGGAGCTTCGATCAGGTCGGCGCCTTCATGGCGGCCTGGGTCATTGGCTACGGATTTATTCAGGCGGGTGCTCCACGCCTGCTTCGAAAGACCACCACCGTGGACCATGGAGCTCGCGCCGCCCGGATTTGGGCCGCGCTTCTGCTCATAACCACGGTGGGTTTGGCCTGGATCATGGCCAACCAACCACCGGGGCTTCACATGGGCTGGACACTGATCGTGGGCTTGCTGGTCTTCGGTACTGTTTTCGCCATGAATTCAGCGGTCCACAGTTGGTTGATCGTCGCCTATTCGGACTCCGACAAGGTGGCCTTGAATGTTGGTTTTTATTACATGGCCAACGCCTGGGGACGGCTGGCGGGAACCCTCCTATCGGGACTGGTGTACCAATGGGGTGGCCTGAGCGGAACCCTCTGGGGTTCGGCGATCCTGGTTGGCCTCGCCCTTGTTCTCACCCTTCCCTTGGCCAGCCCCAGCAAGACGGAGGAAGCTTCCACCTAAAACCCGTCGACAGGTCGGTTGGAAGTATTTCCCGCGCATCGATTCTCGAATTCCATGGGACGCCCGCCCGCGTCCAAGCCTACCTGACAACAATGTTCCAGGGTGGAGCGCAAAAGAAGGCGTCCCCTCCGCACTCTGGATTTCAAGGCTGGCAGACCGAGGCCAAGACAGCGCGCGGCCTCGGCCTGACGCATCCCTCGCCGGTCGACCAAATCCAGGACATCGCGGTAGGTCTTCGGCAGCTCCGCCAACAGGCATGTCGCGCAGGCGGCCATCTCCTCAAGCAATTCGGCGTCCGGTTCCAAAGGAAGGTCCGCCGCCACCATATCAAAGTCGTCCAACACGCTCTCCCGGCGTCTGGACCGCACCCGGTAGTAGTCGATGACGGCGCCCCGGGTAACACGATAGAGCCATGATTCCAGGCGTTCCACTCGACGCAGGTCCGGCAAGGCCGCCACCGCCTTGGTCAGTGCCGTTTGCACCACATTCTCCACGTCGGCCGGGTTGGCCACCCGGCGCCGGACGAAAGCCGTCAGCGCCGGGATGAACCGATTCCATTCGACCTCGGGACCCCTCGTGTTCTCCACGGTCAGACCCACTCCGTCAGCCGCAGCCGCACCCACAACCATCCCCCTTACCCCCCGTGGCACCTGCCTCGGGGCCAAAGAAGCGCTCCAGGTTGGCGGTCATCCCGAGGACACGCTCCGGGTCGGCCTCGCTCCTGGGGCCAGAGGACTGGCCTTCCAAGACGGCACTCAGGATCGCCTCCACCACCATGCCAACCGGCGCGGAAGAATGGCTTTCACCGTGCCAAGTCCAATGACGGCAATGCACGGCATCGTCACTGGCGCCCAGGTCGGTGCAGTCGCCGCAGGCACTCTCATGCATATCCGACTGAATATCCTTGCCGCCAATCCGAATGGTGGGAGAAGTCAGGAAGCCCAGTTCCTTCGCCTGGACAAGACTGGTCACATGGATTTTCGCGATCTTTGAACGAATGCCCAAGGCCGCCAAGGCGGGTTCCGTCGCGGACACGGCCATATCGAGAGCCTCTTCCGTTCCGCCACACCTTCCACATGTGTCTCGGTCGAGGAAGAGGAAATCGATGGAGAGGACATTTTCAGACAATTGAACGGTCATGATCAGGTTCCTTGATAAAAGCCATACTCCTCCTAAAAGACGATGACAGGCGGGAAAGGACGCATTTTCCGCGAAATATTTTCTTGAGCAATGTCCGAGCTAAGGTCTCATCCCTCAACGTGAAAGAGGGTGGTGAAGGCGCATTTCTCGCTTCCACCACCCCATGGGCCGTTCGGCAATTACTCCGCCAACGTGACGGCTAAGCTCGGTAAACTTATTCGGCCAACCATCCTTCCAGATCTTGCTCGGCGGGCAGCCCACCAGCGTGAACGACTTTTCCATCAACCACTACACCCGGCGTGGAGGCGATGCCGAACTTGGCGATTTCAGCGTAGTCGGTGACCTTCTCGATGCTCACCTCGATGCCCAGCTTTTCGGCGGCGGACTTGACCATGGCGGCGGTCGTCTCGCATCGCTTGCACCCAGGCCCCAGAACCTTGATAGCTTTCATGGCGATTTCTCCTTACGAAAACAAGATGTTAAACAGAAAGCCGACGGCCAGGATTCCCGTCCCCACCACACCGACAAAGACGGCGATCAGACGAACAGTGAGAACCTTCCGAAGGATGAGCATTTCCGGTAGAGACAGGGCGATCACGGACATCATGAACGCCAGAACCGTCCCTAGCGCGGCCCCCTTGTCCAGAAGGGCCTCGACAATGGGGATGACACCAGCGGCGTTGGTGTACATGGGAATACCGATAGCCACGGCCGCCGGAACCGACCACCAGGCGTCCGCACCCATGATCCGAGCCATGACATCGGCCGGAACATAGCCGTGGATTGCCGCGCCCAGGGCAATGCCCAAGACGATCCATTTCCAGACCTTGCCGACGATGTCCTTGACGGCGTCCCCCCCTTCTTTCAAGCGGTCGACCATGGTCAAGGCCCGATCGGGAACGACCTGTACTCCTCCGGTATGCAGATCCCTCACCCAGCCCTCGAGCCAGCCCTCCAACCGCAGATGCCCGATGACCCATCCGGCGACCACGGCGACACCCAGGCCGAAAACTAGGTAGATCAGGGCAACCTTCCAGCCAACGAGGCCGAAGAGGAGGCCCAAGGCCACTTCATTGACCATGGGCGCGGCGATCAGGAAGGAAAAGGTCACCCCCAAAGGCACGCCCGCAGACACAAAACCGATGAACAGGGGGATGGCGGAGCAGGAACAGAAGGGTGTCACGATGCCTAAACTAGCGGCCATGACATTCCCGACACCGGCGCGGCGTTCCGACAACAGAGCACGCGTTTTTTCCGGCGAAAAAAAGGACCGCACAACCCCCATGGCGAAGACAATCAGGGCAAGAAGCAGGACCACCTTTGGCGTGTCGTAGAAGAAGAAGGCAAGGGCATCACCCAAGGCACTAGTCCGTTCCACCGGAAGCTGGCTTACGAGCCACTCGGAAACAGGGATTAATTGGCTGTAGAGTCCTACCCATAGAACAAGAGCAGCCACTGTTCCAGCGTACCACTTCCATGCCGACATATCCTTGGGGGACTGAGTTCCCCCAGAATTGGCGTTTTGACCGACAGGAACTTCGCATCCTGTCTTCGCGTCACAACAGCTCATGCCGCGCTCCTTTCCTTGCTATCCATGGCATCCATCACCGCATCGACGACACGAAGGACATCCGCGCAAAGATCCGGGTTGCGGCGATAGCGCACCCACTGCGCGTCACGCCTATCGATGACCAGTCCGGCGGCCTTCAAAACTCCCATGTGACGGGACATCCGGGATTGGGTCGCATCGAGGGTCGCCATCAGTTCACAAACACAATGCTCCCCGCCATCCCAGATGATCCGCATGGCGCCCAGGCGGGTCGGCTCCGAAAGAGCCGAAAGGACTTGAACGACATCCATGGCGAATCCCCTATTTTCAGCATATGCGGTTATGCGCATAATATGATCAAAGCGTATCTCGGTCAATGAGCCTTCAAGCATCAGTGTTATCGCCTTCTCCAAAGGGAATGCCGCTCAGCCGCGGCATTCTCAAGGACGCTTCCCGGATTGAAAGGATGCAAGAAAAGGCCAAGCAAGGCTGGGCGCGCCTTCCCCCCTTTGGACGCATTGACGATCATGACCAGGGACAACATTCCGGGACCCAGATGAGATTGGCCACAACAGTTGCCAGCCTCGTTTGCCGGAGACGGTCATACCCGATCCTCCCCTTCGAAGGCAGGCGGACCGACAAACGGTTGGGTTTTATCGCTCCGCGGTTTTCTCCCCCTCCGCCTGGGCTGCTCCCCCTCATCGAAGTCGGGCAGATCCTCCTTCCGCGCCTTGACGAATGCGCGATCGCTGTCGAGGAACGCCTCCAGCATAAAGGGGATCAGATCGGCGACGGTCTCAGCTTCCCCGTAGGTGGCCTTGTACAGGGCGGCATAGTCCCGCAGGGCCTGCCCCAGATCGGCGTTGACGGAGAGGGTGATCTTCACCGGGGTGCGATCGGGGAGTTTTCCCAGTTTCAGATTGGCCATGGTCGGTCTCCTCATCCCTGGTAGGGGCGCAGTACAAGGTCGCGTTGAACAATCACCTGCAGCGGCCAGCCGGGGCGGATGGTGATGGTGGGTTGAATGTTCAGATTCTTCTCGGTGATCCGTTGCCCCGCGCGATTGACGTTAGACTGGGTGGATTCTCGGATCGCGCGAAGCAGGTCACTTTCGCCCTCACCGAAGGTCAGCTCGGAGCCCACGCCCAGCAAGGTGGCCAGGGCGATGCCCTTCACCAGACGCCAGGTGTGGTAGTCCACACCGTCC
Organism: Rhodospirillum sp. A1_3_36; assembly: GCF_047263945.1. NCBI lineage: Bacteria > Pseudomonadati > Pseudomonadota > Alphaproteobacteria > Rhodospirillales > Rhodospirillaceae > Rhodospirillum > Rhodospirillum sp. A1_3_36. The sequence continues at coordinate 2,132 of NZ_JBLAVB010000040.1, read as the reverse complement.
TCCAACCCGGCATAGCCCGCCGTGTCCGTGGCGGGGAGGTTGTCGATCTCGATGGAGGAACCGTCGGGCATGACGATCCGCCGCCAGACCAGCAGCGCCCGGGACTGGCCAAAGGCCACGACGCTGTCATAGGTGCCGATCAGCCGCGATCCCTGGGGGATCAGCAGGATCCTGCCCGTCACCGTGTCGTGGACGTTCTCGGTCACCTGGGCGACGACGAGGCCCGGCAGGTCGGAATTGATGCCGGTGATCAGGCTGGCGGCGATGACGCTGCCCGCCATCACCTGATAGGGGGACGCCGGGGTCTGGAGGGGATGGGGATTATAGATGCCGCCCCCATCCCGCTGGTTCAGGAAGTCGAGCTTGCGTTGCTGGTTGTTCTGGTCGCGCTGGGGATCGAGGGTCAGTTGGGAGCCCTCCGATACGGGGAAGGCCGATAGGTCCGGTTGACCGCCCTGCCCTGCCCCGACCTTCGTTGGCTGAGGCGTCCTCTGCTCGATGCGGAAGAAGACGCCCGCTTCCCGGGCCTGAATGGCCTGGCGCGCCAGGCGCTGTTCCGCTTCCGATGGCCCAGCGTCTTCCGGCATCAGTCCCTGGGCCTTTTGCTGGGCCAAGATCGGGCGGCCCAGGTCGCCGGGTAAAGGCGGCCCCAGTTCGGGCGCCTCTGGCTTGATCTCCGAATAATCCCCTGGCAAGGCGGCGAGACCGTCCGGCGTTGGCGCCCTGCCCGTCTGGAGGAGGTCCACGGAGGTTTGTCCCTGTCGAAAGGACGGCGCCTGCAGGGCCAAGAGCGCCAGCCCCAGTACTCCCGCCGCGGCGATGGCGGTGCCGCCAATCACCACGCCCTTGCGGAAGCGCGTCACCCGGGGCTTGGGACCGCCGCGCAAATCGAGCTTGGTCATCGGCCCGCCTCCCGGCCATCGGTGCGGGTGATGCGCACCACCTGCTGGGGATCGGTGCCCAGCCGCAGTTCGGCGGCGGCGAAGAGACGGTCGACGATGTAGTAAGACCCCCGCATGCGGTAGTTCACCAGGGCCGCCTCCCCGTCCGCGCCCACCACGAAGAGGGGCGGCGCCTCGCCCTGGTCGATGCGGCGGGGGAAGGCGATGTAGACCTTGTGGCCGTCGTCGAAGACCCGGGTCGGTTTCCAGGGCGGGCTGTCACCGGAGATCGCGTAGCGGAAGTGAAGGCTGTCCACGGCCACATTGGGGGCAATCGGCGCCGCGACCTCGGCGGCGGCATTGCGGCGGTTCAGGGCCAGCAGTTGGTCCCGGGGGTAGGTCCAGGAGAGCGCCGCCATGGCGGTGGTCTCGGTGCTGAGTAGGTGCAGGTGATAGGCCCGCCGGTCGGTGGTGATCACCAGATTGGTGGTCAGGTCCGGGGCAAAGGGTTTTACGAGCACATGGGTGCGCTCGGAGGAACCCGAACCGCTGACCGTGTCGCCGATCACCCAGCGCACCGTATCACCGGCGGAGACGGCGGTCAGGGTCTCCCCGGGCTGGAGGGCGATGTCCGTCACCCGCTCCGGCGCGGCGTAGATCTGGTAGAGCGCACCTTCCGCATAGGGATAGACCTGCATGGCGTTGATGTAGCCATGCTTGGTCGGCTCTTGTGTGGCGGCCTTGTTGGCGGCATCGACCCGTTCTTCCGGCGGACGGGTGTCCTTCGTTGAGGAACCGGGCAGTGGCCGGAGTTGTCCTGGCAGGGGCAGAACCTTGGGCACCTCAACGACGGTCACGGGGCGCGGTGGTTCCGCCTCCATCTGAGCGGGCCGGAACTCTTCGCTATCATAGGAAATCACCGGGGGCGGTGCCTTGCCCGCGCAGGCGGCCAACGCCAGGGCCGACGCGGAGAGGATCAGGGGGGCTTTCATGGCGTGCTCTCCTTTGTGGGGTCGGGAGCCGGACCGGGCGCGCTCGTATCGAGGTCCCGCGACCAGTCGATGGCGGTGACGAAGAGGCCCAGCGGATTGGCCCGCAGTTGCTCCACCGAACGCGGCGTTCTCAGGGTGATGGAGAGGATGGCGGTCCAGCGCTCCGTGCCCTTCAGGCCGCCGCGCTCGAAGACCCGTTCGGTCCAGGCCACCTGGAAGGATCGGTCCGAGGCCCGCACCACGCTGGTCACCTGGACGG
>NZ_JBLAVB010000039.1:0-17165 GCF_047263945.1 Rhodospirillum sp. A1_3_36 | reverse complement strand
TGATATTCGGGATTTCAGGGGGCGGATTGGACTGCCTTCGGATATGATAAAGCCCGATCAGGTTGTTCGGTTCATGTTGTATGGACCATTGGTATTTCGGGATCGGGAATGAGAGTTTCAACGCATTCGCGCCGATGGCCTACCGGTCGATTTCGTCCAGCAACCGGATCACGCCGGGGATATTGAACCGGGCCGTGACGTCGGGGGCCTCCCGTCCTCCGGAGACGTCGAATTGCTCGATGGTCTGGCGCAGGAGGGATGTTGCCTGCCGGTCCTCGGGATTGGTGCGCAGCACGGCCAGGGCCTGGTTGTAAACTCGAAGGGCTGCCTTGATCATTCCAGGTTTCGGTTGCAGGGCATCCCGCTGGCGCTCGAGCTTGACCTGTTCCCAGCCCAGTCTCCGGATCTCTTCTTCCTGGCCTTCAAGGAAGCTTCGGATGGTTTCGGTCCGGGCCGTCGGACCGATCGCTTCCAGGACCTGCATCACCTTTTCCCGTTTGGCCTCGATCTTCGGGGTGAGGGCCTCGATGTCCTTGGTAAAGGCCTCGCGTCGCGCGTGGATCTCGGCGGTGTCGTAGTGGCCGGAGATCGCCAGGCCGGAAAGCTTGCCCAGGGCCTTCAAGGCCTGCTCCAGGAGATCGTCACGGGGGATCTGACGAAGCGCACACCCCGGTTCCGGGCAACTGTAGCGCCGCTCCCGGGCCGCCGTGATGCTGTGGCCATGTGCGGCACAGCGGAGTTTGCCTGAAAGGACCGTGTGGATGGTCTTGCGCCCCCGCGCCTGAGACAATTTCCAGGTTCTCTGTCGTTCGGCTTCGCGCGCGGCTCTCTCGGCCTCGCTTTCCTGCTTGCGTTGGAGAATGAGCGCGCTCCGCTTGCTTGACCGGTCGACAATCATCTCCTGGACGGCCTGGAAGGTCGCCTCATCGATGATGGTCAGTTCTGGCGCCGGGGCCTGGATCCATTCGGATCGGGGGCGAAGGATGGACAGGCGCTTGCCCGTATCCGGATGCTTGCGGAACTCCATCTTGTTGAAGGTGATGACCCCCATATACATGGTCTGCCGCAGCAGCCCGGTCTCGCGCGCCGCCGAGCCGATCAGGGTGGTGGGGGACCATTTGCCGCCAGTCGGTGCGGGGATGCCCAGGCTGTTCAGGTTCTCGACGATCTTGCGGAGGCTGACGCCCGCCAGGTAGTCGCTGAAGATCCCCTTGACGACCTCCGCCTCGGCTTCGTTGATGCTGCGGGCGCCCCGAATGGGCTCTCCATTCTCATCGAAGCGCCGGACGATGTCATAGCCATAGGTGACGCCCCCGGGGATCGAGCCGCGCAGCACTGCGGCGATCTGCCCGCGCCTGGTCTTGTCGGCGAGGTCCTTCAGATAGAGGGCGTTCATCGTACTCTTCAGCCCGATGTGGAGTTCCCCGATGATACCTTCGGACACGGTTTCGATGCCAACACCAATGAAGGTGAGTTTCTTGAAAAATGTCGCGGTATCGGCCTGATCGCGGGAGATGCGGGACAGGTCCTCGGTGATCACGCGCTCGAAGTCGCCATCGATGGCCGCTGTGAGCAGGGCTTGGATGCCGGGTCGATTGAGCATATGAGCACCGGACAGGGCTTCGTCCCGATAGGCCTCCACCACCCTGTACCCCTGCCGCTTACAGAACCTGGCGCATCGGCTGATCTGGTCTTCGGCGGATCCTTGCTGCTTATCGGTCGAATGGCGGGCGTAGAGGGCGACCAGCATAGGGTATGTCCAAGGTGAGATCTGTGAAGTCGGTCCCGCCGGACGGTGTCGCAGGGGGAGGGGTGTAAAACCTATGGGGTGTTACACAACTATTCCAGGCTTTTTAGGTGCAGAGCCCTGATGGGAGGCTAGGCGGTTGCCTCTGCGTTCGTCAGACGCCGCTGCCAAGCGACCCATTCGGGCATGTAGCTGCCGGTGAGTTTCTCCAGGGTCTTGGCGATGTCCTCGTTGGAGAGGGAGGACGCTTCGATGAGGGAGCGAACCAGGACCTGATATTCGGCGAGTTGGTCCTGAAGGCGTCTTCTGCCCGCCTGGACGGCTTTCTCCTCAAGGAGCGCGATATGCCGGGAGACGATGTCACAGGAGACGAGGATCTGGTCTCCGGGAGCCGCCTGGGAGTGTCCATAGCCGCCGGTCTTGCGGATGGTGGGCAGGACCTCGCCAACCACCCATTCCTCGATGCGCTCCGCCGCAGGCAGTTTGGAGCGCATGATTAGGCGATACATGTCCCGCTCGGGGATGATGATCGTTTGGGGATCCAGGGGGGGTAACAATTCGTTACTCCCTACAGGGCGACTGCATTTGCAGTGGTCGGCGACGGCTTTTCGGGAATTGGTGTATCCCAGAACCTCGGCCAGATCCTTGGCGACGAACCAGGGCTCTCCGCCGATGTTGAGGCCTCGGACGGGTAAGCTGTCGAATTCAAAGGAAATCACGGCGTTCATCGGGTCTCTCCATACAGAAAATGGACAGATCAAGATGTACGCCGTCCGATATGGTGGATCAAGAAGTAAGGAATGGGGTGAGTGTGTATTGAAGAAGAGTTTTTGTTAAACGCTAAGTGGGTTTGAGGTATTTAGAGGCTGCATTATCAGAGTTTCTCAGTGTTTCTCACTGATTATCATTGTTTATCAGTGTTTCTCAATCTTTCTCAGTCTTTATTAGACTTCCTCTGTCGTACTGGTGGCAGGTTATGCTGGGTGATATCACCCAGCGCCGTCCATCCTGGACGGCATCCTTATTCGCGTGCTATGCACGCTCAACGGGATAAAAGGGAAGGGTGTATTTGGTGAATCGAGTGGGACCGAAGGTCGATCTTGTTTCAAACGACGGGAAGGGGTTCGTCCTTACGCCAGACGTGGTGATTGGTCAGTTGCGCGTGACCTGTCCTTCCGAAATCGCGACCGCCATGGGGATTGGCAACGGATGTCCGGCCATGGAAGAAGGACGATGCGGTCGTCCGCATTTACGGACGCCTGAATGACGGTCGGTGCTCCATCGGCTTTATCTGGAGTTGCTTAATTGTAATGAAAAAAGACAGTTGAGATCGACTATGTCTATAGAAATAAAAGAAAAATTTGAGGATATCCATTCATTCATTCCATTCGTGAAGGCAGGGGCAGATAGTGCGAAGGAAGAGTTAGGTTTCCTACCACAAAAAGTCTACGACGACCTGGCCATTTCAGGAAAGATGCTGGTGGCAACAATGGTCAAGAACGGCGAGGAGACCTATGTTGGGCACCTTATGTTTGGTGGCATCTATCCGCATGCAAAGGTGTTCCAACTTTTCGTAACAGCGCACTGTCGTGGGATCGGAATTGCTAGCCGCCTGATCGGACACCTGAAGGAACGTCTTACCTCAAATCAGTGGCTTAGCATCCAAGCCAGTGTAGCGGACGAATTAGCTGCGAACGACGTCTGGGCCCATATGGGCTTCCGAATAGTCAGAACTAGGGCTGGCGGAAGCACACGAAACCGGCGGATCAACGTGCGTGTGCTGGACCTGGACACTCCTTCGCTTTTTCGCTTCATGCTTGGTCCCGCCCGCGATGAGAGTTTGCGCTTAGTCGAACGCCTTTCCCACCGTCCAATATATCTGATTGATCTGAACGTCCTGTTCGATACCATTCGTAAGCGGCCACGTTCTTCGTCTGCGGCCAAGGTCATCCGAGCTGGATTGAGCAACAGCATCCGTCTTATGGTCGCAGCTGAATTCACAGCAGAACTGATTCGAACGTCTGCGGACACAAAGAATGACCCGATACTGGCATTCGCCAGCCAATTGGATTTTCTGAGTAGGCCGCCCGACAAGACAGTTCAATCCTTGGTAAAGAAGCTCTCTCCCATAATCTTCCCAGAACGCGCATCCCGTGGAACTCTCACGGATCGTGACACATCCGACCTGGTCCACATCGCCACCGCCATTCATCACGGCGCAGCCGGGTTCGTTACCAGCGAAAATGCCATCCTACGCGCAAGTCACTACCTCCACGACACCCACAGGATCGATGTCATTGGTGTGGAAGAGTTTGCTCGGATTGTGGACGTGGGTGTTCGTGTTCCGAGGGCGTCCACCACTAACGTTGCCAGTGGCACTCTCCGTACATGCCGAAACCACGAAAGCGATCTTGCCCGCGCCCGAACTTTCTTAGAAACGATGCGGACAGACGCTGCGTTCGTCCATGAAGCACTGGCCTGCCAGGGAAGCCCCGCCCAATGGTTACTGGCAATGGACGGAAGCAGCCCTCTAGGGTTTGCCAAATGGGAAGTGCATGGAGGCCTAAAACGTACCGCCGACGTGTACTTGTGCATCGATGAGGGTCACCACGCGGCAGACACTATAATCGATCACATGCTAGATGCCATCCCGCGCGAATTGAGTGACATTGCCCCAACCCTCGTTCGACTGCACATACCATCAGGTCATATGATGACGCGCCAATCCGCCTTGTCGATGGGCTTCCTACCGCCTGACGGCGCATTCGACGGCACATCAAAACTGCAACGTCTTGCAGTTGGGCGTGTAGTTTCGGCTGAGAACTGGACATCGGTTCGCCAAACACTCAACTCTGTCGCCGCCATATTATTACCTATTCACATGCCGACCTTCACAGCCACCGATTCCCACGTACTTATTAACACCGGTCAGCGGAATGTTGAAATGTCACTGGCCGGGATCGAGCGAGCACTGTCGCCTGTTCTCTTCTTGTTCCACGGACGGAGCGGTGTTATCGTCCCTATTAAGGAACAGTATGCCCGCGACCTTTTCGGCTCTAGCCCCCAGCTTTCGATGCTAGCTTCCCCAGAAGCGATCCTGCGACGAGAGCGAGTTTATATAAGCGCCCCGAATACGCTTCGGCGTATGACCGCAGGGACGCCAATACTGTTCTATGAATCTCAGGGTGGAAATGGGCGGGGATGCGTGATCGCCCTTGCTCGGATTAGCGAAAGTAGAGTGATCAGCAAAGTGGAAGCACTTGGCAAAGTGAAACTGCGCGGTGTTCTTGATGATCGAACCCTTGAGCAGCGGAGTGTTGGCGAGGAAGTGACGGAAACGTCCTTCGACAACATTTTCCTTTTCAAATCCCCGGTGTCTCTGAAACGGTTGCGCCAGTTGGGATGCGCCGACGGATCCAATCTTGTCAGTGCAAAAAGTGTCTCGTTTGATAAGCTAGTTCAGGTGGTTAAGGAGGGACTTAATTGATGACTGAAGCCGAGGATATCCTGATTTCGGTCCATCCCCGCCATGTGGATAGTATGTTACACGGAGTGAAGTCCGTTGAACTGAGGCGGCGCCCGCTGAAACTCGCCGATGGCTGTCGCGTCTGGATTTACAGTACGCTTCCTCGTGGATCCGTTGAGGCACTGGGCGTCGTCCACACCGTCGTCGCGGCCCCCCCGACTGCGATCTGGCGCGAATACGGACAGCGGAGCGGGATTACAAAGGAAGAGTTTGATGCATATTACGCAGAAGCGGACACAGCATACGCAATTGTATTCTCATCTGTAGAGAAGCTGGATCTGACATTTGCACTGGCTGAAATTAGACGACAACTCAATAGTTTTCATCCCCCACAATTTTTCAAGCGTCTTGCATCGGGAGGACCGGAACTCAATCTCTTCTCCTCTGCCCTTCCCTTGCCGCTAACTTCTTACGCCTAAGCCTCCCTCTCCACCTGCATATTGTCGCCAACACAACATTAATCCCACGCAATATATTTACTTAAATTAAATCTTAGGAGACAAATATTGCAATGCATGTTCTGCAAAGGCGATTCATTTTCCAGTCGAAGCTCGACGATGGGGCCCGACATGGACGTTGTCCTGTTGGATAAATTTGGCGACCAGGTCTTTGATACCCCCTCGGAATTCGGATCAGCCTGGGTTCGGGAAAGCGTGGCGCGGATCCAGCGGGAAGGGCTGCGTCGGAGAATGCGCGACCTGGAGCAGTCCCTCGCGGATCAGAAGGTCGCCTTCAACCAAGACCTGGCCGAACAGCGTGGCGCGGCGAGTGCGTTGAAGGACCAGCTGTTCGCGTTTCGTGGCCGCTTTTCCCGAATGGTTGGGATTCACCGGTCCGGCATATCGATATCCTGGCGGTTCCTGTTGCTCGTCCTGATCGCATCCGGTGTCTGGGTGCCTGGACGACGATGAAAAGACGACTGTCGGTAATCCCGACAGTCAGCCCGGCCAGGGCGCCCAGTCCTTCACCATCATCAACGAGTCCGGTCTCTATTCCCTCATTCTCACCAGTCGGAAGCCCCAGGCGAAGCGCTTCAAGAAGTGGGTTGCCGCCGAAGTTCTGCCCGGAGGAGGCTACTCTGGTGTGAGACCACGTGGTCGTGGGATGGTCAAGTTCGCTGCCCTGAGTGCCTTGCCGGTCTCCTTGTGTTTGCCTACTGCAGCCAGATCCCCGAAGGACGTGAACCCCTTCGCCCGGGCGTCGTCGTCCAGGGGGGGACGCAGGAGGGTGCCCCCGACCGCCTTGGCCGCAGCTTCGGCGAGGATCAGGCTCTCGTTGCGCCTGGCCATGTGTCTGTCCGTGGCCACAATGACGATCTTCCGGTCCTTGTCCCTGCCTCGGAAGGCTTCCGCGACGCTCTTCAGGGTTTCATCTGCCGTCGCCAGGATGACAGGCCGTCCGCTCACCTGATGAAGCACCCGGGCCGAGACGGGGTCGGCTGTTATGATCAGTGGTCCCTTCCTCAATCCCGCGCGGTCGCCGACAACATGGTGGATGCCCGGTCGGTCGCTCTGGCCGAGGAGGGTGATCTCTCCGGTGGTCCTGACGACCTGGACGGCCCAGAGGTGTTTTCCCCTGTCCCGCAGGGGGACGATCAGGTTCCCCTCGGTCCTGCGGAGGTCCCGTCGCGCCGTCCGAGCGAGGCCCTCAAGCCAGGGGTGGGTGTCGTTCTTCTCCACCGGTTTGGCCCCGCTCCAGGCGATCAGGGCGCGGTCGTCCACCTCCGGTGCCAGGGTCTCGCGGATCCGCTCCGACAGGCCCGCAGCCGCCATGTCACCGAAGGTGCGGATGGGTGTGCCTGTCACGGGATTGAGGCCTTCGAGGCTACTCCGGGCGTCCTCGATGCCGAGGGCGTGGTCCTCGAAAGCCCCCATGGCGGCGGCTTCCGTCGGATCAACGACCCGGCCCCGGAGAGCCCGGGGCGGAAAGGGCGTTTGTTCCGGAGGCAGGTCCGGGCGGACGACAGAAGCGCGGAGACGGCGGGCCAGGGCCTCCGCCTGTGGGCCGGTGTCGGCATCCAGGGCGATGACCAGACACTCGTCCGGATAGCGGTCCCGGAGCTCCTCGGCGACCTCGGCCCAGCGGTCCGCATCGCCCGCGAGGATCACCGGCAGGCGCGTGGCGCGGTGGATCGCGGCAGCCGAGGCGTAGTCGGTGGCGACCACCAAGGGGTCTTTACCCAGGCGCCGTTCCGGATCGAGGAGGTGGCGGAGGGGCGGGCCGTCCGGATCGCCGAGGACGGGCTTCTGATTGCCCTCCTTATCGATCAGCAGAACGTCCCGCAGGCGACCCTGTGCGTCCTTCAGGGGGATGGCCACCTCTTCGGCTTCCGTGATCTTGATCCCGTAGCCCCGGATGTTCGATGCCTTCAGCCATGGGGAGTTGCCCGGCGTGGCCCAGGCCTTGATCTCGCGCCAGGTCAGCAGGGCGCGATCCTTGAGCGCATCGGCGAAGGCTGAGCGGATCTCCATGGGCTTGGTGTCGGCGGGCAGGGAGATGACCGGCGCGCCGAAGGGTCCACGGTCGATCCCGGGCTTGGGTGGCTCCTGGTCCGTCAGAACGTCTTCGAGGGACAGGGCGTCGTCCTCGAAGGCACCCATGGCTGCGGCTTCGCTCCAGTCCATCTCCCGGGGAAGATGTTGCCTGGGCGGAAGGTCCGCGTCGTTGACATCGGCCATGCTCAGGGCCTCTTCCTCGAAGGCTCCCATGGCGAGGGCCTCGGTTCTGGAAACGGTCCTTGGTGGATCCAGACGGGGTTCCGTGGCCCGGGCAATGACAGGCTCCAGATCCGGACGAGTCCGCCGGAATTCGTCCACCAGGGCGGAGAGGGCGGCCTCGTTCGGAACCACGATCACCGGTCGTTCCGTTGCCGCCCGGATGGCCGTGGCCATGGCGTAATCGGTGGCGAGGATCACCGACCCTCCGTGCTCCAGCCTGTTGTCCGGATCAATCACATGGCGCATCCCTGGAGTTGAGTCTCCCATGTCCAGGGAGACGCCGGTCGGAGACAGAACGCGCACCCCGCGCAGTCGGTTTTCGGAATCGCGGAAAGGGACAAGGAGATTTCCCCCGTCGTCCAAACGGCATCCCCGCCCCACGGGGCCTTTTACCCCCAACCAGGGGGTATCCCCGGGCTTGGCCCAGGTGCTGGACGCTTTCCAGTGCTCCAGGGCCTCGCGCAGTCCAGCCGGGACAGGGGGCGGTTTCCATGGCTCGCGAGTGGACTTGCGGGCCGCTGACTTCGGACCAGTGTTGCCAAGGAGCGTGTCGATCATCTCCTTGTGGGCCATGACCAGGACCAAGGCGAGCGGGTCCCCGTAGGCCTCCATCATGAGGAATTGCTTCCAGTTCCGTGCCGCCCGGGCCGCGAGGGACGGCCGCTTGGGAATCGCCCGTTTCTGGTCCAGGTATTTGCCCCACAGGCGGCTTGTTGCCGGGTGCCGCAGGATGGGGCGGGGCCGATAGGTTCGTTTTTTTGGCCTCTGGGGGGGCGGCTTCTCTTTTTCGCTGTCCGGGTCCCTGGGTGGTTCGAAAGTGCCCAGGCGCTTCTCCAGGGCGCCCAAAGAGGTCTCCCGGGCAAGGAGGCTGGCTTTCATGGTCTGTTTGCCGTCCGCTTCGGCCAGCACCAGGCCGTTGCCCCGGCGCTTCAGGGTGATGCCGTGGGCCGCCAGGTACTCGTGGAGCCTCGGCCAATTCTCGGCCTCCCCGAAGACCGTGAGCAGGTCCTCGCGGCGCTCAAGGACATGGTTCTGGAAGGATTGCTCCCAGGTATGCGCCTCGTAGTCCCTGGCCTTGGTGCTCCCCTTGGCCCGGTCCCTGGTGTCGGACATGCCCCGGTCCACCTGGAGGCCGTACTTGATTTCCATAGCCCGGGCCGTCTTCTCCAGGGCCTTATAGTCTTGATGGGGGTGGTGGATCTTCAGGGTTTCCGGATGCAGCATGGTGTAGGCGACATGCATGTGGAAATTGTCGGTGTTGATATGGGTTCCGGCCACGCGCTGGTGATCCTCGAAACCGAGCGCCTTGGCGAAGGCCGCTTCGATGTCCTTCAGGTCTTGCTCGGTCAGGCGGTCGCGGTCGCCGGATCGGAAGGAGAGGGAGAGGTGATAGCTCTTGTTGTTGATGTCGGGCCGCATCTTGCGGACCGCTTCGACCTCGGCCAGGGCCGTGGGCAGGTCCTCCAGGGTCTCACCGGCGTCGCAGTTGACGATCCACAGTTTGTCGAGCTTCTCGCCCGTCTCCTTAGCTGCGGCGATGTATTCCCCGAGGCGGGTGTAGTTGTCTGGGAGGTCTTTCTTCTTGGCGAGCTTCGTGGCGATCATCGGGGATCAGGAGCGGGAGGGCTGGACGAGGCTCCGGATCTCCCGGGCGGCTGCTTTCACTTCTCTCTGGGTGGCGGCGATCTCTCCGGCCAGGGTGGTGAGCCGGGCGGTCAGGGCACCGCCCTCGAGTTCGTCGAGGGCCAGCTTGAAGAGGTTGCCCAGGCGGGCGAGGTCGGCGTTGACCTTCAAGACGTCGCGGATCCCCTGCCATGCCACGAAATCGGAGGCCTCCGGGAGGCGTTGGCCGAGGACGAGGCGGCGCATGAGCTCCGATTTGGACAGCTTCAGGCGTTTAGCCAGGGCGTTGACATGTTCCATTTCCTCGTCGGTGAAGGAGACCAGGGTTCTTTGACGTTCGGTGGCCATGTGCCTCTCCTCCTTAGCGTTCCATGCCTTTGTTCCGGGATCTGCCCTGGTCCTTTTGGGGCAAGCCCAGGGCGTCGCGCTGGAGGGCCTCGTAGAGACCTGTGGCGGCGCGCATGTTGACTTTGCGTTGGTCGAGGAGGTGCTTTTCCTCGGGGCTCAGGCGCGAGCGGTCGAGGTTAAGCAGACGTGTGGCATGGGAGGAGAAGAACTGGCGGGCCTGGTCCTTGGGGAGCCCATGGATACGGTTCTTGGGCAAACTGTAGTCCGCGTCCGTGGATTTGTAGGCCTCCGGGTCGCGGACCTTTTCCAATTGGGCTTCGGCGGCGGTGATCTCTGTCAGAGCGATCCTGAGACTGCTGACCATGCTGGGGCTGGTGGAATGGCGGTCCAGGTCGTTCTGGAGGAACGCCTTCTCAGAAGCGAGAATGAGGGACAGATTTCCGCTCCGGCCAACCCTTTTTGTTTCGGTCAGGAGGTCGTTTCTGACTTCCTGGAGTTGTTTGGCGGGAGGAGTCCGTCCGATCTCCCGCATGAAGCCGTCTTCACGAAGAAACAGCCGTTCAAATGTCTCGATCGAGCCAGTCTTTTCCATAGGCCTCTTCCGCCGGTTTGGTGTTCAGTCCCTTTTCTCGAATCCAGTCGGCGCCATTGCGGTGCTTGGCTCCGAGAAGGGCATGGGGCGGCAATTCCGCCTTGGCCAACCAAGCCCAGGAGGCATGCACGTCTCCTGCGCGATCCGCAGCCTGGGATTCCGCGAGGTAGATGCAGTTCTGGGTCATTCCGACCTTGTCGTCTTCACTCAGGTAGCTCTTGGGCATGGTGTGTCTCCCATGGGGGTGGTTCCTTGTGTCGGTGATTTTAGAGGGGGCGGAGCGGGTTCGCCAGTGTCGCGGTGGTGTCCAGGGTACACCGCCCGGTATCCTGTTCAGAGGGTGTCCTGGATCTCTCCGTCACAACGGGTACGTCCGCTCCGAGCTGGTATCCATGCAAGGACACCGTTTCTCGGGGCCATGGATTTCTGTCCAGATATCATAGCGTTGAGCGACGGAAAGCCACCACTCCTCCTGCAATGGCGGAAAGCCGCCATGGGCTTCGGTGAGTCGCAGACATGTGAGAAAGGTCGAGAAGTCGATGGGAATGATCTCCTGACCGACCAGGACCTCGAGGAAGACGTGAATGCCCGCATAGTCGCAGCTTGCTTCCACCAGGGCTTCCACGGTCGCCCGATTGGTGAGAGTGGTCGCCTGGTCGGTAATGCCGACACTCTCCCCGACCAGATGGGCGGGGAGGGTGTCCCACCAGCCAGCGGGCAGGGGCGGGACGACGTAGGCCTCGTCGGCGGCGGCCCGCAGGCAGCGGAGCAGCTCCAGGGTATCCAGGGAAAAGCGGGTCTCTCCGGCCTGGAGGGCGAAGACCGGAAAGGCGAGGGGATCGGGTTCGTGTGATTTGGTCATCGGGTCGGTGCTCCGGATGAGATGGTGTCTTTTCCGACCGGGAAACGGTCCCGGTCGGAAGGCGCGTCACATGGCCATCCCGGCCACGGTCCGGGTTTTGTCCTGGCTCTTGACGCCGAGGGCGGTGTCCACCTGTTTCCGGACATCCCGGGCGAAGGCCTTCTCGCCCCGGGCGCCCGCTAGGTCGTTGTAGTCGGTGAGACCCTGGGCTTCCTCCGCCTCGGTGAAACGGGGCGAGATGTGGACGCCGCCCACGGTTGCCGCCGCGACCCGGGCATTCTCGAATCCCACGTTGCGGTCCCGGCTGTGATCGTCATCCCCGGCGATGATGAGCGTCGCCGTGGGGTTTTTCTTCCGGAGCGCCTCGGCCACGGGTTGGAGATTGTGTGCGTCAAAGGCCACGACGACGGGCAGACCCAGGGCATCATGCAGGGATTTGTTGGTTGCGTAGCCCTCGGCAAGGATGAAAAAATCCCCTTTGGTGGGGTCCTCTCCGCCTCCAATGACATGCATCAATCCGGCTTTGCGCCCTCCCTTGATGTACCGCTTCTCCCCATTGGGGTCGATGGCCTGGATGTTCCGGAGGGTGCCCTCGGTATCGTACATGGGCACCAACAGGTTACCCCGGCTCGACCCGATGGTGGGGGAAGCGGTGATGTCCTTGCGGAGCAGATAGGGATGGTCCTGGCGGATAGGACCATGATCCCTGTCGTTCCAAAGGGATTGGGCTTGCTTTTCCGCCCCGGCGCTCAGGGCCTTCCGTTCGTCCTCTCTTGCCGCCTGACGGGCGTTCGCCTCGACCTTCAGGCGTTCCAGCTCTTTGGGGTCAAGGGATGTGCCCGTCGAGATCCATTTCACGGCTTCCTGGCCGTTCTTGTAGTTCATGATCGACCCATTGGGCTTGCCGTCGAGGAAACCCCGATAGGATCCGCTCAGGGATCCCTGTTTGTCGCCGATGACGGGGACGCGGTGCCATTTGCCGTCCATGTCTGGTTTCCCCTTCAGGACGAGGCCTTCCTTCTTCAGGGCCTGGGCGAATTCGTCCGTGGGGTCGATACCCCGAGGTGGGGTCGGCGCCGCTTCCTTGAGGCGCCAGCGCTCGAAGGGGGCGAGGTCGGCGCCCTCCGGAGCGTACCAGGACTTCCGGGTCCGATCCCATTTGGCACCCCGCTTTTTGACCGCTTCCTTTTCCTCGAAGGGCACGGCCAGATAGGTGCGCGGGGCCTTGGCGGGAACCTGTTCCGGCGCCTTGTCCTCTGCCTTTAGTGGGGCCGGAGCGGTTGCCTGGGTGATATTTTTTTTCTCCCATTGGGCGAAGGCGGTGGCTTCGGTGCCTTCGGGGACATACCAGGATTTCTCCGCCCGATCCCACTTGGCGCCCATTTTCTTGGCTTGGGTCCGCTCGTCGAAGGGAACGGCCAGATAAATGCGCGGTTGTGGCGCTTTCCCGGGCTGTTGTTCCATGGAGGGGGTAACCGCTTGGCCCAGGCCGTTGGCCTCCAGGACCGCTGCAAAGGGATCGTCGGCCAGTTTGGCGACGAACGGATGATTTCGCGCTTCCGGAGCGACGTAGCCCACGGGTCGCGCATCGGGTGCGCGGCTGTTCACGCTGGCCACCTTGTCCCAGAGGACCGAGGCCAACTCTGCGTGTTTCGGACCCATGGCGACGAGTGAAGTGAAAGACTTTTCGGTACTTTGGATTTTCTCGCGCGCTCTTTGTCTCGCGTGACGGTCGTCGCTGAAATCACTGTCCCAATCAAGAAAGGGAAGGTCACGCGCGAGTTGGCTCAGGTCGTTTCGACCTCCCTCCAGACCCATTACCTCTGCCGCTTTGATCGGCCAATTTCCGGCGATGGTTGCGCGATCCAGAATTGCGTCGATGTGGGCCTCGGCTATTTTCGCGTCACTCCATATGCGCGGTAAGTCCGCCCAGGATTGCATTTCTGTGCCGAGATAGGCGCTTGTCGCGTCCGTGAGATATTGGGAGAACAGGCTGTAAGGCGTATCTTTCAAAGCCGCTTTGACTTTCTCCTGATACGTCTCGGCGTTCGGTACCCGCTGGCTTTCCGTTTCTGCAGGAGCCAGGGAGGAGGCCTGGATTCTGTCCTTTTTCTCCCATTGGGCGAAGGCGGTGGCTTTGGTGCCTTCGGGCACATACCAGGATTTCTCCGCCCGATCCCACTTGGCGCCTATTTTCTTGGCCTGTTCCCGCTCGTCGAAGGGAACGGCCAGATAAATGCGCTGTCCGGGCTCCTTTTCGGGGGCCTTCATGTCCGTGGGGATGGCCTCCGTAGAGAGGGTCGGCTTAGGGGATTTGTCCATATCCGCTCCCTTTTCCAGGGCCAGGCGCCGGTCGGGCTCCATCACCCAAGTCCGGATTTGCTCGGCGTCCCGGGCGGCCCGGAACAGAACGTTGTGGTCGTTCGAGACGGCCTTCAGCCAGCCTTCCACGTAGTTGGCGTGGCGCTCCGGGTAATGGCCCAGACCCAGTTCCGTGGCCACCATGAAGCTGGCCATCTCCGCCCGGAGCTCTTCAACGGCATAGTCTCGGGAGCCGAAGGGGCCGAAGGTCCGGTCCAGACGTTTGGGGTGGCCGGTGGCATGGCCCAGCTCGTGCAGCGCCGTGGCATAATAGGCGTAGGCCGTCGGGAAAGCCTCCTGGAGCGGCAGGTGGATGGCGTCCATCGACGGGTGGTAATAGGCGCGGTCGCTCTGGTCGTGGTGGATGGGCACGCCACCGGCGGCCAGGATCCGCTCCGCCTCGGCCACGGGTTCGAAGGTCGGTTCGGGGACCTTCAGGGGCGCGAGACCGTCAATCTGTTCGGCGTTGAACACCCGGGCGTGGAAGACGCGCGGTCGGTCCAACTCGGTGGACACCATTTTGGGCTTGCCGTCCTCGCCCAGGATCTTTTTCCCACGGGCGTCGAGAAGGGGCTTTTCCTCGCTCCATTGCCAGTATTCGACGGTTGTCCCCTGCTCCCCCTTGCGCACCTGGGCATCCAGGGCAGCGGCCTGGCGGTAGGTCAACCAGCGGGGATCGGCCCGGCCTTGCATTTCCAACCACCAGGCGTTCATGCCGCGATAGGACTTGTCCGTGCTGGGGTTATGGGGGCCGGTGCGGAGAAGGCCGGGGGTCCAGGGCTTTTGCCAGGGGGTCGTACCCGCCTTGATCTGGCGGATCATGTCCTCGGCCACCTGGCTCCGATAGCTCTGGTCAGCCATTGGCGGGATCCTCCCCGTCGAACAGGCTGTCCAGGGCGTCCTCGGGGGAGAGGGCGTTGTCGGCGAAGGCTCCCATGGCGTCGGCGATGTCCGGATCGACAGCGACAGGACCGTCTTCGGCCAATCGGTCAATGGTTCGGATGGCCACCTTCATCTCCTCGGAGTCAAGGGGGCTATCGGTATCGGGGGTCTGGGGGGTGTTGGTCATCGGGGTTCTCCGGTTCTGGTGGGATCCATGCTGTGAAAAAGGCGCAGGAGGGCCGCCTGGACGTTCATGGGTTGTTCCACGAACAGGTCGAGGACCTCCACGGCTTCGGGGTGGAAGAGGGGATCGCGGTCCCTTGGGCGGGCCGGGTCTTGCTTTCCGGGGTCGGGCAGCCCCTCGAAGAAGAAACGGACCGGGACGGCCAGGGCTTGGGAGAGCTCGTAGAGGCGGCTGGCGCTGATCCGGTTGAAGGCCGTCTCGTATTTCTGCACCTGTTGCATGGAGATCCCCAGGGCCTCGGCCAATTGGGCTTGGGTCAAGCCAAGGCTCTTGCGGCGCTGCTGGATGCGGTGTCCGACATGGCGGTCGACGGGATGGGTGGAAGGGCTGTGGGAGGTCTTCATGGTGTCTCCTCGATGTCAGGTGTCGAGATGGCGGAGGGCGGCGCCATGCGGGCGCGTTTCAGGAGCGTGCTGTTCTGGAAATAGAGGGTCTGGCGCCCCAGGATC
This sequence comes from Rhodospirillum sp. A1_3_36, assembly GCF_047263945.1. Lineage (NCBI taxonomy): Bacteria > Pseudomonadati > Pseudomonadota > Alphaproteobacteria > Rhodospirillales > Rhodospirillaceae > Rhodospirillum > Rhodospirillum sp. A1_3_36. The sequence continues at coordinate 1,814 of NZ_JBLAVB010000039.1, read as the reverse complement.
GGCGCCGATCCGGCGACGAAAATCAGCATGTCACCGGGCAGGGTTTTGCCCCGCCTGTTCCTGCGCAGACCGCGCAGGCGCATGCATTCGTCGGCGGTGAGCAGGGGGCGGCTGGTCTCATGGAGGCTGTCGGAGACCGAGCCCAGCTCCCCCAGGCGGCCGGAGCGGGAGCGCTTGCGCTGAACGACCGTGGTCTTGCCGGTCATGTCCGACAGGGTTTTCGCCGTTTCGATGGTGTTCGGGGCATAGGCCAGGCGCAGATGGCAGTTGGCCATGATGGAGTTCTCCCGCCCATAGGCCTTCTGGAGCTGGGTGAGGTCCTGGACGATGACGAAGGCCTTCAGCCCGTACCCGGCCATGAAGGCCAGGGACTGCTCGAAGATCTCCAGCTTGCCGATGCTGGTGAACTCATCGAGCATCAACAACATGCGGTGCTTGTACCGGGCCACACTCCGCCCGCCCTCGAAGTCCATTTCAGCGGTCAGGCGTCGGAGGAACAGGTTGAGGACCACCCGCACCAGGGGGCGCAGGCGGTCAATGTCCGAGGGTTGGATGACCAGATAGAGGGAGGCCGGGGCCTCCCCATTCATCAGGTCGGAGAGGCGGAAGTCCGAGGTTTCCACGTTGCGGGCGACAATCGGATCCCCATAAAGCCCGAGTTGGACGGTACCCGAGGAATGGACCCCGGAGCGCTCCTGCGTTGCCTTGATCTTCATGCGTGAGGCCCCCCGGCGCACCTCGTGATTCACATGATCGACGCCATGGTCGTAGTCCATCATGTCCTGGAGCAGGGCGATAAAACTGGCGTCCGCTTCCCCCTCTTCGTTTCCGTCGTCATTGGCCGCCGCCGAGGCGAAGGCCTGGACGTCGCACAGGTTGGCGACGCGGCGGTCCTCCTTCCGGATCCGGTAGAGGACGTGGAGGATCATCACCGAAAGCCAGGACCAACCCTCCTGCATCCAGTAGTCCTTCAGGCCCTTGCCTTCGGGATCGACGATCATGGAGGCGATGTTCTGGCAATCGGCGATGTCGCGACCGGTGCCGGTGCGGACCTCGGCCAGGGGATTGAAGCGGATGCTGCCGGTTTCTGCGGTGGGTTCGAACCGGAGGATCCGCTGTCCCCGGGACGCCCGCCATCCCGCCGTCAGGGCGTGGTTCTCGCCCTTGATGTCGAGGATCAGGGCCGAATGGGTCCAGGACAGCAGGGTCGGGAGGATCAACCCGACGCCCTTGCCGGAGCGGGTCGGGGCGAAGGCCATCACATGTTCCGGGCCGTCGTGGCGCAGGGTGCGGGTGCCCAGAAGTCCGGGCCAGCCGCCGACGACAACACCCCGCTTGGTGAACAGCTCCGCCTTGGCCAGATCCGACCGGGTGGCCCATTGGGCCGACCCGTGGAGCTCGTCCTGGTTCCGGCCTCCGGTCACCGTGGAGGACCCGGCGCGGCTGGACAGGACCAGGACGAGGACCATGGTGAGGATGCTTCCGGCGCCCGTCCACCAGACCGGATAGAGCAATTCGCCGGGCAGGCTGCCCGTGACGCGGATGGTGGTCAGCAGCCAGGTCCACCAGCGGGGATCCAGGGGCAGAAACCCGTTGGCCCCATGCCATTGGACCAGGATCAGGGCCAGACCGGCGAGGAAGACGATGGGCAGGAGGAGGCGGGTCATGCGGCCACCTCCTTGCCGTTGCGCAGGATGTAGCGGCGGTCCCGGACTTCCCAGATGTCGGTGATCTGCCGGTAGCCGCTGGCGGTGCGTTTGATCTGCACCACCACATCCACCAGGTCGGACAGATATTCGGGGATATCGGGCATC
>NZ_JBLAVB010000038.1:0-20451 GCF_047263945.1 Rhodospirillum sp. A1_3_36 | reverse complement strand
CGCCGACGCGGAGGATGCGCCGGACCCGCAAGCCCTACCCAAGGAGATCGCCCCTCGGGAGACGCTGAAGACCAAGTTGGACGAGGCTTGCCAGCGGCTTGAGGCCGAAGCGCAGGCCGAGCATGAGGAAGCCAAGCGCGTTTATGAAGAGAAAAAGGCGGCCTATGACGCCAGAAGTGGGCGCAAGGGCTCCCCACCGAAGCCACCCGATGACGGTCCGGACTGACAGGGCTCCGCAGCCTGGAGAAGGTCAAAAGCGAATGGACCCTCGTCGCGCTGGCCTACAACTGTAAGAGAATGGCGAAGCTCAGCATGGCTTGAGGGGGGGCAACGCGCCCCTTGCTCCCCCCCTCCAGACCATGCCGACAGCAAAGGCCCAGAAAAAATTCTCAGACACACTGCTAGCTCATCTCATCAAAGTAAATTTGCAGGATTATCGGCTTAATGAGAAGCGATGACGCGGCGGAAGCAATGCAGCGGTAACCGAGAGTCAATTTGCTTGGCGCGCAAGTCTTTCTTCCTTCGTCGGCCGATGCGTCTCCCCGCAAAACGCGATCCGGACCTTCAAGGCAAGCCCTTTGCAGATTTGCGTTCTCCATGGGGCAGTCATGGAGGGTTTGATACAGGAAATAAGCGTTTAAAATTAAAAGTGCCGTATTTGTCAACACAAGAGTTTTGTTGTTAAAGAATAAATGGGCCCCTAACGAGACTGGGAAAGTCAGTATTCCAAAAGTGATGATAAGGATGGATTTCATCATGGATTTCGTGCACCGAGTTTAAAAACAAAATCAGCGCGATCCGTCGACGGATCGCGGCGGGTGGGCGTTTTCACGGTTCGAGTTGGGCGGTGATGGGTGTGGTCTTCAGGAGTGGAATGTCCTGCGCGAAAGATCCCGGGTGGTGACCGTCGAGATCGGTCGCGCGCTGGAGCGAGCCCTCTTTGTCACGCATCGGACCACGATGCCCATCCAATCCTTTCATACTCAACTCACCCTTGCGTCATCTCCTCCGACAAAATGCGCTGAAACACGGTGAAGACACTTAACACGATTCATTATGATTTTGAGTTATTTTTAGTTGATTTTAGTCAATGCGTTCACTAAGCTTAACGCTAGTCATAGAGTGTAAAGTTTCTTCCATAAATGTAGAATCATGGGATTGGCGTGAATGGATGAAAATAATATCTTTTCAGAAAAGAAGACAATTGTCATTTGGGGGGATACGCAAGTTGGGAAAACGTCCTGGCTTGCTTCGGCTATATATGGTTGTGAGAAACTTAAGTCTTTCATTGATATGGAAAGATCTGCGGAGAGCCTTACAAAGCTCATCTATCCGCATTGGCGTAATCTAACAATTGGAATGAACACGGAAGGAACGATCGAGGAAAAAATCGATGTATCATTGTATCTTAAGAGTGGTTTATGCCTTGAATTGAGGGATATCCGTGGGCGCCTCGTTCATGAGCTTGCCAACGATTCCATTCGGGAAAAGCTCCTTGCCGACATTGATGGAATTCTTTTCCTCGTTGAGTGGGACTCGCCGAACCTCGATCATCAGTTCACTGTCCTTTATTCCATTCTCCCTTTCGTGGCTTCCCTACCGTCGGGGTTGATTTTCACCAAATGCGAAAAGGGTCTGCGCGCCGAAGCCAAGGAGTGGTCGGCTTACACGAGCTGGTGGCGGGAATGGCCCAGAATACAGAGTCATGCCCGTGTCGTCGGTCCTTTTGGTGATAGGGCTTGGCCGGTGTCGGCCTTCGGCTATTGCAGGAACCTTGCGGCTCCGGATTTTCCCGCTGTCATTCTTGGAGAATTCGGAAACACAATGCCATTTGGGATTGATCCGCGAAATGTATCCGTTCCCTTGATCAGCATCATGCGCGAACTTGGTATCCAGTAATGGCGAAGGTTATTGGGCTTGCCACATGGCGGAAGAAGGGCGCTGGCGAGGACTTTACCTTGAACCAGGTTTTTGGCGCCATGCCACCGGAATCGGTTCAGTCCAAATCCGCCGCGCACCTGCAAGTCCATATCAATGGCGAATATAACCGGTCGATGGTTCTTTTTCGGCATGGGGAAACTTGGTTCATTCAATCCATGCATCGCGCCTCTGGCCTGGACGCCTCGGGACGTTTTTTGCACGAAGCGCATCTCGGAACGCTTGATGTCGTGACACCGTCGGCGGGATGGCTGATTGGTCTATTGGTCGCCGTGTATCGGTCAAACCAGTTGAAGGCCATGCGTCAGGAGGAAGGCTTCGCGTCGGTCAGCGAAGTCGTCGCGTCGGCGCAAGTGGGTGCTCTCGCACCGCTGTTGGAATTCATCATGGGGTGGGTTCCGTTCGCCCAGACGGACAAGCTGGAAAAAATGGCGTTTTTTCTGGAGGTTCTGGGGCCTGGGTTGATCGATTGGTTGGCCGTGTATCCCGGCCATACTCCGACCCGTCCCGCCGAAGGACTGGGTTTCGTTCTGAGCGACGGTTTCTGGGCGCCGTCCACCAAGGTGGAGGACTTCATTTCCGCCCATCCAGAGGTCGCGACCCTTGATTTGTCAGGACTGGTCCGGTTCGTGCCACCGGGTCGGGAGGCCGAACGCTTGATCATCGCCGCAGTGTCCCGGTTGGAGCAACGGGACGGGGAGGCTCTCTCCGGCGAGGCCATCGCTTGGGTCTGCGCCACGGCGACTGGGAAAGCGAACATGCTCGCCCATGGTCTGCCGGAAGAGCTTACGACGATGGCGAAGAACGACTTTCTGTCCGACGAGGATTTGAGGTCCACCGCGTCCCGTTTGCCCATGGAGGCCCTGGATTATATCGCGTCTCGCTGGTTCGGAACCGAGGGAGGGCTGGAACGTTTTTTCGCTTTGTTTGGCAACAGGTCTCCCGCCCATCTGGCTCGCCTGCTTCCTCCAGGGGCTCGGGCGGCGCTGGATGTTCTGCGTGGAGGGCAATGGTCTTCGGCCACGCATCTCGTACCCCATCTTCCGCTTCTGTTCGAAATGGGGCTGTTACCAAGCTCACTTCCCCCGGGGCCAACCTTGGTGTTGGTCATCGCCTTGCCGCCAGATATGGAAAATTTGGCGCTCATGCTGCTCGAAGTGGCGGGCTTCCCGCGCCCCGAGTTCGTCTGGGCTTTCCTGTCCGATCCGTCCTGGGTCACGCGGTGGCGGGCGCTCACTCCATCCGAGGAGGATACCGCTGCTCTTTCCATGGTAGCGAAAACCGCGCGCGATGCGGACGTGGATCTGGTGGCGCGTGTCATCACCGCCGTGATGGTTGGTTTCCCCCTTTCCTTGCTGGTGGACAGTGGCCTTTCAGACGCCGTGGTGGCTCTGCTGAGCCCCGACGCGGTACCCCCGCTACAACCGCCTCCGTCATGGCGTGACGACCTTGCCCCGTTGCTGTCTGGTCGCGTCGAACAGGAATGGTTCTGGCGCCGGTGGGAACCAAGCATGCCGCAGGCCATGGTGGATTGGCTTGGACGGGTCGCGTTGTCATCCGAAGGGCGTTCCCTCGCGGCGACCTTATCCTTGGCCTTGGATGATCGGATCACCCTGAACCCGGAACAGTCGAAGCGGTTGATTCCGGTGTTGCCGGAGTCCGTTCTGTATCAGCAGGTCATGCGACAGGCTTTCGCCGTCGGCGGCGAGACGGCGATCCGTCCGTTCTTGAGGGCGGCCAAGTTTCCCCCGGCGTTGGCCCGATGGTTGGAAGGGGAACTGTTGTCTCCCCTTCCAAACGGGCCCCCGCCAAGTTTGTCCGTCGACGCGATGATCGCTTTCCTTCCTTTGCTTCATCCAGTGAGGGACGTCGTTCGACCGCTTTTGGCGCGGGAGGAAGTCGATGCCGGGGAAAGGCGATTGATCGCCCCTCTTTTGGAGGCGTTGCGTCGCCTCTCCCCCATTCCCCCTCCGGTCCGCCCCAGTCGAATGGATGGACGCCGTCACTCCGAATTAATCGAAGCGCTCGCGACCTTACCGGGTTGGGCCCATTGGATGGAGGTTTCCGATGTCTAGCACCGCGTTGGAGCTTCCCGCTGGTTTGCGAGGAATCCTGGAAGGTACAGGCGATCACTTTGGTATAATCGACCTGCGATCAGTTCCTGTTCGGATACTGGAATGTCATTTCCGGAGTTGGTCACGGGCGGGAGTTTCCCTTGACGCGTCCTCGTTCGATGCTCTTGTCTCCGCCCCCACATTGCCCACGGTGATTCTGGTGAACGAGGGGGATGGGCCGGCGGCCGACCGGCTGGATCGGGACACCATGCTTGGCTTGGCGAGAATATACGAAGGAGCCGCCAGTCCACCGCGCCTGGTCACTTTTGACGGTCGTGGGGAAATTCAAGGGGCGGACGGATCCTCGTCTCCGTCGCATGCCGCCCCCCATATGGCGCAAAGTGTCAGTCTGGATATCACCATAAGGGGGAGCGGGGCGCCGTTGGTTCTCCGTGATCGGCTACTTCCCATCGCGCTTTCCGTCGAAGTCGACGATATTGGCCGGGAGTCCTGGATCGAGGTGGAAGCCAAAAGCCACGACGGACGGTTTGTTCCCCCCGCGGCCCGCTTTCGTGTTCTGCGGAAGGGGCGGAGCGCGCTCAGGCTGGATATTCGGCCGAATTCCCAAGGGGACAGTTGGACGGTGGGCGAAGTTGATGTCGCCACTGGCCAAGTAACGCCTCTCGCGCCCGTATCATCCCGGCCACCTCCCGCGTCCATTGATCGTCTCGCCGTGATTTTCGATCGAACCTGTCCCGATGAAGGCAAGTGGGGACGGGCTTGGGAAATCAGTCTTGGCATCGGGCGGATGCCGACGGGTGGTTTCCTGGCCGCCGATGAAGAGGGTGAGGGCGAGGAGATCCCACAGGCGGAGGTGAACAGCGAAATTCGGCGGACTCTCGGTCCGGCGATCACGCGAGCCCTTGGAGAAGACACGCCGGTTGATTGCTGGTGGTTCGCCGACCAAGGGGGAGATGGCGTCGTTTGTCCTCACACGGTGAATATGCCTGAACGCCCCTTTTCCGAGGTTGGCGCGGAAGCGTCTGGACATGTCGATCGGCTGGTTCAGAACCTTACGTGGGCACCGGGGCTGGATCTCTGGGATGCTCTTGACGAGGCACTGAACGCCGCTTCGATCCGTCTTGTCGACGAACGAGAAAATAATAAGGCGATCCTTATCGTCGGCAATTCGCCCCCAACCTTTCCGCGTGAACCGGACACACCGTTTTTTCAGGTTCGGAATGCCATGGGGCACTCCACCGCCGTCCGCCAGAAGACCTTCTGTTGGAAGGAGGCCTTGGATCGGTGTCGCGAGGCACGGATCCCCATTGTCTACCTTTTTCTCACGCATTCGGCCGCTCCCTTCGGGCTAGAGCGATCCTTCGACGTTTTTCGCCAGGTTCAAACGGAAGTGAGGCGGGCGCTGGATGCCTGCGGAATTCATGTGGTCGCCGAACCCGCGACGGAGGAAGGGCTTTTTCGTGGGATGAATACCGCCAAACGCCACTTAATGGAGCTGCGGGACTTGAGCGCAGTCAAGGTCACGATGGTATGACGAAAATGATGGAGAAAGAAGGGTTCGAGGATTGGCGCTACGCCCTTGGAGAGGGTGGGGCGCGGGGCCTGCTGAACGCGATCCTTGGTGACGCGGCTGCAGCGTCGGAGGGGGAACGACACGTTTGGATACGGCGGGTCACCTTCTTCGGGGATCTCTATCTGACTGCGGTTCAAAAGCGTGAATTCGCGGTGCTGGTAAGTCAGACGCAAGACGTCTCAAGCGAGGGGGTTGAAGTCGCGAGGGAGGAAAACAAAACTCTACGCGCCGCTCTTGCCCAGCGGCGGGAGGCCAATCCAGAGCGCGAGAAGGAAGAGAGAACAAAAGCTTCCCTGAGAGCCCAGGAAAACGCGCTGAGGATCGAGATCGCCCAATTGAAGGCCGAATTCTCGGACCTGAACGCCACCGCGTTGTCGAGTGGGGCGATGGAGTGAACTTATGAGCGAGACTTGGGCGGAAATCCTTTGGGATCGGCACCGGCGATCCCTCGGCGCGAAACTTGATGAAATCAAGCGGAGCAATGACGATCTGACACGGGAACTTCGCGCCTTGGACGGTCCTGTCGTGGACGACAGCGTCGCTGAACTTGAAGCAAGAGTTGAGCGGCTGACCAACGAGCGCGATCAGCTGTGTCAAGAAGTGAACCACCAACGGGATTTGTTGAGTGAACGTCGGGCGGCGTTGCGGGCGCGTTGCGAAAGTATTCTCTCTCTTCTCGCTTGCGAGGAAGATTTCGCTGTGATCGAGGATGCTTCATCTTTCTTGGGTATCCCTCTCATGGGGCTTTCTCCGGCGCAGGTCACGCAAATCCTGTCTTCCCACGGTGCCGAGATCGACCGGAGCCGGAAGGCTCTTTTGAACCAATTGAGGCAGGCGAGCAAACGCATTGAATCCGTTCAGGCTGAACAGACGCGGGTGAGCGAGCTTGAGCATCTGATCGAAGAACGCGGGGATCGCCTGGCGGATATATCGCGTGACTTGATTGAAGGAGCGCACGCCGTGGCGCCACCCGTTATCGAAGCCGTGACCCAGTTTCAGATCAGCGCGCTTACCCGTCTGCGCGACGACCTCCTAGACAAACTGAATGATGCGAGAGAAGAGGCGCGGCTCCGCTGGCGGCAGAGTTCACCCCTGGACGAGGTGATGTCATGAGTCCTCTTGATTCCCAAACCAATATCGCGACGGCCAGAGCCATGGTTGCGGATGAGGAGACGTCGCTCGCGGACTTGGTCGCCATTCACCGTCAATTGCAAGGCAGGTTGGATGCCTTACCCAAGGAAGTCGCCAATCCTGGCCTGAAGGAAATCGCTCGGGCCATTCGCGGTGTGCTTTGCCTTGGTCCTCTTCCTCTGAAGCTTGATGCGGTCAGAGCTCGAGGGGCCGATCGCTTCGAAGGTGAAATTCTGGGGCCAAGGTTGGACGGGGATCTGGCCACCTGGGTCGAAGCGGCGACCCAGGAAGCAAGCACGATTCTTCAAACGCTCGCTCGGCGAGAACAGGAGGCGGCCCTGCTGGACGCCCAGAATCAAACCCTTATGGCCTATCGCGACCTTCTCGACTGTCTGATGACAAGTCCCGACGGAGACACTAACCTATGAGCTGGACCGTGAATGGCGTCACCTATCACAATTATCAGCAGTACCAGACCGCGAAGGCCAATCAAGAGGCTGTTGCCCGGCAACGGCGCGCGGAAACCATGGCGCGGGAGGTGGAGCGACTGAAAGGGCAGATCCGCCAAAGGGAAACCCAATTGGCGGGCGTGAGCCAGGATCTGGAGCGGCAAACCCAAGAGGTTCAAGGGATGCGCCGGGATCTCTCTTCGCTTCGCCGGGTGCAAGCCGAGGCCGAGCAAGCGCGTCGGCAAATGGAGGAGCAGCACGCTCGGGACATGAGCGTCCTGCGCGTGGACCAAGCCCTGACGGCGGAGGCCATCGCTGACTTGGAGAGGATCCAAGAGCGCCACATGACGGAAACGCGTCACGCCTTCGACACCCTTTCCCAGGCCGTGGAGGAGGGCTTGGCAGAGGCCGAGCGTCGCCGACAAGAAGGGGAACGGCGGCTTCAGGAAAATATCGAACAGGTCGAGGAGCAGGTTCGAATGGAGCGGGAAGCTCGGCTCGCCAAATTGGAAAACGAGCTGGCTCGCGCGACGGAATTGGTGAACACCCTCGAGGCGGGTCTGGCTCGTCACGCAGATAGAATTTGCACTCTTAAGTTGCAGGAAAGCGAGCGCGCGATCACGGAGCGGTTGACGGAAGCCAGGGGGCTGATCGACCGGGGTGACGGGGAAGCGGCTTTGGCTGCCGCACACGCGGCGGCGGCGGATGTCCGGACCTTTGAAACAATGGTTTTATGGCGCCAAGCGGAATTGGATGCCGGGCGAAATTACGTTTCGGAAAGCATATCCTATCTTCTCTCCCTTGCCGACGATAAGCCAACCGCGCGGTATTTCGCTTCGGAACTGACCCGCGTGTTCGCCATCCTCGAGCGCCTCGGGCAGCGGTCGGAGAAAGGGTACGCCCAGTACGAACGCCTTGCGGTGGAGCAGGTTCGGGATGAGGAGATCCTTGATGACGTCCGCGCTGACATCCTGGGCATGGTTCAGACGGCCCCGATCTTCAAGGACATGGCCCGGGATAGAAAAGAGGCGACCGCCCGCGTCGTCCAACGGCTGGTGGAGTTGAATGGGCCGGCGGTGTCCATCGAACAGGCTCTCTCCGATCCGACGGACCTCAAGTCTCCGATGGTGACAACTTGTCGCTTTGGCCAAAGCACGGTGCTGATCACGAGTGATCTTGACGGCACGGTCACGCTTGATGGCTTCGGCTACGAAAGCAATAGCAGTTGTACCGAGCAGGGGCACGCGATGATGCAAGCCCTTGGGCTGGACGGGGCTGCGGTCGGGGAATCCCGCTATGACTCTGTGAACCGAAGCGAACCAAACACGGTGATTGCGGCGAAGGGGCAGGATTGGCGCCGGTTCGCGTCAAGCATCGCTCGCACGGAGGGTAAGCTGTGACCACCCACTCTCTGCCTCGGCTCGCGGAATACCTGGAAGCTCTTGGGCAATCCGGCGGAACGATCCTTGTGACGGGACATCGGGGACCATTTTACGCCGGATTGCGCCGTGTCCCCGCGCGTACCCTTTTGGAAGCTGTGGCGACGGGATTGGGGGAAGAGAAATATCGGGAAATCATTGTTCTGTCCGGACGGGGGGCGCATTTGCCCAAAGACGTTCGAGTGGGGCCCAATCTGACCGTGGGCATTCAGTTGCTGTCCTGGTACCTGCGCCCGCCCGTGGCAATCGAAGAGAAACCGTCCGCCACGCCGCCCGTTGATTCTGAGCATGGCCGGGATGATGACGATGACGATGACGATGACGATGATTTCCTTTCCTTCGATGAACTGAGCGTGTTCACCGCGCAACGTGGGAATCGTGTCCTGCAAAATCTGGAAGGTGTCGATTGGCGCAGCCGTCTTCATGACATTCTAAAGACGGTCGAACAAGCTTGCGGGTACCAATGGATCAATGGATCGGCCGAGCGCATGGCGGACGGCCCCAGGACGGGTACGGTCATCGTACTGGATGACACCCTTCTTACGCCCCCTCAGTTTCCTTTCGCCCCCGGAACCCAGCTCGAGCCCCAAAGCGCGGCGCTTCTTACGCGGCGTTTCGCGGTTCTTGGGAAGGAGGCGAAAAGGGCTGGGGTTTATTTGATCGTGCTCTCCGCATCGGAGGAGCGCGCCCAAGGATTGCGGGATGGGACGTTCTTCAGGGTCGCCCTGCACGATGGACAAGATGACTTCGGTGGTCGGGAGTACCTCAAGGCGATTGACGCAATGCCCGGCATTTCCTTGCCGGAGAGCAGGATCATTCCCTGGCCCACCGTGCCCGCCGACCGCCCTTTCGGAGAAAGGGTCGGGGAAGCGAATATGCCGCTTTACGACGCGTTACGCGGTCACCCGCCTCGGGAAATCCCCGATCCCATCGCTCGGATCGAAAAAATGGTGGGCATGGATCAGGTTGTACAACAGTTGCGTTCCCTCCAGCAGGGGCTGGAGATGGAAAAGCAACGTCGATTGAATGGTTTGACGACCCAACCTCCACGGCTCCACACCATTTTGCAGGGGCCCCCGGGTACGGGTAAAACCACCGTGGCGCGTGCACTGGGGGAAATATTTGCTGATCTTGGCATCTTGAGTGGTGGCTTCAAGGCGGTGAAACGGTCCGATCTCGTTGGATCCTATCTCGGTCACACGGAAGCCCGAACGCGCCAAATCTGTCAGGAAGCTCTGGGGGGGGTACTTTTCATCGACGAAGCGCACCAATTGGCGAGTGGTGGAGAGACGGATTTTGGTCGCCAAGCCATCCAGGAATTGATGTCCTGGATGTTGGATTATCAAGATCGCTTGGCGGTTGTTATCGCGGGTTATCCTAGTGAAATCAAAACGTTCCTTGATGTGGATCCCGGCCTCCCAAGCCGCTTCGCTAAAACGGTGACCCTGAACGACTACACCGATGATCAAGTCATCGAAATTCTTCGTCTTCAGGCTGCGGCAATGGATGATGTCCTCGAAGAGGCGGCCTTGCCCATTGCCCGAACCTTGATCACCAACCACAGAAGTCATTGCGAGGCAGCACGACAACCCTTCTCCAATGGTCGGGTTGCCGAGAACATCATTCGCGAAGCTCGCGTTGCCAGGGATAGTCGGCTCTTTGGAACTCGCCCGAACCGGGACGATTTGACAATCCTTAAGGCGGAGGACTTCGCGCATGTCCAGCTTGACGGTTGAATTGAGGCTCGGCCACCCGCTGGAGGACATCCATCCGACCCTGTCGAATGGCCCTGGCTGGCGGATTCCCTTCTGGACTCAGGGGTGTTCTCTTCGCTGCACGGCGCATTGCTTAAACCCAAATTTCCTCGAGCCCTCCGGCGGTTGGATACGGACCGTGGTCGACATTGTCGGCGCGATCCAAAACGTGATCGAGAACTCTCCCCATTCCGTGGAGGGCATTACCATGCTCGGTGGAGAACCGACCGATCAGGCGGAAGCGGTCACGTTCCTTTTTCGGGCGGTGCGATCCCTGGGATTGTCGACCTTCTTGTACTCGGGGATGTCTTTGGACCAGCTGTATCGGCGACATGGTGCCTTGCTTGCCGAGACCGATCTGGTCATGGACGGTCATTTCGATCCAAAGCGGTATTCGGAGACCGCGTCGTGGCGAGGCTCCGACAATCAGCGACTGCATTCAATGGGATCCCGATACGAAGGGGCGGAATTGGACGCGGCGTTCAGAAGGCAGGGGAAGTCCGCCTCGGTTCGCCTCGCACCGAACGGAGCCTTTTCCATCAGTGGTTTGCAATCCCCTAAGTCACTAGTGCACCGAAGCAGTCAAAAGGTTCATCAATCAGTGCGCTAGACCTGTGTTTATGCATCAACTTTCCAAATTTAGGCTGAAGCCAGCGTTCCTGCCGAAGTACTAGTCAACAAGCAGACGGTTCCCCCGGACCTTATCCCCGCGGAGATATAAATAATGGCAAATGAATCTAACGCTGCTCATTACTATCCGAGCATGAATACTAACAATCGTAACGTTATTATCGGGCCAATGAACGCTGGGAAGACGCTTCTTCTTTCTGTTTTGCAACTTGCGGCGGGAACTGGCGCCTACGACAGTTCTCTGAATGAAATCTCCGTGCGTCCCTCTTCCGGGGAGGACCCGATCACAAGGCTTTTTCAATCCGCGCGGACGGCTCTGATCCGAGGGGAGATTCCTATCGATGCGACCGCCGATACGGTCGATTTCAACTTCGAAATCGGTTTGAGGCCAAAGAGAAAGGGGATCTTGGGGAAGATCATCGCCAACATCGTGGGACAAGAAAGTACGCAACAATTTTCGATGCTGGATGGGCCTGGTGGAACGCTCTTTCAATCATCCAAGAATACTAAGAGTGCGGAAGTCGATACGGCGGAATTGACGCGATACAGAGAGGAACAATTGCAGCGCATTCGCGAAGCGACGGGCATAATTATCTGCGTCGATCCAACAGACAACGACGCTGCTATGACGTTCTTCTTGGACTTGCCCAGGTTTCTGGCGGATCTGAACGTAAGGCATTTGAGTGCCCAGAGAATTTCCTTCGCCTTGACCAAGGCCGACAGGCAGTATGGTGAAAGAGACGTTAACGCGGAGCGCAAATTACGTCAAACTTGCCCCGCTGAAAGCCTTACCAGGCTTCTTGGTCGGCAAAACCTCCGAATGTTGAGAACTTATCTGCCAAATAATACGGAAGTGGCCTGCTGTTGGACTTCCGTCTTTGGGTTCACCACCAAAGGGGCGCCCAATTTTGATCGACAAACGAATGGATTGGCGGTGAGGGCCAACGACGAAGCGATATCGGCCGTGGAAGCTCTTGACGAGTGGAGGCCTCATCAAGTTCTCGAACCGTTCCTTTATTTATCAGGAGGGCAGAAGATCAATATGATTCCCGTCCCATTGAACTAACCCACCTCGTGACCTGGGGGATGACGACGATGAGAATAGCGATCGCTGGTCCGATGAAAAGCGGAAAGACATCCTATGCGGCGTCTTTGACTCGGGCTTTCGCTGCGGATGAGTCTCGTCGAACAATTGTTGTTCGACCTAGAGCCGGAGATGCACGTGCTCAAAGGCTTTTGGACGAATCCGCCAATATTCTTCTTGGAAAGAGCATTGACGCGACGGAATCAGTCCATGGACTGGCGCTTAGCGTCAACCTACCAGGGTCACGGTTTTTTAACCTGGGTGCTGAAGCCTTGGAATTGACCATGGCGGATCCGCCGGGGGGGAACTGTCTTCCTCCTCCTCCTGATCGGCCGACACCCGAAATCGTAAATAATCTGGCGGAGGCGGATGGGGTTCTCCTGGTCATACCTGGAGACCCCAATATTCGCCCTCGGGATATCGGCAAGCGCCTCCGAATTCTCATGGACGACATCGCCGCGCGGCGCCGATCTTTGTACGGTCGTCCTGTTCCCATCCCAAGGGTGGCGATCTGTTTGACAATGGCCGAGCTCTTTTTGGCGCCAACCCTGCGTGGGGCTGGCGCCCTTGGGCGGTTGGAGGGACTGGATCCTCAACTCGTCGCGGAACACGCCCTTGGCGCCGAGGGAATTGCCGCAGTCAGGAATTCCGTCGCGACCGGAGGGGAATGGTACAGTCTTGTTTCCGTCTTTGGCTTTGAGCGGCGAACGGGGCGAGCCCAAGCGGTGTCGGACGGGAAGGGGGGGTGGACCGTCCCTTCGCATTTCCAGCCCCACGGTGACGACTGGTTGCCCTACAGACTTTATGAGCCGCTTGAGTTCTTGGCCCGGGGTGTATGCTGGAGAGATGGGATTCTTTCATGACCGTTCAATGTGAACAATTCATTTTCGGAAAGCTCGTCTCCAAGCCGGACGGGCCAATTATTCCTGGCGTCGAGCATGGATGTACGGGACTGTCATCGAATTTTCCGAAGGCGCTGGAGGCATTCTGTCACCCTTCCGTTCTGGGTTTGGGAAAAAGCGAAAACTTTAGTTGGCAAACCTATTATTGGCGTGAGGAGCGGGGCGGTATCGTGTCCGCTTACGTACCCGCCGGAGGGCAGGCTTGGCGTGTCGCCGGCAGGATCTATGGTCGGTCCGAACAGGGGGAGCACGAAAGCGCGGGGCGGGCTTTCGTCCAGGCTCATTTCATCGCGATCCCGGCGTCTTCCTGGCGGCCCGCGTTGGCGCCTTCATTGGAAAGGCATCTGTGGCCGGATGCCATGTTGACGCAAAACATGGATTTGCCGCCGCTCTTGATCGATGACGCACCTTATTTCTCTCAACCATTCCCGGATGACTGGCGGACCAACCCCATGCTTGAGAATCTTGTCCGTTCGTTGGTCTCTGGTCAGCCCGTGGGCATACAGGACCGTAATATGGATCAGATCGACGTTCTGAACCTGTTCTCTCAAGCCATGAGTTTGTTGCCCGCGCCTCTTTCCCAGCGTCTGGCTTTCGGAAGTCGCCTGGGAAGAACGGATGGGCAGGTCGCGTTGGCCCATGCCTGGGAGGTTGATTACCCGCATCGATACATTGGCGTAGCATGGAAGTCACCCCCCCCCGACGAAGATTGGGTGCAAGCGGATGCCTATTGGAAGCATCTCGTCAAATGCTTGCCGGACGGATTAACCTATGGAGAGCTTGAGGAGCGGATGGCGGAGCTGTGGCCAAGCTCGCCCGTACGTCCCATTCCCATTGATCGACCTTGGGACGCGGTGGCGCGCGATGTCCTGTCCAGGCTGGTCGATACGGGCCGTCTTTCAGCCTTGCGGGATTGGTTGGAGAGGCCAGTCGAGGTGCTTCCAAGCATGGCTTTCACATCCATGCGTCTGGATGTCTTGGATATCCTGGTCGACGTCTTTCCGGTGTCTTTGCCGTTGATGGAAAGTGTCGCGTCCTGGGAAGAGATGCGCGACTTGGATGGTCCCCCGTCATTCAAGGCTCTCAAGCGATTGTTGCTCTCGTACCGATTGACTCTTGATGAACTTGAATGCCTGGCGACGCTGGACCTTCACTCTTCACTCGCCGAGAAAGCGATCGACGCGCTTGAGGATTTGATCACGCAGGACAGGCATGCGGGGCCGTGGCTTTCGTGGGCAAGTCACGCCTCCCAGGATATGGATTGGGTGGTGACCTGGCGCTCCCAGACCATCGGCCTTTCGCGTTTGGCGCTGGCGGCGTTCGCCGCCGCCGCGTCCAGCGATATCAACGGTTCGCTACGAGAAGCGGAGGAATTGCTGGCGCGCTTACCTGATGCTCCCTTGGCGATGGCTCTTCGTAATCTGTACCAGGGCTATGGCTGGGAAAGCGATATCCAAATCCTGGTTCCCTTGTTTCGGGCCGTCGGACCTTCCGATATGACGGGCCTTCAAGGCCTTCTGGAGGCCTTCAAGCAACTTGATTCGGGAATGGCGATTTCCGTCGCCGAGCTCCTCATGAAGGCCCAATCAAAGGAATTCATGTGGGAGGCTCTTCTTCCAGGGAGATCCGGGGAGCCTTTCGCCGAACGGCTCGCCGACCATATTTCGAGGAACCCGGGCCATGAGGTGTCTCCAATCATGGCGGAGATCGTGGCCAGTCATTGGGCGCGCCTGTCGGCGAGCGTGAGGGGGGAGGCGGAAGCATGGATCTCGGGAATGGTTGGAGGAATTCATGGCGTCCTTTTAGGTCAAGGGAAGGTTCTTGAACCCGGTCCGCTCAATGGCTATGGGCCCAGCATGACGGAGGGGATGCATGTTCCCTTGGAGCGTACATGGACCCTTCTACGGCAATCGATGAACAAAAAGGACATTGCGTTCTTCGGCGCGGCTATCGTGCGGGACTTGAGGAAATTGGCTAAAGGGAGCTTGGCTGGCCTGCCGCCAGCCTTGGGTTATATTTACGAGGTTGCATATGGAGGGGGCGCCACTTGGCCGGTGCAAGCCAATGACGTGGATTGGAACCTGACGCGTGAAATTCTCTTCCATGGAAGAAATGCCGACCGGTTGGTCGATCAAATTAGAATGGTAACCGACCCTAGTACGGCACGGCGCCTGATTCAGATTCTCCCGACGGTTGGGTCCCATGAGGCTTCGGACTACAAGAAACGATTCCCCCTCTCTCCCAGTGTTGAATTAATTGCTTCGATGCTCGATGAAAGCCGGTACGGGGATGCCGAACTCCTCGCAAGGCATGGCCTGGATAAGGAAGAGTCGTGGCGACTATTGATGCCGACCTATTCTGGAAATCGGATCAATGAAAAGGAAGTAATGATTCTAGAATACATTGGTATTGCTGGAATTTTGAATTTGTCGAAAAGAAATTTTAAATTTCCGAATGGATTCCTTGATTCTATAAATGTAGATCAAATAAAATATCTGGATTGCAAGGAGGGAGAATCTCTTATTTCGAGCTCTGAGAGGTCAAGGTCATATAGGTTCCTGGAGAATTATCTCATTTATCGTGCCTCTTGTGACCCAAGAGTGTTGGACCGCGAAGTTCCAGGTGTTTTCGGTAACATCATTGGAAAGCTTTATCGCCCCTTCTCTTCAGAGATTGATCCGCAGGAGGAGAATGATCGGCGGGCTCGTTATATTCTTGGTGAACGTCGGCTATTAGATTTGAGGGAGCGGTGCAATGAAAGAAGACGTTCAGATAAAAAAAGAAAATAAAAGTGAATTATTCAGAGGTGTTGCGAGAATGATTGTGTCGAAGGCGTGTCGTGTTTTATCGAGTGGGTGCTGTTGTATGGGTTCGTAGCGAGATCTTTGAATTAATGGGGTGGGAATAGGCAGCATGGAATTCTTCCGGGATTTGAGAAGTCTCGCATTCTTTACGTTTCTGACGGGTGCGATCTGGTTGATCATGGAAGACCTCAGTCGATCTGAGGTGTTTTCGGGGCACCGGGTCATTGACCTTGATTTTGATCTCATAAAGGTCTTGATCGTTTCTATGATTGGACTCGGCTTCGCGATCCGGCCTCGTGTTGGGTGGCGGGGAGAATTTCTTGTGGCTGGTCAAGTGGTCGGAACATCGGCCATCGCTTTGTTTTGCCTTCCATCGGCAATGCTCATTATGTTATTCATTTCTTATATTCTTTCTCTCATATGGGCTGGCATGGGGTGGATTGGGTGGGCGGGGCTACTGCTTCTCGCCTCCGTCTTCACTCTCGCCCTTTGGGTTGCAGGTATCGCAGCCGTCATTTTCATATTCGGCCGCGAACCCTCTTGGCCAACCTTTTGGGGCGCGGCGATCGTTGTGTTGATCGTCTATGGGATTGGGAGTGCTGTCGCGGATCATTTTCATGCTCGCGGAAATGTATTGGCTTTTTCCCTGGTTTCCACCGTGTACCATTCCAGATCCTGGATCCCTGGCCCGGATGAAGTCGCGCGGCGGTTTCATGAGTTGCAGCGCCCCGTGGATAACGTGCTGGTTATCGCCACGATCACGAGTTCGGGCATTGGCATCATGGTCGGCGTGGCGGGTGGCCTTATCCTTCGCGCATTTCGGCAACAAGGTATGCGGCACTTGGGTCTTCGGGGACTCATTCCCATAGCTGCGGCTCCCTTACCCGATGATGCTCCTTGGCTGCTGCCCGGGCAAAAGATCGCAGTGACTCTTTTCCTGCTGACGCTGGCTGTTTCTCTGTTGTGGAACAAGGTTTTATAGGAGCGATTCAAATGAAGTCACTGAAGGGACCATCCGGCTTTGCCAGTCGACTCATTCGCCATATGAATTTCGAGGCCCATCTGATCCAGCACGGTTTGGTCAAGGCGGTCTCTGGTCGGCCGATGCTGTTTATATGGTTTGTCGCTCCGCTTTTTGGAATTCTCTGGTCTGTATTTTGGATTTTATACATTCCTCTTGTTGTGATTCTCGTATCCTTCTTGCCAATTTCCTATATTATTTCAGCGCGGGGCCAGTCGTGAACCTGCAGGTGGATCCCTTCTGGTTTCACGCGTTCCAATGCGTTGTCACGCGCATTGTCTCCTCCTCTTCGAAGGAGAGGACGGTGCCAGTGGAAGTGTGGCTTGGCCAAACGCTGATCATTGATACGGAAATATCCAACGACCTTGTTTTTCCGATCTATGTCGGGGAACTCCAAGAGTTCGAGCTTAACTTTCGGATCGCGGGTGAGTCGCGGATCTTTTCCTTCCTCTTAATGGATGCACCGGTCTCGTTGGACGCGGCGCGACCCGGTTCGGTCCGCCACTTCGCAGTGGACGGTCAGTCCAAATCCTGGATCCTGGCCAATGATGATGTCGAGGTTGTCATGCCGCGCGGTGAGGCGCGGGTAGGCCAAATGTATTCTTCGTATCAACGGGACGGCTCATGGAGCCAGTGTATTGAACGGGAAACCGAAGATCTAAGACTTATCGCGACGTTCAGGTTCGACCCTTCGGGTTCCAAGATGAGGGTGCGTTCCTCGGCGCCTCCTCCTCCCGTCGAGTTTGTCTTCATCGACAAGAATGGGTCGAATGTTCGAACTTTTCCCCTGAGTTTCGCCTATGTCACGGCTGGGTGGGTAGCCGAACTGACGGAGCCGGAGCGTCTTTTTCCCGGCGATTATGTCGCGATCGTCGCACCACCACAATTCAAGGTTGAGCAGTGGATCGAGGGGCATTGCGAGGCGGGGTGGACGTTCTGTAAGAATAGCATCATCCAAATCGGGACGAAACGAGCGGCTCCTTCTTCTAGGCACATTGACGTCTTGGATAATTTAAGGGATCGGAGCATGGCCGGTGGCGCGCCTCCCGGCTTGGCTTTTGTGCTCTCCTCTCTTACTGTCCGGGAACAAATCTCCTGTATCGGCAACTGGCCCGTGATCGAAGCGATCTTGGCCATGGGGTGGGGAGGCGGTGCCGCTCCTCAGGCCAATGGTCTTGCCTTGGCCAGGACGCCAGGCCCGGTGCTTCATGCCGTCCATTCCCTTTTGAGGATTGTCATTGAGTCCGGAAATGAGAAAGCGGCGGCCGCCGCCGTTAAACAGGGTGTGCCAGCCCTCCTCAGACATGGACATTTGGCCTTGGCTTCTGCGGACCGGGCGGAACTCGTTGGTATCGCGGCCGCGGCGCGCTCCTGGAAGGATAGCGCGGTGTCGACTCCGTCCCAGTTGTCGCGAACCTTGGCGAATGATCGCGTGACCAAAGGATGGAGGGCGTGGGACCCCTTGGGTTGGGGTGTCGACTGGGAAGGTGATGGTTACCACAATTACCTGTGGAAACTACGGAAGTATGTGTTGGATACGGAGATCCTTGGGAATGCTCCGTGCTTTTACCGCTTGAAAATTCCGCCCAATGAGGTTTCGCGCCACGCTGACGTGGCAAGTAAATTAGCTCGCGTTGGTGTTCTGCGAAACGCGGACAAACTCTTCCCGAATAACTCCAAGGCCGCCAAGGATCTACGCGCGGCTTTGAAAATCCATGATGCCATTTGGAACAAAAAGGATTCCTTTGATCCGCGATTGGCCCACGACGCTGTGAAGAAATGCGATGCATTTCGAGCAACGGTGGCGGAGAACCTGGGGGAACTATCGCGAATCAGGTCTGAATTTGACGTGAATGATGGCCAGCTTGTGGAGATGGAAAAGGCCTCCCAAGAATTTCTTGATAATATAACGGGAGAGGCTGCGGATAAGCTGTTGTTTAGGTTTGTTGAATTAAAGTGTAATCCACCATCGGTTGTTTCGGAACATATTATTATTCTTCAGTGGGCCATTGAATATGTCGAGTCATTGAGGAGTAAAGAACGTGAGGTGATTGTTCAGGTGCATGAATGGCTAAAGGAGTTACTTTGTTCGCGCGAAGTTCCTTTGTTTCCTCTTGCGGGGACGCATTCATTCTCTCCTTCCTCTAGTGAGGGTATCGCCCATCTTGACGTGTCCGGTGCAATGTCCCACTTGCGAACGAATGGTGCGGTCGTCGTTTTCCTTCGAGAGCGGGGGGTAAGCCCGTTGTTTCGGAGTGGCTCTTTGGATGAACGGCGCGACCAGATTTTGGCGGCCTTGGGTCGAGTTCGACAAGGGATAGCTACTGGATTAAGGGAGGCGCTGGACGAAATCGATGCGCGGAAGAACGACCTTCTTGACGGGTATGCGTTGGCGGATCTCATGACATGGGCGAACGAAGCGGTAAGCCTTCTTCCTTGGCGGGATAAAGAAGCCCAATCGACCCTGGAAGAACTGGAAGCGTTGTTTTCAAGTGACAGGCCCGATGCCAAGGAATGTCTCTTGCGAGCCTACCGTGTAGAGGAGTTGGTGCATAAGGTCCAATCGGACGCCCACATATGGACCGAGGCGCGGAAGGGATGGCATCGGAACCTCGACGCGTTCCTGCCAACGTCCAACGCGGAGCTTCTGGACGCTATTGAGCTTCTTGTGCTTCATGAGATCCAGGAGACCTCGGAGTCGGTCGCGCATGAGATCGACCAGATCCACGAGAATATCGAGAGCATGCGCTCCATAGATGGGAACGCTTTTCCTCGGGGGGCGGATGGTGACCTGAGTGTCGAACCTCCCGCTTATGTTAGAGATGCGTTCCTAGCCATCATGGAACTGGACCAGCGCTTCAAATTACGCGATGCCGCCTCTCGGCATTTGGAGCAACGTGTCAACGCCTTCATGGATTGCATGTCTCTCGGCCTCTCGGACGAGAGCGTAGGGGTCCTACGGCAAGGGGGGCAGGTCTATCGTCGGCATTTCCCTGACGCTTTGGAGGGAGATGTGGCATCCTGGATCCGAGAACTGAGAACGGTGATTGATCTGCGTGACCGAACCATGGGGTCGCAACTTCGCTCTATTGGCATGGCGATTCCAAGCCTGGAAAGTGTTGAACTCCGAAATATCTTGGCGCAGGCCCATGGCCATTCGGAAGAAATGGACAAAGGGAGATACGATCCATCGAAATTGGCGGACGTGACGACCGTATTTGAGAGACTTGATCATAAATTGGTTGAATTCAACGGGCGAGCTGGCCTTGCGCAAACGGTGGAACATGCGTTCCTAACGCGGATTGGTATTATTTTGAAAGATCCCTCCTGTCTGCCGTCCGACCTTATGCCAACGAGAGAAGAGAGGATGTATCTTTCATCAGCTATTAAATGGACTGATCGTTTAAAGGACTATCTGAACTCCCCTTCCGCGAACGGTGGCGTCGATCACGTAAGCCGTGTTGAGGCTGTGATATGTCGTTTGACCTGCCATGGGGATCTCCCTTCGGAATGAAAAGGAGGGGAGAGGTGTCCCCCCTTGTTTGGAGAGCTTGGCGGCTTTGTTAAGCTGTTCCCGGTTTGATGATCATGCCGCCAGCGCCGCATCCATCCCCCTGTCCGGGGCATGCCCCGGACAGGGGGATGGCGCGA
>NZ_JBLAVB010000037.1:0-21131 GCF_047263945.1 Rhodospirillum sp. A1_3_36 | reverse complement strand
CGCATCGATCATCTCTGACCGGACCTCTCCGGCCAGTTGCTCCAGCTCCACCAACGAAAGAGACCGCGTCCCGGATGGGTCCGAAAACCGGTCGAGCAGGGGCGTTTCAGGCGATGAACTCACGGTATTAACTCCAATGGAAACGAGGCACAAGGGCACATGGAGAGGGGAAGATCAGCTCTTCCGCTCGACGACGAAACGGGCAACATCACGCATCAGGTCGGCCTTTTCGTCGAATACATCCAAGTGACGCACAGCCTGTTCTGCCAGGATATGGGCTTGCTCCCTGGCCCGATCCAATCCCAACAGGGAAACAAAAGTGGATTTTCCAGCGGCTTCATCCTTGCCCGCCGTCTTGCCGAGGGTGGCGCTATCCCCCTCCACATCCAGCAAGTCATCGGCAATCTGGAAGGCTAGGCCCAGGTCATGGGCATAATTGGACAGAGCATGGCGCAGGGACTTGGGCGCCTTGCCCAGAACGGCTCCGGCAATGCAGGAGAAGCTGATCAGTCGTCCGGTCTTCATCTGGTGCATGCGGGTGATGGCCGCAACGTCCACGACATCTTCCATCAAGCCCCGTTCGGCCATCAAGTCAACCATCTGACCGCCAACCATGCCCCGGGCGCCGGAAGCTGTGGCCAGCTCCATGACCAAATCACATCGCACGGCCGGATCAGCATGGGTGCCGGTCAGGGCCAAAACTTCGAAGGCCTTGGTCAACAGGGCATCGCCGGCCAGAATTGCCGTTGCCTCGTCATATTTCCTATGGGTGGTCGGGCGGCCCCGGCGCAGATCATCGTCGTCCATGGCCGGCAAATCATCGTGGACCAGGGAATAGCAATGAACCATCTCGATGGCAGCGGCCACATTCAGCGCGCAGGACCGGCCCACGGAAAATAACCGGGAGGATTGCAAAACCAGAAAAGGCCGCAAGCGTTTGCCTCCCTCCAGGCTGGCATAACGCATGGCCTCGACCACCCGCCCTTCCGGGTCCTGGGTCGTAGCCATCAGGCGCGACAGGTGTTCGTTCACGGCCTCCGCCTCGGCGGCCATGACCTCCTTAAGATCACTCACGGTTGCTTTTCCCCCGCAATCAGTCTGTACCATTATACCCAATCCGGCTCCCCACAGGAGTCGCTTAGACCCCGTCGAGGGGACTGGTGGACGGCGTCCCATCGGGTGCGACGGAAATTCGCTCGACCGTCATGCGGGCGTCCCGCAGCTTCACATCGCAATGGCGCTTCAAAGCCACCCCCCGCTCATAGGCACCGACAGCCCGGTCCAACTCGACGGTGCCCTGTTCCAATTCGCGCACGATGGATTCCAGCTCCCCCATCGCCTGCTCGAAGCTTAGGGCTGCGATATCCTTGGGGATACGGGTCGCTCCCTTGGCGCTTTCACTCATACCATTCATCCGATTTCATATCAGGCACTCTGCCCGACCCTCTCATACCGTCCCTGGTCAACCCGGTACGATATGTATCTGCCCCGGATCCACAGAACGCGGGCAAACTATTCAAGGCACAGGTCCGAGGCACAGGCTTCGCCCCCAACGACGGGGGCCAAGACCAAAGGCGCCGGATTGTAGCGACCTGACGACGCCTCCGCAACATGGACGGCGCCAATCCGTCCGTTCCGTTACCAATGCTCCATCCCTAATGCTCCATCAAAGTCCGGACGTGGGCGGCAACACAGGACGCGAGTGCGGTGATATCATACCCCCCTTCCAGGACAGAAACGACCCGGTTGTCGCAGATTTCCCCGGCGAGATCCATGACCTGTTGGGTGGCCCAGGTGAAGTCCCCCACTTTCAGGTTCAAGTTGGCCAAAGGATCCATCACATGGGCATCGAAACCGGCGCTGATAATAATGAGGTCTGGGGCAAAAGCGCGCAGGGCGGGCATGATCTGCTCAGAGAAGGCCTCACGGAACACATCTCCTTGGCTGCCAGACGGTAGGGGACAGTTCACAACGTTCCCATGCGCCCCGGTCTCCGAGACGAAACCCGTGTTCGGAAAGCTACCCGCTTCATGGGTGGACGCATAGAACATTCCTGGGTCGTCCCAGAAGATATGCTGGGTCCCATTACCGTGGTGGACATCCCAATCGACCACGGCCACCCGCTCCCCTCCCCATTGAGCGCGGGCATGGAAGGCACCAATCGCCGCATTATTGAACAGACAGAAACCCATGGCCGTATTCAGCTCGGCATGGTGTCCGGGGGGGCGCACCGCAACGAAGGCGTTACGGACCCTTTTTCCCATGACCTCATCCACAGCCTGAATCATCCCCCCCGCAGCGCGCAGGGCCGCCTCGCCCGAATCCGGCGAAAGGATCGTGTCACTGTCAACGTGGTGGAGCCCTTCCCTGGGGACATGATCAAGAATCGAATCGATATGGGACATGGGGTGGACCCGCAGAAGTTGCTCGCGCGTCACATGGGGAGCATCCTCCCGATGCACCATCATGAACTCTTCGGCTTCCAAAACCCGCTGCACGGCGCGCAACCGATCCGGGCCTTCCGGATGGAAGCTCCCGGTGTCGTGATCGATACATGCGTGATGACTCACCAGCAGTGTTGTCATGTTTCCTCCAGGACGGCTTTTTTGAAATTTTTGCTCCTCGACCCATTCTTTATTTCAGGCGCGGCGCATACAGGCAACAGGCTTTTCCCTCCTCCATTCGGAGAAGAAATTCGAAAAACGATCCCGCTAGCCGGTCTCCCATCCGCCACCGAGACCGTGAAGCCACCATCAGGAGGTGCAAGCTTAAGCAGGCACAACAGATTCCGCCAGAAACAACATAAGGCTGTAATTCATGAGAACAAACAAACAAGAGGAGACGCTATGCACCAAGTGGCCCAACTTTGTTATTAAGAACTGTTCGCGCCTCTTGTTCTCCAGCGAAAAATTGCCC
This sequence comes from Rhodospirillum sp. A1_3_36, assembly GCF_047263945.1. Taxonomy (NCBI): domain Bacteria; kingdom Pseudomonadati; phylum Pseudomonadota; class Alphaproteobacteria; order Rhodospirillales; family Rhodospirillaceae; genus Rhodospirillum; species Rhodospirillum sp. A1_3_36. The sequence goes on along the minus strand of NZ_JBLAVB010000037.1, from coordinate 18,215 downwards.
TACATTAGGAAAACACATTCCAAGGTGACTGATATGACTCTCGATTTGGACCGCTTTCAGGAGAATGCCCGACGTGGAAGCGCCTTGCTGAAGGCCATGAGCAATGAACACAGGCTTCTGATCCTCTGCCAATTGTTACGGGGCGAGAAGAACGTCGGTGAATTGGAGCGGATTATCGGTCTCTCCCAGTCCGCCCTGTCCCAGCACTTGGCACGTTTACGCAAAGACGACCTTGTCCAGACCCGGCGCGAGGCCCAGACGATCTTCTATTCCCTAAAAGGACCAGAAGCGATTTCCGTTCTGGAAACCTTGCATCGCTTGTATTGCGGAGACGAAAAGAGTCCGCCCCTCGTTCTGGTCGGCACTGCTGATGAAAGAGCCGCCTAGAGTGCTTCCTGTGCATGGGGGCCTGTGCATGGGGAAGCGGGGTTGGTGAAGGGGGGTTGGTGAAGGGGGATATCCCGGTCAAACCCGGTGGAAGCGAGCAACACCGTCGACCTCTTCGCGACGGAGCGCCCCCCTGTTCTCCAACCAATGGATATGGGCCAAGGCCTCACCCAGGGCAAAAAACATCTGATAGGCATCCAGATCCCGCTTGAACATGACCGGCACGATTTGTGCCGCGGTCATGGGCGCTTGTCCGCAGGCCTCCAGGGCTTCGTCAAGTCGGGCCTCGTGGTGGGTGGCCAGTTCCTCGACCCGTTGATGAAGACCCCGGAAGGGGAGTTTATGACTGGGCAAGACCAGGGTTTCGGCATCCATGGGCAGGAATTTCCCCAGACTCTCCAGATAGGCCGCCAAGGGATCCCCAAAAGGTTCGCTGGGCCAAATGCTGATGTTCGGCGTGATCTTGGGGAGCACCTGATCGCCGCTGATCAAAAGGCGGTCCTCTGGACACCACAGGGATACATGCTCGGGCGCATGGCCAAGGCCCACAACGACCCGCCAAATCCGCCCACCAATGGGAACAGAAGCCCCATCAACCAGGCGCTGGAAGGTGGGTGGCGGCATTTCCACCTTTTGGGCATAGCCGTTGCCCCGACCACGCACAACCGCCAGCCCCGCAGCGTCCAAGCCAGCACGTCGGTAAAAAGGTTCGGCCATGGCGGTAAAGTCGTCGTCGCTGGTATTGGCCAGCATGCGGCCGAATCCCCATTCCCCCAAGGAGGCCCAAAGCATCGCTTCGGTTTTTTCCGTCAGGGTTTGGGTCAACCCCATGTGATCCGGATGGAAATGGGTACAGAGCACCCGCGTCACCGGCCTCCCCGCCAACGGCCCCGATAGCAGTTTTTCCCAATACCCCCTGGTGCGATCGTCGCCGATCCCCGTATCCACCAAGGTCCAACCACCCCCATCCTCCAATGCCCAAAGATTGATGTGATCCAAGGCGAAGGGAAGGGGCATACGGATCCACAGAACCCCCGGGGCGACTTCCCGCGTCTCTCCGGCTTCCGGGCTTTCCGCAAAAGGGAAATCCAGTTCTGTGTTCATCGGGTCGGGTCCTCGTTTCTTTGAAACATACTGATCTCTTCGAAAAACAGAGCGCGCGATAGAAAACGGAAGGGGGGACGGACCCTTCTCCTACCTTCCATACTGTACCGTAGGGTAAAAACCATTTCCATCCCAGACCTCTGGGACTCGCATTGAAGGACCGGCCAACCAGTGTTAAATTGTTACAACAGAGCATGTTGCGTGAAATGTGATTCACGCAACATGCTCTAAACCTTTGACATTGAAGCAAATCGTCACGCCTACGGCGTGCGTTCCGCCCGTCGCAATCTGTTCCAGATTGCTCGGGATTTGCTCTAGGTTGCCACCTTGATCCTCCCCTTGGCGATCGCGATTCTTCTGGTGGAGCCAGCACCTTGGGCACCCTATGGTTTAGGCATCCTATGATGGTCCAGTTCAAATGCAGCCCTCCGTCCGATAGGGAGCGGGACGCGTCCTTCCCCTCGATCCGACAGGGTTCATCAATCCGCGAATGGGTCTTGGGCGTCCGCGAAAGCCTGCCAACGGCCATCCTGATTTTGGCCCTGGACGGCCTGTCCCGGATGAACGTCACCATCCCAAATCCCCAATTGTTCCTGGCCCTGGCCATCTGTATCGCCGCCTTCCGGGGGGGATGGGGGGGTGGAATGGCGGCGGCGGCCCTCGGTGTCGGCAACGCTCTTTACTTCTTTTCCCTGCCCGGTGAGCTGTTTTCCTATTCCACCACAGGACTGTCCAAAGTGGCCGTAAACGCCGTGACCCTGCCCGGCATCGCGGCCTTAACGGCAACCCTGTCCCACCGGGTTGCAACGGGGGAACACAAGCACGCCCTGTCCTTTTTCAGGGACGCGGAAGCCCCCATCGTCCTTATGCGGCTGGATGGCACGATCCTCAGTTGGAACCGCGGCATGACCCGGCTAACGGGCATTTCCGTCGAAGAAGCCAAGGAGCGTCCCATTGATCACTTGGTCCAGACGGAAGACCGCGCCCCCTTACGCGAAGCCCTGGACGCCATTGTCGAGGGCAAAACCACAGTCTCCCTCGTTTTGCGGTTTCCGCTTCTTGGCACCTCGTTGAACCTGCCCGCCCGCCTGTCCTGCTCCCTCCATCCCAACCGGACGGAGACCGGGCGCCCCTCCGGTATCATCATGGTGGGGCAAGCCCTTTCGGCCATTCCGGCCACCCATCAAACCACTGATCAACCCAAGGAAGACCCATGACACTCCGGCTCGGGATTGATCTTGGCGGAACCAAGATCGAGATCATCGCCCTGGATCGTGACGGCAAGGAACTGGGCCGCAGGCGTCGGCCCACGCCCCGGGGAGACTATGCCGCCTCCATCGAAGCCATGGCCGATCTGGTGGAAAGCATGGAACAGGCCCTGGGGACCCGGGGTACGGTTGGCGTCGGCATACCCGGCATCATCAGTCCGGCAACGGGTTTGGTGAAAAACGCCAACTCCACATGGCTGATCGGCAAACCCTTGGATCGGGATCTGGAGGCCCGCCTGGGTCGGCCCGTTCGACTGGCCAACGATGCCGATTGTTTCGCCCTGTCCGAAGCCATGGACGGCGCCGCGGCCGGAGCCCGGAGCGTCTTTGGCGTCATTCTGGGAACCGGCGTCGGTGGCGGGATCATCGTCAACGGCCACACCCTGCCCAGCCCCAATGCCATCGCCGGAGAATGGGGTCATACCCCCCTGCCCTGGCCCCGGGACGAGGAACGACCCGGTCCGCCATGCTATTGTGGCCTGCATGGCTGCGTGGAAACCTTCTGCTCTGGCCCGGCCATCACCGCCGACCACGAAAAGGTCTCGGGCCAAATTCTGACCGCAGAGGCCATCGCCCAAGCCGCCCAGCAAGGCGACATCGGCGCCCGCGCCACCCTGGACCGCCACGCCGACCGTCTGGCCCGGGCGTTGGCCGTTGTTATCAACATCCTGGATCCGGAGGTTATCGTGCTAGGGGGGGGACTGGGACGTATGCCCCACCTTTACACGCTTCTCCCCCGCCTCTGTGAACCCTGGATCTTCAGTGACCGGGTGGACACTCACATACGCCCGCCGATCCATGGGGATTCCAGTGGGGTCCGTGGCGCCGCTTGGCTCTGGCCATCGGTGGAATGAATTGAGGGGGACGTGAATTGGGAAGGAGTGAATTGGGGAAGAACACCCCGGTTTACACACCCCCGGCCTCCTCATCGCTCCCCGGATTAGCAATCCGGTTCAGGCAAGGCCTTTAACGTCTTCAACTTGGAGTCCAGACTGAAAAAGCCAAAGTTTTGCTCCATCTCCTGCGCCACGCCATTGTCATGATATCGGACCTTCACCTCGTAGCTGGGCACCCCGGTACCCTCTTCCCCGTCATTGCCTTTCTTCGGGGAAAAGAAGGCAATGGTCATCGGCCAAGACGGAGTCTTGAGCAGGGGATCGGCAGAGTCGGGCACCGTATCAGCCCCCAGTTCCTTCCCTATAAAGGCCGTAACGAGCCCCGCCCCTCCTTTGGAAGCACCATCGAAAACGGTCTTGGCCACAAACCGTTGCCCTTCCTGCGCGGCGCGGATAATGGCCAGAGTATGAGCGCTCGGAAACAGGGTTGCCTCGGGTAGGGCCACGGTATTGTCCTCGGGGCGCTTATAGTGAGCCTTGCCGCCCTTCCCATCCATTTGAGCATCGCCCTCCAGGATCTCATCCACTTGACCGTTTCGGGAATTGCGTATGTAGAAGGAATAATCTTCCCCATTCTTGCCCTCATAGGCGACGAATTCCCATTCGGTCTCCATGCGCCCGCCTTCGGCATAAAACAAATTCAGGACCGTGCGTGATTCCATCGTCCACCCCGCACAGGTGTTTTCGAGCTTGTAGTTCATCAAGCCGTTGGCACCAACCACGCCACCGGCTTGCGCCCGGGAAAGCGACAGGTCATAGACCGCCTCGTGGGGCGCCAGCGTGGGACCGGCGGCCAGGGCGGACGTCTCCGGAACGAACAGTCCGACAGCCAAGGCCCCGACAGCGGCTCCGACAGCCCACCCTGCCCTCCGAGAACCGAAAGGCCGAACTTCGGACTCGCTACCACGCCATACATTACCCATCATTCGCTCCATTTTTTGGATCCAATATTTCAAATTGGATCCAATTCACCTTTATCGATCCGCTCATTCCATGATATGGCGATGGAATGATCAAAGGTACAAGAGGCCTTTGAGCGGTAGGATCATACGAGACATGGAAAAAGAGGCCTTTCGATGACGCAACGGCAGATGGATGTGGTCATTATCGGTGGAGGTGTCATCGGCGCCTCTATCGCGCATTTTCTTGCGGCGGATCCGGATTGGTCCGGGTCCGTGGCTGTGGTGGAGCGGGACCCCACTTTCCAGGACGGCTCCACGGCCCGATCTGCGGCCTCTATCCGCCAGCAATTCTCCACGCCGGAAAACGTGCGCATCTCCCTTTATGGCATCGATTTCCTCCGCAATCTTTCCGATCATTTAAGCGTCGATGGCGAACCGCCGCCCGACATTTCCTTGCACGAGGGGGGCTACTTGCTGCTCGCAGCGACGCCCGAGGGTGAGACCGTTCTGCGGGACAACCACGCCATTCAGCAGGCCGAAGGGGCAGATATCGCGCTTGTAACGCCCGATGAGATCGCCGCGCGCTTCCCTTGGATGCGCGTCGATGATCTGCGCTTGGGCGCCCTTGGGCTCAGTGGCGAAGGCTGGTTTGACGCCTTTTCACTGCTCCAGGGGTTCCGACGCAAAGCCAAGTCCAACGGGGTCGAGCATATCCATGGCGAAGTGGTGGGGCTGACCCGGGAAGGCGAACGCATCACCGGCGTGACCCTGGCCTCAGGCGAGACGATTTCCTGCGGGCTGGTGGTCAACGCTGCGGGTCCCCGCTCCCATCTGGTGGCAGCCATGGCCGGAGTGGACCTGCCCGTACGCCCGCGCAAGCGCCACGTCTTTGTCTTCACTTGCCCCGAGTCCACAGCGAACTCCCCCCTGGTGACCGATCCCAGCGGCTTGTATTTTCGACCGGAGGGAGACCGCTTCATCTGCGGCATTTCGCCGAAAGACGGTGAGTCGGATCCGGACTGCTTGGACCTTCTGGAAGATCATTCCCTGTTTGAGGAGGTCCACTGGCCGATCCTCGCCGAGCGGGTCCCCGCTTTCGAGTCCATCCGCTTTGCCGGGGCTTGGGCGGGGCATTACTCCATGAACACGGTGGATGCCAACGCCATCCTCGGCCCCCATCCGGAACGACCGAATATGATCCTTGCCAATGGCTTTTCCGGTCATGGCCTGCAACAATCCCCCGCCGTCGGCCGGGGTATTGCCGAACTGATCATTCATGGGACATACAAAACCCTCGACCTCTCCCGCTTCGCCTTTGGACGGGAGCCGGTGATCGAGAAGAACGTGATTTGATCCAAGAGGCGCGACAACCGAACCCACGGCATGAACCGCCTCTGAGACCAATGGCGGGTGGCTTCTGATTGAGGATTAAACAACCCAATCATGGCCCACATGCCATTGGGGCCGTCACCCCATCAAACCTCAAACACTTATTGATAAAAGAAAAATGGGGGTTTGGGGGCATTTGCCCCCAAATGGGCTTGGGCAATCGCCCAAAAAGGACGAGACGCTGTCACACACCCTGCGACTGAATACCCCCCTGCCCTACCACGCACCGGAAGAAATGGGATCCCCGTCCCATTTCCCATCTTGTCTAGACAGGCGGGCGGGGGCACTCTGCATGGCCTTTTTTATCCTCCCCATTCCTTGCGTGGAAGTGCTCTGATGTCCTCCAATACCCTGCGCGACGCGGATCTGACCTATACTCTTCACCCCTATACCAACCTCGTGGCCCACGAGTCCAAAGGCCCCCTGATCGCCGTACGTGGCGAAGGTGTCCGCATCTACGACGACGCGGGCAAGGACTATATCGAGGGTATGGCCGGACTGTGGTGTGCCTCCCTGGGCTTTTCAGAGCCCCGTCTGGCCGAGGCTGCGGCCCGCCAGATGGCCGAATTACCCTTCTTCCATATGTTCACGCACAAGTCCCATGCGCCGGGCATCCAGCTGTCCGAAGCCCTGGTGACCCGGGCGCCGGTGCCCATGGCCCGGGCCTTCTTCTGCAATTCCGGATCAGAGGCCAATGACACGGCCATCAAGATGATCTGGTACATGAACAACGCCCTGGGTCGGCCAGAGAAGAAAAAGCTGATCGCCCGAAAGCGGGGCTACCACGGCGTCACCGTGGCTGCGGCGAGCCTCACCGGCCTGCCCGCCAACCACCGGGACTTCGACCTGCCCATCGCCAATATCCTGCATACCTCAGACCCCCACTACTACCGCCAGGGGAAGCCCGGCGAAAGCGAGGAAGAGTTTTCCAAACGGTGCGCCGATGAACTGGAAGCCCTGATCCTGGAAGAAGGCCCCGAGACCGTGGCCGCGTTCTTCGCCGAGCCGGTGATGGGAGCAGGAGGTGTCATCGTGCCGCCGAAGGGCTATTTCGACCATATCCAGGCCGTCCTGAAGAAGTACGACGTGCTATTGGTCGCCGACGAAGTCATCTGCGGATTCGGCCGCACCGGCACCTATTGGGGCAGCCAGCAATTCGGCATGAAGCCCGATATCCTGACCTGCGCCAAGGCCCTGTCCTCGGCCTATCTGCCCATCTCCGCAGTGCTGGTGAGCGAACCGGTCTACGCGGCAATCCGCGAGAATTCCGCCAAAATCGGCACCTTCGGACATGGCTACACCTATTCGGCCCATCCCGTCGCCGCCGCTGTGGCCTTGGAAACCCTGGCCATCTACGACGAGCGAAACATCCTCGACCAAGTGGCTCTCTCCGGTGCCCGCCTGCAAGAGCGCCTGCGCGCACTGGCAAGCCATCCGCTCGTCGGCGATGCCCGGGGCGTGGGCTTGATCGGTGCCCTCGAACTCGTCGCGGACAAAGAGACCAAGGCAAACTTCGACCCGGCCCTCGGCGTCGGCGCCAAGGTCGCCGACCAAGCTCAGGAAAACGGTGTGATCACCCGGGCCATGGCCGGTGACATCCTGGCCTTCAGCCCGCCACTGATCATCACCCCCACAGAAGTGGACGAGATGATGAACAAGGTCACCGCCGCCCTGGATACGGTGGCCGCCGACCTGTAGGAGGAGCCCCCTCAGGGTTCCGCCAAAAGACGGGCAGCAGCCGCAGCATCGGCCAAATAGCCCAGCGACACCTCCGGGCTGTCCTGCAGCCGGGAAAGCTGCAAGGCCCCCATCATCAGCGAGAGAATCGCCCGAGCCCGGGCGGTTCTCTTCCCTTCCGTCCAGCCCTCTGGGAGGTGATCGGCAATCACCCCCTCCAATGCCTCCGCCTTTTCCGCCAGAACACCCCTGGTGTCACCGGCATGGCGGGCCACTTCTGCGGCAAGGCTGGCAAGCGCGCATCCGGCATCCGGGTGATCCCTATGCGTGGGGGAGAGATAGGACCGGATAATCGCCTCCACCCCTCTCCCTCCAGCCCTTTCCTTTAGCTCGGCGCGGGTCTGATCCAGGGCCCAGGACAGACTCTCCCGAACCAGATCCTCCTTCGATGCGAAGTGGGCATAGAAACCGCCGTGGGTTAGCCCTGCGTCGGCCATCAACCGCGCCAAGCCCGTTCCAGCGATTCCCTCCCGACGAAAGCGTGCCCCCGCCGCTGCGACGATCCGTTCACGCGTCGCCTCCTTATGGGCGTCATCGTAGCGCATTCCCCTTCCTTTCCCGGCTCAAGACCCATGGAATGTTACCTATCATATTTACCATTGAACGATCACCATGATCTCTTTATATGATGGTTATCATTCAATGGCAAAATCCCCCAACCCCACGCCCAGTTCGAGGGGGCGAAAGGAAGACAGCATGACCGAAACCGATCCCGTGGTTATCACCGCCGCCACCCGCACTCCCTTGGGCCGCTTTCGGGGCGCCCTCGCGTCTCTCCCCGCATGGGAGTTGGGCGCCCGGACCCTCGCTGCGGCCCTGGATCGGTCGGGTCTGTCCGGCGACGCCGTGGACGAAGTGGTGATGGGCTGTGTCCTCCCCGCTGGCCAAGGTCAAGCTCCCGCTCGTCAAGCCACCCGGGGCGCCGGCTTGCCCGACGGCGTTGGTGCCACGACGGTGAACAAGGTCTGCGGATCGGGCATGAAGGCAACCATGCTCGCCCACGACCTGATTCTGGCGGGCTCAGCGCAGGTGGTCCTGGCCGGAGGGATGGAGTCCATGACAAACGCCCCCTACCTGCTGCCCCTAGCCCGGGACGGATACCGCGCGGGCCATGGTCGGGTGTTCGATCACATGATGTTGGATGGATTGGAAGACGCCTATGAGGGGGGACGTCCCATGGGGGACTTCGGCGAGGCCACGGCCGCAGCCTATCAGTTCGACCGGCAGGCCCAGGACCGCTATGCCATGGCCACCCTGACCCGCGCCCGCGCCGCCGTGGAGAGCGGCGCCTTTGCTTCGGAAATCACGCCCCTATCGGTGCCCGCCAAGGGAGGCCCGATCGTCGTCGACCGGGACGAAATCCCCATGGGCGTGTCTCCGGACAGGATACCGGGTCTCAAGCCTGCCTTTCGCGCCGATGGGACGATCACCGCAGCGAGTTCCTCGGCCAATGCCGATGGAGCCGCAGCCCTGGTGCTGACCCGCCGGTCCACCGCTCAGGCCGAAGGCTTGCCCATTTTGGCGGAAATACGGGGCCACGCCACGCACTCCCAAGATCCCGCCTGGTTCACCACCGCACCCATCCCGGCCATGCGCAAACTCTTGAAAAAGGTGAACTGGTCCGTCGACGACGTGGATTTGTTCGAAGTTAACGAGGCCTTCGCTGTGGTCGCCATGGCCGCAGCTCGGGACCTTTGCATTCCCGAGGATCGCCTGAACGTGAACGGAGGCGCCTGCGCCCTGGGCCACCCCATCGGCGCCACGGGCGCCCGTCTCCTTGTCACCCTCCTCCACGCCCTGATCGCCCGAGGCGCCCAACGGGGCGTGGCCAGCCTCTGCATCGGCGGTGGAGAGGCAACGGCCATCGCCATTGAACGTCCGCTCTAACCATATGCTTGAGACCACTTTTGTGAAATCAGGCACGGTATACTCTGTATCCTTGAAAATCCGAAACCCTGCTTCGCAGTTTCTGGGCTCTGCCCAGACCCGCAAAGGGTCACGGACCCTTTGATCCCATTGGAAAAAAAACGAATGGGGGTCTGGGGCCTTTCGGCCCCAGTGGGGGACGGGGCGAAGCCCCGTGACGGGACCCCCCCCCCTGTCGTGTACCCTGGCACGCGGGAATCCAGGGTGGGACCAGAAGGCAAAATCCGCGACGCTAGAATGAAACTGGATCAGCTTGACTCTTGCTGATCCAGTTTCACTGTAAAATCACTCCAAGGGCCCGGCCACACGCCCTATGGACCGTTTTCCTCCGCGAACCGGGTCAAAGCTAAGCCAGATCCGCCTTGTATGTGGCCCCCAGCTTGGCGTAGTTCGCGGCGGAGACGGGAAAGAACTCCATATCCGCCTGGCTGAGGTCCCGTTTGTATTTGGCCGGGCTACCCGCCCAGAGGGTCTTGCCGGTCACCGTCTTGCCGGGGGTGACCAGGGCGCCCGCCGCGACCATACCCCATTCCTGAACCGTCGCCCCGTCCATGACCGTTGCCCCCATGCCAACGAAGCTGTTGTCTTCCAAGGTGCAGGCGTGCAGCAGGGCTTGGTGTCCGATGGTGATATCGCTTCCAATGTAGGTCCCGAACTTGCCACCGGTCACATGGACGACTGTGCCATCCTGGATGTTGGTCCGGTCCCCAATGCGGATTTCGTGGACATCGCCCCGGATGACGCAACCGAACCAAACGCTGGTTCCGGATCCGATCTCCACATCGCCAATGACCACCGCACCGGGCGCGATGAAAGCGTCAGCGGCGATTCGCGGCAAGATCCCCTTGAAGGGCAGAATAATGGGACCGGGATGTTGAGCGGCGGACATGACGTCATCTCCCAAAAAGGTGGATTGGACCGGATGAAAGCAAAAGGGCGGCCCCCCGTCCTGGAAGGCCGCCCCCTTGGTTTAGGGGAACAGGGGCTGCTGTTCCAGCCCCAGGGTTTCCGGGAAACCGAGCATGACATTCATATTCTGCACCGCCTGACCGGAGGCCCCCTTGACCAGATTGTCCTCCACGCAGGTGAGGATCACCCGCTCGGGTGCCCGGTCGGCGTGGACGCCGATCAACACGTAGTTGGACCCCCGCACATGGCGGGTATGGGGCACGCTCCCATCAGGCACGACGCGGACGAAGGCCTCCTGGGCATAGGCGGCCTCAAGGCTGGCGCGCAGATCAGCGATCCCTTTGCCCGGATTCGGACGGACATAGATGGTCGACAGAATGCCCCGGTTGGCGGGCACCAGATGGGGGGTGAAGCTGGAAACGACCGGCGCCCCGGCAGCCAGAGACAATCCCTGGTCGATTTCCGGTCCGTGGCGATGGCTGCCAATCCCATAGGCATGGATGCCCTCGGACACCTCGCAGTGCAGCGAGCCCTCCTTGGGGTCCCGCCCGGCACCGGACACGCCGGATTTGGCATCGATGATGATCATTCCCGGGTCGATCACCCCATCCTTCAACAGCGGGACCAGGGGCAATTGGGCGCTGGTGGGATAGCAACCGGGTACGGCCACCAACCGGGCCTTGGCGATGGCCTCCCGATTCACTTCCACCAGCCCATAAACGGCTTCCTTCTGCAGCTCCACCGCCATATGGGCATGGCCGTACCAGCGGGCATACTCCTCGGGATCGGACAGCCGGAAATCGGCAGACAGATCGGCGATCTTCAGCCGCGCCCCTTGGGGGCCGTCCAACAAATCCTTGATGATCTGTTGCGTGGTCCCATGGGGCAGGCCACAGAAGACAAAATCGATACCCGACCAATCCACATCCTCGATGGTGGTCAAGTTCGGCAGGTCGAGGCCACCCAGATGGGGGAAGACGGAGGCAAAGGTTTGCCCCGCCTTCCGGTTCGCGGTGAGGGCCTTGAGCGCGACACGAGGATGGCGGGACAGCAGGCGCACCAGCTCCGCCCCCGTATATCCGCTCGCGCCCAGAATGGCGACGTTGACCAAATCGCTCATGGCTCCTCTCCCAAGGAAGGTGGTTTAAAAACAAGGCCGCTTCCGAGTGTCGAAGCGGAGAGTCTGGTTACACGCCCCCCCGGTTCGATGCAATTTTTTTCGGGTGTAAATGCTGCCCGCTTCCACAGTCACCGAAAAGCGCCGGAACAAAAAGACCTTGCCTTGCCAAGCCTTCGGATGAAATCGACAGGCTCCTATGATGTAAAGGCACGATCTCGGCCCCCGACAGCTGTCCCTTTCCCGGAAGGGCCAGGGTCCATCAGGCCGTGTTCCAAAGGCTCCTCATCGAAAGCTCCCAAGGGTTCCTCCACGTCATCCATGCCGTCGAACAAACCGGGACCGTCCCCCTCCTCAACCGGATGAAGGTCGCCTGGGTCGTCGAAATAAGCCAGATAGGGATCATCCAGATCCCCCATCCGCTTCATACGGATACGGTTCACGATAACCAGGATGCCGGTGACAAGACCGCCCAACGCCAGCAGCCCGCCAATTCCCACTCCGATCCAGGAGAGGATGTCTATCCAGTCGATCCCTTCATCGACAACGCCTGAACCGGAGACACTTCCCATGGGGCGCGCCTTGACCGCTTTATCATCCTTGGCCTCTCCCCCCTCCGCAGTAGCCGTCTCCCCTGCCGCGGAGCCATGGACCTTTTCCGCAGCACGGGCCGCAGCCTCTGACGCATCTTCCGGTAGGGGGCCGATGGTCCGCTTTGAGGATCCAGGTTGAGGTGTGGGAGGGGCGGCTTCGGTTCCCTGGGGAGTGCTTCCCTGGGAAGCCTCTCCCTGGACGGCAGCTCCCTGGGTCGCCGGGACAGGACCTGGACCCGGAGGAGGTGCAGCAGCAGGGGCCCCCTGTGCAGAAGCGGTGGGACTGGCAGCGGTTCGATCGCCAAGAAGCCCCATCTTGCGTGCCATGACACAGACGGGGAATGTCATGTAATAGGGGTGTGCTCCCACGCAGTCCTGGGGTCGGTCAGGCGCAGGTCCACGGGGTGTATTCATATAGGCCGATGCAGCGCCATGGTCGGCCGCAGGAATGTCTTCGACCGATTTCTGAGCCTCGCCCTTGGCGGTCCCTTTGGAGGCAGCCCCTTTAGGCGTTGCTCCCGCCTGAACCGTCGCCTTGCTGCTGGCCGATCCGGCCTGGGCCTTTGCCGCAGGGGACCCGACGCCGGTGGCTTTCGCTCCGCGCCCCGCTTCCAGCACTTTTTCCGCGCCCTTGGGGTCACTGTCGCAGCGGTATACGACCCTCCCGGTTTTCGGATCGATGGTGAGGTCGCCAACGGCATCCCCAATAGCACCCTCTTTGCCAATACAATCACCGATCGCATTTTCCAGCAGGTTCTCTGGCAGGGGCTGGGCGTCCGCCCCCATTGGGCAGAGGCAAAGCATCACCGTCAGGACAAGCAGTCCCGGGATGGACTTGAGTGGAACATCGCGTATCGTCAGCAAAAGGCACATTGGTTAACGAGGTCCCCAAAACTCCGGCTTGGCAACCGGATCGACAGTCAAGAATAGGGCCCCCGGGATCCCAAGGAAACCCCTCCTCATTCTCGACAGAAAGATCAAGGTTTACCCCGGCCCGGACCTTTCCCGCAAAAGCGCCCCTCAGTCACAGAGCGGCGCTTTACCAGGGCACCCGGGAAGAGCAAGATAACGGCGATCTTCGCCCCAAGGAGGACAACCCCGATGTTTTTCCCCTTTTTCACCTCGACGTTCCCCCCGTTCCAGCCCGCCACGACCGGCGGGAGTGCATTGGATTCGCCTTTTTCCGCCTTCGAAGCCTGGACCGGCGCCCTGATGGCCCCCTGGACAGTCTGGGCTCAGGAATCTCCCTGGGTTCTGTCGTCGGCCCTTGACCAAGTCAGCTCCAAACAGGCTTTCGGCCCGATGGCCTTCACGCCCCTGGGTTTCCTGAACGCCTTCGCACCGGCCATGGAACAGGCCTTTTCCGCAGCCAATCAAGCCGTTGAAGCCCTTGCCCAAGCCATGGCCGACAGCAATGGAGGACCCGTCCTGGTGGATATTTTCGATACGTCAGGTCCCTTCTCGATCCGTGTGGCGGTCGCCATGAAGGGGCCTGGGGAGGGCACCCTGCCCCAAGGGCCCGCGCCAAAGGGTCCCGTAATTGACCATGACAGCGCCACAGCCCCCCTCCCTTCCAAGTAATCCCTGCCAAATCGACTTATTCGACCGACGGAACGGAGGTGATCCTATTGGATCGCCCCCTTCCCCTGCTCACACATGAACCACGGGTGATGTCTCAGGAAACGGTCCCAACATGAGTACGGCGTTCCCCATACGCCAGGGGAACGCCGTTTTCATCTATGCTTTTCTGCAAGTCTCAGTGGGTCGTGAACGAACGATCCAGTTGACCGGACCCGACACAACTCACTGAAACAAAGCAAAAATGCTCTAGCAGGAGTAGTACATCTTGTATTCGATCGGGTGGGGAGCATGCTCGAAGTTGTACACTTCGTCCCACTTCAGCGCCATGTAGGCGGAGATCATGTCGTCGGTGAACACGCCACCCTTGGTCAGGAAGCCACGGTCGGCGTCCAGGCTTTCCAGAGCTTCCCGCAGAGAGCCCGCGACGGTCGGAACGGTGGCCAGCTCCTCGGGGGGCAGGTCATACAGGTTCTTGTCCATCGGATCGCCGGGGTGGATCTTGTTCTCGATGCCGTCCAGGCCAGCCATCAGCATGGCCGCAAAGGCCAGGTAGGGGTTGGCGGTCGGATCCGGGAAACGCACCTCAACGCGCTTGCCCTTGGGGCTGGCGACGTAGGGAATACGGCAGGAGGCGGAGCGGTTACGGGCCGAATAGGCCAGCAGCACCGGAGCCTCAAATCCCGGAATCAGACGCTTGTAGGAGTTGGTGGACGGGTTCGTGAAGGCGTTCAGAGCCTTGGCGTGCTTGATGATACCGCCAATGTAGTAGAGCGCCGTGTCAGACAGGTCGGCATAACCGGACCCGGCGAACAGGGGCTTGCCGTCTTTCCAGATGGACTGGTGGACGTGCATGCCCGATCCGTTATCACCGGCCAAGGGCTTCGGCATGAACGTCGCGGTCTTGCCGTAGGCATGGGCCACCATGTGGACGACGTACTTGTACTTCTGCATGTCGTCGGCAGCTTCGATGAGGGTGTTGAATCGAACACCCAGCTCATGCTGCGACGGCGCGACCTCGTGGTGGTGCTTTTCCACCGGCATGCCCATTTCGGCCATGGTGGTCAGCATCTCGGCGCGCAGGTCGGTGGCGCTGTCCACGGGCGGAACCGGGAAGTAGCCGCCCTTGACGGCAGGGCGGTGGCCATAGTTGCCCTCGTCGAACATCTTGCCCGAAACATAGGGCCCCTCCTCCGAATCGAATTCGTAGGAGACCTTATTCATGGTCACTTCGAAGCGCACGTCGTCGAAGACGAAGAACTCGGCTTCGGGACCGAAGTAGGCGGTGTCGCCGATACCGACAGAGGCCATGTGGGACAGGGCGCGCTTGGCCACAGACCGGGGGCAGCGCTCATAAAGCTGGCCAGTGGCGGGCTCGACCACGTCACAGAACAGGATCAGCTGCGGCTGGGCAGCAAACGGATCCATGACCGCAGATGCCAAGTCCGGCTTCAGGATCATGTCGGATTCGTTGATGTCTTTCCAACCCGCAATGGAGGACCCGTCGAACATGATTCCCTCGGTCAGGGACTCCTCGTCGATAGTGGTCACGTATTGGGCGGTGTGCTGCCACTTGCCCTTCGGGTCGGTGAAGCGGAAATCGACGAATTTGACGTCGTTTTCCTTAATCATTTCCATGATGGTCTTAACGTCGGACATGACCTTGGTTTCCCAATTGGTTGAATAAGCCTGTCGGAGACCGGCGCTAGGATCGGGACGACCCCGCACCGGGAATGAACCGGCCCGTTTGACCGGTCCGGTGCCACCTTCGCCAGCCCACGGATGCCCCCCTGAAGAACGGTCATGCCGTGAAGCGTGGGTCGGCCGGTGGCCGTGCCTGCCGGGGATCGAAAAGACCCCCTGGTGGTTCGACTCAATCGCTTCGATCCACCTTTTTTCTTACCGGATCACCTCGCCGAAACCCGTTCAGTGGATCGGAAAACCGTTGCAGCTTTTCCCGACCCACTCAACCCTCTCGGTTGATCCACGAGCGCGTGACGCTAGAGTGCTCTGAGATCAAGTTGGGACACTTCTTGGCCCAACTTGGCCTCGAAGGCACTCTAAAATCTATATAACGAGAGTGTAACGGGGCCAGCTTGACTCAAGCTGATCCAGTTTCACTCTAGATGGCGTCACCACCCCGCTCACCCGTACGGATGCGAATCGCTTCCTCGATGGAGGACACGAAAATCTTGCCGTCACCAATGCGACCGGTCTGGGCGGCCTGCTGAATGGCTTCAATCGCGCGCTCCACCAGGGCGTCTTCGATCACCAGTTCAATTTTCACCTTGGGTAAAAAATCAACCACATATTCGGCGCCGCGATACAGCTCCGTATGGCCCTTTTGGCGCCCAAAGCCCTTTGCCTCGGTGACAGTGATACCTTGCAACCCGATCTCGTGAAGGGCTTCCTTCACCTCGTCGAGCTTGAAGGGTTTTATGATCGCTTCGATCTTTTTCATGAAATCCGGTCGCTCCGGCTGGTTGGTCGGGACCGCGCCGCTGAAACATGACGCGACCAAGTGCTTATCACGCCGCGTGCCAATTGTTCAACGGCCTCGCAAGCCCTTGGATTTTTGCGCCTTTCCAAAGCGGGGAACAGACCCATTCGCCTCCATACCTCGCCTACCGGACAGGCACAACGCCCAAATTATAGGCATGCATCCCACCCAAGGTCCAGCTACCCTATGGGTCCGCCCCCGACGCAAGGAGACTCGAGATTCCCCCTTGCCCCGTGGCCCACAGGGTGAGGACACCGATACCGAACCTCCGGTGTCGGTATCCTCACCCCCGCCCCTTTACGCAGTCAGTCCGAGAGGCCCGATAAACAGATGAAACCGGCGAACAGCATTTTTTCCGGCTTAGGAACGACAATCTTCACGGTCATGTCCCAATTGGCGCAGGAGCACGGCGCGATCAATCTAGGCCAGGGCTTCCCAGAGGGCCTTGAGCCCGAAGACGTGATCGCCGCTGCCGCCCATGCCCTATCGACCGGCCCCCACCAATACCCCCCGATGATGGGCCTTCCCGAATTGCGTCAGGCCATCGCGGCCCATGATCGGCGCTTTCATGGGCTGGAGGTGGATTGGGCAACGGAGGTCATGGTGACCTCTGGTGCAACCGAGGCCCTGGCCGATTGCCTGTTCGGCCTGATCGAGCCCGGCGACGAGGTCGTCTTGATCGAGCCCCTTTACGACAGCTACCTGCCCATCGTGCGCCGGGCGGGAGGCATTCCCAAACTGGTCCGCCTGGAGCCCCCCCATTGGGATCTGCCCCGGCAGGCCCTGACCGAGGCTTTCTCGGACAAAACGAAGCTGATCATTGTCAATTCCCCCATGAATCCCTGCGCCAAGGTCTTCACCGAGGAGGAGCTGTCGTTCATCGCGGACTTGGTGATCCGTCATGACGCCTATGTGGTCAGCGACGAGGTTTATGAGCACCTTGTCTACGATGGTCATCCCCATGTCTCCATGATGGGTCTTCCCGGCATGCGCGACCGGGTGGCGCGGATTGGATCTGCGGGCAAGACCTTCTCCATCACCAACTGGAAGGTGGGCTACATCGTCGCTGCGCCCGCCCTGCTTGGCCCTATCTCCAAGACGCACCAATTCATCACCTTCACCACCCCTACCCCCCTCCAGGCCGCTGTGGCCGCCGGGTTGGCCAAGGAAGACGCCTATTTCAGCGGCCTCGCCAGGGACATGGCCGCCCGCCGGAATCGCCTCGCTGCGGGCCTTAAGGGGGTGGGATTCGATGTGATGACCTGCGCGGGCACCTACTTCCTGACGACGGACTTCCGCCCCCTGGGTTTCACCGGGAACGACGAGGCCTTTTGTCGCCATATCACCATCGAAGCCGGTGTCACAGCGGTGCCGGTCAGCGCCTTCTATCAGGGCACTGGCCCAAACCATTTCGCCCGCTTCTGCTTCGCCAAAATGGACGATGCCCTGGATGGTGCCGTGGAGCGTCTGGCTGAGCATTTCGGTCAAAAATAATTCCGTCTCATAAGTGCTTGACGGGGGTGAGAACCTGGTCTACAACCTGCGCCTCCGACGATGGCGGGTGTAGCTCAGTTGGTTAGAGCGCGTGGTTGTGGTCCATGAGGCCGACGGTTCAAATCCGTTCACTCGCCCCAAATTTCCTGCCCTTCAAAGGGTTGGTGTCGGAAGAAAAAGGGTCTTCGGTCGAAACCGGAGACCCTTTTTTGATACTTTCCCACCGGTCTCTCGCGGATCAAATTACTTGCCCTGAATCGGGGTCGATTTAAGGCGGTTTGATCCAACGTAATTGCTCACGGGGTTGGCGGCAGGCGCCTCAAGCGAGTGCGAAACTGCCCTGGATGAGATCGCGGATAGCGTCCAGCGGCGCTTGCCCCTTGAGCCTGGCGGTTCCGGTGACGGATCTGTATCC
>NZ_JBLAVB010000036.1:0-21371 GCF_047263945.1 Rhodospirillum sp. A1_3_36 | reverse complement strand
CTCTCGCACCGGGTCTTCGAGGGATACGAGCACATCGTCGATGCCTGTTGCGATGCATGGAACCGCTTCGCGGAACAGCCAAAAGTCCTCAAATCCGTCACAAGTCGACGGTGGGCCGAGGTCATAGTCTAATGCCGATGGTATGACATCTGGCGACGGTTCTGTGACTTTTCCGGGTCAATGGGCAAAAATACATTCCGTTGCGAGAATAGACTGAAATGCCATTTGACCGAGAGCTTCCGTAGGCAGACCAGAGAAGGCGACGCGGCCCCCCTCCAAAAAGATCACTCTATCTGACTGGACCAAGGCGCTTTCCCGATGTGTGACCAGAAGAACGGTCAATCCCAGGCGGCGGAAGGTGCCGATGAGGGACTCCTGAAGGCTATCCGGGACGGCATTCGTGGCTTCATCCAGAACCAGGATGGTAGGCTTTCGGATCAGTTGCCGCCCAATCAACAGCCGTTGCATTTGCCCCGTTGAAAGGCGGATATCGTCGGTGATGGTCTGCGGTCCCATGGGCATGGCGCGCACCTCATCGGCCAGCTTCACATCCCGCAGAACCCGCCAGACTTCCCTCGGACCGACCGAGGCCGTACCGCAGAGTTGCCCGCGTAGGGTCACCGAAACCTCCAGTCGGTCGGTTTGTTGAACGAGACCGATATGGCGGCGCCAGGTTCCTGGGTCCAAATCCTCGATGGAGCGTCCTCCCATCAGCACGCGGCCTTGCTCGGGTGTTTCATAGCCAAGCAAAACCCGCAGCAGGGTGGATTTTCCGCTGCCCGATGCTCCGGCCAGGGCGACCACCTCTCCGGGCTCGATCTGAACCGTAACACCGTCGAGAATGGTCTTCTCTCCGTATTTCACACGGACATCTCTGGCTTCCAGGCCAGGGCTGTCGCCCCGGGAAGGGGCGCTATCGGACGCGGGGGACGCTGGGATCCGTGGTTCCAAGGGCAACTGGGTCAACATGTCAAGCCGCTCGACGTGAGGGCCAATCCGTTGATAGGTCGCCACCGCGCGGCCAAACTGGGCGCAGGCCGCAAGGGTCAGAAACAAGACCAAACCCACAGCAGCGTCCCCCGTTATACCGATCGAGGTTGTGCCGATCATGGCCCCGCCGCTCACCAACCGGGCGACAACCAAGCCGAACCAGGGCCAAGCATCGCCAGTGGCCTCCAGAAGGCCTTGGCTGCGCTTGACCAAGCGATCCAGCCTCAACAGGGAGTCCTGCTCCCGCTCCCAGACCCCGGCGGCGCGGGTCTCGGCGTCCAGAGCGCGCAGGCGAGACTGTCCCAGCATCATGGCCGTCAGGAACCGGCGTTGTCTCAGGCGGTCGGTTAAAAATCGCCGAAACAGGCCCCGGTCAAGGTGCGTCACCAGGGACGGACCAAGCAGGGCAACGCCCCCACAGAGGCTCGCAGGAACCAGGAGGTTGGGTGCGATCACGGCCAAGACACCCCATCCTACCAGAACCAGGACCCCGTCGAGGACGGCATGGGGCCAGCCGTCGCGTAAGGAGTCCAGCATGCGCGGCAGGGCGAAGACGGCGTCGGCGAGGTCTTCTCGGGCCATTTGGCGCAAGGCGGGGACCCGGACCCGGATCAGACGTTGCACCAGGGCCGAAAGCATGGCGCTTTGGGCGGAATCCTCAAGGCGGGCCAAGGCAATCGCCCGGCTGACCTCCAGCAAACCAACTGCGGCGAGGACCGCCAGCAAGGGAGCGATCAATCCGGTCCCATCCCCCGAAACCAGGAGGGGGGCGATCGGGATCACAAAGGCCAGCCCCCCAAGGGGGGGCGTGAGCGCAACGGCGCGCCAAAAGTCGGCTTGGCTGTCCCGAAGCCCGCGCCAGATCAAGGTCCAGGCACCGGGTTTATCGGACGCCGCCGATGGGTAGAGGCGCCATGTGTCCTCCGGTGATGTCTCGTGAAGGTCTCCGGGGCGGGCGACCCTGGCGCTCTTGCCGTCTGGCGATAGGGCCAACAGGGATCCATGGTCCCGTTTCCGCCAAGTGGGAACCAGGAAGCGAACCCGGCGACAGGGCAGATCCGCCGTCCGGGCCAGAGCCTCGATGTCGGGGCGGCCCCAGGCGTCAAAGGCGGTCGTCCAGGGACCGGTGATCCGATTTCCGGTGAGGGTCTGGATCGCCTCCACCACTCCCCTGGCCGCGACGGCTCGGGTGGGGCGCGTCTCGGTCTCCGGCAGCAACAGGTCCGCCAGTCCGGATGCGGTCGGGGGGGGAGGCTTGGGGGCATCGGGATCGACGATCCGCCCCCGGTCGATGCAGAGCACGCGATCACAGGCGGCGATGGTGGATTTCCGGTGACTGATCACGATCAGGGTGCATCCCCGTCGGCGTAGGTTGCCCCGCAGTCGGGCTTCCAGGGCCGGATTCAAGGCGTCGAGAGCCTCGTCGAGGATCAGCAGGGATCCCCCATGCACAAGGGCCCGGGCGATTTCCAGGCGTTGCAGTTGGCCGCCGCTGAAGTTGCGGCCCCGCGTAACCATGGCCGTATCCAACTGGCCATTCCGAGTGGAGATCTCCTCCTCCAGGCAGGCGTCCCTGAGAGCCTGCCACAGGGCGGCGTCCTCCAGGTCCTCCCGCCAAAGGCACAGGTTGTGCCGGATACTACCCTCGAAGAAAACCGGGGCCTTGTCGAGCCAAATGGGTGGCGCCTCCCCCACCCGCCGTCCGACCCCGCCCGACCAGGGATCCCGAAGACCGGCCAGGAGCAAGGCCAGGGTCGATTTTCCGCCCCCTGATGGCCCGGTGAGACCAAGCTGCTCCCCTTGCGCGACGGACAGGGTGATGTCGTCGATCAGCGGGGGTTTGTCGGGAATATGCCCATGGGTGAGGTGGGCGCACCACAGCACGGGAGAGGCAGCCCCCCTTTCCTTGGTCGGAGGATCCGGCGGAGGTGCGCGGTCCAGCTCGGAGGTTCCCGTCAACAGATCCTCCATGCGGAACAACAGGCCGTGGAGGCGAAGCCCCTGGCCCCGAAGTCCGGCGAAACGGGCCGCAGGACCGGCGAGGCTCGCCGTCAACAGAAGAAGGGGCAGCAGGGCTTCGGGACGGATCTGCTCCCCAGTGACGGCCAAAAGGCCCGTGATCGCCCCCGCTCCCATTAGGGCCAGGGGCAACAGGCGGGTGGCGAGGGTCAGGGCCACTTCGCTGGGAACGTAATCCTGATGGGCGCTCATCCCCTTGGCCCGCAATCCCAGAATGCGAACGAACAGATCCCGGTCCCTATCGCCCACTTTCCAGCTTTCGATCTCGTCCAGATCCCCGAAAAGTTGGCCGAAAGCGGACTCGATATCGGTCTTTAACGCATTGTCGTACTCCCGCAGCCAAGGAAATACCGCAGCGAGGACCAGTCCATACAGGATGAGGAGGAGAGCTGCGACCAGGGCCGAGCCGGGGTGGATCCACCAGAGTCCAGCCAATAAGACCGGGATGGCACCCAGATCCAGCCATCGCGACAGAAGGCCCGTGCACAGGGTCTCCGCTACCCGGTCAGTCGCATCGAGCATGTCGCGCAGGCTCAAGGGGATACGGTAGGCGAAGAAGGCACCGGGTTGCTTGCCGAGGTGACGGATCTGGCGCTTCCCCAGGCTGTCCGCAAGGCGATGGCGAAGAGCGCCGAGGGCTTCGGTCCGGAGCGCATACAAAGCGAACAGGAGAACCGGTGCGGCGAGCAGCGCTGGGCCGGGGAGATCGCTTCGGGTCAGGGCATCGGCCAACCAAACCAGCACCCCCGCCCCGGCCAAGGTGCAGAAGGCGGCGCCGACGATCAGGGCCGCACCCTCTCGCCCGATGGTTTGGCGGACCCAGGACCCCAAGGGCCGTGTCCGTCGGTGTTGAAGGTCCGTTGTGGGGGCGAAGGTCAGTACGATACCCGTAAAGGATTCCTCGAACTGTTCCCGGGGCATGATGGTCCGTCCCCGGGACGGGTCGTTGAGCAGGATGTCTCCGTCCCGCATGCCCTCGAAGACCGCGAAGTGAATGAAATCGAGATAGACGATGGAGGGCGCCCCCAGCGCGCACAGCCGGTCCGGTTCACAGCGGCGAACGGAACAGGCCAAACCGAGGGCGCGGGCTGCCCGAGCCAAATTCCCGGCATTGAGACAATCCCGCGAGACCCCCGTGGCCTTGCGCACCTCCTCCAAGGGGAGGTCAAGTCCGTAATAGGCCAGGACCGAGGTTAGGGCGGCCACCCCGCATTCGGTGGTTTGGAATTGTAACCGGATAGGCGTGCGAACCCGATCCCCACGCCAATGTGAAGGAAAAAAATGCCTCACTTTGTCCCAAAAACCGCGCAAATCGTCCCTAACTTATTATAATTATTGAACAATTTTTGTTTCTATCTTGGAATCCGAGGAAAGGCCACCTTTTAAAGGAACGCACAGATAGGACGCTCGACTTACCACCCGCCCTCGCACCCTATTTTTCCATGCAAATGTGAGATTGCGTCCCTCGTTCTGAGCAGCCTGTCCCGGAGTGGTGGGAAACGTTGGCTTTGTGCCGTCTTCATTCCCATTCTCTGCCCAACGAGCTTTCCCACTAGATCAAACCGCCTTAAATCGGAATCAATTTCAGGCGGATCATTTGATCTAGAATCATAGAGGTAGAGCATCGCGTGGACCGGAAAACCGGATCCACTTTTCCGCTCGATGCTCTAGATCAAACCGCCTTAAATCGGAAACGCTTTCAGGCGGATCATTTGATCTAGAATCATATAGGTAGAGCATCGCGTGGACCGGAAAACCGGATCCACTTTTCCGCTTGATGCTCTAGGGATGCCGAGGACGTGGTTTCAAACAGGGTGTAGGAGAAAATAGATGATGGATCAGACGGCTTTGACCCTCTATCGCGCAATACGGGACAATTCCGACCTATGGGCCGAACTAGCCCGGATCGAGGATCGAGAGGAGCTATGCGCGGCGATCGTCGACGTGGGTAAGGACGAGGGCTTGGCCATTGACCTGGAAACGGTGCGTCAGATGACGTTCCAGATGATCATGGACCTCATGCAAAGCGCCAATGATGACGACGAACTGACCGACGCAGAATTGGAACTGGTGGCTGCAGGAGGGGGGGGACAAGTCTGTAATGACACATAGTCTCTCCGCATCGGAGCAGTGATGGACCTCCTCGCGAGACAGGACGGGATCTATACCCTCTCGCCACTGGACCTGTCTCAACCAAACCCGGGGGTGGGTTCCTTAACCTACCCACGGTATCGCCTGTGGTTCGATGGGGCCGAGCCTGCCCCCGATACCCTGCGCGCCACGGTCGCCTTGGCGGCGGGTCTGCCGGTGGGGCTTGTGGTCATCCAGCGGCGAAAGAGCGAGGCTGTCCGCGTGCTGTCCCTTATGGTCAGCCGTCCCTTTCGGCGTCAGGGTATTGGTCGTGCCTTGCTGGGCGCCGCCGAGGACACCGCTCTGTCCCAGGGGGCCCAAGCCTTGGAAGCCCACTGGAGCAGCCGGGTGGATCGAACCGCCTTCATGGCCTTGCTGGACAACTGCGGGTGGTCCGCGCCGGACCTGCTGGAGCGGCGTCTGGCCGGGCACGCGGACTGGCCCAAGCGCATGGGACCCGGATGGGAAGGCTTTCTGGAGGTCTCCCGACGCAATGGCTATACGGCGACCCCTTGGACGGAGATCACCCCGGACGACCGGTCCAGGGCCTTGGAGCTGGAGGCTGCGGAAGCCCCCGAGGACTGGCCGGTGTTCACGAAGTTTGAACCCCATGCCGACCCCCACCTCTCGGTGGCCCTGCGCCACCACGGAGATCTTGTCGGCTGGATTCATTGCGAAACCCGGCTAAAAGAGGGCTACCACCACTACGTCACCGGTTACGTCAAGCGGACCTTGCAGGGAAAGGGCTGGTTGGCCGCCGGTCTCGATACGGTCTGTCGACGTCAGGCAGAGATCTATGGGCAGCACTCGGTCGCGGTCTTGGAGACGCCGGGGAGCAATACGCGCATGATTGCGTTCATGGAGCGCCGTCTCCGCCCCGTCAGCTTGTGGATTGATGATGTCTATCGCTCCACCAAGACCCTGAGCCCCCAAGTATAGGAAGGATCACTTCATCCCAAGTTCCACGCATTGCATTTCAAGCGCAAGGGCAAGACTGGACAGGCGGAAGACCATGCCCAATCCTGCTTCCATCGCTGGGTCCTCTGAAGGGATTCAAAGGGCGACAGAGTCAGTCTCAATCAGAATCCAAGGAGAATCGATATGGTGGATCAGACCGCTTTGACCCTCTATGGCGTGCTGCGTGACAATTCTGGCCTATGGGCCGAATTGAACCGAATCACGGATCGGGAAGAGTTCTGCGCGGCAATTGTCGACGTGAGCAAGGACCAAGGGGTGGCCGTTGACCTGGAAACAGTGCGCAAGATGACGCCCGAGATGCTCACGGCTCTGATACAAGGAGCGAACGACGATGACGAGCTGACAGATGGCGAGTTGGAATTGGTGGCTGCGGGAGTCGTCATGAAGAATTCTGGTGCAAACATGCTGTGATCATTGGCGGAACACAGATTTTTTCTCTTACCTTTTCCAGAGGAACCCATACCATTCTCTGGATTTCACCTACATTTTCTTGCTCTGCAGGATCGGCAATGTCCCTCGCGACACCTAAACTTTGAGCCCTCCTCTTTCGGAGGATCTCTGCCGTGATATCCCGTCTTAGATCAAACCGCCTTAAATCGGAATCGATTTCAGGCGGATCATTTGATCTAAAATCATATAGGTAGAGCATCGCGTGGACCGGAAAACCGGATCCACTTTTCCGCTCGATGCTCTAAGAGCCCAACCCGAAATTTATCCGGTGAATTGAATGGTTTCCGTCATGCCCGTGAAAACGGGCATCCAGGGTTGATTTCGCTGGCGGCGCTCAAACGCACGGGCGTGGCGGGATTAGCCTCCGTTGCCGGTCCCCACCCTGGGTTCCCGCTTTCGCGGGAATGACGACGAAATTATTGAAATAATGGGAGTCATTTCGGGTTGAGCTCTAAGACATGGTCTTTGGGGGAGTGGGGCATTTGAGCCCCTGAGTGGTGCGCACTGTCTCGCGTTTCATGCAATCCGTCCCACGCGTATGGTATTGGAGTGGGTCTATCCAGTATCCTATGTGATCGTGAACGCGAGGCAATTGCGTCACTAGATCAAACCGCCTTAAATCGGAATCGATTTCAGGCGGATCATTTGATCTAGAATCATATAGGTAGAGCATCGAGTGGACCGGAAAACCGGATCCACTTTTCCGCTCGATGCTCCAGAGTAACTTCGAGGCGGTGGCCCGAGGTGGCGGTTCTGGTTCCCTGCCGTGGAGCCTTGGAAATCGGATGAGATCACATGTCCCATGACGCACCAGCCACCCTCTTGCCCGTCTCCCGTTTCAGCACGGGATCCCTCCCCTCGGAGGACGGGTTTCAGGCGTGGCGAGAGAGTATTGGTGTTCTCTTCGATGTGGAACGGGACAGCAGCAGGCTCAAAGCCCCCTTCAACGCACGGCTGACCACCTATGGCATGGACAACATGATGCTCGCCCATTGTGCGTCTCAAGCCCAGGTGTTTCGGCGGTCTCCCCTGAAGGTTTCGACGGATGGTCTGGACCACTATCTTATTCAGATTTTCACCCAGGGCTCATGCGAGTCCACCCGGGGGAGGAGGACGGTCACCGCCCGGCCAGGGGACATCTGGATCCTTGATTTGGCCAGTGGCTTCACGGCACTGAATGGGGATTTCGAGCACCTGACCCTGGTGGTGCCCCGTGGTTTAATCGAGGGCAACCTGCTGCGGCCAGACGACCAGCAGCAGCGGGTTGTTCCGGGCGATCAACCCCTGGCGCGCTTATTCAAGCAACTGATGTTCGGTTTTTTCGAGACCGCGCCAGACATGACCCTTAAGGATGGTCTGCTGATGGTCGCGCCGATGCAGCGCATGGCTGAAGGACTGCTCAACAGCAGAGACGCCGGGACCCTGCCGGACATCGATCGTGGGGCCGTTGATTTTGCCCTGGTCACCGCAGTGAAGCGCTTCATCGAAGAGAATCTGGGTGATCCGACCCTGAAACCCGAAGCGATCTGCGCCCATTTCGGCATGTCGCGTTCGAACCTCTATCGATTGTTTGAACCCATTGGTGGCGTGGCGGCCTATGTCCGCACCCGCCGCCTACGGCGCGGTGCCCGCGATTTGCTGGATCCGAGCCAATCGGGCCGATTGATTTATGAAATCGCCTATGCCTGGGGGTTCACACGGGAAGGGGATTTTGCCCGGGCCTTTCGGCGCCAATACGGGGTATCGCCCAGGGATGCCCGGGTCGCGGGACTGCTCTCTGTGGGCCGCCCTGGATCCGTAAGGGGCCCCTTCGGGGACCGGGACTACGAGTCCTGGCTCCATGATCTGACCAGAGGGTGAGGGCAGCCCTCTCTGTAATCGGCGGTCTGACAGAGGAAGCGGATAGGCGTACGGGACCGGTCTCCGCGCCAGAGCAAGGAGAGATATGCCTCGTTTTGTCCCAAGTTGTGCCCAGCTTGTCCTTAACTGAGAGGTAAAGGCTGGAATTGAGTCGGCTTCACTCCCACCCTTCGATCAGTTGCCTCTGCCTTTGATCGGCTCCAGGGGCATGATTTGGAACAGGATCAAGGAGAATTGAGATGAGTGATCAGACCGCTTTGACCCTCTATTGCATGGTGCGCGACAATCCGGACCTCTGGGCCGAATTGAACCGGATCACGGATCGGGAAGAGTTCTGCTCGGCGATTGTTCAGGCAGGCATGAAACAAGGGCTGGCTATTGAACTGGACACGGTGCGTCAGATGACATCCGAGGACTTCATAGCCCTGATACGGAGTGCGAACGATGATAAAGAGTTGACCGACGAGGAGTTGGAACTGTGCGCTGCGGGATGGCCCGTGAGGTCTGTTGATGGTGATGTCTGATATTTTGTGACCTGCAGATCTGCCCCCTATCGTTTCATTGCGAATGCCTGCCCATTTCCGACCAGTGACTGCGTTCGTCTCAGCTTTTCTTGCCCTGATGGATTGATGAGACTTATCCGTCCATCAGGGCTTTGAGCCCCCAGTGTGGGGGGCCCTGATCAAGAGTCTCGACCATCGAACTAGGGTCTTTGCGACAACCCTGCCCATTGTCTCTAATTCCGTGCAGTTCATCCCACGCCGATGGATTTCGAGTGGCTCCCCTATGGACTTATGAGACTGTGAACGCTTGGCAGTCGCGCGTGAAAGGCTCTGGTTTCGATACCGTCGTGATGCGGAACCGAAGACAGCGGAACAGATACCATGTCCCAAATCTCCAGTGCTCCTCTCCTGCCGGTCTCCCGTTTTGACGCGGGATCCCTCCCTGCCGATGAAGGCTTTCAGGCTTGGCGGGAGAGCATCGGCGTGATGTTCGATGTAGAATTGGACCGCCGCCGACAGGCCTCCGCATTTGATGCGCGCGTCACGGCTTTTGGCATGGACAGCCTGATGCTCGTCAGGTGCTCGTCTCTGAGGCAGTCTTTTGAACGATCTCCCCTGAAGATCTCCAGGGACGGACTGGATCACTACCTTATTCAGATCTTTACCAAGGGCGTCTGCGAGGCGTCGCGAGGGAAGAAGGACGTCACGGCGCGGCCCGGCGACATCTGGATTATTGATTTGGCCAGTGACTTCGCCAGCCGAACCACGGATTTCGAGAACCTAACATTGGTGGTCCCCCGCAATTTGATTCATGGCAACCTGCTGCGGCCAGACCACCAACAGAAGCGAGTCATTCCGGGGGATCAACCCTTGGCTCGAGTGTTCAAGCAAATGATGTTCGGTTTTTTCGAAACCGCGCCAGACATGACGATCAAGGATAGCCTGCTGATGGTGGCCCCGATCCAGCGTATGGCCGAAGGATTGCTCAACAGTGGAGAGGCCGGGACCCTCCCCGACATGGACCGTAACGCCGTTGATTACGCCATACTCCTGTCGATCAAGCGGTTCATCGAGCAGGGCCTCAGCGACAGCTCCCTAAGGGCAGAGGTCATCTGCAACCACTTTGGCATGTCGCGGTCCAAGCTCTATCGCCTGTTCGAGCCCTTAGGCGGTGTCGCAGACTATATCCGCGCCCGCCGTTTGCGACGGAGCGCCCGCGATTTGCTGGATCCGGCTCAGTCGAAACGGCGGATCTATGAGATCGCCCATACCTGGGGCTTCGGTCGGGAAGGAGATTATGGCCGGGCTTTTCGGCGCCAATATGGGATCTCGCCACGGGAAGCGCGCGCCGCCGGAATGCTCACCCTGGGCGGTCCTGGGGCCGCGAGGGGACCCTCTGGGGACCGGGACTATGAGTCTTGGCTCCATGATCTAACCAGGGTTTGAGGGCGGTTATGGCGGAAACCAAAGGTGCCGAAACCGGTGGGGTGGGTTCGATCAAAAAGCGGATTTTTAGACAGGCGGCGTTGGAGCGGCTGTCCACGCCTGAGCAACTGGACCAACTCGTCATTCTAACCGGTCGTGGCACCTGGGCGGCGACCCTCGCCCTGTGGATTCTGTTGGGCGGGGTCATGCTCTGGGCTTGGCTTGGCGCGATCCCGGACTACGCCGAGGCCGATGGATTGCTCGTGTCCGGCGGAGGCGGCGTCGTCGACGCCACGGCACCGGCGGTGGGACGGGTCCTGGCGCTTCGGGTCCAACCGGGGGACCTTGTCTCAACCGGACAAGTCCTGGCCGAACTGGATCAGGCGGAGTTGGCGCGGGACCTGAAGCACGCCAAGGAACGGCAGGCGGAACGGCAAGAGCGCCTGGAGAAGCTGACGGCTGATTTCGCCCGGGAAAAACGGATCAGCGAGGACCTGCGCCGCCAACAACGGGACAGCCTGACCCGGCTGCGCGCCGCCGCCCAGGAGCGGCGGGATTACCTGAAGACCAGCCTCGACAATCTGGATGGCCTCTCTGCTCGCGGCTTGAGCACCCGGGAAGCCGTGGCCGATACCCGGCAACGCTATTACGAAGCAGACAGGCAAATCCAAGAAGCCGATACGGAGATCATCCGCCTCGACCAGGACGCCTTCGCCCTGGAGGAACGGCAAGACCGGGAGCGGCGCGACGCAGAAGACCTCCTGAGCGCCGCCCGTCGCGAGGTCGATGAACGGGATCAGGAATTGACCCGGGCGACCCGTGTGACCGCACCCGTCGCCGGACGGGTGACCGAAGTCAAAGCGCCTGCGGGAGCCTTTGTCAACCGGGGGCAAGGGGTTGTCAGCCTGGAAAGCGGCAAGTCCGGCTTGGAGGCGGTGCTCTTCCTCCTCCCGGCGACGGGCAAAGATGTCCGGGTCGGTCAACAGGTCCGTCTTCAGCCCGCCAACATCAAAAAGGAGGAATTCGGATCCATCGAAGGCGAGGTTCTCTCCGTCTCGGCCTTTCCGGTGACGCCAGATGGGGTGCGGGCCATCCTGCGCAATGACAGTCTGGTTGCGCAATTTACCCGGCAAGGCGCCCCCTATCTGGCTCGAATCTCCCTGGAAAAGGACAGCTCCACGGTCAGCGGCCTAAAGTGGACCTCCGGGGCCGGTCCGGGCTGGCGGGTGGACTCTGGAAGCGTCTTGACCGCCGAGATCACCATCCGCGAAAGGGCACCGATCAGCCTTGTGATTCCGTTTCTGCGGAAACACACTGGGGTGGGGTTCTGATCAATGGGACGCGCCGCCCCCCTAAACGCGGGAGACCGGATAACCGAAGCCGCCAAACCATCGGAGGTTTCCCCCCCTTTGGGAAAACCGCGCCGGGTCCGAACGCCGACCATCCTGCAGATGGAAGTGGTGGAATGCGGAGCGGCCTGCCTCGCCATGGTTCTTGCCTATCATGGCCGCTGGGTCTCGCTGGAGGATTTGCGGGTCGCCACAGGGGTCAGCCGCGACGGAACCAAGGCAAGCAACCTGTGCAAGGCCGCCCGGCGGTATGGCCTGTCGGCGAAGGGGTTCCGCAAGGAACCCGCTGATTTGTCGGATCTTCCCCTGCCTTCCATCCTCCACTGGGGGTTCAACCACTATGTCGTGTTCGAAGGGATCAAGGGCAAATACGCCCATATCAACAACCCGGCCAGTGGTCCGGCACGGATCACCCGGGACGAGTTGGATGCATCCTTCACCGGGGTGGTTCTGGCCTTTGAGCCCGCCGAGGGCTTCGTCAAGCAAGGGCGCCCCCCCCGGACAGCGGACATTCTGTGGCGGTATTTGCGGGGATCTCGGGTCACCCTGGGACTGATTGCCCTGTTGACCCTGGCGCTGGTGATTCCCGGCATTGTCATTCCGGTTTTCAGCAAGGTCTTTGTTGATGACATCCTGATCAATGGGCGGGACGCCTGGCTGGTTCCCCTGATTCTCGCCATGGCCGCAACGGCTCTTCTGCGGGCGCTCATCACCTGGTTGCAACAGGCCCTTCTTCTCCGCCTGGAGCTCAAGCTGTCGCTGGGTCTGGCGCGGACCATGCTGGAGCATGTGCTGCGCCTGCCCATGGCCTTCTTTAACCAAAGGGCGTCCGGTGATCTCGCCAACCGGGTCGGTGCCGCAGATCGGGTGGCACGGTTGTTGACGGGGGATTTGGCCTCCTCAGTGCTTAATGCGGCAACGGCACTTGTGCTTGGTCTGGTCATGGTTGCCTACCAGCCCCTTCTTGCCGGAGCCACGATCCTTCTTGGTTGCGCCAATTTCCTGGCGGTGCGCACCGTGGGGGAGCGGACCAGACTGAGTTCCCTGAACTTGATGAATGACCAGGGCAAGCTGTTCGCCACAACGGTTGGATCCCTCCAGTCCATCGAGACCGTCAAGGCCAGTGGCCTGGAGGCCGAGCGCTTTTCCGCATGGAGCGGCAGACAGGCCAAGTCCCTGAATACGGGGCAGCGATTGGGGCTTTTGAACGGGCTGGTCGCCGTGGTTCCGCCGCTGGTGGATGCCCTGACCGTGGCCACTGTCCTTTGCCTGGGGGCCGTTCTGGTCATCAAAGGGAAGATGACGGTTGGTGATCTGGTGGCCTTTCAAACACTCGCGGCCAGCTTTACCGGGCCCATGGGGCAGCTTGCCGGGTTCAGTGGTCAGTTGCGGATGATCCAGGCTGACCTCGCCCGGGTTGAGGATATCCAACGCTGTGCCCCAGTATCCTGGGGGTCCGATGACGCCCCTTTGCCCGGGCAGGAGGCAATCCTGCGGGGGGAGGTGGAGCTGAAGTCGGTCAGCTTTGGCTACAGCCCCTTGGACCCGCCCTTGATCCGGGATTTCTCCCTGCATATCCGACCGGGCCGCCGGGTGGCGTTGGTCGGTGGGTCGGGCAGTGGCAAAAGCACCATTGCCCGAATCATCGCGGGTCTCTGCGACCCCGACCAGGGGGAGGTTCTGTTCGACGGTCGCCCCATGGCGGAGATCCCCCGGCGCGTCCTGGCCGCCTCCTTAGCCCATGTGGATCAGGATACCTTCTTGGTCCAGGGCACCATCGCGGACAATATCTCGCTGTGGGATGAGACTCTGTCCGATGCCACCATCACCCGAGCCCTCGCCGACGCTGCGATCTTGGACGAGGTCAGTCGCCGGCCCGGAGGATTGCGGGGAGCGGTTTTTGAAGCGGGGATCAATTTTTCCGGTGGCCAGCGGCAGCGCTTGGAAATCGCCCGTGCCCTTGCCCAGAACCCCAGCCTGCTCATTCTGGACGAAGCGACGGTGGCCCTGGATCCGCTGACGGAAAAGCGCATAGACGACGCCCTGCGCCGACGCGGCATGACCTGCATCATCGTCGCCCATAGGCTGAGTACCATCCGGGACTGTGACGAGATCGTCGTCCTGCGACGGGGGCGGGTCATCGAGCGGGGAACCCACGAAGAGCTTCTGGAGCAAGACGGGGAATATGCCCGTCTGATCGCCTCAGAATGACCGTCATGGCGCCAAAACCCTCCCCTTCCGAGCGTTATGGGAGCGAACCTCGGCGCAAGGTCGGAGTCCGATCTGAGAGGCCCTTGGCGTTGGATCCAGTCGGAATCGGCAGGGCGGGACTGCCGGGCGGTCGGGAACGAAGTTGCCCGGCCAACGCGCCCATCGATGGGGATGATCCACAGCGGGTCTGGGTTGTCCTGCAGGGCTCCGTAAACCTCTTCGCCGTGCGCCGGGAGCCGGACGGGCGGGATGGCCCCCGCCATCCCCTGTTCCGGGTGGATGAGGGGGGCTTGGTCTTCGGTTTGCCGCCGATTGCGGAAGAGCAGACCGGAGCCGGTCAGCCCGTTCACTTGGTGTTTTGTGGCGATCCGGATGCCCGGGTCCACGAAATCAGCGTGGATGCCCTGTTTGGGGAGAGGCGCAAGACGTGGTCGAAGGCCATTGATGCCTGGGTAGGCGCCTTGAGCTCCGCCCTGTTGGACCTACCCGATGCCTGGCCCGTTCGCGTTGCCGAGGAACCCGGTTTCGCCCGTCTTGGCGCCCGCGAAAGCCTGTTTGGGTCGCCCCGGGCGATCCTCTGGGCCGAAGGGGTGAAGGGACGCGCCCGCTGGCAGGGACGTGGCGGACTGAGCGTTGATCTGGAAGAGGGGCGGATTCTCCCCCTCTCCGCCGGGGTGTTCCTTCAGGCGGAGGGCAGTGCAGAAGTGTCCCTGGACACCACGATCACGCTGATGGGGGAGGACCGGCTTGCCCGGCCTTTGGCGGATCTGCATCGGTTGGCGGGGCAGCGGTTGACGGCCTGGGTCGCCGATTGCGAAGGGCAGGAACACGCCCGTTTGGCCGACCGCCTTGGCCGTGATCAACGGGTTTGGGACCATACTCTCCGCCGCGCGGCTGCGGTCCTGTCCCAGGGGCCGTCGGGACCGGGACTTGCGCCGACGCGGGCGTCCAGTCCCTTGGTGGATGTCTTTCGCCAAGTGGCCCTGGCCGAAGGGGTGACGCTGGACGATCTCGAACCTCCCCCTCCGCAAGGGGCGACAGCGGAGGACCGCGTCCAGGCCCTGGCGCGATCGGCGGGGGCGCGGGTTCGTCGGGTTCTGCTGCGGGGAGAGTGGTGGAAGACCGATGCCGGTCCCTTGATCGCTTTTCTAGGCGGGGATCGGGCTCCCGTGGCTCTTCTACCCCATGGTCCGGACCGGTATCACCTTGTGGATCCCAGCCAGGGAACGCCCGAGGTCTTAAGCGAGACCCTCGCGCAATCCCTTTCCGCAGATGCCTTTGCGCTCTATAGCCCCTTGCGGGCGGATAACCGCCGTGTGCGCGATCTTGTCGGGCTGTCCTGGCGCAAAGCCAGGCCGGATCTGGCGCGGGGCTCGGTGATGGGACTGTTGGCGGCGCTTTTGGCCCTGATCACGCCCATTGTGACGGGCTACTTAATCGATAATGTAATTCCCCGGGCGGAAATCCACCGGGTGGGTGAAGCCGGGATTGCCCTGGTGGTCATTGCCCTGGGGGCGTCGGCTTTTCGGGCGATTCAAGCGGTCGGGCTGCTGCGGGCAGAAGGGCGCATCGACTGGGTTGGACAGTCCGCCCTGTTTCAGCGCTTGCTTACCTTACCAACGGGGTTTTTCCGGGGCTATGCCATTGGGGATCTCGCCGACCGCTGTTTGGGATTCCAGCATATCCGGAGCATTCTGACGGGCAATACGTTGCAGGCCCTCTCCCGGGGGGTCTTCTCCATGGGCAGCCTCGCGCTGTTGTATTATTACAATTGGCGGCTCGCCCTGATTGCCTGTGCGACTTTGCTTGTGGTGTCCGTTCTCATGACCTCAGTCACCATCGCCCAGCGGAGAGCCCGAGCCGAGATGGTGGGATGGCAGGGACGGATTGACGGCTTGACCGTGCAATTGCTCTCGGCCATTGCCAAGTTGCGGGTCGCAGCAGCGGAAGACCGTGCCTTCACGCGCTGGTTTTCCTTGGTCGTCAGTCAGAAGGAATGCCTGAAACGGGCACAGCTTTGGGCCAATGTCGCCGAAACCTTAAGCGGTGTGGTTCCGGTTCTCTGTACAGGGGTTCTGTTCTTGTCCCTGTCGATGATCCTTGACGATCTGGTGCGGGAAGATGCCCTGTCCGCCCTGCTGCCCCCGGACCCGCAAGACCCCGGCGCGGTGCTCACGGCGATGACGACCGGAGATTTTCTGGCCTTCAACGCCGCTTTTGGGCAGGCCTTGGCGGGATTTCTTCTTTTGGCGCGCGCCTTTCCGGAAGTGATCGAAATCGGTCCTCACCTCGATCGCCTGCGGCCTCTGCTGTTGACAGCTCCAGAGGCTGTGGGAGCACGCGTGTCCCCCGGTTCCCTGTCCGGCTCCGTTGCCTTCAACCATGTCACTTTTCGCTATGACGAGGGGTCTGCTCCGGTTGTCGATGATTTGAACCTGCAGATTGAAAGTGGGAGTTTCGTGGCCCTGGTCGGGCCATCGGGTGGTGGAAAATCCACCTTGATTCGGTTGTTGCTGGGGTTCGAAACACCGGAGGTGGGCAATGTTGTTTATGATGACAAGCCCCTGGACCAACTCGACCTTTCAGCAGTACGGACTCAGATCGGGGTGGTTTTGCAAAACGGTCGGATCAATCAGGGGAGCGTGGCCGAGGCGATCGTCGGCACCAGCGGAGCCAGCCTGGAAGACGCCTGGGTGGCCGCCCGGATGACCGGTCTCGCTTCGGAGATCGAAGCGATGCCCATGGGAATGCATACGGTTCTGTTGGACGGCGCCCAGACCCTGTCCGGGGGGCAGAGACAGCGGTTGATGTTGGCACGCGCCTTGGTCGGGCGACCCAGGCTGTTGATCTTGGACGAAGCGACCTCCGCCCTCGACAACAGAACCCAGGAGATCGTCACCACGAGTCTGGAGCGCCTGCGCTGTACCCGGATCGTGATTGCCCACCGTCTCAGCACGATCATGAAGGCGGACAAGATCATCGTAATCGACGAAGGGCGGATCATCGAAGTTGGTACTTACGATGACTTAATGGATATGGATGGGCCGTTCCGCGCGTTGGCTCACCGTCAGTTGATGTGAGGGGAGGAGACATCGGTGCGAAAGGTTCTTTATATTCTGGGCCAGCTCAATGACCGGGATATTGACTGGATGGTGCGCCACGGTCGGCGTCAACGCTTTGGAGAGGGACAGATCCTGATCACCGAAGGGGAGCCCAGTGACTTCCTGTACATTCTGCTAGAAGGCGAATTGTCCATCCGCGTGAACGGCGTTGGAATCGTGGCGGAACGGGGCGTGGGAGAAATCGTCGGAGAAATGTCCTTCGTGGATTCCCAACCGCCCTCCGCCACAGTCAGTGCGAAGGGGGAGGCTCTGGTCCTCAGCCTTAATAAGGAGGAAATGCGGGAGGAACTGCGGGACAATACGGACTTCGCCAGCCGGTTCTACCGGGCGCTCGCTATCTTCCTGTCGGACCGCCTCCGACAGTCGAACACCCAGCGTTCGGTGGACCAGAGTGGGCATCTGGGGGAAGCCCGACTTCTGGACGATGAATTGGATCTCACTGTCCTTGATCGGGTGTCCCAGGCCGGGGAAAGTTTTAACCGCATGATCCGGCGCCTGTCGGAAGCGTAGGAGGGCTGACGATGGACCGATTACTTCGCGAACAGGATGAGATGAGAGGCAAAAGAATCAGAGACAATGATCCCACCTAAGATTAGACGTCGCCACCCCTTTCGCCAAAAGGCTGTCGATTGCTATCAGCGCCCCTTCGAGCTTGATACTCCGGACCTGTTGAGACCTTGGACGGTCTGGCCAGTGCTGGTCGCCATTGGCTTACTCGTCATAGGTTGGAGCCTTCGGCCCTGACCTGTGGTTGACCCGCAAGGGGGAAACGCCCTTCAACCCAACGAATCTGATACCAACGGCCCCTGTTTGTGGTGCCGTTTTTACGCAAGATGTTGAGGGCGAAGCTTCGGACACGGGCCATGACTCCGGGATTGTCTCGGATGCGGCTTTTGTCCTCGTCACACGAGACATCACGGACATAGTGGTTGCGGTTCTCGATGCCCCAGTGGCCTCGAATGGCCGCAGCCCATTCGGTTGCTGGAACCTCGTCGGCGGACGAGACATAGAAGGCGACCTCGCCGCGCTGGTTCCACAGACCGGTAGCGGCGGAATACAGTTAGGTGCGACGGGTGACGCGGATGACGGTCTTGATGAAGGGCTGCCACTCGGACCCAGCCAGGGCGTCGGCGACCGGGAAGACCTCAACGGTTCGATCTTCCTGGCGGGATCGGCCTGTGTCGCGCGAAAACGCAGTGTCGGCGGGAGCGGTGTTGTCCGCAATGGCACAGGAGGTTCTGAACAGATTGGATTGGTTAGCCTTCACCTGGACCAAGAGATGGTTTCCGGTATCACGGGCCGTTTTGATTGTTTTTTGACAGTGCATGGCGTCCGGGGTGAACAGACGCCCGGTCAGCCCCAGCGCCGCGATCATGGCCTGGGCGGCAGGGATCTCGTTGCTCTTCTCGCCGATGGCCTGGCCAGATGGCCGAGAATGATCTGCCCGTCGATGGCAAAAACGCTCAGGACCTAGGCGGCCTTGCGGTCATGGAAGGCGTCGAAACTGCCGCGCAGGGTTTTGCCGTCGATAGCGACCGCTGGGGGAAAGCTCGCCCCTTCGACCGGGGTTTCCATCGTATCTTCGACAAGGCTGGCGGCATGCTCGCGGAACACGCGCTCCCTCTCCTCGGCATCGAGACCATGCAGGATGAACCGCACCGACGAATAGGCCGGAGCACGGCGGAGCGACAGGCCAAACTCCTTGTTCAGGCGGTCCAGATGGGTCCGGATGAAGCCGTGAACCTGACGATACGACCGCGCTCCGGCCAGCATCGCCAACACTGTAAACAGCAGGATCGGGGCCAAAGGGTACATCCTCCCCTGACCGCGACGGGGATCGGGGAGAAGATATCTCCCTGCTGGCCTTGGCGAAGGCGCGGTCCCTGTCCAGGAAGGCCTCAAGCATGAAGGGGATCAGGTCGGAGATGGTTTCCGTTTCCCCATAGGTGGCCTTGTACAGGGCGGCATAGTCCCGCAGGGCCTGTCCCAGATCGGCGTTGACGGAGAGGGTGATCTTTACCGGGGTGCGATCGGGGAGTTTTCCCAGTTTCAGGTTGGCCATGGTCGATCTCCTCATCCCTGGTAGGGGCGCAGCACCAAATCCCGCTGGACGATGACGCGCAGCGGCCAGCCGGGGCGGACGGTGATGGTGGGTTGGATGTTCAGATTCTTCTCGGTGATCCGCTGTCCCGCGCGGTTCACGTTGGACTGGGTGGATTCCCGGATCGCACGGATCAGGTCACTTTCGCCCTCGCCGAAGGTCAGCTCGGAGCCCACGCCCAGCAGGGTGGCCAGGGCGATGCCCTTCACCAGCCGCCAGGTGTGGTAATCGACCTCGTCCTCCAGCCCGGCATAGCCCGCCGCGTCGGTGGCGGGCAGGTTGTCGATCTCGATGGAGGAGCCGTCGGGCATGACGATCCGTCGCCAGACCAGCAGGGCGCGGGACTGGCCGAAGGCCACAACGCTGTCATAGGCGCCGATCAGCCGGGATCCCTGGGGGATCAGCAGGATCCGGCCCGTCACCGTGTCGTGGACGTTCTCGGTCACCTGGGCGACCACCATTCCAGGCAGATCGGAATTGATGCCGGTGATCAGGCTGGCGGCGATGATACTCCCCGCCATCACCTGATAGGGAGACGCCGGGGTCTGGAGGGGATGGGGATTGGTGATGCCGCCCCCGCCCCGGCCTTCGCTGGCTGAGGTGCCCTCTGCTCGATACGGAAGAAGACGCCCGCCTCCCGCGCCTGGATGGCCTGGCGGGCCAAGCGCTGTTCCGCCTCCGAGGGGCCTTCATCCCTGGGCATCAGCCCCTGGGCCTTTTGCTGGGCGAGAATGGGATGGCCCAGATCACTAGGTAGCGGCGGCCCCAGGTCGGGCGCGTCCGGCTTGATCTCCGAGTAATCCCCCGGCAAGGCGGCGAGACCATCAGGTGTCGGCGCCCTCCCCGTCTGCAACAACTCGGTCGAAGACGAACCCGAGCGGAAGGACGGCGCCTGCAGGGCCAAGAGCGCCAGCCCCAGTACTCCCGCCGCGGCGATGGCGGTGCCGCCAATCACCACGCCCTTGCGGAAGCGTGTCACCCGGGGCTTGGGGCCGCTGCGGAGGTCGAGCTTGGTCATCGGCCCACCTCCCGGCCATCGGTGCGGCTGATCCGCACCACCTGCTGGGGATCGGTTCCCAGGCGCAGTTCGGCGGCGGCGAAGAGGCGATCGACAATGTAGTAAGACCCCCGCATGCGGTAGTTCACCAGGGCCGCCTCCCCGTCCGCGCCCACCACGAAGAGGGGTGGTGCCTCGCCCTGGTCGATGCGGCGGGGGAAAGCGATGTAGACCTTGTGGCCGTCGTCGAAGACCCGGGTCGGCTTCCAGAGCGGGCTGTCACCGGAGATCGTGTATCGGAAATGGAGACTGTCCACGGCCACGTTGGCCGCGATCGGCGCGGCGGCCTCGGCGGCGGCGTTGCGGCGGTTCAGGGCCAGGAGTTGGTCCCGGGTATAGGTCCAGGAGAGCGCCGCCATGGCGGTGGTCTCGGTCCTGCGCAGGTGCAGGTGATAGGCCCGGCGATCGGTGGTGATCACCAGATTGGTAGCCAGCTCCGGGGCGAAGGGTTTCACCAGCACATGGGTGCGCTCGGAGGCTCCCGAGCCGCTGACCGTGTCCCCGATCACCCAGCGCACCGTGTCGCCGGCGGAGACGGCGGTCAGGGTCTCCCCGGGCTGGAGGGCGATGTCCGTCACCCGCTCCGGCGCGGCGTAGAGCTGATAGAGCGCCCCCTCGGCATAGGGATAGACCTGCATGGCGTTGATGTAACCGTGCTT
Source organism: Rhodospirillum sp. A1_3_36 (assembly GCF_047263945.1). Lineage (NCBI taxonomy): Bacteria > Pseudomonadati > Pseudomonadota > Alphaproteobacteria > Rhodospirillales > Rhodospirillaceae > Rhodospirillum > Rhodospirillum sp. A1_3_36. Next base: position 517 of record NZ_JBLAVB010000036.1, on the reverse strand, counting down.
GGTCGGCTCTTGCGTGGCGGCCTTGTTGGCGTCGTCCACCCGTTCTTCCGGCGGGCGAGTGTCCTCGGCACTCTTCCCCGGCAGTGGCTGGAGTTGGCCCGGCAGGGGAAGAACCTTGGGCACCTCGACCATGGTCACGGGGTGTAGTGGTTCCATCTCCATCTGAGCGGGCCGGAAATCCTGGCTGTCGTAGGAAATCACCGGGGGCGGTATCCGGGTGGCGCAGGCGGCCAGCACCAGGGCCGACGCGGAGAGGATCAGGGGGGCTTTCATGGTGTGCTCTCCTTGGAAGATTCAGGAGCCGTATCAAGGTCCCGCGACCAGTCGATGGCGGTGACGAACAGTCCCAGGGGATTGGCCCGCAACTGTTCCACCGAACGGGGCGATCTGAGGGTGATGGAGAGGATGGCGGTCCAGCGCTCCGTGCCCTTCAGGCCGCCGCGCTCGAAGACCCGTTCGGTCCAGGCCACCTGGAAGGATCGGTCCGAGGCCCGCACCACGCTGGTCACCTGGACGG
>NZ_JBLAVB010000035.1:0-22316 GCF_047263945.1 Rhodospirillum sp. A1_3_36 | reverse complement strand
GGATACAGATCCGTCACCGGAACCGCCAGGCTCAAGGGGCAAGCGCCGCTGGACGCTATCCGCGATCTCATCCAGGGCAGTTTCGCACTCGCTTGAGGCGCCTGCCGCCAACCCCGTGAGCAATTACTCCTTATCCGCGTCTGTCAGGAGGTATCTGTACCGCGATTTTATAAGAAAGGTGAAACACCCTCCTCCCTAGCTCAAGCCAACCCTTTTTCGCTACCCCCCTGAGCAGTTCCCTCTTAGCAGGTCCTCCCCTGTCTGAACCATATCAGCAATGATTTCGCGCAAATCTCCCGCTTGCGTGCGGAAGTTGGTAAAGCAGGCTTTTAAGCATGTTTTATCGTCAATTATAGAAATAGAAAAATGAGAACTTCCAGATTTCTTAATTTCTGAAAGTAAAGCTTCGTTTAAACGGTCAATAAATCTTAAATCATCAAAATTCTGACAATGGATCCCAAAACGAAAGGTAACTACGCAAAGATTATGTGTTACGATTTCGAAGCAAGAATACTTCTCTAGAATGTTGGCAAAAAGATTCGCCATTTCAATATTTTGCGCCAACAGGGATCGAATTCCTTTGAGTCCCAATTGTCGGAAAATTGTCCAGACCTTTAACGCCTTGAACCCTCTCGTATTTTGAATACCCAGCGCAAAATAATTATTTATATCCGTTGAATTTGGATCGCGATCATGATAGTAATCCGGACTAAATCCAAAAGTATTCAATAGGTGTTTGCGATCTTTGACCAGCACTGCGCCTGCTTCTATTGGGGCGTACAGCCATTTATGGGTATCCAGTGCCAAAGAGTCTGCTTGATCCATCCCTTCAAACAATGACATTTTATTTGGCAAAGTTGCTGCCGGTGCACCAAACGCGCCGTCAACATGAAACCACATCTGAAATTGTCGCGCGATTTCACTAAGCGCCTTCAACGGGTCTACAGCACCGGTTTTTACTGTACCCGCATTCCCAACGATCATCAGGGGCTTGTAACCATTATGGATGTCTTCGATGATCTGCTGGTTCAATAAATCTATATTGATTTTGTGCGAGGCTGTAACGTCAATCCACTGAATAGCATCCGTTCCCAACCCTGACAAATCAGCTGCTTTTTCTATCCAGGTATGGGTGTCAGCGGAAGCATAGACCTTAAACTTTTCTGAACATGCTTGCATGCCGACATGTCTGATACTCTCTTTCACGCCCGCCGCACAGCGCGCACAGAAAAAGCCGGTAAGATTCGCAGCTGTTCCACCACTAACAAACAAACCTTCCGCGGAGTCTGTATAGTGAACTAATTGACCGAGCCAACGGATGGTTTGTGCCTCAATTTCACAGGGTACAGGCGAGGCATCCCAACCCACCAGATTTGCATTGAGAGCAGCCCCTAATAAATCAGACAAGACACCAACAGGCGCTGCCGACCCCGCAAAGCTTCCGAGTGTTTTGGGATGTCCGGTATGACGCACTCCCGAAAACAGCATCTCTGCCGTCACGGTCATTAAAGTTGAAACATCAACCCCGTCCTCAGGAAAGGTGTCACCGGGCAATCCCGCTCTGATTTCTTCCGCAGTTAACGCGCATGTTGTAGGATACTGATGTATTTGCTCGAAAAACCCGGCAATCATATCCACAAGCTGATACCCGAGATCGCGAAAGGCTTCTGCGTCAAGGTCTATTTCATGAGTGGGTTTTCTATGCATAATACTTTATGCCGTTTCATCTTCAAAAAATGCTGCATGTATGGACCCACCCAACGCGACATTCATGCGGCGATTGGGGCTGCTTCTTGCATCAGCCCCAACAAGCTGGCCATCAATAAGAAAGGTGCAAAGGTCGTGATAACATACTGAATCTGTATCAAATTGATGATGAATTGATGCTGGTTCTCTATATTCTGTGACGAGCCACCCCATGTCCGTAGCGCTGCTTACCAAGTTAGACCATTCTTCATTTTTTTTAATGTCTTTACCAATAATCACTCCCTTTCCTTGCGCTTCAATTGGCTTCTTTAGAACATAACGGTCCTTCTCCCCTAGAATTTCATTAATTGTTTTTTGATCACACAAAGAAATATTACGCGTCCAAATCAGATGGGGCTCGACAAGCTCCAGGTCGTCTTTATCAAATAAATGGCTGAAGCGTGAATCTGTCAGAACTGCAAGGCACAGTTTGTTGTCTCCTACCAGTTTGGCAAGCATTCCATTTTGCACGAACATTTTTTTATTTGAAATCGCATCAAAAAAAACTGTCAGGTCTTGGTACATTTGACAGCAATCAGGAATATCAAACTTCTGATATCCAAAATCTACACGCTTTCCATCAGCGAGTACATTCTGATCAGAATCTGTTTCGAGCTTGCGGGGATCGATTTCAATCACATTGATGCCACGCCTTTCAAGAGAGTTTCGCATTTCATCCAGTTCGTAACGATAATCTGTGGAAAACAGTGCGAAAGTCTCGAATTCTTCGTCGCTCCACTCCCGCCTGAGTTTGATCATCCAGTCGGCGAACCATGTGGGCTCTTCAAGTGGCATCGGCGTTGGCAGTGACACTTCAGAGAGGACTTTTCGCCACAACCGGTTATGAATTCCCGCTGCCATGGGGCCACCTGGACAATCAGCATTCGTCTCCAAAACATAGAAATGACCACCATCCACTGGTAAAAGATCAGGTCTACAATACGTAATTTTGTAATCAATATCTCCAATATTTTGCAACGAAAATCGTTTTAACTCTTTCGGAATTGTCAGGATTTTCTGAATATCCTCATTCCGCACATAGTTTTTCATAACTTCCTCGATCAAACGGTGATAAGCCGCACAAAAACGCCGGATATAATTTGTGTATTCTTTATTGATAATGATCGGCGGGCCATATGACATTTTACGTTTATCAACAATCTCCATTTCAGCGGCGACCTGTTTGGCCGCCGCCCCCTTGCCGTGCTCGCGAATTTGGTGATAAAGAGGTTTGTGAATACCTTTCCAATAGAAATGATCATCCACTTTACTGCTGAATATCTGCGCTTCTTGTTTGCCATTGTTCATGCTTTGAAAGTCCGTATGTGTAAGGCCATATCAAAAGTGATCTAAGGTCGCTTTCCCCCAACCCTGACTTTGCAAAGCGAGGGTGCGATCACCATTTTTCCTGGCAAGTTAATTGATTATGAGAACTGCTCGGCTTCTGTCGATTCACCCAACGCCATGGTACTTGCGGTTCCACCTGTCACGCATTCCAGGACCGCGTCAAAATAACCAGTGCCATTTTCACGTTGTTGTTTCACGGCAGTATATCCTTCGGAAACAGCTGAAAACTCGGACTTCTGCAATCCGACAAACGCACTCATGCCTGTTTCGCGATATTTCCGAGCCATTTTAAAGGAATTGTACCTTACTATATGCCATCCACCAGAGGTGATGAATTGAAAAGCATATCCCCATTCCGCCAAGGTTTCCTGGAATTTCGCAACTTCGTCATCCGATAAATGTGCGGCCCAATTGAAGGAAGGTGAACAATTGTACCCAAACTTGATATGCGGAAAATCCTTTCTGACTTCTTCGGCAAACACCCGCGCTTCTTCAAAATCCGGAGTGCTAGTCTCAAACCAGATCAACTCCACATATGGTGCATAAGCTTTCGCGCGTACAATCGCCGCCTCAAGCCCCCCCCGTGTTTTGAAATAGCCTTCGGGGCTGCGCTCTCCTGTCAGGAAAGGACGGTCAATCTCATCACAATCCTGACTAATCAACCTGGCAGAACCTGCATCCGTTCTTGCCATAATGATCAGAGGTACATTGACAACATCAGCAGCTAGGCGCGCGGCGACGAGTTTATGGATGAACTGAGTAGCCGGAATCAACACTTTGCCACCCAAGTGACCGCATTTTTTTTCTGTCGCCAACTGATCTTCAAGGTGAATTGCGGCGGCACCAGCCTCTATCATATGTTTCGTCAATTCAAAAGTATGCAGACTTCCTCCAAAACCAGCTTCCCCATCAGCAATAATTGGCAAATACCAATCCGTGTCGCCACCGTTGCCATCTGTTTTCTCGACAAGGTCGGCACGCATAAATGCATTATTTATCCGCTTCACCAGCTTTGGCACGCTGTCACAAGGATAAAAACTCTGATCAGGATAGGTGTGTCCAGACTCATTGGCATCCCCGGCAACTTGCCAGCCACTCAGATAAATCGCCTCCAAACCACCCCGGGCCATTTCAACGGCTTGACCGCCTGTCAAGGCTCCCATGGCCCGGATGAAGGGTTGCTCTTGTAATTGTTTCCAGAAACGTCCGGCACCTTTTTTCGAGAAAGAGTATTCAATATCAATAGACGGTTTCAACCCTTCTACTGTTTCAGCCTTATAAGGCCGGGTAATGCCACGCCATCTGGGGTTGGTCTTCCATTCGTGCTCGATATCAGACATAATTTTTCTCCTTTAAGTAGTTCAGCAGCCCGCCCTTATGCCTTACGGCATTCTCGATGCTACTTTTAGGTTCAAAAGAAAATAAACGACCTTCATATTCGATTTTCTTGTCGCTAAGATTAATGCGAACAATAGACGAAGAACGAACACTCAAAAGCCGGGGGGAGATTGTCGACAGGAGGAAATCGGTAAATCCAGGAGCTTCAATACAAAGTAATCCATTGTTCGTACAATTTCGGGCAAAAACACTTTGGAAACTGGCTGCAACTATACATTGAATTCCCGCTGCGGCCAATGAGGTTGCAGCTTCTTCACGTGAACTGCCAATGCCGAACATGGGGCCGGCAACAAGGACATCACCCTTGCGGACAAGATCCCTGAAGCCGGTGTCATAGTTTTCCATCGCTATAGTCGCCAAAACATGCCGGTCCAATGGCCGCCCATCCAAATACTGACTGGGAAAAATCATATCTGTATTGATTTTAGGAAAACGACAAACAATCACACCGCCTTCTATAACATCCGGGCATTCTGATACAGGAAGCCCAGATACAAGATCTTCCGACTCCGTATCCGGAAAGTGCCGAATTTCGAGGCCAGAAATTTGCTTTTGAACGGTTAGGGGTGCCTCCGGAACAATTGATAATTTTCCCTTCAAAGCCGAATAGGCAACCTGTTCAACAGATGCCAAATAAGTTTTACTATCCGGATGGCCCATGCGACCTGAGTAGTTTCTATTCGAAGAACTTATGGCCACGTCTCCTTTGCCTAAAACACCCCGTCCATGCCCAATACAGGGACCACAGCCCGAAGGCAGGGCGAGCGCACCCGCGTCCAGCAGAATTTGCCAAATCCCAGCAGTTTCGGCTTTCAACTGCTCCTGATGAGAGGCCGCGCTAATATATAGCTCAACGTTTTCATGCACTTTCTTGCCTTCTAGGATCCGGGCGGCCCTGCTCAAATCAACGAACCGGCTTTCAGTGCAAGAAATAATAAATGCTTTATTGATGTAGACAGGGTTTTCGTTCGCTTCAAAAGCAGGCCTTGAATTCATTGGGGAACCAGGTGTGGCAATCATAGGCGGAATGTGACCGCAATCGATTTCGATAACCTGCTGGTAACAGCCTTCTTCCAGCGAGTGGGAGAAATCTTCAATAACCTGAAATGCCTGCTCTCTGATTTCATCAGAAATTCCAAGCGCGGCCCGGTACCATTCTGTCGTTTTCTCATCAAGAGGAAACAAGGCTGCAACAGCCCCTAATTCCGGAGCCATATTCGCGATTGTCAGACGATCATTGAGTGAAATATGGGCAACAGCATCCCCACAAAATTCTATCGCTTTATTCAAGAAAAGACCTTGATCAGAAAAATGTGCCAGATAAAGGGCGATGTCTTTTCCATGCACATTCTTCCCGGGCTGTCCGGTGAGTTTCACAAGAACAGTATCAGGAATTTTTAACCAGGTTCCTCCTGAATGCCAAATCGCAGCCGCATCCGTCCGCGTCACGGCCATTCCCAGGCACCCCAAAGCGCCATAGATTGTCGCATGAGAGTCAGAAGCGAGGACGAGGCCTCCGGGACGGATATAGCCGCCATCAATAAGGAGTTGATGACCTATCCCTTCACCGGCTTCAAATAAAGTCAGGCTTTTTATTTCGCAGAATCTCCTGATCTTCTCATAACGTGCCATATTTGACGGACTATTGTCCTGTATATTGTGATCAAGACTGATAAACAGTCTGTCTGGATTCTTCACTGAAAGCTGATGAGTCTCTGCTTTTTGAATTATTGTGTCAGAATTATCATCACTTAGAAAGAAATCAGGCTCCACCCAACATGTTTTTTCAGTATCGGAAGAACCCATCACGCCAAGGCTCTTTTGCCTTATCAATATTTCGCAGCGCGTATACATCACGGGTTGCTTTTTATTTCTGGAAAACCGTCATCGGAAAATTCGCGACGCGTTTCCCTGTACATAATCAATATGCCGGCACCGATGATAAACAAGGCACCCAAAGACATTTCTGTGGTAGGAATATCCCCCCAAATTGCGTAACCCAGTATTCCTGTCCAGATAAGGGCAGTATATTCAAAAGGCCCCACAACTGATAAAGACGCTACAACATTTGATTTTGTTATCAGTACATGGGCCACAAGAAGAAGTCCCGACATAACCGCCAGCAGGTAAAAATCCCAAACAGGCATATTCTTCCAGAAAAACAACATTGGGGCCGTGGAATAAAGAGCAACTCCCAGACGTGTATGAAAGACAATCTGGGTTGCCGTCTCCACACCGCTCATGCTTCGGATGAGCACTGCACGAGCGGCATAGGCGAAACTTCCACAAAGGGGGAGCAGGACTTTCCAGTTCCAAATTTCAAGATCAGGTTGCAGCGCTATGACTACACCAAGAAAACCTGCACCTACGGCTGTCCAGCGGTATATACCCACTTTTTCTTTTAAGAATATAGCGGATAGCGAAGTCATAAGTATTGGCGCAGAAAAGAAAATAATCGTTACATCCACGAGCTTGAAAAATTTCAGGGAAAAGAGAAAACAAAGACCCGTCAGTACGCTCAGAGCGGCTCTGAGCATATGCCATCTCCAATGAGAGGTTTTGAATGCGGCCAAGCCCCGGCGCAGGTTTTTTTTCTGGAATCCGGCACTCACAAGCAGAACCGCTACCACCATCCAGCCTGACAGAGCCATCAACTGAAAGGGATGATAGTCCTGCTCAACCAGGAATTTTGAACCGGCATCTTCTAGTGAAACCACGAAGATGCCGGCTACCATTAGCCATATGCCGAGTAAACTCTTCTGGGAAACGGTATTTAAAACCATGAAGACGACTTCACCAATAGAGGACAGAAAGCAAAACGCTCGGCATTACAATTGTCAGAATAGAACGACAGCCCGATCAACCTTATGCATGAGGCGCAAAAACCCGGCTATTGATGCTCTTGAACATGTTATCAAAGCCGTCCATGAACGCCAAAGCGCCTTCCATAACATCACCAGCCATTTCCGGATCCCGATTGAGAAAATACAACAGGCTTTTTTTTCCTGTTTCGGCATGCATCGGCTCAACAATGCTATGTACTTTGAAGAAAGACAAAACCGGATCATTTTTGTCCTTCAAGCCATAATATTCTGCGTGATTTTGAAAACCTTCGAGGAAGTAGAGGAACTCCCGGGAAGAGACCATTTCTGAAGCCAGATGAAAGCCCAGGGACTGGCCGATTGACACATCGCGATAATATCGATTGGACAGCTCCCCCATGGCCTTACCGGCATGTTCAACAAAATCTGAACTAGCCAGATGATATGTGGATACGCCGAGGTGCTCAGAAAGCTCCTTGAACAAAATATGATGGGGCTGATTGAATTTATTCGTTTGGTGGAGACCATATTCATCAACAGAGGCAAACAAAATAAATGCGCCCTGGGGTTGGGCGTCCCAAGGATCTGTTTCGAGCAATTCATCAGTAATTCGGGCAGACAAAATCAAAATGCCAGCCGCAACCGTCTTGAAAAATGGCCAGCAGGTAGCCAAGAAAGCTGCTCTGCTGTCCAAATCCAAAGGATTGTCTTTCAATAAACTGCCAAATTTATCCAACTCTTGAATCGCTGGGTGAGAAACAATGGCTTCGGCAACCTTATTGTACTCCCTGCCACCAACACCATCCACTGCGACATCCGCAACCTCGTTTGACTGCAAAGTAGTTGGGTCTGAATGCATCATTTTTGCGTCCATCAGTTTATGGTGAAACAAAACACGCGATGAAATTGATTATACACAACAAGTGGAGTGTGGATGTTTAATTTAAATTACATTGCGCATCGTCCCGGATGAATAGGCCGAATGAATAGGGGGAGTATGTCTGGAATGCTACAGAGAAAGGAGGAATTGAACGAGCGTCTCATACCAAGCGGCGCGGGTTGAGACCCACGCCGCTTTTCTTGCGTTCAAACGCCAGGCGGGCTGTTACGCGCCATAAGGCGCGGCGGCCACTTGGCCGCTTCCAAGGTGCGCTGAGTCAAGCTCACCGCACCTTGGTCTTACCCGCTGCTGCGTGGGGGTATGAACCCAAGCGGCGGTGACCTGTCGTCAACTGGCGGGGTGACGTAGTCCGTGGGAAAAGGGGATCGAGGCGAAGTCATTAGGCCAAGATGGTCCCCGAGGCTGAAGTGCAGGAAGGTTGAGGAACACGAGCCGGTTAAACCGTATCAGAGGTCTGAAATGTCGCCTTCGCCTACACGGCTTAATCGGCGGAATGCTGATTTCGCCGCCGGATACATAGGTCGGCGGCGTCCGAGTTCTACAAGTTCACCGACTTCACGGTGCGCACATTCCAGTGCATTGACACCGTCGTGTTCTGGAAAATGGTGCATTGATTGGCACGGAAGTACCGATCCCGCATCAAGCCCTTGATGCGTAAATGGTACCGCGTGCCAGAAATCGTCCAATCGAAGACATGGCTGATCCATGGTCGAAGCAATCAGGGCAATGCCGTCGGCAAGGCGCTGCGACGACTGGTCATCAGCCAGAAGACGCAGTTTCGGCGATGGAACGCAGAGCGAAATCCCCACATCATAGCCATCGGTGCGAGCGCTTTTGATTTCCTCGACGATCCGGTCCGGGGACAGAGGGGCGCCGTGTTGATGACCTGGGCGTCTTGGAGGGCAATGGGAGAGCAATGCTTGGGGAATCAGGGCCCTCGCGTAGAGGCAAACCGGGCAGGCCGCGATCAGGTCGCGGCCCCGCAGGGTGATCAGGTCCGCAGCATGGTGACCCGCGCCAATGAAATGGACGATCATGTGAGAAATTCTTCCGACATGATATGAAAAGGAGAGATGGGCGAGGAGAAGGACATGAATCGATTTACCGTTTCCCTGGAGGGAGACCTGCTGGCCGAGTTCGACGAGCACATCCGGCGCCGGGGGTATGGATCCCGGTCCGAAGCCGTGCGGGATATCCTGCGCCGAACCCTGGAAGCGGAACGTTTAGACGATGACGAGGATGGGCATTGTGTCGCTTGTCTCTCTTATGTTTTCGACCACCACGAAAGGGAACTGCCCCGTCGATTGACACGCGTTGGCCATGATCATCACGATGTGACCCACTCGATCCTGCACATTCATCTCGATCACGAAAACTGCATGGAAGTTACCGTCCTGCAGGGGCCGACGGGCTCCGTCCGCCGGTTTGCCGATACGGTCATGGCGGAAACGGGCGTGCGCCATGGAATGTTGAATGCGGTCCAGGTCGAGCGGCGCTTGACGGATGGGCACAGCCATGACGGACAATCCTCCCGTCTTCACGTCCATAACCGCCCTAAAACCTGATCGGAGCCGGTTCCCGCTCGGCGCTCCCCATCACGGCTTGACCAGCGACAGCGCGGATTGCGGGAATGCAGGGTGTTTCCGCCCCGGTTTTTGGATTGTGCCGTCCATGGCTCGTCCGTTTGCCGTCCGTCTGTCAGACCGGCCGCAGCGTCCCATCGACCAATGCGACCGTCCGTGCTTCGATGGCCTTGAGTAGCGGCGCGTCATGCGAGATGGCGACAATAACAAATCCCCTCTCTTTCGCCGTCTCCATCAACGCCCGCCAGAGAAGCGCTTGATTGAGGGCGTCATGCATGGCGGTCAGCTCATCGGCGATGAGAACCTTCAGGCCCGGTAGCAGGCTTCGCACGACGGCGACGCGTTGAAGTTCGCCGCCCGACAACTCGTGGGGAAACCGGTCCATCCAATCCCCGGCGATGCCGAAACGGTCCAGGATCCCGGGGTTGGGACGCCAGCCCTCCGTGAGAATTCGGCGGATGCGCCAGCGTGGATCGACGGCGGTTTCGGCGTGCTGGAAGACGACCTGGACGGGCGACGGACCCCCTTGCGGGATTGGGTGGCCATCGAGCAGAACCTGGCCTCCGACGGGTTGGATATAGCCGCCGAGAATGCGGGCAAGGGTCGTCTTGCCTCGACCGGAGGGGCCTTGGATGCCGAGAAGGTCGCCGGTCCGGATCGAAAGGGACGCACCATCAAGCACGCGCTTCCCATCCCGCTTCCAGGAATGAACGAGATCCCGGGCTTCGAAAAGGACGTCTTCAGGCACAATGACACCGTGCTTTCATGCCCGGTCCCGGGGTCCACGGGGGTGGGATCCGGTGGCACGGATCGATGGCGGATCCACAGGCGCCGAGGAATCCGCATCCCATGTCCCGTCCCCTGTCCTTTTGGTCCGGATTTCCGCTGGATCCGGGGGCGGCGTTGAAGCCATTTTCGGGCAAGGCGGCCCACAGGGCCTTGCTGTAGGGGTGCCTGGGGCCCGTCTCGCGGATCATCGCGCCTGGAGCGATTTCGACGGTGCGGCCATTGTGAAGCACGGTGACGGTATCGGCGACGGGCAGGACGGCGGAAAGGTCGTGGCTGATGACGAGCACGGCCCGGCCCTCGTCGGCGAGGCGTCGCAGGAGCGTCAAGGCCACGGACCGAACCGTGGGATCGAGGCCGCTTGTCGGCTCGTCGGCGATCAACAGGTCGGCTTGGGCCATGGTGGCGATGGCCGTCAACACGCGTCGCGCCATCCCTCCGGAAAGCTGGTGGGGGAAAAGGGCCATCGCCTCGCGCTCCAGGCCATAGCGCGCGAATTCATGGGCCACGGCATCGCGGCTTGGATCCCGGCCCGCAGCGCGGGCGCCCCATCCCACTTGGCGGCCCGCCGACGCCGTGGGATCAAGCCATGTCACCGATTGGGGAACCAGCACCATGCGGCGTCCGCGGAGCCTCTTCTGCAAGCGGGTATCGAGGACTTGTCCCTCGAAGGTCAACCGCCCCTCCTGGCGGGCGTTTCGTGGCAGAATCCCTAGAACCGCATGGGCGAGCAGGCTTTTCCCACCGCCGCTTTGACCGATCATGGCGACGAGTTGGCCCGGTTGGACGGTGACGTCGACACCATCCAAGACGGTCAGGTCCCGTCGGCGCAGCAGGCCTTGGTAGCGTGAAAAAGAAACGGACAGGTTCTCCACGTTCAGCATCGCGCGGTTACTCCTGCATGCGCCGGGGGTCGAGGGTCAGTCGCACTCCCGCAGCCACGCGCTCGAAGGTTAGCACCATCGTCAGCAGCGCCAATCCGGGCAGAACACCGAGCCACCACAGTCCCGCCGACAAATAGCGCAGGGATTCCGCGAGCAAAATGCCGACCGCGGGCTTATGGGGCTCCAGGCCGAAGCCAAGGAAGGTCATCGCCGCTTCATGCAGAATGGCATGGGGAAACAGAAGAATACCGCCGACCAGGGCCTGGGGCAGGATGTGCGGGGTCACATGCCGCACCGCTACGGAGAGGCGGGACAGGCCAAGTCGCCGGGCGACGGCCACGTAGTCGGCGGCGAGAACACCACGGACCTCGGCGCGAACCAGGCGGGCCAGGCCGGGCCAATGGGAAAAGACGATGGCGATGATCACGCCCTTGGTTCCGCCCCCGATGGCGAAGGACACAAGGACGAGGAGAACCAGATGGGGCAGGGCGAGGGTCATGTCGATGAGCCCGCCAATCACCGCGTCCAGCCGCCGGTCGAGCGCGGCGGCGATTCCCAGTGTCGCGGCCAACAGGGTCGCGAGCCCCGCCGACATCAAACCGACCTGGAGGCTGACGGCCAACCCCTTGATCGTGCGTGTCAGCATGTCGCGGCCAAGGGGATCCGTTCCAAAGGGATGCGCCAGATCGGGCGGGAGAGACCGCTCCGACAGATGACTGCGCAGACCGTCGTCGGGCAGCGTCGCGGCGGCAATGGCGATCCCGGCGAGGACCGCCAGGGCGATCGCGGTGCTCGCCATTGTTCGCCCCTGGGTGCCGCCGGAGGCGGTGAGGGTCACACCGCTGGAGGAGGTCGTCATGATGCCAAGTCTCCGGAAGACATCCTCTGGCGGGGATCGAGGACGCGATAGAGGATGTCCGCGATCGTATTGCCGACGAATACGAAGACTGCGGCGAACAGGGCGACCCCCAGCAGCAGGGGCGCGTCACCCCGCGTGCCTGCCAGAACCGTGGCCTGCCCCAGGCCGGGATAAGCGAAAACGCTCTCGGCGAGGACCGAGCCGCCAAACAGTTCGCCGAAGTGGGCGAACTGGATGGTCACCGCAGGCAGGGCCGCATTGCGCGAGGCATGACGGAGCGCCACCGCCAGCCGCCCGAGTCCCTGGGCGAAAGCCAGGGTCGCGTAGTCGCTGGCCATGACCTCGCGCACCTTGTCACGGGTATGGAGGGTGATCTGGCCGACGCCAAGGAGTGAGAGGGTTACCGCGGGGAGGATCAGGTGGCGCAGGCGCTCGGTGACGGTCACCGCCGCCTCCGGGACGCCCGGCGGTCCTGCGCAGCAGAAGGGCGCCCAGCCGAGTTGCACCGAAAACACCACGAGAAGCAGGATCGCCGCCCAGAAGATCGGTGTCGAAACGAGGATGAACGCATAGGCGCGGATCACCCGATCCAGCACGGACCCTTCGAATGCGCCGGCCAGCAGTCCGAGACCATATCCGAGCGCGCCTGCCACCACCCAGGCCAGGGCCATGAGGGCCAGGGAGGCGGCGACGCGGTCGGCCAGAACGTCCGCCACGGGTCGGGAGAAGATCATCGACTGGCCGAAATCTCCCTCCGCCAGGTTCACCACCCATGTTCCAAAGCGGTCCATTGGCGGTTGGTCCAGACCCCATTTCTCCGCGATCAAGGCCTGTTGCTCGGGTCCAACCCGGTGCATGCGGTCGCCAACATAGGCGCGCACCGGGTCGATGGGGGATAACGACAGCAGCGTGAACGCGACGACCGTCACCACGGGCAGAAGGATGGTGAGGCGGATGAGCCGCAAGGCGATGAACCGGCTCCAATAGCCTCTCAATCCCGTCATTTCAGGTCTCGTTTCCGCCGCGATCCAACTCCGTTGACGCTACTCGCAGGTCCACCGCCAATCTTCCAGATTGTAGGTGATGGGAAAGCCGTGCCCATGCGGTTCGATCTGACGAGGTCCGATGTCGAGGCATTTCGAGACGAAATAGACGTGGTCGATATTCACGAGCCATGTCCAGGCGGCGTCTCCCTTCATGCCATACCCCGTTTCGCCGTCCCAGGCGGCCTTTTTCCATTCGGGGAGGAGATCGTCCAGGGTGGGGGAGGCGAGACCTTCGGCGAAATGGGCCTTGACGGTTGGGTTGTCGTACAGGCCCGTGTTGAACCACCACCCCCCTTCCGCGTCGGTGCCGACGTAGAGGTTGTAGGTTTCGAAGGGATCGTGACTGCCCGCGCCAAAGACGACGATGTTGGAGTGCATCTTGGGCTTGATCTCGTCCCAGCTCTTGCCGAGAACATCGACGGCGATGCCCAGCGGGCGGATCATGTCGGCGCTCGCCAGGGCCAGGGCCTGACGGGTCGTATCCGAGGCGGAGTAATAGATCGCGATCCGGGCCTTGATCCCGTTCTTTTCGAGAATGCCATCGGTGCCGGGCGTCCATCCCCCGTCCTTCAGGATCCGTTTGGCCTCTTCCGGATTGGCGTCGGGCAGGCGGTGGTCCGGATTGTCCCAGGGCAGATCGTCGGCCGGGCCGTAGGCTGGCCGTCCAAAACCGTTCAGAACCGCCTCCGCCAGGGCTTGGCGGTCAATGGCGATGTCGATGGCCTTTCGGATCGCCGGGTCGGAGGTGACGGTGTTGCCGATCCTGGCTCCGGTGGCCGTGGTCTTTCCCGTATCGGGCACCATGGGGAAGGTGAGACCACGGTTGTCGACGGTTTTCGCTGACAGGCGGACCATCCCCTCGGGGACCTCTCCCCCGGCGAGGGCATTGGACACTGCGGCGACGTCGAGCTGTCCGGTCCGCGCTGCTGCATAGCTGGTGTCGTCGCCGGTGAACAGGAAGGTGACTTTCTCGAAGGCGGGTTTCGTTCCGTAATAGTAGGGATTGGGTTCGGTGATCGCCTGCTCCCCTTCCGTCCAGGAGACCAGTCGGAAGGGGCCGGAGCCGATGGGCGCCCGACCATAGTCATCTCCGTAGGCATGCGCGGGTATGATGCCGAGAACGGCCAGGGTGTTCAGGAAGGTGATGCGAGGCGACGTCAGTTCGAAGGTGACGGTCAGGTCATCCACGGCCTTGACCGCCACCAGTTCGGTGAGGTCCAGCACCGATCCGGCCTTCTTAGCGGATTCGTAGGTGAAGGCGACGTCCTGAGCCGTCAGTGGTTGGCCGTCTGAGAACTTGGCGTCGGAGCGGATCGTCACGGTCCAGGTCTTGCGGTCGTCGGAGACACGCCAATCCGTCGCCAGGTCGCCAATCATACGCAAGTCGGCATCACGCTTAAGCAGGGTCGATTGAA
This sequence comes from Rhodospirillum sp. A1_3_36, assembly GCF_047263945.1. NCBI lineage: Bacteria > Pseudomonadati > Pseudomonadota > Alphaproteobacteria > Rhodospirillales > Rhodospirillaceae > Rhodospirillum > Rhodospirillum sp. A1_3_36. The sequence continues at coordinate 7,529 of NZ_JBLAVB010000035.1, read as the reverse complement.
ACAGGGGATAGCCATATTCACCCCACCCCAAGGTGGGATCGAAGCCATTCGACGGCTCGCCATGGACGGCCAGGATCAATTCCGTCTTGGGCGCGGTGAAGGCCGACGAAAGAGGCGCCGATACGGCCAAGGTTGTCAGGCCAAGCGCTGAAAGGATTGTGATCACCCGCCCTTTTTCGTTGAGCATCCGCATAAATATCCCCTCGCTTGTCGGTGTAGATTCCGGTGCCTCGTAGTGTCGGTATGAAGTTTTAGAATAAACATCATACGATTGGGCGCGTCAACACGTGCCGAGAGCGAGGAAAGGGGAGGGGGTGGTCGTGATATACCGTGGGTCTCCAGCCTTGTTCGTGGGCAACGTGTCCATCTCGACGCAAGGAGGCGCGAAAAGGCTTTACTTGGCCCTGGATGTACCAACTTTAGTAAAATCTAATTAATATCGAATTTGTCCGTGGTCTCTGTCCACTACAGAGATTCCCCTCAAAGAATTGAAGGGAATGTGATAGCTCCATTACATGGATGTTCGGACCACCCATTCGGTGAGTGGAAAGAGGGCGGCTTTTAGCTTCCTCTTGATCCTCTCCCTCGCCTTGAGACTGGTTGGCCCCATGGCGGGGACTCCGGCACGGGATGGGTATGTCGGGATCTGTGTCGGCACGGAAATCCTATATGTTCCGTTGGCCAGCCTGGATAACGCTGATCCGGAGAGGGCAAGGGAAAAGCGCTCTCCCGAAAGCACTCCCTGCCCCTGGTTCGCCCATTTTCATGGTCTCGTGGTCTCCGCTGGCGTTCCCCTGGCTTTCTGGTGGACGGAGTGGGACTCCGCTTTCCCCAGGCCTTGGGGAGAGACAAAGGGTCAGCGGACCGCTCCTCGATCCTTCCAAGCAAGAGCACCGCCGTTCGGGCCTGGGTTTTCCTAAAACCGCCCTTTTTTGTGCACTGACCTCGAGGAGGTTGGTGCCAATGCTCTTGCTTGGAAAATGAAATGAACGAAATTGCTTCTGACGCCCGGACACCGTCGGCGCTGTACCGCGCCATCTGGCGGTGGCATTTTTACGCGGGCCTGATTGTGCTGCCCGTCATGATTCTGATGGCCGCGACGGGTGCGCTCTATCTTTACAAGGACGAGATCAACGATCTGGTCCTCCATGACCTGCGTTTGGTCACGCCGGAGACAAGCGCCCCCTTGGCGCCCTCGGTCCTGGCGGCGCGCGCCCTCGAGGCCCATCCGGGAGAGGTCAAGGCTTACATGCCACCGGCGGCGCCCGACCGGTCGGCCCAGGTTAAGATCCTCGGAAAGGACGGCCTCAAGGACAGCGTCTTCGTCAATCCCTATAGCGGTCAGGTGTTGGGCAGTGATTGGGATGGCGGGGCGGCGGGGTCCGAAGCGATGTGGATCATCCGCAAACTGCACAGCCTGGAATACGTGGGCTGGTTGGGCAATCGGCTGGTTGAGGCGGTCGCCGGATGGGCTGTCCTGCTGACGGCCACGGGATTGTATCTGTGGTGGCCCAGGGGGCGGAAAGGGGGCGTTCTGCTTCCCCGAAAGACCTCTGGCCGTCCCTTCTGGCGAGACTTGCACGCCGTTACCGGACTGTACACCGCAGGGTTCATCCTGTTTTTGGCCATGACGGGACTGCCCTGGTCCGGTGTTTGGGGCAAATGGTTTTACGACCTGTCCTACGCGATTGGAATCGGTATGCCCGATGGGTACTGGTCGAACTACCCCAAGTCGACGGTTCCCATGGCGGATGCGGTGGATCGGGCCCCTTGGATCCTGGAGCGACAGCCCATGCCCCTGTCCGGGGCCAGTGGGGGCGTGCCTGCGGGGCTGGATCAGGTGGTCGCCACGGTGGAGGCTCGGGGTATCCATCCCGGGTATTCCCTGTCCATGCCCAAGGGGCCGGAGGGGGTCTTCACCGCATCGGTTTATCCCGACGACATCACCCAGGAACGGGTGATCCACCTGGACCAGTACACCGGCAAGGTTCTCTACGATCTGGGCTTGAATGATCTGGGGACACTCGGGCGGGCCGCCGAATGGGGGATCAGCATTCACATGGGACAGGCTTTTGGGCCCCTGAACCAGGGTGTTCTTCTCATCGCCTGCCTGTCGATGATCGCCCTGTCGATCTTCGGGATCATGGCCTGGTGGAAGCGGCGTCCAAAGGGGGCCTTGGGCGCTCCCCGGTATGGGCGCGGCTTTCGGGTTCCCTTGGTGGTCGTGGCTCTTTGCTGCGCTTCGGCGATCCTGTTTCCACTCGTCGGACTCTCCATGGCCGTCTTCGCGGTGATCGAGCTTCTGATCAGCCTCCGGTCTCGGCGACGCCTGGCGACAGCGGTTTCATGATCTTGGCGTGATCTTGGAAGGCCTCCGTCCCGTTACCAGCGGGACGGAGGCCCCGGGCCGACCGACCGGTCGGGGAGAGATGAGCCCAAGTGGTCTCATGAAGGCTTGACAGCGTTCTTCCCCTCGGTCAGCTTATTTGGCGTTATGGTTCCCCAGGTGGCACTTCATCTGGGGCTAAGAGGGAAGCCGGTGAAACACCGGCGCCGCCCCCGCGACTGTAAGCGGAGAGCCGCCGTCCCATTCATGTCACTGATGCCGAACCGGCGTTGGGAAGACGGAACGGAAGCCACGACCCGCGAGCCAGGAGACCTGCCGTGACATCACGCAACCATCCTCGGGCGGGGTGCTCCGGTGGATCGTCGGCTCCGGTAGGGTGATTGTGCGCCCGAACTCCGTGCATGATGGTCTGACTGTCTCCCCTCCCACCGGATCCCGGAGGGGGAGACCCGATGACCGTCCTCAGCACCGCCGACAAAGTGCCCATCCATGATTTCGACCGCCAGGGTCTTGGACCCGTTTCCCTTCGGAAGTGGATTCTGGAGAGTACGCGGCTTCTTAGTGCTAGTGTGACGTTATAACATCACTTATAAGAACGAGTCTCAACAAACCCCATGGGAATGGAGGGTTGCTTTACCATGCTGAAACGCCTTGTTTCGTCGGTGGCCTTGACCGGCGCGCTCTTGCTGTCAAACGGCGCCGCCCAGGCGGAGGACCGGGTCCTGACCGTCGCCGCGCCTTTCGAGCTGATCAGTGTTGATCCCGCCAAGAAGGGCTACATTTTCTCGCGCATGGGGGTCGCGGAAACTCTGCTGACCGTGGACGAGAAGGCGCGGCCCATGCCACTGCTCGCCACCGAATGGAGCCAGTCCGCAGACCATCTGACTTGGCGGTTCAAGGTCCGCGAGGGGGTCACCTTTCACGATGGCACACCCATGACCGTCGACACCGTGGCTGCGGCCCTGAATTGGGCTCTGGCCAAGCCGGGTATCCTGGGCAAGGCGCCCGTCACTGCCATCGCTGCGGATGGGGATTCCGTGGTGTTCACGCTCTCTGAACCGTTCTCCCTGCTGCCCGCTGCCCTGGCCAATTACACGACGATCATTCTCGCGCCCGCCTCCTACCAGGACGATGGGACCGTGGATCGGGTGATCGCCACCGGCCCGTTCAAGGTCACCAATGTGGCTCCGCCCCAGAAGATGGAAGCGGCGCGCAATGACGCCTATTGGGGCGAGAAGGCCAAGATCGAGACCGTCGCTTATCTGTCCGTGGTGCGGGGCGAAACCCGTGCCCTGATGGCCGAAAGCGGAGACGCCCAACTGGTCTTTGTCCTGGATCCGGCGAGCATGGAGCGTTTGAAGCGGTCCGACCGGATGGAGGTGCGCGCGGTTCCGATTCCCCGGACCGTGACCCTGAAGGTGAACGCAGGTCATCCCTTCCTGTCCGACAAACGCGCTCGCCAAGCTTTGTCCATGGCCATCAATCGGCCCGGAATCGCCACGGCGGTCCTGCGTGATCCGGGCGCCGCAGCGGGCCAATTGCTGCCGCCGACATTGGGGATCTGGCATCAGGATGCCTTGCCTCCCCTGGCTTACGATCCCGAGGGAGCCAAGGCCCTGTTGACGGATCTCGGCTGGACCCCGGGCGAAGACGGCATTCTGGTTCGCGATGGCCAGCCCTTCGAGATCTCTCTGCGCACCTTCGCCGATCGGCCCGAACTGCCCATTTTCGCCACCGCGATCCAGGCTCAGTTCCGTGAGGTGGGCATCGACTTGACGGTGAATGTCGGGAACTCCAGCGAGATTCCGTCCGGCCACCAGGACGGCACGCTGGATTTGGGTCTGATGGCCCGCAACTTCTCCCTCGTTCCCAACCCCTTGGGGACCCTGCTCCAGGATTTCGGTCCCGGTGGCGGTGATTGGGGCGCCATGAACTGGTCCAATGCCGCGATCTCCGAGGCGATGGACCGACTGGCCACGGAAACGGGCGATGTCGATCCCGCCAAGGACCGGGCGACCATCACCTCCATCCTGCAGGACGACCTGCCGGTGATCCCCATCACCTGGTACCAGCTCACCGCCGCCGTTAACAGCGGACTGAAGGGTGTCGTCCTCGATCCTTTCGAGCTGTCCTACCACCTCGACGACGTGGAATGGGTCGAATGAAGGCGATCCTGTTCCGTCGTGTTGTTCAGGCCTGCCTTGTCGCCCTCGTGGTCGGAGGCCTGACCTTCATTCTCACCCATGCCTTGCCTGGAAACATGGCGTTCCGCATCGCCGCGATGCGCTATGGGTATGACATGGTCGATGCCAACGCGGCGGAGGCCGTTCGCCAGGAGCTGGGACTGGATCGCTCCCTGATCATCGCCTTCCTGGACTGGCTGTGGGATCTGATCCGCCTGGATTTGGGACAATCTATGGTCACCGGAATTCCGGTTCTGAAGGAGGTTCTGCACGAGGCCGGGCATACGGCCTCCCTCGCCGTTGGCGCCGTTTTGGTCTCCCTGGTGATCGGACCGCCCTTAGGCCTGTTGGCAGGACGGCGTCCGGGAGGATGGGTTGATCGCATCAGTTTGCTGTTGGCGACCGTGCTACGGACCCTTCCGCAGTTCGCCATCGGCTTGGTTCTGATCGTTCTCCTTTCCGTGGAACTTGGCCTGTTTCCGGCGGCTGGCCATGGCACCCTGGGCCATTGGGTTCTGCCAACCCTGACCCTGGGCTTGGGGCTGGCGGCGGTGTCCAGCCGGATCGCGCGTAACGCCGCCCGGGATGTTGCGCGCAGCCCCTTTTTCGCCTTCGCGCGCGTCAAGGGCCTGAGCGAGCGGGAGGTCTGGCGGCTGCATGGATTGCGCAACGCTGCGGTTCCGGTGGTCACCCATTTGGGTATCCAGATGATCTATCTGATCGAAGGGGTGATCATCACCGAGACCCTGTTCGCCTGGCCGGGGATCGGTCACGCCATGGTCCATGCCATTGTTGCGCGGGATGTTCCCATGATCCAGGGCACGGCCCTTTGCCTGGGTCTGTTGTTCGTTCTTCTCAATATGGCGGTCGACCTTGCCTGTCTGACCCTCGATCCGCGACGGAGGCAGGCATGACCGAAACTGTCCCCCACTCCCCCTTCCGTTTGACCGAGGAGACCAAAGCGGCCCTCTCCCGGGATCTGGGGTTGTTGCTGTTGATCGCGCTCCTCTCTTTCGGGTTCGGCTTTCCCTTGATGTCGGAGGTCAACCCCGCGCATCAGGATTTGTCCCATAGTCTCGCACCACCCGGGGGAGACCATCCCCTGGGCACGGATCACCTGGGGCGGGACCTGATGGCCCGCCTCGCTGCGGCCATTCGCCTGTCCGTGGGGTTGGCAGCGGCCAGTGTCGCGACGGCCGTGGTTCCTGGCGTTCTGCTGGGCGTGGTCGCAGGCTGGCGTGGAGGCTGGCTCGATGGTGCCCTGGGGTTCATCGCCGATACCTTCCTGGCGCTGCCCGGGTTGCTGTTGGTTGTTCTGATGATCGCCATCCTGCCCGACAGTTACCTGTCCATCTACGTGGGGTTCGCCTTGGTTCTTTGGGTGGAATACTTCCGTGTCGCCCGGGCCATGACCCGGACGCTGGTGGCCTCGCCTCAGGTCGAGGCTGCGGGCTTGCTGGGGTTCGGTCCCCTCCACGTGTTCCGCCGTCACCTGTGGCCGGTCCTGTCTCCGCAGATTTCGACCATCGCTGCCTTTGGCGCGGCGACAGCAATCCTGTCCATCGCTGCTCTGGGTTTCGTGAGTATTGGTCTGCGTCCCCCCACCGCCGAATTGGGTTTGATGATGACCGAATTGCTTCCCTATTACGACGAGGCGCCCTGGGCCCTGGCCCAACCCATCCTGGTGGTCTTCCTGCTGGTGCTGAGCCTCAACATGATGACCGGAGGGGCCCGCCGATGATCCCTGTTATCGAAACAAGAAACCTGTCCGTGCATGCCTCCCGTCCCTTGGTCGACGGCATTTCCCTGACGGTGGAGGCGGGACGTCCCTTCACCATTCTGGGGGAGACGGGGTCGGGGAAATCCCTGCTGGCCCAGGCCATCATGGGAACCCTGCCCGAGGGGCTCTCCGCCAGTGGCGAGGTCGGCGTCGGTGGACGCCTGAGCGCCGCCGATGACATTGCCCATCGCGTCTCCCTATGGGGAGACGGGATCAGCATGTTGCCCCAGGAGCCCTGGTTGTCCCTCGACCCGCTTCGGCGGTCGATCCAACAGGTCGCCGATGTCCATGAGCGGGTCGGGGGGCGATCCCGGGGAGACGCCCGGGACCGGTCCGAAACGGAGCTTGCGGCACTGGGATTGGAGGGGGCCGGGGCCAAGTTGCCCGGGCAGTTGTCCGGGGGCATGGCCCAGCGCGTCGCCTTCGCCGCCGCCCGGGCGGGGGGCGCCTCCATCGTCATCGCCGACGAACCCACCAAGGGGCTGGATGCCGCCCGGCGGGATGATGTCGCTGCCCTTCTGGGCCGACTGCGCGAGGAAAAGGGCGGGCTGTTGACCATCACCCATGACGTCGCCGTGGCTCGCATGCTGGGCGGGGATGTGGCGATCATGCGCGACGCCGCCTTCGTTGAGCAGGGGCCAGCCGAGCGGGTGCTGACCGCGCCGGAAAGTGACTACGGCAAGGCCTTCCTTTCCGCTGATCCGGCCGCTTGGCCGCAGGAAGAGGCCCGGGTCGCGGGGGCGCCCGTGCTCCGTGGCGAAGGGCTGGCGTTGAGTCGGGGCGGACGCCGCCTGATCGAGGACTTTTCCCTGTCCATTGGCGCCGGCGAGGTCATCGGTTTGAGCGGACCGAGCGGCTGTGGGAAAAGCAGCCTTGGGGACATGCTGCTGGGATTGTTGCGACCGGATCGGGGCAGGCTCTGGCGTGATCCGACCATCGCCAAGGGACGCTACCAGAAGATCTACCAGGATCCTCCGGCGGCTTTCTCGCCCCATGTCACCCTGCGGCGCTCTCTGGAGGACGTCATCCGTCTCCACCGGCTCGATGCCGCCGCCGTGCCGCCCCTGTTGGACCGCCTGCACCTGACGCCGAACCTTCTGGACCGGCCGCCCGATCAGGTGTCCGGTGGGGAGCTTCAGCGGATCGCCCTGTTGCGGGTGCTGTTGTTGGAGCCCGTTTTTCTCTTCGCCGATGAACCGACTTCCCGCCTGGACCTCAT
>NZ_JBLAVB010000034.1:0-24681 GCF_047263945.1 Rhodospirillum sp. A1_3_36 | reverse complement strand
TTCGCAGAGCCGTAAATCAGAAGCCCCAGCATCATCCGGGGATGATAGCGCGGCTGGCCAACGGCCCGATGGCTGATCTTGAAAGCATCCAAGCTCACCCGGTCCACAGCCGCGATCACGAAATGGGTCGAATCGTCCTCCGGCACCCAATCGTTCAGACTGGGGGGCAGCAGAAACAGCTGACTTCGGTTGAATTTTCTGAACTTTGCCATTTGGGATAATACCAGAACGGGGGAAAATCCGACAGTCTGCTAGATGGAAGAGGCTCGTGGAGAAGGCGGGGATGCCCGCGACCTCCGTCTCCCAGGCCGTGCGGAACGCCGCTTCGTCCGCCTCCTTCCAGCGGCTGTCGGCGAAGTCCTCTGCGGTCATGGTGTCCCGTTGAATGGGACGGATCAGGCGGACGCGCCGTTCCAGGCTCCCGTCATCGCGCACCAGGCTCGGTGCGGAGAGGCGGATCGCAGCCCGGCCCGAGCGTTCGTTGACCAGGAGCCGCCCCCCGTCGCTGTCCCCCGCCTTAAGGGCCAAGGCCAAGGCTTCGTCCACGGACAGCGGTGTATTCCGGTCCTTCCGTCGGAGGGTGAACAGCCGCGTTTCCGCGCCGCTGGCATGGCGCCAGACGGTGCGCCGCTCGGTGACGGTCAGGCTTTCGGCGCGGATGGTCTCCACCCCGGCGTCATGGGTTCCCGCCACCCTGGCCGCCTCGATGCGGGCCGTCATCAGATCTTCGAAGACGGTGAACAGGAGGTTCTGCAAGGCGATGGGCAGGGCCAGAAGGCGGTTGAGGAAGGTGGTGATCGACGGCAAGTCCTCCTTGAGGGTTCCCCCGTCGGTGAGGGACAGGCCCGTGGCCTCCTCGAAGCGGGTCAGGGAACAGCCCTCGATCCCGCCCCGGACCAGCAGGGCGTAGAATTGGCGCAGGGCGGCGTGGGCCTGCTCCCCTTCCAGGTTGTCCTCGGCCCGGAAAAGCCCCTGGCCACCGGTCTGGCGCTGGCCCCGGGTGATGGCGCCCAGGGTGTCGAGGCGCCGGGCGATGGTCGACAGGAAGCGCTTCTCGGCCTTCACATCCGTGGCGATGGGGCGGAACAGGGACGCCTGGGCCTGATTGGTCCGGTTCGAGCGGCCAAGCCCTTGAATGGCGGTATCGGCCTTCCAACCCGCCTCCAGGAGATAATGCACCCGCAAGCGCTGGCTTTTCGCCCCCCGGTCGGCGTGATAGGAACGGCCCGTACCGCCCGCGTCGGAGAAGACGAGGATGCGCTTTTCGTCATCCATGAAGGCCTGGGTCTCGGACAGATTGGCCGAGGGCGGACGGGTCTCGACACAGAGGCGGTCCTGTTTGCGGACAATTCGCCGGGACCGCCCTGTCACCTCGGCCACCAAGTCCCTGCCGAAGTGCTGCACGATCCGATCCAGCGCACCCGGCACGGGATCGAGGGTGGCAAGCCGTTCGAGCATCCGATCGCGCGCCGCCACCGCCTCCCGGCAACGGATGGGATGACCCTCGGCGTCGAAGGCCGGGCGGGAAGACAGGTTTCCCTCTTCGTCGGAATAGGTTTCATAGAGCTGGGTGGGGAAGGCGTTCTCCAAGTAGGCGCCGACGATTTCCCGGGGGGAGAGGTCGACGGTGAGATCACCCCAGTCCTCGGCGGGGATCTCGGCCAGCTTGCGGTCCATCACCGCCTCGCCGGTGGAGACAATCTGGATCACGCTCGCATGGCCCGCCTCCAGGTCGGCCTCAACGGCGGCCACCAGCGTCTGACACTTCATGCTGGTGAGCAGGTGGGAGAAGAAACGCTGCTTGGCGCTTTCGAAGGCGGAGCGGGCGGCGGATTTGGCTTGACCGTTCAGGGTACCGCTCTCGCCGGTGATCCGGGTGGCTTTCAGGGCCTCGTCGAGGTTCCGATGGATCACCTGGAAGGCCTCCGCATAGGCGTCGTAGAGGTCGATCTGGGGGTCCGTCAGCTTGTGCTCGACGATCTCCACCTCGACCCCCTCGTAGGACAGGGAGCGCGCCATGTAGAGCCCCAGGGCCTTCAGGTCGCGGGCCAGGACTTCCATGGCCGCGACGCCTCCGAGGGCCTGACATCCTCCGCCAGCCGATCATCGACGGCCGCGGCTTCGTGGGAGGACAGGACGGCACCGGGGAACAGCCGCCGAAGCAGCGCCGCACGGGTTCTGCCGATCTCGTTAGAGCAAATCCCGAGCAATCTGGAACAGATTGCGACGGGCAGAATGCACGCCGTAGGCGTGACGATTTGCTTCAATGTCACTGACTTAGAGCATGTTGCGTGAATCACATTTACGCAACATGCTCTAAGCACCAGCCGGGCACCGGCGCGTTCGGCGAAAACCGCCATCAGTCCCGTACCCGCCGAAGGCTCCAAAACGACATCCTCCGGCCCGATCCCGGCGGCCTGGGCGGCCACGAAGGCCAGGGGCAAGGGGGTGGAGAATTGCCGGAGCGCCTGGCTCTCTTCACTGCACCGGGTCTGCGTCGGCAGCAGGTCGGCGATCCGCGAGACCATGGACAGCAGAGCCTCCGGCCTGCCCGCCCGGGCCCGCATGGCAGCGCCGTATTTCCGCAGGAAGAGAACCTGAGCCACCTCGCAGGCGTCATAGGCCGCCTTCCAGCTCCAGGCGCCGGAGGCGTCCTTCCGGGTCCAGGCGCCGGAGGCGTCCGTGGCACTGAAGGCCCTTTCCATGGCGCTCCGTAGCCGGGGTGCATCGACGCGCTCCCCCCGTTCGAGAAGGGACAGCAGATGTTCCGCCGCAGCGCCAAGGGGGACGGCGGGATCCCGCGCCGGGAACAGGGGCGCTGCGGTGGAGACGGGAGGCGCCGGAAGCGGATTCGAAAGCGGAGACAGAAGGGTCATGGGAGATCTTTCGGGAGAGCGGACCGGACTAATACCAAGCGGCGCGGGTTGAAACCCACGCCGCTTTTCTTGCGTTCAAACGCCACGCAGGCTTTTACGCGCCATAAAGCGCGGAGGCCACTTGGCCGCTTCCAAGGTGCGGTGAGGCAAACTCACCGCACCTTGGTATAACCCCGTCTGGTGCTCTCTCTCGACCAAACGGGCTCAAGCCCGCTTCTCCCTCCTCTCTCTCCCTTTCGTGAAGGACCGCTGGCGTTTTCCCGTCACGGGGCTTTGCCCCGGACCCCCATTGGGGGATCAAAGGCTCCGCGACCCTTTGCGGGTCTGGGCAGAGCCCAGAAACTGCGAAGCAGGTTTTCCGGATTTTCGAGGACACGGGAGAGGAAGCGGATTCATTATTCGGCGGCGAGAAAGGCAGGCAAGGTCACGCCCTCCGGCTCCGCAGACGCTTCATCTGGATTACGCTCCGGAGAGCCGGAGAGCAGGGCCTCGGCATCCAGTGTCCGGGTCTGGCCGTCGGCGCCCACATGGAGGATCGCGACCTTGTCGGCCAGGGTGAAGCCCCCAGGGGCGTCCTCTTGGCCGTCCTCTGGGGCCACCTCGTCCTCGGGCCGGACGAAACCGCGATCGACCACCACCTCGCCCGACAAAGAGAGCGTGATGAAGACCCCGGCGCGCGCCACCTCCTCCGGATCGTAGCCCATGGGCCGATCCGGGGCGGCGTGATCCGCCTTGCTCACGGGCGTCCCCTTGAGCACCCGCAACCCCTGCCGATGGCCATAGGGCAGATCGACGTCCACGGTGACCCATTTCCAACCTTCCCTGGTGACCGCCTCGGCGAGGCTCCCCAACCGATCGGCCACCAGCCGGTCGAGCAGGGCCGCGTCCTGGAACCAGCCGCCGCTATCGGTGTCGAACAGGTCCCGCAGGACAACGCCGCCCGCCGCCTCGTAGGCCTCGACACCGATGAAGAGGGCCCGCTTGTCGGCGGCCCGCGCCGTGGTCTCCGTCAGACGCCGTTTGATGTGACAGGGCGTATCGGCATGGGAGCCCCGGAGGGACTCCCAGACCTGTTCCTGAAGGGTCTGGTCCGGACAGACCGTGAAGGCCATGAGCTGCTCCAGGGTCATGGCGTCCTGGCCGTAGGCCTCGAACAGCACCGGAGAGACGGAGACCAGTTTTAGAGCATGTTGCGTGAAATGTAATTCACGCAACATGCTCTAAAACTCTGACATTGAAGCAAATCGTCGTCGCAATCTGTTCCAGATTGCTCGGGATTTGCTCTAGCCGCTGTTTGACGACGGAGGGTAGAACCAGGAAGGCTGCGGCGATATCCTCGACGGTCTGGCCCTGGTCATGGAGGGTGCGGAAGGCGCGGAATTGGTCGAGGGGGTGGAGCGGCACCCGCTCGATGTTCTCGACCAGAGAAATTTCCTCCTCCGGGATGGCATCGTCGGCCCGTCCGACGACACAGGGCACCGGCCCGGTCCTGGGTAACCGCTTTTGCGCGATCAACCGCTCCAGGGCGCTGTACCGCCGCCCGCCCGCAGGCACGGCATAAAGCCCAGTTTCGGCCCCGTCCTCGCCGAGGATCGGACGCACATAGAGGCTCTGGATCAAACCGCGCCGGGCGATAGAGGCGGCCAGCTCGTCGATGGAAACGCCATCCTTGACGGTCCGGACATTGGACTGGGTGAGCCGAAGTTGGTTGAAGGGGATTTCCCGGCAGGGGGCCAGGGTGATTGTGTTTCCGGTGGTCATGGGGAGTTACTCCGCAGCGGGCCGCCGGAAGCCGCTCTCCCGGACCCTGTCCCGCCACAAAGCGAAGCGCCCTCCTCTCCCTCTCAGGGGAGGACATCCAAGGTCCGTCCTCAGCCCGTCGGCGGCCTCCGCCCCCTCCCCGACCTGTCCTCCAACCGATCGAGTATGCGGTCCAGATCGGCGGTGAAGAGGTCCAGGGTGGCGACGACGGCCCCCGGGATGGCCAGCACCAGGGCGGCGATGGCGATGGGGTCTCCGCGCCGGATCTCCGCGCTCGCGGGACGGGGCAAGCGCTCCGGCGGGGTGCCCAACACCTCTTCCAGGACCGCCACGACATCGGCGGCGAGGCGTTCGGCCTGGGGGCCGGAAATATGCAGCCTGGCGGTCATGACGCCCCCCTTCCCAGTTCCTCCCGCAGGGCGCGAACATCGGCGACGCCTTGGGTATCCCCGATCTTGGCGAAAGCCGCCTCCGCCCCGTCGAACACACCCGCCGCCTTCTCGGTCGCCCCCACCGCGGCCAAAACCTGACCCAAGACCCTCCCGACGGCGCCAATGGCATCCACGCGTCCGAGTTTGCAATTCAGGGTGAAGCTCTCCCCCAGTTCCTCCAGGATGGTCCCGGCGGTCTCTTCCGTCAGCCCCTCCCCCTGGAGGCGGATCATCGCGCAGGCATACCGTATATGGGCCAGGCTGTCGGCATCGTTCAGATGCTGGGCAACGGGCAGACGATCTTCCAGATGGATCCGAAGGGCCTCCTCCGTCTCTCCCCGCGTCGTCAGGATCTCCGCGATCTTCCCCATCGTCACGGCGCGCGACCGCACATCTCCCAGACGCTCAAAGATGGGAAGTTCCTCCTCCCGACGGATCCGAAGCGCCTCCTCGGTCTCTCCCCGCGTCGTCAGGATGTCCGCGATCTTCCCCATCGCCACAGCGCGCGACCGCACATCTCCCAGACGCTCGTAGACGGGAAGTTGCTCCTCCCGACGGATCCGAAGGGCCTCCTCCGTCTCTCCCCGCGTCGTCAGGATGTCCGCGATCTTCCCCATCGTCATAGCGCGCGACCGCACCTCTCCCAGACGCTCGTAGACGGGAAGTTCCTCCTCCCGACGGATCCGAAGGGCCTCCTCCGTCTCTCCCCGCATCGTCAGGATGTCCGCGATCTTCCCCATCGTCACAGCGCGCTCCCGCACATCTCCCAGACGCTCGTAGACGGGAAGTTCCTCCTCCCGACGGATCCGAAGGGCCTCCTCCGTCTCCCCCCGCGTCGTCAGGATGTCCGCGATATCCCCCATCGTCACAGCGCGCGACCGCACATCTCCCAGACGCTCGTAGACGGGAAGTTCCTCCTCCCGACGGATCCGAAGGGCCTCCTCCGTCTCTCCCCGCGTCGTCAGGATGTCCGCGATCCGACCCATCGTCACAGCGCGCGACCGCAGGTCTCCCAGACGCTCGTAGACGGGAAGTTCCTCCTTCCGACGGATCCGAAGGGCCTCCTCCGTCTCTCCCCGCGTCGTCAGGATGTCCGCGATCCGACCCATCGTCACAGCGCGCGATCGCAGGTCTCCCAGACGCTCGTAGACGGGAAGTTCCTCCTGCCGACGGATCCGAAGGGCCTCCTCCGTCTCTCCCCGCGTCGTCAGGAGGTCCGCGATCTTCCCCATCGTCACAGCGCGCGACCGCTCGTCTCCCAGCGCGTCGAACCGCTCCAGGGCCGCCCGCAGGAGGGCTTCCGCCGCCGCCGGGTCACCCCCCTGGAGCAATCGAGACGCCCGGTCGAACAGCACCGCCGCATCGGTGCGCGGATCCCCGCCCGCCAGGGAGGCCGCCCGGGCCAGGAGCGCGTCCTGCCCGGCCCCATCGCCAAGCCGCCCGGCGCAGGCCGCGCCGGTCCGCAACAGGGACAGGGCGGGAGGGCTGTCCAGGCGCTCCAGCAGCGCCAACGCCTCCTGGACCAGACCCCAGGCCGCCTCGGCCATGTGGGCCCGGTCGAACAGATAGAAACTGCCCGCGTCCGCCGCCGCGTTGACGATCTCCGGCGGGCCACCGGCGAGCAGCGCCAGGCGGGCCAGTTCGACGGCCCGGGGATGGGCGGGGAGATCGCCCTCCCCATCGGACCAAGCCGAATAGAGCGGCCCCACCACCGCCTTCGCCAGATGCACCCGGTCCTCCGGCGACAGCGGATCCGCCAGGGGCCGCGCCAGGGGATTGACGCCCGTGTCCATGCCCCCCGCCGCGCCGCCATGGCGGTCCAGCAGCCCCAGGCCCTGGAGGCGGGAGAGCGCGCGGCCCGCCTCGCCGACGCTGGCCGCCCGGCCCGCGGCCTCCAGGACCGCCTCCGGCACCGGCAGGGAAAACAGCGTCGCCGCCTGGAACAGGCGGGCCTCCGTCGGGGTCACCATTTCCCGGAAGGCGCGCAGGAACACCCGCCGGAAAAACTCCTGGGCGGCACTCTCCTCCTCCGGGACCTCCCCGCTCTCCAGGTAGCCTTCCACCGCCCGCACGGCTCCCTCGGCCGCGGCCAGGGCCGTCGCCCGGTCGGCGATCTCCAGAAGGGGACGGGTCAGGATTTCCTGCAGGCCCGGATTGCCCCCGGCGGCCGCCCGGATCCGCCCTTCCAGCTGGTCCAGCTCCGGGTCATCACCGGGGGCGCGTTCCCGTCCGCTCACGCGGGCCGCCGTGCGCATCTGCTTGGTCCGTTGGGCCTCGTCCATGGGCGGCAGCGCCACCACAGCCAGATGGGCGGCGAGATCATGGCCCCGTGCGTCGCTCAGGGCAAAAACATAGCGGCTGGTGATCAGCAGGCGCGATTTCGTGGCGCCCCCGACATCCCGGAAGGCGCCGATGATCGCAGCCATCACCGCCGCGTCCTCCGCCGTTTTAAAGGGTGTCGCCGCCTCCCCCCGCCGGGGCTCGGCCAGACACCGCTCCAGATCGTCGACGATCAGCAGAAGGGGCCGGGTCCCGCCGTGGCCCGAGAAGGCCCCCTTCACCATCTCCTGAAGCACCCGCTTCAGGGCGGAGGGGTCGTCGAGGATCTTTTTCTCATGCGCCTCCAGGACGGCCTGTTGCGCCCCCTCGGGCAGGGCGTCGACCAGCCCCAGGAACACCGAATGGGCATCGTAGCGCTCGAACACCACCACGACATCATGGCCATCCAGCCGGTTGGCGATGCGTTCGGCCAAACTGGACTTGCCCAGGTTTCCCATACCCTGGAGAAGCACCCCAGCCGCTCCCCCGGCCCAGGCCCGCAGCGCCGCCTGGATCGACCGGCGACGGCCCACGAACCGCTCGGGCGGCGCCACGGGAACCCGCTCGCCCCGCTTGTCCAGATAGACCCGATCCCGCCGGGGCCGAAAGGGACGGGTCGGACAGGAAGGATCGCAGAGGGCCCCGCCGCCGCCCGGCCCCAGCCAGACCCTCGCCAAATGCCAATGCCCCCCCCGCTCGGGGTTGGCCCGGTGGTCGACCAGGACGGCCCGCCGGGCCGTCGCCGCGGCATGGACCACGTTCCGCCCCCCCGCCAGTTCCCCATAGAACTTTGCGGCAAAGCGGATCGCCGTATCGTCCATGACCGACCCGTCCCAGCCCAGAACATTGGGCACCCCGGACTGGACCATCGCCTGGACGAAGGAGCCCGCATCCCCATCGGCCTGTTCCGCCGTCCGGCAGGCCGACAAGAAAACCAGACCCGGCAGGTGTTGGTGATCCCCCAGCGCCTCGCACAGCCGGTCGGCGTCCACCCGGTCGAGCCCGCCCTCGGGGGTCTCCAGGGCCAGGAAGGGTCCCCGCTTGTCCAGGTCGCCATGCCCGGTCAGGTGCAGCACGTCCCAGCGCGAGGATTGCTTCAAGCGCAGCCGCAAGCCATCGAGACTGCCGCTCTCCTCGACCGCAAGATGGGCGCCCAGGCCATGGGTGGCGTCGAGGAAGGCGATTTCCTCCCGTTCGTGATCGAGGACATGTTGTCCCTCCACCTCGGCGGCCATGAACAGGGCGGCGATATCGCCGTGAACCGGCGCCTCGGCCTCTGCGGTCCCGCCGAGACGGCGGGCAACGAGGAAGGGACGCCGCGCGTCCTCCGCCAGCAACAGGCCATCGGGGGCCAGCACCTCCCAGGGCACATCCAGCAGGGCCCGTGCGCCCCCGTCCGGCCGACCCGAGGCGCAGATCTCCAGAGCGATGGGCCCGACGCTGCGCTGGATGCAGCGATCCAGCCAGAGGTCTCCCCCGTTCAGGAAATCGGCGATCTCCCGGCCAAGGGACGGCAGGGTATCGGGTTGGCGCGTCCGCACCGCCGCCTCATAGGCCCGGGCCCAGGCGTCAAGGCGGGCGACACCCTCCGGACCGAGGGGCTTGCGAACCGTCCCCCCTTCCGGCGCGGCGTCCGTACAGACGAGGTCGCCACCGCTTAGCCCGATACGCAGATCCGCCATGTCCAGTCCCCCAACAGCGATACCCCATGCCTGCCCGGGCTATCCTAATGGAGCTATTCTAAAGGGGTTTTCCGATCGGGAACAGCCGAAAGGCGGAAGACCGATAAACAATCACCCTTATGGTGTTGTTTGCCCCGACCGAAACACTCCCCTTTTCCAGAAATCGTTGAGTGTGCATCGCACGCGAATAAGGCCACCGTCCAGAATGGACGGCGTTCGGTACCGGTACCGAACATAACCTGCCACCAGTACGACAGGGAAAGACAAGCAAATTAAAGCAAAGACGGACAGAGACAAGCGAAGACAAGCAAAGACGTTCAAACTCAAGCAAAGACGTGCAATGCTTCAAAATCACGGAAAAAACCACCAAACTCAAAGTCAAGTACGCCGAATTTTTGCTGATTGATCCACTTCAAGAGACAGAGTAAATCACTACTCATGCATTATTTTATGGAGAGACCCGATGAACGCCGTGATTTCCTTTGAATTCGACACTTTACCCGTCCGAGGCCTCAACATCGACGGAGAGCCCTGGTTCGTCGCCAAGGATCTGGCCGAGGTTCTGGGATACACCAATTCCCGAAAAGCCGTCGCCGACCACTGCAAATGCAGTCGCCCTGTAGGGAGTAACGAATTGTTACCCCCCCTGGATCCCCAAACGATCATCATCCCCGAGCGGGACATGTATCGCCTGATCATACGCTCCAAACTGCCTGCGGCGGAGCGCATCGAGGAATGGGTGGTTGGCGAGGTCCTGCCCACCATCCGCAAGACCGGAGGCCGAGGCGGAGGTCGTCAAGGGGATCTTCAGCGACTACATGGCGGGCGTCAGCCTCAAGAAAATCGTCGAGAACCTGAACAGCCTGGGCATCCCCGCACCGACTGGCGGCAAATGGGGTCCCACCACCCTGATCGGCTCGGCGGCGCGCGAAACGGGCTGCTGCGGCAGACCATGTATATGGGGGTCATCACCTTCAACAAGATGGAGTTCCGCAAGCATCCGGATACGGGCAAGCGCCTGTCCATCCTTCGCCCCCGATCCGAATGGATCCAGGCCCCGGCGCCGGAACTGACCATCATCGATGAGGCGACCTTCCAGGCCGTCCAGGAGATGATTGTCGACCGGTCGAGCAACAAGTTGCCAGTCAATCTAACCCGAACGACTTGGTCGAGGACAGGCCTATCCAGCCCCAGCAAACCATGGTGATCTTTGAGCATGGCGTAACATTCGGGAGGTCCGTCCACATCCACGAAATGCGACGCCCCTTGCCCTTGCTGGGGAAGAATGGCTGTGACGCACCATCGCTCCCGGCCATCCGGGAAGGAGGGTGACAGCCGCTTCGCCTGGAATCTGTCACCTGCAAACAAAATGGTTTCCATATTCGCGCTCTCCACCGATTCCAGAAGACGCAAGGTCATCCGGTCTCCATGAAGACTTTCGATATAGGTGAACATGGTCGTAACCGGAGTAATCATCCCGCTCACATCTTGTGTCGTTATGTGACCGTTTTCATCCACGCTCGTACTGTAGAGTGAGCAGCGACACTCCTCCCCCTTAATTCCTTCGGGTTCCTGGGCCATCAGTATTGGTGCGAAAAGACCGGCGACCACCACGACACAGCCGACAGGCTTCTGCATCGTCGTTCTCCATTCCATGGTTTGTTGGTGGATCATCGGCACATCCCGGCCCGAGGCACCCCGGCATAGGCCCCGCCACTGTAGCGCGGCCAATCCCGGGCACAGCCGCGCCGGACCAGATCCTCGGCCAAATCCCGGTCCCCGGCGAAGCACCGAGCCACGGCCCGGCCATACCGATCCCTATCAATGACCCGACAGGCGACAGGACCATCCCCAAGGAGGGCGCAGAGCGCCTCCCGCGCGGCGGGTCCTTCCCTTGTGGAAAGCTCCGGAGCATCGACGCCCCAGATGCGGATCCGCGTGGCGATACCTTGAATGCGAAAGGTGTCCCCGTCGGAAACCCGGTCCGGGAGACCGGCCAGGATATCCCCGGGCGCCGGAGAGGCCGGGTCGGAGGCACTCACGCCAAGGGATGCCACTCCGGCAACGACCCAGGCCAGAAGATCCATCATCTTCCCCCTCCCCCATCCTCGGAATGGGGCAAATTTGCCCCAAGAGGCACATTCAGGAGACCGGCCCATTTGAACAGGAGCATGGCCTGGGGATCGTCCTCGCCGTTCTCCCACCGCCGAAAGGTGCGAAGGTGAACGCCGAGGCGCTCGGCCATGGTCGCCTGTGTGATCTTGATGTCTTTCCGGCGCCGCAGAAGGGCATTCAGATCCTCGCCCCTCAACCCCTCCTGAAGGCGCGGTGAAGCGGCCAGCATCAGGGGCAGAAGATCGCGGTCGCGGCCCTCGCCCTGTACAGAAGTTTTTTTAAACTTAGGATTTCCTGTATGGGAGTCCAGGCGGAAGGACGGGGCGCGCCTGACAGACCTCCAACATCCGTGGCGACGGATCCGAGAGCAGGCGGGACTTCCCGATGTTCGGATCCATGACTTCCGCCACTCCTACGCCAGCGGCGCCCTCGCGCTTGGCGAGGGATTGCCGATGATCGGAAAGCTCTTGGGGCACACACAACTTCAAACCACCGCGCGGTATGCCCACTTGACCAACGACCCCATCAAAACCGCCGCCGGGAAGGTCTCCGACGTCTTCGGCGACGCGATGCCGTCTTCGTCGTAGCCCCCGGGAAGCAGCACTCAACTGTACCGGCTTTCCAGGGCATCCCAGGCGGGCTTACCCACCAGCCGTTGGCGTTCGGCGAAGGGCGCAACCAAGCCACTGGATTCCTTCACTTCCTTCTCGTCGCGCAACACCGTCAGCGCCTTCTGCATCCCCGAAACCGCGCCCTGGAGCGCAGCGTTGGCATAGAGCACGATACCAAAGCCCAAATCCGCCAGCTCCGTGGCATTGAAGATGGGTGTCTTGCCGCCGATGACCATGTTCATCAACTGGGGACGGTCCAGACGCCGGGGCAAGGCGCGGATTTCCTCAGCGGTGGTCACGGCCTCAACGAACAGGATATCGGCCCCCGCCTCGGCGAAGAGTTGGGCGCGCTCCACCGCCGCCTCGAAGCCGTGGACAGCCGCGGCGTCGGTGCGGGCCATGATCAGCAGGTCCGGATCCCGGCGGGCATCGGCGGCGGCCTTGATCTTGCTCACCGCTTCCTCCGTCGAGATGACGGCCTTGCCCGAGAAGTGGCCACAGCGCTTGGGCGCCACCTGGTCCTCCAACTGGATGCAATCGGCGCCTGCCCGCTCCAGGGTCCGCACCGTGTGATAGACGTTCAGGGCATTGCCAAAGCCCGTGTCGGCATCCACGAGCAGGGGAAGCGAAACCGCGTCGCGGATCCGCGCCGTGTGATCGGCGATCTCCGCCAACCCCATGAACCCCTGGTCGGGCATGCCAAACCACATGTTGGTCACTCCGGCCCCGGTGACATAGATGGCCTCGTAGCCCAGGTCCTCGATGACCTTGGCGGACAGGGCATTGAAGGCACCGGGAACGATGACGCCCCGACGGGCCTCGACGAGGGTCTTGAGCTGCTTGCGCGTGGACATGAAAACTCCCCTATAAACCTAAAAACAATCGCCGGGTACACGGACCCAGCCTTCCATGAGAATGCGGGCGCTCCGGCTCATGACCGCCTTGGTCACGCTCCATCGGCCCTCCTCCAACCGGGCTTCCGCGCCCACGCGCAGGATGCCGGAGGGATGGCCGAACCGCACGGCGCTCCGCCCCCTTTCCCCGGCGGCTTGGGCCACGAGGGTTCCCGGAATGGCTGCAGCGGTGGCGATGGCCACGGAGGCCGTGCCCATCATGGCGTGGTGCAATTTCCCCATGGACAGGGCGCGGACCAACAGGTCCACCTCCCCGGCCCGGATCACCCGACCGCTGGAGGCCGTGTAGCCTGCCGGTGGCGCGACGAAGGCGATCTTGGGCGTATGTTGACGTTTGACGGCCCCGTCCAGAGTATCAATCAGCCCCATGCGCAGGGCGCCGATGGCGCGCAGGGCCTCAAAGCGGGCCAAGGCCGCGCCGTCCCCATTGATCTCCCCCTGGGTTTCCGTCCCCCGATAGCCCAGATCCGCAGCATTGACGAAAAGGGTGGGGATGCCCGCGTTGATCAGCGTCGCCGGGAGTTTCCCCCCCGCGACCAAGCTTTCCGGAACGTCCAGGACATCGACGGGGTGTCCCGTGGGGAACAGGGCGCCGCCGTCTTCCCCCTCCTCGGCGGGATCGAGGAATTCCAGAACGATTTCCGCTGCGGGAAAGGTCACACCGTCCAATTCGAAATCTCCGGTTTCCTGGACTTGACCACCACGGATGGGAACATGGACGAGAATGGTCTTGCCGATATTGGCCTGCCAGAGGCGCACGACGCAAACACCGTCCAACGGCACACGGCTCCGCTCCACCAGACCGGCATGGAGGGCGAAAGCCCCCGCCGCCGTGGTCAAATTACCGCAATTCCCCGACCAATCCACGAAAGCGCCATCAATGGACACCTGCCCATAGAGATAGTCCACGTCATGGTCCGGTCGCCCGCTCCTGGAGAGGATCACACATTTGCTGGTGCTGGAGGTGGCGCCCCCCATACCATCGGTCTGTTTGCCGTAGGGGTCGGGGCTTCCCATGAGACGCAGGAACAGATGGTCCCGCGCCGCGCCGGGAACCTGGGCCCGGCCCGGCAGGTCCTCCAACCGGAAGAAGACCCCTTTGCTGGTTCCCCCGCGCATGTAGGTGGCCGGGATGCGGATTTGTGGAGCGAAATTCATGATACGGCATTCCTTTCGTCATCCACCGAGGCCAGGAAGTCCTGGGCGAAGCGTTGCAACACACCCCCGGCCTCGTAAACGGTCCCCTCTTCCGCCGTATCCAGGCGGCAGGTCGCCGGCACGCGAAGGACCTCTCCAGTCCCACGGCGGATGATCAGGGTCAAGTCGGCCCCTGGCACCCGGGCGCCCTCCACATCGTAGGTTTCGGTCCCGTCCAGGCCCAGGGTCAGCCGCGTGGTCCCGTGCTTGAATTCCAGGGGCAAAACGCCCATGCCGATCAGATTGGTGCGGTGGATGCGCTCGAACCCCTCGGCGACGATGACCTCGACCCCGGCGAGGCGCACGCCCTTGGCCGCCCAATCCCGACTGGAGCCTTGGCCATAGTCGGCTCCGGCGACGATGATCAGCGGTTGTCCGCGTTCCAGATAGGTCTCGATGGCCTCCCACATGCGCACCACCCTGCCCTCCGGCTCCAGGCGGGTCAGGGATCCCTGCGTCACCGCGCCGTCGACCACCGCCATCTCGTTGATCAGCTTCGGATTGGCGAAGGTGGCCCGCATGGCGGTCAGGTGGTCGCCCCGGTGGGTGGCGTAGGAATTGAAGTCCTCCTCCGGCAGGCCCATGCGAGTGAGGTATTCCCCCGCCGCCGAGGAGGCCAGAATAGCGTTGGAGGGGGACAGGTGGTCCGTGGTGATGTTGTCGGGCAGGATCGCCAGGGGCCGCATGTTCCGCAAAGTCCGGGGGTAGGCAGCCATGGCGCCGGTCCCCTCCCTGTCCCAATAGGGCGGGCGGCGAATATAGGTGGATTGGGGGCGCCAGTCATACAGCGAGCTCACCCGGTCACCGTCACTTCCCCGCCCCGCGAACATGGGATCATAGACGAGGCGGAACTGGTCGGGTGTCACGCAGGCCGCCACGATGGCGTCGATTTCCCCGTCGGAGGGCCAGAGGTCGGCGAGGCGAACCGGCTTTCCGTCCCGACCTCGCCCTAGGATATCGCGCTCGATATCGAAGCGGATGGTCCCGGCGAGGGCATAGGCCACCACCAGCGGTGGCGAGGCCAGGAAGGCCTGCTTGGCATGGGGGTGGATGCGCCCGTCGAAGTTCCGGTTCCCCGACAGGACTGCGGTCGTGTAAAGGTCCCGATCCAGGATTTCCCCCTTGATCGCCGGATCCAGAGCGCCGGACATGCCGTTGCAGGTGGTGCAGGCATAGGCGACGATGCCGAAGCCCAGGCCTTCCAGTTCGACAAGCAATCCGGCCTTTTCCAGATAGAGGCGCGCCACCTTCGACCCCGGCGCGAAGGAGGTCTTGACCCAGGGTTTTCGAGTCAGGCCGAGGGCGTTGGCTTTCTTGGCGAGCAGCGCCGCGGCGATGACGTTGCGCGGATTGGAGGTGTTCGTGCAGCTGGTGATGGCGGCGATGATCACAGCACCGTCGGGGAGGAGTCCCGCCCTTTCCTCCTCGCGGGCCTTGTCGAGGCCCAGCGCGATCCCCCGTTCGGCCAGATCCACGGTCGGCAAGCGCCGGTGGGGGCTGGAGGGACCGGCCATGCACCGCTCGACGGTCGAGAGATCGAACTCCAGAACCCGTTCGTACACCGCGCCGCGCACATCCTCGGCCCGGAAACCGGCGATCCTGGCGTAGGTCTCGACCAGGCACACCTGGTCCGCGTCCCGTCCGGTCAAGCGGAGGTAATCCAGGGTGCGGTCATCGATGGGAAACAGAGCCGCCGTGGCCCCATATTCGGGGCACATATTGGAAATCGTCGCCCGGTCGCCAACGGATAGTTGGGCCGCGCCCTCGCCGAAAAACTCGATCCAGGCGCCGATAACCCGTTCCGCCCGCAGAAACGCAGTCAAGGCCAGGACAAGGTCCGTGGCGGTGATGCCCGCTTTCCGCGCCCCGGTCAAACGCACACCGACAATGTCTGGCAGCCGCATCATCGACGCCCGGCCTAGCATCACCGTTTCCGCCTCCAGGCCCCCCACGCCGATGGCGAGGACACCAAGAGCATCCACGTGCGGCGTGTGACTGTCGGTGCCCACGCAGGTGTCGGGGAAGGCGACCCCGTCCCGAACCTGGATGACCGGCGACATCCGTTCCAGGTTGATCTGGTGCATGATGCCGTTTCCGGCGGGGATCACGTCCACGTTCTCGAAGGCCCGGCGGCTCCATTCGATGAAGTGGAACCGATCCTCGTTCCGGCGGTCCTCGATGGCCCGGTTTTTCTCGAAGGCCAGGGGGTCATTGCCCCCGTGTTCGACGGCCAGGGAATGGTCGACGATCAGTTGGGTCGGCACCACCGGATTGACCCGGGCCGGATCCCCCCCCTGGGCGGCGATGGCCTCGCGCAACCCCGCCAGATCCACCAGGGCGGTCTGCCCCAGGATGTCGTGGCAGACCACGCGGGCGGGATACCAGGGGAAATCCAGGTCCCGCCGCCGCTCGACCAATTGCCACAAGGCGTCCTCCAACAAGGCAGGATCACAGCGGCGCACCAGTTGCTCGGCGAGGACGCGGGAGAGATAGGGAAGCCCATCCCAGGCTCCCGGGTGGAGATCATCGACCGCGGCCCGGGCATCGAAATAATCGACACCCGTCCCGGCCATGGGTTTGCGATAGGCGGAATTCATGGGGGCCCCCATCCTATTGGCGCTGGTCGATGGCGACGAAGAGCTGATCCTCGGGACCCACGTAATTGGCGCTGGGGCGGATGATCTTGTTGTCGATCCGTTGCTCCAGGATGTGGGCGGCCCAGCCGGAGGTGCGCGCGATGACGAACAACGGGGTGAACATGGCGGTGGGAACACCCATCATGTGGTAGCTGACGGCGCTGAACCAATCGAGGTTGGGGAACATCGTCTTCACGTCCCACATGACCGCTTCCAGGCGCTCGGCGATGTCGAACATCTTGGTCGATCCCGCGGCCACGGACAGCTTGTGAGCCACGCCCTTGATCACCTGGTTGCGGGGATCGGAAACCGTGTAAACCGGATGGCCGAAACCAATGACCACCTCGCCATTGGCCACGCGACGGCGGACGTCGGCCTCGGCGTCATCCGGGGTGTCATAGCGCTTCTGAATCTCGAAGGCGACCTCGTTGGCGCCTCCGTGCTTGGGACCGCGCAGGGCGCCAATCGCTCCGGTGATGGCCGAATAGATGTCCGATCCGGTCCCGGCGATGACCCGCCCGGTGAAGGTCGACGCGTTGAACTCGTGTTCGGCGTAGAGGGTCAGGGAGGTATGCATGGCCCGCTCCCAAAGGGGCGACGGCGCCCGTCCGTGGAGCAACCGCAGGAAATGCCCACCGATGGAGTCCTCATCGGTTTCCACTTCGATCCGCTTGCCATTGTTGGACCAGTGGTACCAGTAGAGCAGCATGGACCCCAGGGAGGCCATCAGGCGGTCGGCGATATCGCGGGCGCCGGGAAGACTGTGATCGTCCTTCTCCGGCAGGGCGCAGCCCAGGGCCGACACGCCCGTGCGCATCACGTCCATGGGATGGGCGGAGGCCGGAAGGCATTCCAGGGCGTCCCGCACGCTGACCGGAAGACCGCGCAGGGCCTTCAGTTTCGCCTTATAGGCGGCCAATTCGGCGATGGTCGGCAGCTTGCCGTGGATCAGCAGGTGGGCGACTTCCTCGAATTCGCAGCGTTCAGCGATGTCGAGGATATCATAGCCCCGGTAATGCAAGTCGTTTCCGGTCTTGCCAACGGTGCACAGGGCCGTATTGCCCGCCGCGACGCCCGACAGGGCCACGGACTTCTTCGGCTTGAAAGGCGGCGGCGCGACCCCTTCAGGCTGGATACTGGCGATGGTCATGGGCATGTCCTCCTTTGCGGTCGTCCCGTTAGGGCGTCTCGGACCGGTCTTCGCCGTTGTCTACGCCCGGCGGCATCATGCGAAATGCCCATGAAGCGGTGAATGACTGAAAAGGCGGCGGGTCGCGAACACCAAGTCGCGAAGGTGCGAGGATTGCGAACAGGCCGCCAGTCACCCGAGCCATGGCGGCGGAAAAATGATGGAATCTAATAATCTTTATTAGAAACATGACGTTGATTCAGGACCGTCATCCCCCTTAGCGTCCGGCCATCGCCCCCTCCCTCCTCGAAAGGCCTCCCATGATCCCATCTTTTTCCTCCCCCTTCTCCTCGGCCGACCGGGCCCACCGCCATGTTTTTATTCGAGACCTGGATATCCAGGGACGGATTGGCGTCAACGCGGACGAACGCGATCGTGATCAAACCATCCGCGTCAACCTCAATCTGGCCGTTGTCGAGGGGACAACTCCCGTGGACGATAACTTGGAGAACGTGGTCTGCTACGGCCAATTGGCCAAAAACATCAAAGGTATCGTGACCGCTGGACACATCAACCTGGTGGAGACGCTGGCGGAACGGATCGCAGAGATGAGCCTTTCCGACCCCCGTGTCCGCCGCGCGCGGGTCCGTGTCGAGAAACCAGAGGCCATCACCGATTCCCTGGGGGCCGGGGTGGAAATCGAGCGGATCGCGCGGGACTACGACCCGCGATAACAGATCGCCCTCTCCGTCCTCACGTGGTCGCGTAGGGCCTCACGTGGTCGCGTAGGGAACAAAGCGCCCCCGGTGTTCGTCGACGACCACCGGGCGTCCCATGGGGGGGAAGGCCCGTTGGGGGCAATTCGGCCGTTCGCAAACCTTGCACCCCGCGCCGATGGGCGTGGCCGCGGTCGGATCGGTCAGATCAAGACCCCGCGCGTAGACCAACCGGGAGGCATGGCGCAAATCGCACCCCAGCCCCAGGGCGAAGGTTTTCCCCGGCTTGCCATACCCCCCGTGGCGCCGGGTCAAGGCCCGGGCGATCCAGAGATAGGCTCGGTCGTCGGGCATGCGCGCCACCTGGGTCAAAATCCGACCCGGGCTTTCAAAGGCTTCATGGACGGCCCAAAGGGGACAGCCGCCCCCGACCCGGGAAAAGTGGAAATCCGTCGCCGATTGACGCTTGGATATGTTCCCCGCCCGATCCACCCGAACGAAGAAAAACGGCACCCCCCGGGCACCGGGCCGTTGCAGGGTGGACAGGCGGTGACAGATGGTCTCGAACCCTACGCCGAATTGCCCCGCGAGAAGATCGATATCGTACCGCGCGCCCTCCGCCTCGGCCAGGAACAGGCCGTAGGGGAGAACCAGGGCGCCCGCGAAGTAATTGGCGAGGCCGATCCGGCCCAGGGCCCGCGCCTCGGGGCTCGACAGGCGCGCCCCCTCGACCAGGGCATCGAGAACGGCGCCCTGGTCGAGAAAGGCCAGTTGGGTCGCCATTTGAAAGGCCCGTTGCCCCCGGTGCAGGGACCGCGACAGGCGGAGAACGCGGGTCCCCACGTCGAAATGACGGGGACCTCCCAGGTCCTCTCCCCCTTCCATCCGAACCAGGATGCCATGCCGATCCCGGAGAAGGCGCTCCAACCCCTCGTCCACGCCGCCAACGACCAAGCCGTTCTCCTCAAACAGGCGTTCGGCCGCGTCGTCCAGCTCGGCCACATGGTTGTGGCGGTCGTAGAAAAAATCGCGCACCTCCTCATAAGGCATGAGGGGGGGGGCCATGAGGGGAGGCGCCAAGTCCTGGGGCGACGCGGGCGCCCCCGCCATGGTGGCGAGGGCCTCCAACCGGTCCTCGCCGGCGCGGGCCCGCCGATGCAGCGCGACAAGCACCCGGCCAATTTCGGGCATGTCCGTGGCCAAGGATTTGATTTCCGCGAGAGAGACACCGCTTCCGGACTCCCCCAGGGCGTCGCGCAGGTCCGCGACCAAGCGGGCCTCCTCGTCCTCGGAAAACACCTGAACGTCGATCCCGAAAGCCGCGTTGATGCGCAGCAGGACCTGAACGGTTAGGGGACGTTGATTGCGCTCCAATTGGTTCAGGTAGCTGGGGGACAGGTCCAACTGTTTGGCCAGGGCCGCCTGGGTGAGCCCCCTCTCCTCGCGCAACCGGGAAAGCCGCGCGCCCATGAAGAGTTTCCGCATTCGGCCCCCTCCTTTGCAAAATTTGCTAAATCGACCATATTCACTCGCAAATTGACACCAATTCCCTGAACATAGCCAAATAGAGAAAGCGTAGTTTTGCAAATATCTTCAAACTTCGCAAGAGAGACCCCCATGAACACCACGACAGGACAATCGGAAAGCCGCTTCATCGAGATGATCTTTCCCGAGCAAGCCAATCACTACGGCACGCTCTTTGGCGGAACAGCGCTGAACCTGATGGGCAAGGCCGCGGTCATCGCCGCCAGCCGCATGGCCGGGCGCGCGGTGGTCATGGCCGCGTCGGAACGCATCGACTTCAAGATCCCCGTCAAGGTCGGGCAAATGCTGGAATTGACGGCCCGGGTGGAAGCGACGGGGCGAACCTCCATGACCGTCCTTGTCGAGGCCATCGCCGAAACCATCGGGCGGAGCGACCGTCGCCTCGCGCTCCAGGGCCGCTTCGTCATGGTCTCCGTGGATGAAAACGGCCACCCCGTTCCCGTCGAGCCCGGCGCCATGATGACCCAAGCCTAAAAAAAGGGCGCGGAAACCGAGAGGCGGTTTCCGCGCCAAGCCAACGGGCTGGGGACTGGGCTGCGAGATGATCCATGCCCGCAAGGTGGTTTATGGGGATGGTTTGGATCTGGGCAATCCAGCGTCCCTGACGCCCATCGGCGTCACCTGCCGGACCTGCGAGCGGTCCAACTGTCCGGCCCGGGCCTTCCCGCCCAAGAACCGCCCCCTGGTCTTGGACGCCAGCCGCAAGAACCTCTCTGCCTTTGAATTCGGTTAAGCCCCGGGAGAGCGACCCATCGCTCTCCCGGAGGATTTCGCCTACAAGGACGCGGGCGCGTTCCGGGACCGCAGTTCCTTGGCGGCGGCGACCATGTTCGCCAGCGAGGGATCCACCTCGGCCCAGCCCCGGGTCTTCAAACCGCAATCCGGGTTCACCCACAGGCGCTCGGCGGGGATACGCTTGGCCGCCAGGGTCATCAGGTTCACCATGTGCTCCACCGTCGGGACATTGGGCGAATGGATGTCATAGACCCCCGGCCCGATCTCGTTGGGATACTGGAAATCCACGAAGGCATCGAGCAACTCCATGTCCGAGCGCGAGGTCTCGATGGTCACCACGTCGGCGTCCATGTCCGCCACTGCCTCGATGATGTCGTTGAACTCCGAATAGCACATGTGGGTGTGGATCTGGGTGGTGTCCGCCACGCCGGACGCGGTTACCCGGAAGGCCCGCACGGTCCAATCCAAATACTCGGCCCAATCCCGCTTGCGGAGGGGCAACCCCTCGCGGAATGCCGCCTCGTCGATCTGGATGATCCGGATGCCCGCCTTCTCCAAATCCTGGACCTCGTCACGCAGGGCCAGGGCCAGTTGCATGCAGGTCCGGGACCGGGGTTGGTCATCGCGCACGAAGGACCAGTTCAGAACCGTAATGGGACCGGTCAGCATTCCCTTCATGGGTTTGGCCGTCAGGGACTGGGCATGGACGGACCACGCCACCGTCATGGGCTTGGAACGGATAATGTCCCCGAAGAGGATCGGCGGTTTGACGCAGCGCGAACCGTAGGACTGGACCCAGCCGAATTTGCTGAAGACGAAGCCGTCCAACTGCTCGCCAAAGTACTCCACCATGTCGTTACGTTCGGGCTCACCATGGACCAGAACGTCCAGCCCGACCTCCTCCTGCTTGCGCACCGCCAGGGCGATTTCATCCTTCATGCGCTGGATGTAATCGGCCTCCGCCAGGCGACCCGCCTTGAAATCCCGGCGCGCGGCGCGGATCTCGACCGTTTGCGGGAAGGAACCGATGGTGGTCGTGGGATAGGCGGGCAGCTTGAGCCAATCCCGCTGCTTGCTCGCCCGCTCCCCATGGGGGGAGATCCGCCGCGTCATGGCCTCGCCGACGCCTCCCATGCGCGTGGCGACCTCGGGGCGATGGATGCGCGGAGAGGACCGGCGGCTGGCGATGGCGTCGCGGGCGGCGGACAGGGCTTCGGCCACCTTGGCCTCACCCAGATCCAAGGCCCGTTTCAGGGTGTGGATCTCCTCCAACTTTTCCTCGGCGAAGGCCAGCCAGGACCGGATCTCCGGATCCATGTCCTCCTCGGCGGACAGGGTGACGGGGACGTGGAGCAGGGAACAACTGGGCGCGACCCACAAACGCTCCCCAAGGATCGCCTTCAAGGGGTGAAGGCGCGCCAAGGCCGCGTCCAGATCGGCGCGCCAGACGTTGCGCCCATCGACGACGCCAACGGACAGCACCTTCGGCGCCGCCACGCGTTGGGCCAGGTATTCCGTGTCGTCTCCACCCCGGATCCCGTCCACATGAACGCCCGCGACGGGAAGGTCCACCAGAAGATCGATGGCGTTGTCCAGGACACCGAAGTAGGTGGCGACAAGCAGAGCCGGTCCCGTCTGGGAGAGCATGCCATACGTGGCGTCATAGGCCGCGCGCCAATCGCCCGGCAGGTCCAGGGCGAGAGCGGGTTCATCCATCTGAACCCAACCGACACCCAGATCGGCCAGACGGGTCAGGATGGCACCATAGACCGGCAGGATACCAGTCAACAGGTCCAGGCGGTCGAAATCCCCCCCTTTGCATTTGCCCAACCACAGCCAGGTCAGCGGACCGGGAATGACCGCCTTGACCGCATGACCCAGGTCGCGGGCTTCCTCCACCTCCCGGAACAGTTTGTCCGAGGACAGGGCGAAGGTCTGGTCGACATGCAGTTCCGGAACGATGTAATGGTAGTTGGTATCGAACCACTTGGTCATCTCGCAGGCGGCGGCGGGAGCACCCGTAGGCGCCCGCCCCCGGGCCATGCGGAAAACCGTGTCCAGGTCCACGCTCCCGCCGGACCAACCAAAGCGGGGCGGAACAGCGCCCAGCATGGCGCTCATGTCGAGCATGTGGTCGTACCAGGAGAAGTCCCCGACGGTGACCATATCCAGGCCCGCCGCCTTCTGCCGGGCCCAAGCCGCAGCGCGCAGGTCCTGGCCCACCGTCTCCAGGGCAAGGGCATCGATCTCCCCCTTCCAATAGGCCTCGACGGCCTTCTTCATCTCCCGGCGGGGGCCGATGCGGGGATAGCCGAGGGTATGGGCGGTTGTCATGGCGGATCCTTTCCGTCTCCTGTTTTTGGGTGACGGGAGGGTGGAACGTCTCTAACATTGAAACAACGTCATTTTCCTACAGATGATTATGAGTTTTCTTCACGGAACACCCCATGATCCTTGAAACCCGTCATTTGCGGCTGATATCGGCCATCAACGAGACCGGCAATCTCGCCCGCGCGGCGGATCGCCTCCACGTGACCCAATCGGCCCTGTCCCATCAGATCAAGGGGTTGGAGGGTTCCCTCGGCCTGTCGCTCTATTTGCGCAACAGTAAACCCCTGCGCCTGTCCCCCGCCGGGCGAAAGCTGCTGGCCCTGGCCGAGGATGTCTTACCCCGGCTGGACCAGGGGGCACGGGAGTTGAAGCGCATGGCCGGGGGCGAGACCGGTCGCCTGTTCATCGCCATCGAATGCCATGCCTGTTACGAGTGGCTGCTACCGGTTCTGGAGCGCTTCCGGGAGAAATGGCCGGAAGTGGACGTGGATATTCTCCTGGGGGCGAGCTTCGACGGCCTCCCCGCCCTGCGCCGGGGGGACGTGGATCTCGTCGTCTCCTCCGACCCGGAAGACCTGCCCGACGTCACCTTTGAACCCCTGTTCGATTACGAAGCCCTGCTCGTGGCCGCTCCGTCCCATCCCTTGGCGGACAAGGCCTTCATCGAGCCCCGGGACCTGGAGGGGGAAACGCTCATCACCTATCCCGTAGACCGGAACCGTCTGGATGTGTTCACCCTGTTCCTGGGGCCCGCAGGGGTGGAACCGGCGGCCACGCGACGGGTGGAACTGACCGCCGTCATCCGCCTTCTGGTGGCCAGCAGACGGGGCGTGGCGGTGCTTCCCGATTGGGTGGTGCTGGAACCGGGCAAGGAGAGCCGGTTGGTCGCAAAACCTCTCACCGAGAGCGGCCTGAAGCGCACCCTGTTCGCCGCGATCCGACAGGTGGATGATGCCTCTCCCTTCCTCTTGGACTTCATAAACGAAGCCCGACCCGATTAGATCACGATGGTTGAAGCCAGAGTACACGACAGTCAGTCCTTTTCAGTCACGGGGCTTTGCCCCGTCCCCCACTGGGGCCGAAAGGCCCCAGACCCCAAGCGCTTATTTGTAAAAGAAAAATGGGGGGTGGGGGCATTCGCCCCCAAATGGGCTTGGGCAATCGCCCAAAAGAGACGAGACACTGTCACAGGCCATTGGAAGCCAGGACCGTCACCGCCGGAGCACCAAGCCAAGGACGAAAGCCGCTCCGAGGGCGGAGGTGACGATCCCAATGGGAAGTTCTTGGGGAGCCAGTAAGGTCCGGCTGACCAGATCGCTGGCCAGCAGAAGAACAGCCCCGATCAGCGCGGAGGCCAGAACCAGTCCCCCATGGCGCACCCCAACAAGGAACCGGGCGAGGTGAGGAACCATGAGGCCGACAAACCCGATCACACCGGACAGGGCCACCAGGGCCGCAGTCGACAAAGCGCAGAGGACAAAGACAATCAAGCGCAGTCTGGCCACATGAACCCCCAGGGAGTGGGCGGTTTCGTCCCCACCCAATAGCGCATCCAAGCGATGGCGGAGGCTCCAACCCGTACCGACGGCCAACAAAGCCCCGATGGCGCCCAGGAACAGGTTGTCCCAACTGGCCAAACCCAACCCTCCGGCGGTCCAGAACAGCACGGAATAAGCGGCCCGC
>NZ_JBLAVB010000033.1:0-25007 GCF_047263945.1 Rhodospirillum sp. A1_3_36 | reverse complement strand
GGATACAGATCCGTCACCGGAACCGCCAGGCTCAAGGGGCAAGCGCCGCTGGACGCTATCCGCGATCTCATCCAGGGCAGTTTCGCACTCGCTTGAGGCGCCTGCCGCCAACCCCGTGAGCAATTACACCGCGTCTTTATCGAGAGAGGTGAGAAGCATCATCCACCCCGCAGAAACTTCTCCTAATGGTGACATAGTCCGGCATTGTCGACTGGCTTTTCTGCATGCTTTTCCTTTGCGTTGCGTAAACGATCAAGTAACGAGACGTCGCTGATCTGCGCC
This sequence comes from Rhodospirillum sp. A1_3_36, assembly GCF_047263945.1. NCBI lineage: Bacteria > Pseudomonadati > Pseudomonadota > Alphaproteobacteria > Rhodospirillales > Rhodospirillaceae > Rhodospirillum > Rhodospirillum sp. A1_3_36. The sequence continues at coordinate 24,725 of NZ_JBLAVB010000033.1, read as the reverse complement.
ACGTCTGCAGCCTCAGCCCAGGCAACGGTCCTCCGCAAGGACATCCCTCCGGCCGCATAGGCCAGAGCCAAACGTAAGAGCGTCGCAGGATCTCGCACCCCACGGGGCTGGAGGAAAGCTTTGCTTTCACGAGCCGTGGCATCAAGGTCTATATCGGCAGAAAGACGGCTCAATATCTCCGCCCAACTCGACTCTTCATAAAGTGTTGTGCTTTTCATCTCCTATATGAATCACAATCCGATTCCCCGTGTCTAGCTCTATCCTAGCGCCTATGGGGCTTTGCCCCGCCCCCCCTCTTTGGCGAGGCTGGGGCCGAAAGGCCCCAGACCCCAGGCATTTTCTGGCCGAAAGGCCCCAGACCCCGAGCCCAAAAAAGACAAGACACTGTCGTGTCCTGTGAGAAGACAGATGTCTCCCTCCTCCCTTCCGACTTGGCCTACCCGAAGGGATCCTATTTCCCGACGGCGGCCCGATAGTACTCCAGCGCTTTAGGCATTTCCGCGTTCAGATCGTTGATCCGTGTTGCATCTGCGGGGTGGGTCGACAGGAACTCCGGCGGTTTCTCCCCCCCCATGACGGACATATTCTCCCAGAGCTTCACCGCCTCCCGGGGGTCATATCCGGCGCGGGCCATGTAATAGAGCCCGATTTCGTCGGCCTCGGACTCATGGGTGCGGCTATAGGGCAGGATAATCCCCAAGGTCGCGGCCTGCCCCATCAGCTCGGTCATCTGCTCGCTGTTGCCCATGCCGCTGAGGCCCAGGGCAGCGCTGCCTAACTGCAAGCCCGTGCTCACCGCCATTTGCTGGGAAATCCGTTCTTCGCCATGGTGGGAGATCGCATGGGCGATTTCATGGCCTATCACGGCAGCCAGTTGGGCATCGTTCTTCGCCACTTTGCCCATTCCCGTATTCACACCCACCTTCCCGCCCGGAAGAGCGAAGGCATTTGGCTCGTCGTTTTGAAAGGCGTTCACCTCCCAATCGTAGTTGGGCAGGTTATTGGCCTGGATCAGACGCTCGGTGATAGCCCGGACGCGCTTGGTAAAGGGATCATTGGCCGACAGGGTCTTTTCCTTGCCCTTAATCTCCTGATAGGCCTGAGTCCCCATCTGGACTCCCTGAGCCTCTCCGACCAGCATCAACTGACTGCGGCCCGTGACCGGGTTCTTGGTGCATGCCACCAAAGCGCCCGAGGCGATGAGCACGATAGCGGTAGCCTGCAGCCATCCCTTCCGCACCATTTTTCAAACTCCTTTTGTCGATTCATTATCAACGTCAAAAATGGGGATCCCCCCCACACGGCCACAAGGGGCGGCTCTTCCCCCCTTAAGACGCAAGTCCATCGCCATTCTCTTTTTGCATTGCAAACCAAGAAACCCACGCCCCAAACTCAAATTCTAGCCACGCCAAACACTTATACAGGGCGGACATTGACCCATCGCCACTACGGCACGATTTTTGCTTAGTTTGAACAACGTCGACCGGGGGAACCCGTTCCTTGTAGCGAGAAAGGGTTGGGAAAATGGGTTTTTTGAAGAACGTGAAAATTCGCCACTTGGTTATCGGCACCGCGTTGGTTTCCCTTTTAGGAATGGCATCCATTCTGACAGTAACGTCCTTGGAACAGTCTGAATTGCAGGTCAACGGCCCCTATTATAGCAAGATTATGGATGCCAAGGACCTGATCGCCGACATCCTTCCCCCCCCCAACTATATCGTCGAAAGCTACCTGAACCTGGCTCTAGCCATGACCCCGGGTCGGTCGGCAAACGACCTTGCCAACTATAAGGCGCGTTTGCTTCAACTCCAGTCCGAATACCAGGACCGCCTTGGCTTCTGGAAGGACCATGATCTGCCCGAACAGATCTCCGACGCCTTCCTCAAGGAGAGTGACGGCGATGCCCGACGCTTCTTTGACATCACACTGAACCAGGTTCTTCCCGCCCTGGAAGCCGGTGATCAGGCCCGGGCCCAGGCGACTTTCACCCAGGCAGAAAAGGCCTTCGTCGCCCATCGGGCCAAGGTCGACGCCATCGTCACTGCAGCCCGGACCATAGCCTCGGAAACAGAAGGGCAGATGGAGTCTGTCAAGGGCACCTATTTCGCTTTCACCATCGCCGCAGCTCTATTCGCCGCAACCCTGGTCATCGGTGGATCAGCCGCCCTCCTGCATATTGTGATCACACCCGTACGCGATATCACCGCCTCCCTAACAGCTTTGGCGGCAGGGGATACCAACGTGGTCATCCCGGATACTCTGGGCAAAAACCTGATCGGCCAATTGGCCACCTCTGCCCAGCTGTTAAAAGACGAAACCGTCAAGGCCTTCGGCCAAAGTCAGATCCTGGAACAGATGGACGCCAATGTCATGGTAGCCCAGGCTCCTGACTTCATTGTCACCTATATGAACAAATCCACGCGCAATGTCTTGGGATCGGTCGAACATGCCCTTCCCTGCAAGGTTGCCGATATCCAAGGTCGCCCCGTCGATATCTTCCATAAAGGCCATGAAGAACGCATCCGTCATTTGCTGTCCAATCCGGATAACCTGCCCCATGCGGCCCGGATCCGAGTGGGCGACGACTATATGGACCTGCGCGTTTCCGCCCTTCGGGACAGGGCTGGTGTGTATACTGCAGCGCTCCTGACCTGGGATCTGATCACCGACGAAGTCATGCTGGAGAACAACTTCGAAACCGAAGTGTCCTCCGTCGTCGACAGCTTAGCCACGGCAGCCACCCAATTGGGCGCCATGACCGAGAAGGTCAGCACGAGCGTCGCTCGCACCGGAGAAATGTCCGTGACCGTGGCCTCAGCCTCGACCGAATCCTCGGCCAATCTGACCGCTGTCGCCTCGGCCGCCGAAGAACTCACCACCTCCATCGAAGAGGTTAACCGTCAGGTTGGTGATTCTTCCCAGGTTGTACGGTCCGCAGTAAGCAAGGCCAGTCGGGCAGACACGGTGATTTCCGACCTGACCAGCAGCGCGAATCGAATCGGCGAAGTGATGAATCTGATCGGTGGCATCGCCAGCCAGACCAACCTGCTGGCGCTGAATGCCACCATCGAGGCAGCGCGAGCCGGAGACGCGGGCAAGGGCTTTGCTGTCGTCGCTGGAGAGGTGAAAAACTTGGCCAACCAGACCGCAAAGGCGACGGAGGAAATCCAGCTTCAGATCGAGACCATGCGCAAGGCTGCGGATGGCACAGCTGACACCCTTCGTGACATCGTGATCACGATTGAGGGGATCGAAACGGCCTTCGACGCCATCGAAGAGGCCATCTCCTCCCAACGCCAAGCGACTCTGGAAATCACGGGAAATATCTCCCAGGCGGCCCAGGGCGCGGCAGAGGTGGACCAGAACATCACTGGAATCAGCGCCGCCTCAGCAGATAACGGACAGGCCGTAGCGGAGATGGCGAGCAAAGCGAGCCACCTTGCCAGCCAGTCCAACATCCTGCGCGACCGAGCGGCGGCCTTCCTGCGTAATCTGCGCGCCGCTTAAAGAAGCGGGCAAAACAAGAAAGGCAGACTCTCGAGAGCATTGAGCGGAAAAGTGGGAACCGGTTTTCCGGTCCACGCGATGCTCTCATACCAAGCGGCGCGGGTTGAAAGCCACGCCGCTTTTCTTGCGTTCAAACGCCAGGCGGGCTTTACCGCGCCATAAGGCGCGGCGGCCACTTGGCCGCTTCCAAGGTGCGCTGAGGCAAACTCACCGCACCTTGGTATAACCATATGATTTTAGATCAAACCGCCCTAAGTCGATTCCGATTTAGGGCGGTTTGATCTAGAGAGGGTCTCGTCTTTTTTGGGCAATTGCCCAAACCCATTTGGGGGCGATGGCCACACTACACGACTCTCCTTGATTTGAGGGCTTTGATGAGGGGAGCGGTTGCCGTGTTGTGATCGGTTCTCATGCGTCGTCTCAGTTCGTCGAGTCCGACGCGGAACCAGGACTTGGCGTAATATCCATGTGCTTTTCAGGGCGGTGCGGCGCGCACCATGATATCGGATGCCGTGCGACAGGCCCAGGCGATGGCCAGGGTCACGATGGCCATCAGCAGGGACAACCTTGAGGAGATTGTCAGTCTGGTGTCCTCCAGGTTCAGACCGCGCGTTTTGGTGTCGCCGAACAAACATTCGATGGCCCATCGTTTCCGATAGAGCTTGAGCGGCCCAAGGCCGGGTTCGGTGCTGGCAATAATGATGATCCCTTTGCTTCCCCTGATCCGCTTGGCGGAAAAGTGAAGGTCCAGAGCGGGGTGGCCTTGCCGCTCGGGCAGCCGGGCTCGGATGGTCCGGGGCGAGCGTGGTCTCCGAAAAAAAGATCCGAGTTGCACCTGCTTGCCGCAGGGCAATTGTACGATCCGGTTTTCCCTCAATCGAATGGCGAAGGGAATGCAGCGGGCGAGCAGAAATCCCATCCATTCCTGGCCTTCGAACTCTCGATCGGCGGCGTCGCTGCTGCCGCCGTGCTCCAGGACGCTCCACATCAAAGGCACGCGACCGAAACGCGACCGGGCCGCTCTGCAGCGATATGCGACAAATTGACCGTGCGTGTGCTGATGACGCCGACAATCAGAAGGCTGAGGGTTTCCTGGCGCGTCTTGCCAAGGCGGACATGGGCCGATAGCGTCTGCAACAGGGTGGAGAGAAAATGGATCTCCAACGGATGCTCCTATGGGCAGTTTTTCCACCCAGAGGAGAATCGATCTCACCATCCACCGCCACACTAAAATGCGCCCTGTCGTGTAGTGTGGGCGATACCCCCAAACCCCCATTTTTCTTTTAAAAATAACAGCCTGGGGTCTGGGGCCTTTCGGTCAAAAATAATGGTTGGGGCCTTTCGGTCAAAAATAATGGTTGGGGCCTTTCGGCCCCAGTGGGGGACGGGGCAAAGCCCCGTAACGGGAAAGGACCGACTGTTGTGTACCGTGGCTTAACGGACCAACGGGGTGATGAGGTTCTTGGGGCCGTCCTCAGGACCAAAACACAGCGCGTAGTCCTCGCAGGCCTCGCAATGGGGGGACTTGCAAACGACGACACCCTCACGCTGGCAAAGCTCGCGATAGAAGAACTTCTTCCACTTCATGTTCTTGGTATTACGCGCCGCCAGCGGGGAGAAGTGACGGTTGAGAAGACGGGAGAGTTCCCCGCGGTTCAACAGCCCCAGGTCCTGCCACAGGTGGTTCGGCCTCAGGGACCTGCGGGCCACAATCGCGGCCAACCAAACCTCCTCATCCACCCCCAAAGTCCGATGGTCGAGCAGCAGATCACGGAGATCTTCTTCCTCGATGGCCTCCTCTCCAGAGCCGCCATCACAGGACAACAGGGCATTCAGCCCCGTGGCATGGGGGAAAACCAAACCGATAAGCGCCGCCGTATCCCCCGGCGTCAGCCCCAAACCATGGTTCAAGGGCGCACCGCTCGCCGCCGTTTCGGTCCGGGCGGCGGCGATCAGGCAAGCCATGACATGGCGGTCGAAGGCATCGCCCCGGGCGGGCCCGGCCATCAACCAGCAATAGGTGATCGTTCCAAGGTCCTCGGCACCGAACGCCTCCCCGTCCAAGGGAGGCCAGGGACGCGCAGCCAACCTCTCGGAGGAGGCCATCGCACCGAGACCATGGATGCGGATATCGTCGATCTTGGACATGGGGACCTCCTAACGCCGGTGCAGCTGGGGAGACAGGAAAGGCCGGGTCCCACTGGATAGACGATCCGGCCTTCGACATTCAGGCAGAGACAGCGGCGTGGGTCTGGGCATTGGTGCCACAGACGGTCTCGCAGGCTTCGCAGCCGATACAATTGCCTTCGCTGGAGACAACCATCACCTTGCGGGTGATTTCCTCGTCCTCGTCGTAGGGGTCACAAAGCTCGCCGTCCTCGTTGACCCCCTTCATTTCCAAGACACCGTGCCCACAGACCTTGAAGCAGCGGCCACAGCCGATGCACAGTTCGTCGTCGATCTGGGTCAGATACTTGGGCTCCCACTCAGAGCCATCCCGGGTTTTGTAGGTGATGTTCGCCATATCCAGAGTTCCTTTCGCGTGTCTTTTCTTTCTGCTGATCCCGCGTCATTCCTGCGTGAGCGCCAAGGGTTTCAGCTGTCTCGGTCCCGCCTCAAAGCCAACCAAATCGGTGTTGGACGTCGTCATCCCCGTGAAAACGGGGATCCAGGGGGAAAACAGGTGACGGAAGCGCACGGCACCGGTGACACCGAAATCAACTCTGGCTTCCCGCCTGCGCGGGAATGACGACAATAAAAAGATCAACCTACCCGTTAGATTTTCATCAGGACCGAAATGGCCTGCCCCTTACGCGTCCGCAGCGGCCTGGAAGGTTTTGATGGTCTCAACGGCGTCTTCGACCAGCTTGGTTCCCTTCTCCGCCAGCTTCTCCAGGGAGAGGAAGCCGAAGCGGTGGATGTCGCGCAGGTAGGTATTCAACACGACAAGCTTGCCCGTGGTCAGCAGCATACGACCGAAGCCTTCATGGCTCATCTTCATCATCGGCGAGGCGATCTTGCCGGTATGCTTCTCGATGGTCAGTCCCACGGCGGCATAGAAGATCTCGACACGCCAGATGATGTCCGGATCGGGATCGCCGATGATCGGCATTTCCTTGCGCTGCTCCTTGGTGACGATGAACGGACCGAGAATCTCGGCATCGCTTTTCCCTTCCCAGGTGCCATAGGTGTCCTGCGCCCGGATCTGCAACACCAGTTGCTTCACGAATTCACAGTCGAGCGCGGCTTGATCGGCCGTAGTCATTTCTAGAACGTCGGGCATCAGACGGTTTCCTCCACCATGTCAGCTTCTTCATCGTCATCCAGGAAGTCCAGCGCACGGGTTTCGCCGGTTTCCTCCATCATCAGCTTGCGCAGCCAGGGCGGGGGGTTACCATTCAGCATGGCCCGAATACGCTCCAACACATCGGTGATGGGTTCGTCATTGGGGATTTTCATGGGATGAATCTTGGACTGCACCACCCGGGCCGCAGCGGGACCACCGATGGCCTTGATGAACAGCATGGAGATCCCTTCCAAGGCTTTGACCTTGGCCCGGATACGGTCCTCGCCGTCATCGGTATGCTTACCGTCCTGGGCCGACAGGTTGTCGAACTGGATCACCTCGACAAAGCTGTAGCCATCTTTCCCCACGTCATAGACCGCCATGTTCTTCGCCCCGTTGAAATGGGCGTTGACGGTTTTCATGTCCTGGGTCGCCAACGCGACTTTCATGCGTCCTCCTCCGGTGGGCTTGGCGGCGGCATCTTCGACAAGACGGAGTCTCCTTGCGTTCATCGCTCTAGCCCTCCTGCTCGGTGTTAAGGGTGATGGGGGTGTGGCCGTGGCCACCCTGTTCGTCTTGCCCCCGGGCCGCATGGGCCTCGTGGACATCCATCAGGGCGTTGGCCAGGGTGAAAGACAGGTCGCGGGTTCCGCGATACCCAATGGTGACCCGGTGGTTGGACCCCACCCGGTCGACGATGGGAAATCCGGCCCGGAAATGGGGCACGCCCGCCCGACGGGCCGGCAGCCGTCCATTGGCATTGGCAATCATCAGGTCGCAACCCTCGGCCCGGTCAGCCAGGTCTTCGAGATCACCAACAATGATCTCCGCCGTATCCAACGCCGAAAGGAAGGGCGCCTCGGTCGGCACCACGACGGCCTGAAGCTTGGCCCCCATGCCGGCCGCCAGGGTGGCATGGGCCCAAACCATGTCCGGCTCTCCGGCGATGGCGATGCGCGCGCCGCCGAAGGCGAAATGGCTGTCCATCAAGGCATCGACAAGCTGATTGCGCTGGCGGCGCAAACGGTTGGGTACGGGACGACAGGACACCTGGGACAGCACGGTCATCAGCTTGTCCACAGCCTCCAGACCGGTTAACCGATCCAGATGGGTGGTCGGCACGCCGGTACGGGTCTCCAAGGTCTCGCCGGAAATACGCATATGCTCGCCGATGGCAATCGTCGCCTTGGCCCACCCCATGGCGCGAATCTCATCCAGCGTCGTGCCGCCCAGGGTGGTGGGAATCCAGGTATCCGGTACGTGACCATCCTGGGACCCGGACAGGTCCGGCAGGATGGTGGCCTCCAGCCCAAAACACGCGATGATGTCGCGCAGTTCGTCGATATCGCCCGGCGTCATGTGCGACCCGGCCAGGACATTGATGCGGTTCTGGCTCGACGGCGCCTTGTCCTCGGGCACCAAGGTCTCGATGATGGCCTTAACCGCCTTGCCCCAGCCCATTTCCAAACCGCCGGAAAAGTCCGGAGTCTGCACGGGCACAACAACCACGTCGTCCAGCTCACGGTTGCGGGCGCGGATCAGCGTGAGGTCGCCGATCATGTCCTCGCCCCGGGTTTCCGTCAGCCCGGTGGAAGCCAGACCGATCAGCTTGGGCTTGGCGCGTTTGACCACATTGAGCAGGGCCTGTTCCACATTCTCCATGCCGCCAAGAATGGTGCTCACTTCGTTCATGGCCGTGGTCTGCAGGGGGATGGCCTCGCGGAAATGGCGGACCAGCATGACAAGGGCGAAGGCCGTGCAGCCCTGGGAGCCATGGAACAGGGGCATGGAGCCCTCGATCCCCATGAAGGCCATGGCCGCGCCCAAGGGGGCCGAGGTCTTCAGCGGACTGACCGACAGGGCCTTGCGGACCTTCTTCACCGATGCGGGGGAGTGGTGGGTCATTATTCAGCGGCTCCTGCCAGGGGGGTGGCGGTGGACGCGGCGACGGCTGGAGCCTGAGAAACGGACTCTTCATCCCAAGGGGCAGGCCGACGCACTTGATCCCAGACCGGGTTATTGATCTCGATATCCATCTGCCGGACCATTTCGATCATGCCGTCGTAGCCCTCGAAGCCCGCATGGCGTTCCTGATTGATGTCCATCCAGGCGGTGCGGGCCTTCAGAGCGACAAACTGGGAGCGGCCACCGGACAGCATGATGTCCGCCTCGCCGTCCTTGAACATGCGATACATCTCGCCGTTGGGGATGGAGCCGAACAGCTCGCCCATCTTGCCCGTTGTGTTCTGCTGCAAGGCTTGCTTGGCCTTGCCCTTGTCGCCCTCGGTGGACTTGCGGACAGAGGTCCCGATAACTTCCATGCCCATTTCCTGGAGAGCATGGACCACCGACCAGCTTTTCACGCCGCCGGTGTAGAGCAGCACCTTCTTGCCTTCCAGACGGGGCTTGTACTCGGCCATGGCGGCCCAAGCCTTGGCCTCTTCCTCGGCGATCAAGGCTTCGGTCCGGTCGATCAGATCGGTCTCGGCCCCCCGCTCCACCAGCATTTTTGCGATGGTGCGCAGGGACAGGCTGGTGTCGCCAATGCCGTAAAAAGAGCCCTCGAAATAGGGGATACCGTATCTTTCCCGCATGCCCCGGCCCAGGTTGATCATGGCCTGGGAACAGACCATCATATTGACCCGCGCCGTATGGGCTGCGGCGATATCCACATAGCGGGACCGCCCGGTGATGCAGGCACGGATGCGGATGCCCAGGCGCTCCAGCAGCGGTTCCACCGCCACAAACTCTCCGGCCACGTCATATTCGCCAATAATGTTGATATCCGTAGGACCGACGTCGTCGGGCTCCAGCGTCCCAACCACATGGTCGAGGAGGGCCTGGGCACCCAGCTTGTTGCCCAGGTTCTTGGAGCCGACAAAACCCGGCGCATTGACCGGGATCACCGGCTTACCCAGGCGTTCGCTGGCGACCCGGCAGACCGTGTCGATATCATCCCCGATCAGGGCCGGCACGCAGGTCAGGTAGACAAAAACCGCAGGAGGATCATATTTGGCGATGGCCTCCTTGATGGCCTTGTAGAGCTTCTTTTCGCCCCCGCCGATCACGTCCAATTCCGACATGTCGGTGGTGAAACCCCAACGGTAGATCATGGGACCCTTGGTGCCCACGTTCCGTGTATCCCAGGAATTGCCCTCGCAAGCGATGGGACCATGAACCAAATGAACCACATCGGTCACCGGTTGCAGGGCGATCTTGGCGCCGTCGAAAGCGCAACCACCCGCCGCCGCCCCAGGGGTCAAGCCCTTGGTGGTGCAGCCCTTCTTCCGATCGGCATCGGACTTCGCGCGATTCTTGTCGCAGTCCGGTTCGTTAAAGACGCTGGCGATCCGGTCACTGATCATCACGATCCTCCGAGGCAAGAGTTGGGGGGACATCACTGCCGCTGCTGTGGATAAGCAAAATAGGTGCCAACTAAACCTATTCTTTTAAAACAAGCCGTTATCCAGAACTCCCTGACTGTTGGGCCTGTCGTGTGCCAGACAATGTCGGCTTTGCGACATGGCCAAAGACCCAATTTCAGGAATAGAATTAGAGTGGCGAAAAAGCCGTGACATCTGGACACCGCTTGGTGTAGAGACAATTTCACACTTCAGTTGGCATAAATGCCAATTGTACTACACGATTTAACTGTTAAAATGAGGCGCGCGTGAAGCACCTAGATGCCCTGGAAGCGGAAAGCATCCATATCCTGCGGGAGACTGCGGCCCAGTTCCAACGGCCCGTTCTGATGTATTCCATCGGCAAGGACAGCTCGGTGTTGATGCATCTGGCGCGCAAGGCCTTCTTCCCCTCCCGTCCGCCCTTCCCCTTCCTGCATATCGACACGACCTGGAAGTTCCACGAGATGATCGCCTTCCGCGACCGCCGTGTTGCAGAGGAAGAGGTGGACCTGATCGTCCACACCAATCCGGAAGGGCTGGACAATAAGGTCACGCCCTTCACCCATGGGGCTGCCTATACGGACATCATGAAGACCCAGGCCCTGCGCCAAGCCCTCACGGCGGGCGGCTACGACGGTGTGATCGGCGGCGCCCGGCGGGACGAGGAAAAGTCCCGGGCCAAGGAGCGCGTCTTCAGCTTCCGCGATGCCAACCACCGCTGGGATCCAAAAAACCAGAAGCCCGAACTGTGGAACACCTATAACGGTCGGACCAACAAGGGGGAGAGCGTGCGGGTCTTCCCGCTCTCCAACTGGACCGAGCTGGATATCTGGCTGTATATCCTGCGGGAGGAAATCCCTGTCGTGCCTCTGTACCTGGCCAAGGAACGCCCGGTGGTGGAGCGAGACGGCTCGCTGATCATGGTCGATGACGATCGCTTCCCTCTCCAGCCCAATGAAACCCCAATGATGAAGTCGGTGCGATTCCGCACCCTTGGCTGTTACCCGCTGACCGGCGCCATCGAAAGCGAGGCCGCTACCTTGCACGAGATCATCGCCGAAATGCTGGTGGCCCGGACCTCCGAACGCCAGGGGCGCCTCATCGACCAGGACCAGTCCGCCTCCATGGAACTGAAGAAGCAGGAAGGATATTTCTGATGGACGGCACAGCTTCCAACGCGCCCCCCTCTGCCCAGCCCTCCCTCGCCGCGCAACGGGTCCAGGAGTATCTGGAGAAACACGAAGACAAGGGCCTGCTGCGGCTGCTGACCTGCGGGTCGGTCGATGACGGCAAATCCACCCTGATTGGCCGCCTGCTCCATGACACCAAACAGGTCTTCGACGACCTGATGAGCGCCCTGGAACGGGACAGCAAGGTCTCCGGCACCACCGGTCCCGGACGGGTGGATTACGCCCTGTTGCTCGACGGCCTCCAGGCGGAGCGGGAACAGGGCATCACCATCGATGCCGCTTACCGCTACTTCAACACGGAGAAGCGCAAGTTCGTCGTCGCCGACGCGCCGGGCCACGAGCAGTACACCCGCAACATGTGCACGGCCGCTTCTACGGCGGAACTGGCGATTTTGTTGGTCGACGCCCGCAAGGGGGTGATCACCCAGACCCGGCGTCACACCACTGTCTGCTCCCTGATGGGGATCAAGAACGTGGTGCTTGCGGTCAACAAGATGGACCTGAAGGCCTATGACCAGACGGTCTTCGGTACCATCGTTGCCGAGTACCTGCCCTTCGCTGCAAAGCTGGGCATCGACAATGTGACCTGCATTCCCCTTTCGGCCCTGGAGGGCGACAATATTGTCACCCCCAGCCCCAACATGCCCTGGTACACCGGCCCGGCCCTGCTGCCCTTCCTGGAAGACGTGGACGTCTCCACCGACCGGGAGCACCTGCCGTTCCGCTTTCCGGTCCAATGGGTCAACCGGCCCAACCTGGATTTCCGCGGGTTCTCCGGCACCGTGGTGTCCGGCGCCATTGCCGTGGGCGATGGGGTCAGCACCCTGCCCAGCGGCCAGAAGTCCAAGGTGGCGCGGATTGTCACCAAGGACGGCGACCTGGAGCGCGCCGTGGCGGGACAGGCGGTGACCCTGACACTGACCGATGAGATCGATGTCAGCCGAGGCGACATGCTGGTTCCGACCGAGGACCAACCCGCCATGGGCGACCACTTCACCGCCAATCTGATCTGGCTGGACAACAACGCCCTGATGCCCGGTCGGGAATATCTGGTCCGCATGGGACCGCGTCAGACCCGGGGACAAGTCACCTCCATCAAGCACAAGATCGACGTCAACACCATGGACGAGCGCCCGGCGCCGACCTTGGAGCTGAACGACGTGGGGCTGGTCAACCTGAACATTGACCGCGCCCTGCCCTTCGATCCCTATACGGAGAACCGGGACACGGGCTCCTTCATCCTGATCGACCGGTTGACCAACGCCACCGTAGGCGCGGGCATGATCCAGTTTTCCCTTTGGCGATCGACCAATCTGGCTTGGCAGCATTTGGAGATCGGACCGGAACAGCGCGCCCGGCAGAAGGGCCAACGGCCCTGCGTCCTCTGGCTGACGGGCCTGTCCGGCTCGGGCAAGTCGACCATCGCCAACCTGCTGGACAAGCGCCTTTACGCCGAAGGGCACCACGCCACCATGCTGGACGGCGACAACGTGCGCCATGGCCTGAACAAGGACCTGGGCTTCACCGCCCAGGATCGGGTGGAGAACATCCGCCGGGTGACGGAAGTGGCCAGCCTGATGGCCGACGCCGGATTGATCACCCTGGTCTCCTTCATCTCCCCCTATCGGGAAGAGCGGAACTCGGCCAGGGTCCGCATCGGCGACGCCCGCTTCGTGGAGGTCTACGTGAAGGCCGACGTGGCGACCTGCGCCGAACGCGACCCCAAGGGCCTCTACAAGAAGGCTATGGCCGGGGAGATCAAGAACTTCACCGGCGTGGACGCCCCCTACGAGGAACCCCTGGAGCCAACGGTCACTGTGGACACGGCCAACAGCACGCCGGAGGAAGCCGTGGAATTGATCCTCGACTGGCTGCGGTCCCAAGGCTTCCTCTCCGTCGAGGGCGATGGCTCGGGGATTTAAAAAAAGCGGACCAACAATGCGGAAAACGGCGCGCCTTTCACGAGGCGCGCCGTTTCTTTTTCTGGGCAACGACATAAATCACGATGAAAGGAGGTCTATCCAACCTGATTTCATAACCGTGATCTCAATCCTATGGTGAGAGCCACAGGACACGGCAGGGGGCGTTTTCCCCTCACGGGGCTTTGCCTCGCCCCCCACTGGAGCCGAAAGGCCCCCGGTTGAGGTCCGGGCGACGAGGATGAACAGCCCCGGATTTTCCGGGGAAAAGTCCGACCGGCGCTCTCCCGGAAAGAGAGGCTTGCGACGCGGATTTCCGTTTTAGAGCATCGAGCGGAAAAGTGGATCCGGTTTTCCAATCCACGCGATGCTCTAACTATATGATTCTAGATCAAATGATCCGCCTGAAATCGATTCCGATTTAAGGCGGTTTGATCTAAGGCGTCGGGACAGTGGGTTCCCATAAGGTGGGGTTCCATAATTCCCACCCCTCCATCATGAGGCTGATTATCAGTTGCATCTCCCTCTCCCGGTCTCCTATTGACGAGAGCGCTCACCAGCGCCCCCCAATAGCAAGACCAAGGACGAGATCACCATGCGGACGACAGCTTTCATCGGAGCGGCTTTGGCCGGTCTGACCCTCCTTTCTTCCCCCGTGTGGGCGGAGACAATCACTGTCACCGACGTGGCGGGACGGGAGGTTTCCGTCGAGGTCCCCGTAAACCGAGTGATCCTGGGCGAGGGTCGCCAGATGTATCTGGTCGCCGCCCTGGACCGGGAAAATCCCTTCAAGCGGATCGTCGGCTGGCGGGATGACTTTTCCCAAGCCGATCCGGACACCTATGCCCTCTATCTGGCGAAATACCCTGAAATGGCGAAGATTCCCACCTTCGGTGGCTTCAAGGATGGCACCTTCGACGTCGAACAGGCCATCACCCTGAAGCCGGATATCCTGATGATGAATCTGGAGTCCCAAAAAGCCACCGAGGACGCGGAATACGCCAAGAAGCTGGCCGCCGTGGGGATTCCCATCGTCTACGTCGATTTCCGCGAGCATATGGCCAATACCGAACCGAGCATGCGCTTAATGGGCCAGCTCTTCGGCAAGGAGGGCGCAGCCGAGGCCTTCATCGCCTACCGAGACGCCCAGATTAAACGGGTCACCGACGTGATCGCCCGGAAAAACCCGCCCCGCCCCAAGGTGTTCATGGAACGGGCCGGCGGCTTCTCCGATGATTGCTGCATGAGCTTCGGCGACGACAACTTCGGGGCCTATGTGGAGATGGCCGGGGGCACCAATATCGCCAAGGACATCATCCCCGGCACCTTCGGCACCCTGAACCCGGAACAGATTATCGCCAGCGATCCCGATCAGATCATCGTCACCGGTGCGAACTGGGAAGCCTATGTTCCCGGCGGAGATTGGATCGGCGTCGGCCCCGGCGCGGACAAGGCCGAAGCCCGACGCAAGCTCGCCAAGCTGACCAAGCGGGTTGCCCTGACCGGCGTGCATGCCGTCGAGACCAACCAAGTCCACGCCATCTGGCACCAGTTCTACAACAGCCCCTATCAGTTTGTGGCCATTCAGCAGTTCGCCAAGTGGTTCCATCCGGATCTGTTCCCGGACCTGGACCCCGAAGCCACCTTCGCCGAACTGCACGAAAAATTCCTGCCCATCGCCTATGAAACCGGATACTGGGTCTCGCTGAGCGATGAGTAACACCCTCTCTCTCACCCAAAGCCGGACTGGGCGCGGTCACTACCGCGCCCAGGTTTGGCGTAAGCAACTGGTACTAGCCGGTCTCACCATCGCCCTGGTGGCGACCCTCTGCCTGGATCTGGCCCTGGGCCCCGCCCGCTACGACCTGGGGCAGGTGGCCATGGCCATCCTTGCGCCCGACAGCGTTCCCCTGCCCGTCCGCGTCGTGCTGTGGGACATCCGCATGCCCACGGCCCTGATGGCCCTGGTTGTCGGCGCTGCCCTGGCCGTGGCTGGCGGGCAGATGCAGACCATCCTCAACAACCCGCTGGCCAGCCCCTTCACCCTGGGGATTTCCGCCGGCGCCAGTTTCGGTGCGGCCCTGGCTCTGGCCTTTGGCGTCGCCATCATCCCTGCGGCCATCCACTATGTGGTGCCGATCAACGCCTTCCTCATGGCCATGCTGACGGCCTTGTTGATCCATGTCCTCAGCCTGAAGCGCGGAGTGACCGTTCAAACCATCGTCCTGCTGGGCATTGCCTTGGTCTTCACGTTCACCGCCCTCTTGTCCCTGGTCCAGTTCTTTGCCAGCCAGGAAGCCCTCGCCGCCGTGGTCTTCTGGACCATGGGCAGCCTGACCAAGGCCACCTGGCTGAAACTCTGGATCACGCTTGCCGTCCTGGCCGTCGTGCTGCCCCTCTTCGCCCGCCGGGCCTGGGCCTTGACGGCCATGCGCCTGGGCGAGGCCAAGGCGGAAAGCCTGGGCGTGAACATCAAACGCCTGCGTCTGGAAACCCTGGTCCTGGTCAGTCTGCTCTCCGCCATCCCCGTGGCCTTTGTCGGGACCGTCGGGTTTGTCGGATTGGTCGGCCCGCATATCGCCCGCATGGTGATCGGCGAGGATCAAAGGTTCTTCCTGCCCGCCTCGGCCCTGGCCGGAGCCCTGATCCTTTCGGCCAGCTCCATTCTGTCGAAGACCCTGATCCCGGGCACGGTCTTTCCCATCGGCATCGTCACCTCGCTGGTGGGTATCCCCTTCTTCATTTCCCTGATCCTCGGTAGCGGGAGGCGCTCATGGTAAAAATAGGGATCCGCTTGGAGGACCTGGGCGCCCAGTATGGCAAGGTCCCTACCCTCTCGGGCATCTCCACGCCCCGCTTTGACCCCGGCGAGGTTATCGCCGTCATCGGCCCCAATGCTGCGGGAAAATCCACCCTGTTCCGGCGTATCGCCGGTTTGCTGCCTGGGCCGGGGAAAGTCCACCTGAACCACAGGTCCGACCCTGCAGCGGGTACGCCCCCCCCAGATCAACAGGCGAT
The DNA here is from genome assembly GCF_047263945.1 of Rhodospirillum sp. A1_3_36. Classification (NCBI taxonomy): domain Bacteria; kingdom Pseudomonadati; phylum Pseudomonadota; class Alphaproteobacteria; order Rhodospirillales; family Rhodospirillaceae; genus Rhodospirillum; species Rhodospirillum sp. A1_3_36. The sequence continues at coordinate 8,401 of NZ_JBLAVB010000033.1, read as the reverse complement.
CCGCTATATGCCCCAGGACCACGCGGCGACGGCGGCCTTGACGGTCTATGAAACCGTTATCCTGGCCCGCATGCAGGGCGGCCCCTCCCGGGTGTCCGATGACGACCTGCTGGCCGTCGACCGGGCGCTCGCCGATCTGGGGATCAGCGAGATCAGCCACCGGACCGTAGGCGACCTGAGCGGCGGCCAGCGTCAATTGGCCAGCCTCGCCCAGACCCTCGCCCGGGATCCCCGCATCCTGCTGCTCGACGAACCGACTTCCGCCCTGGATCTCCATCGGCAAGTCGAGGTGCTCTCCCTCGTCCGCGCCCTCACCCGGGAGCGGTCCATGGTTACCTTCATCGCTCTACACGACCTGAACCACGCCCTGCGCTTCGCCGACAAGGCATTGGTCATCGCCGGAGGAACCTTGCGCGCCCAGGGCCCGGTAGCCGAGGTTGTCACGACGGATCTTTTGCGCGACGTATACGGGGTGCACGCCCGAATCGAATCCTGTTCACAAGGGCTGCCCCATGTCATCGTCGACGCCGTCGCCAAGGAGGCCGCCCTTGTCCACTGAGTCCCCGCTTCTTTCGAACTATGACCTGAAGGAGGAGATCCGGGAGTTCTGGTCCTCCCGGGCTGCAACCTTCGATCTCTCCCCCTCCCACCATATCAATGATCTTCATGGCCTTCCCGAATGGGCGCGTCTGATCGGCGAGGCCGCATCCCTTCCGCCCGGCGGAACCCTGGCCGGTTGGTCGGTCCTGGACGTCGCCTGTGGAACCGGGGAGATCAGTCGGACGCTCCGGGGCCTGGGCGCAAAGGCCACGGGCGTTGACTTTTCCGAGGACATGCTCGCCCAGGCCCGGCGAAAACTGGCGGGCACGGACTGGACGGGGCTCCATTGCGATGCCGAAACCCTGTCATTGCTCCGGGAGGACGAGTTCGACATGGTGGTCACCCGCCATCTGGTCTGGACCCTGACCGATCCGGCGGCGGCCTTTGCCCAATGGCGCCGTGTCCTTCGCCCCGGCGGGATCCTCTTGATCGTCGATGGCGATTGGGTGTCGCCCGCCTCCAACCGAGAGCGTTTGACACGCGGGATCCTTGATCGGATCGCGCCTCCCCCGGAGCAGGATCCGAACATCGTTGCGCGGAATCAATCCATCCTGCCCCGCCTCGCATACAACAAAGGGCTGACTCCGGCACGCCTCCGGGCCGACCTCGCAGCCCAGGGGTTCAGCGACTTCCGGGAGCTGTCGGTCAAGCGCCTCTATAGACAGGGGATGCGGCACCTTCCCCTGGGGCAGCGTCTCCGCCAGTCCCTGGGTGTCCACCGCCGCTTCGCCCTGGTGGCGCGGTAATTCCCCTGTCCCCGGCGAAACCGGGTACCCAGGGCGCATCGGGCTGATTATAAGAGGGACACCCTCCCCTTTCCTGCTCCGGAGAGCCCCATGCCCGGTTTCGCCGAGTTCCCCAACCTCCATGTCCTCGACCACCCGCTGATCCAGCACAAGCTGACCCATATGCGGGACAAAAGCACCTCGACCCGCACCTTCCGTATGCTGTTGCGGGAAATTGCCCTGCTGATGGGCTACGAGGTCACCCGCTCCCTGCCCATGACCACCGAGCGGATCGACACCCCAATCGAGCCTATGGATGCCCCGGTGATCCTCGGCAGAAAGCTGGCCGTGGTGCCCATCCTGCGGGCGGGCCAGGGCATGGCCGATGGCCTGCTGGAGCTGGTACCCAGTGCCCGGGTCGGTCATATCGGCCTCTACCGGGACGAAGAAACCCACCAACCCGTTGAATATTTGGTGAAGCTCCCCGACCCCGTGGACCGGATTTTCATCCTGGTGGATCCCATGCTGGCGACGGGCCATTCGGGTGCCCATGCCGCAACGGTGCTGAAACGCCATGGAGTGCCGGGCGAAGCCATCCGTTTCATGGCCCTGGTCGCCGCACCAGAGGGAGTCCGAACCTTTCAGACAGCCCACCCGGACATCCCCATCTACGTGGCCAGCCTCGACCGCCAGTTGAACGACGCGGCCTATATCTGCCCGGGCCTGGGCGACGCGGGCGATCGGTTGTTCGGCACGAAGTAGGGGCACTCCCCGCCACCAGGGCGAAAACCGGACAGGGATGGCGATCCGTCCATCCGCTCACTCTGCCGGAGAGGGCTCCAAGTCTGCCTTCTTCCGGTTCAGCGGGGTATCGGTGATTGGCAGATTGACCACCGCAGCGGCCACCCCAAGCAGGGCCGACAGGATCCACATCAGGTCGAAACTCCCGGTCATGTCATAAATCAGGCCCCCCAGCCAGGCGCCGAAAAAGGCGCCGATCTGGTGGGACAGCATGACGATTCCGAACAGGGTCGCCATGTACCGGGAGCCAAAAATCTGCGCGATGATCCCGCTGGTCGGCGGCACGGTCGACAACCAGAGCAGGCCCAAGGATCCGCCAAACAGCAGGAAGGTCAATTCCGTTTTCGGCGCGACCATGAACACCAGGATCAGCACCGCGCGCAGGCCATAGATGGCCGAGAGCAACCATTTCTTGCGGTAGCGGTCCCCCAGGGCACCGGCTGCGATCGTCCCGACCATATTGAACAGACCAACCACCGCCAGGGTCCCCGCGGCCACACCACCGGGCAGGCCACAGGTCTGCACGAACGTTGGCAAGTGCGTTGCGATGAAGGCAATGTGGAACCCGCAGACGAAGAACCCCAGGGTCAGCAACCGGTAGCCGCCATGCCCAAAAGCCTCCGTCATGGCCTCCCCCAGGCTGGCACTCTCGCCCTCGGCTGCCGCAGTGGCCGGACGTCCGGCGAGCACCAGCCCCAGGGGCACCATAATCAAGCTGATCGCTCCCATGGCCACGAGGGCGTCGCTCCAACCCAAGGCTTGGTTCAAGGCCTCCGTCGTCGGCGCCATGGTGAACTGGCCGAAGGAGCCTCCTGCGCTGACGATTCCCAGCGCGAGCCCGCGCCGCCGGGGATCCACGAGGCGTCCAACCGCCCCGAGCACCACTGGAAAAGTGGTGAAGCCGACCCCCATACCCAGCAGCAGGCCTCCCGTGGCATGTAACGCCCAGGGCGAGGTCACGCCCGACATCAGGGCCAGGGAGAGGGCATAGAGCAGGCCGCCGATGACCAGCACCCGCGCCGTTCCAAAACGGTCGGCGATCATCCCGGCAATGGGCGAGGCCAATCCCCACAGCAGGTTCTGAATGGCAAAGGCCAGACCGAAGGTGGTTGTACTCCACCCGAGGTCTGCGGCCATATCGGGAATGAACAGCCCCAGGGACTGGCGTACCCCCAGGTTCAGGGCGAGGATCAACCCTCCGGCGGTGATGACCAAAGCAAAACCGGGGGCAAAACCGGGGGCAAATCCAACGAGAGCGCGGCGCATGGCAGTCTTCCCAGGGCGGTTCCGGAGAGGGGGTATGGCAGTGATCCTACCCGGCTCGCCCTGGGGGAGGCGACTGAAACTTCCTGTAGGTGGTGGTGAGGGAAACTAATCCCCCTTCCCTGACGGCACCTCAACCGCCTGGGAAAACCGCCAGGCCATTGGCCGTTTGGCGGGCGACAGGCATGGCCTCGCCCGATATGGGGGGAACCGGTTCGGCCCGGTCAGGCCCCATGGAGACAGGCATTACCGCCTGAGATGGGGCTTTGGGAGCAGACTCCCCCGTCGGCTTTTGGGGACCAGGGTCCCCCGTCGGCTTTTGGGGACTAAGGTCCCCCGTCGGCTTTTGCTCCCCAGGCAGGTGAAAGCGCCCCTCCCGCCAGTCCTTCTGCACGGCGCCCACGCCCTTGGCGAGGGTCGCAATATCATGGGAGGGCACGGATTGGGGCAAAGGGTCGGCGCCCATCACTTGGAACAACCGCCCATAAGCGTTCTGAACCTGAGCGTAAGACAGGTCCCGGGTCAATTCCGCTCGCAACTGATTCAGTTCCGCCCGGATCACCGCCAGATCACCGATCCGACCCGCAGCGAATTCGTCGCGCACCTGATCGCGAATGGCCGTATCCACCTCATAAAGATCCTGCGCGGTCCTGAAACGGCGCTTGGCCTCCTCGAAATTGGCCCGGGCCACATGAACCTGGGTCAGGACGGCCATGGACAGGGCCAAACGCCGGGCCTCGGCCAAATCCTCCCCCGCCCAGGCGGCCTTGATGGCCGACGGTCCCTGGATCAAACGGAACAGATTCAAGCTGACTTTCGCGCCGTAGGTGGCCCAATGATTGTTCAAAAGGAAGCTATCGGAATCGAAGTTGTATCCGGCGTCCAGCTCGATACCGGGCAACAGGCGGAGGATGGCCTTCCAGGTCTCCTGCCGGGAAATGCGCGCCTTATAATGCTCTTCCATTAGTTCGGGCCGGTGGGTCAGGGCCACTTCCTCCATGGCGGTCATGGACAGCGGCGCCTTGGGCGGGACCTGAGAAACACCCGGATCAGCAACCACCAAATTTGTCGCCAAGGGCGCGCTGATCAACGAGGCCAGTTCCGTTTCCGCCAAGGACATTTCCTGACGTTGGCTCTCCAATTGCTGTTGGATTTCAAGCAAGGTGCGCTTGAAGGTCAGGGCCTCAAGCGGCGACCCCAAGCGCCTTTCAGCGATGATGTCACTTTGACGGAGCGCCTTGGCGACCCGCTCCATCAGGGGATTGATCTTGCTCAGCAGCCTTTGGGCCGCCAGGGTCCGCCAATAGGCGCCACGCACATCCTGGATAATTGTATGGGTCACCAATCGGCGGCGCTGGTCAGCGATCAACGCCTGATTGGCCGCCTGCCGCGAAGCGACATAGGACACGCCAAAGTCCAGAAGACTAAAGACCACACCCAAATCGCTGGTGAACTTCTCCGTGTCATCGGAATAGGAGTAGTTGCCCCGCTCGCCGGTGGACAGCGTTTCGCTATTGGACGCGTCCTTGCTGGATCGCCCCGTCACCCCTGCATTCGCATCCATCTTGGGCATCAGGTCGAACAGAGACAAGTCATATTGTCGGTTCGACACCGCCTGTTCATAAGCGTATTGGCGGCTGTCCAAGTTGTAAGCGATGGCCCGTGCCATGGCTTGGTCCAAGGTCAAAGGCCCCGTGATCGGCTCCTGACCGGAAAAGATGCGCTCCACATCCGCCTTGGCCTGAAGTTTGACCTCTTCGGGCGCGAGGGGGGAAACGCAGCCGGTCAGCAGCAACAGCGCCCCCAGTCCAGCCAGTCGTCCATACCGCATCCGTTCCATCCCTATTCCCACCACGATACCCCCGGTACAAGTCATTTGTCTCAGTCATCCCTTTGGGTCCGCTCCTTCAGGTCAGGGAGCCAGACCCCATTGCCTTGTTATCGCGTCAGGCCGCCTCGACCTGCGGTGACAGGTCTTGCATCGGCGGCTTGTGAACCGCCAAGGCCAGGGCGAAAGCATCCACCTTCGCCTGTCGCTGGGGCTCTTCCCCTTGCAATTCCGCCAGGAAATCCGGTGGAGCGGGATAGGCATCCGCGTTCGCCATCTGTCGAGGCTCGTCAGACCGAGACGCCTCCGGCTCGCCCCCTTCGGCCAGAGCGACCCCATGGGCCCCGTCGCCCATTTCCAGGGATGCCGAGAGGCCAATGCTCCCCCCATTGTCGAGGCGCAAAGAGTCCAACGTATCGAGTTGGACCCAAGCCCCTCCCTGGAAAAGCAGGGTGTTTCCGGTCAAGGCGTTGATGCGTGTCAGAGCCCCCAGCACGCGAATGTCGCCGATGGCCGCTTGGAAACCGGCGCTGACCCCTCCGAATCCGCCAAAGCCCCCCGAGCTCCCCTGGGCCACCGCCGCCCGGAAGGTCTGGGACAGGGGGGATTGCCCCTGTTCCAGGGACTGGAACGCATTGCCCACGGTCGTCGCACCAAATCCTTGGGACGCGGAGGCGAAAATCACAGGACGCCCGCCATCCCGAGGTTCGAACGTCACAAAGGTCACAGCGCCACTGCGAACCACACGCACCACCGGCTCCACGGCTGGATCACCAGACAGAGGCGGAATGACATCAACCACCGGTGGGATTGGCGGCAGGGGAGTGGGCGGCAGGGGAGTGGGGGGGGGCGCTGGCGCCGGTATGACCGTTGGTGGAGGGGGCGGTGTGGGTGTGCTGGTCTGCGCAACCACCTCCACGGTCGCCCGCGCCGCCGTTGACCTGGCTCCACCGGCCGCATCCGTCACCGTCACATCGAAGGCATGGCTTCCAACTGCGGTCGCGCTATACCGCACTCCTTGGATCAATTGCCCAACCAGGGTCGGCGTGGCATTCCCATTCAGGGCAATCACCAGATTGCCGGAGCCACTGCCATCGGTGGTCACGGTTCCGATGGCAATCCCGCCAACGGTCACCGTTTCGCCCACACTCAAGCTGGCATCCCCGCCAGACTGAACCGTGTTCCCCTCCAGGGTAAATGTCCCGGTCAACCCCGCGGTCACCCGTGTCACCGTCAATGCACCACCATTAAAGGTCGCGCTGTCCCCATCGGTTACCTGAGCATTGCCCCCTTGATCCAAAGCCGCCACACCCCCCGAAGCAACGGTCGTGGAATCCCCCGCCAGATTGGTCACTACGGGCGGATCGGGCATGACGCTCAGGCTGAAAGTGGCGGCGGAGGTCGCGCTGCCCCCATCACCATCATCTAAGGTGGCCGTGAAGGTTCGACTCCCCAAACCGCTGGGGGCATCGTAGGTGAAGGCCCGGGCGAGGCTCTGGATCATCGCAGGGGTTGCGTTGGCGTTGAAGGTGATCACCAAGCTATGGCCGCCCTGACCATCATTGGCGGCATCAACCGTACCGATGCTGACTCCTCCCACCGCAATGGTCTCTCCCGCCACGATGGTTCCATCACCGCCACTGGTCACGCTTGTTCCATTCAGGCCCCAGCTTCCATTGGCGGTTCCAGCCCCCTGGCTCAAGGTCAGGCTGCCCCCGTTGAAGTCCACAGAGTCCAAATCGCTCACCACGATATCGGCCATGTCCGACACCGCAGTCGCTCCCGCCCCCTGAACAACCAGACTGGCGGAGTCCCCGTTCAGGTTCGAGAAAACAGGTGCGTCGTTCACCCCCGTCAAATTCACCGTCACCGTCGAAGTCGCCGAAGTCCCCCCATCCCCATCGGTCACCAAAAAGGTCACCGACCGCGACCCCGAGGGGGCCTCGCTGCTGTTTGTGTATTGGATCGCTCCGGCCAGAGTGGCCACCGCTGCGGGCGTGGCATTGGCACTGTTAAAGGTGATCACCAGACTCGCGCCATCCTGACCGGTGCTGGTTATCGTACCGATGGCATTGCCCGAGACACTCACCACGCTGCCGATGGTCATTCCCGCCGACAGGGTCACCGTCCCCGTCCCGATGGTCAGATCCTCGACAGAGCTGCCCCCCGTCACCGCAACCGTCAGCGCTCCCCCGTTGAAGTCCGAAGAGTCCACGTCGGCAATGGCCGCAGCCGTGCCCTGGTCCAGGGTTTGGGCGCCGTCACCCTCCGTATAGGTCAAGACATCGCCGTTCAGATTGGCCACCGTCGGGACGTCAACGGCACCGCTCAGGGTCACCGTCACCGTCGAGGTCGCCGAAGTCCCCCCATCCCCATCGGTCACCACAAAGGTTACAGACCGAGACCCGGAGGGGTTTTCACTGGAATTCGTGTATTGGATCGCGCCGGCCAAAGTGGCCACCGCTGCGGGCGTGGCATTGGCACTGTTAAAGGTGATCACCAGACTCGCGCCATCCTGGCCGGTCGAGGTAATCGTGCCAATCGCATTGCCACCGACACTCACCACACTGCCGATGGTCATTCCCGCCGACAGGGTCACCGTCCCCGTCCCGATGGTCAGATCCTCAACAGAGCTCCCCCCCGTCACCGCAACCGTCAGCGTTCCCCCGTTGAAGTCCGGAGAGTCCACGTCAGCAATGGCAGCAGCCGTGCCCTGGTCCAGGGTTTGGGCGCCGTCACCCTCCGTATAGGCCAAGACATCGCCGTTCAGGTTGGCCACCGTCGGGACGTCAACGGCACCGCTCAGAGTCACCGTCACCGTCGCGGTCGCCGAAGTCCCCCCATCCCCATCGGTCACCACAAAGGTCACAGACCGAGACCCGGAGGGGTTGTCACTGGAATTCGTGTATTGGATCGCGCCGGCCAAAGTGGCCACCGCTGCGGGCGTGGCATTGGCACTGTTGAAGGTGATCACCAGACTCGCGCCATCCTGACCGGTGCTGGTTATCGTACCGATGGCATTGCCCGAGACACTCACCACGCTGCCTATGGTCATTCCCGACGACAGGGTCACCGTCCCCGTTCCGATGCTCAGATCCTCGACAGAACTGCCCCCCGTCACCGCAACCGTCAGCGTTCCCCCGTTGAAGTCCGGGGAGTCCACGTCGGCGATCGCCGCAACCGT
>NZ_JBLAVB010000032.1:0-26172 GCF_047263945.1 Rhodospirillum sp. A1_3_36 | reverse complement strand
ATGGCCTTTCCGGTGCCCTCGCCACCACAGCCACCACGGCAAACTCCGTGGGCACCTACGCCATCACCCAAGGCACTCTTGCGGCATCAAGCAACTACACCCTGAGCTATACACCGGGCACCCTGACTGTCTCCGCCCGGGCCATCACCGTCACCGCAGACAACAAGTCCCGCGCCTACGGCGACGCCAATCCGACCCTGACCTACAAGGTGACTTCCGGATCCCTGGTCAATGGCGATGGCCTTTCCGGTGCCCTCGCCACCACAGCCACCACGGCAAACTCCGTGGGCACCTACGCCATCACCCAAGGCACTCTTGCGGCATCAAGCAACTACACCCTGAGCTATACACCGGGCACCCTGACCGTTAATAAACGGGCCATCACCGTCACCGCAGACAACAAGTCCCGCGCCTACGGCGACGCCAATCCGACCCTGACCTATAGCATCACCTCCGGATCCATGGTCAGTGGAGAGAGCCTCTCTGGAGACATCACCACCACAGCCACGACCGCAAGTGCCGTTGGCACTTATGACATCACCCAAGGAAGCCTTGCGGCATCAAGCAACTACAGCCTGATCTATATGCCGGGCACCCTGACTGTCTCCGCCCGGGCCATCACCGTCACCGCAGACAGCCAGTCCCGCACCTACGGCGACGCCAATCCGACCCTGACCTATAGCCTCACCTCAGGATCTCTGCCTTCTGGAGAGAGTCTCTCCGGAGCCCTCACCACCACAGCCACCAGCACCAGCGCCGTCGGCACCTACGCCATCACCCAAGGGACACTCGCCAGCGCCAACTATGCCCTCACCGTCATCCCGGGAACTCTGATCATCAATCCTCGCACCATCACCGTCACCGCCAACAACCAGTCCCGCACCTACGGCGATACCAATCCGCCCCTGACCTATGGGATCACCTCCGGCTCCCTGGTCAATGGCGACAGCCTCTCCGGAGCCCTTACCACCACAGCCACCGCCGCAAACTCCGTCGGCACCTACGGCATCACTCAAGGGACTCTTGCCGCGTCTGGCAACTACCGCCTGACCTATGCGCCGGGCACCCTGACCATCGGCCCCCGCGCCATTACGGTGACCGCAGACAATTTGTCCCGGATCTTGGGGGATCCCAATCCGCCCCTGACCTATGCCCTCACCTCTGGATCCCTGGTCAACGGGGGCGGCCTCTCCGGAGCCCTTGCCACCATCGCCACCACCGCAAGCCCCCCCGGCACCTATGCCATCACCCAAGGGAGCCTCGCGAACGCCAATTATGCCCTCACCTTCACTGCGGGCAGCCTGACCATCGAAATCCCGTCGCGGTCCACCCCTCAAATCCCTTCACCCGTTATCGCCAACGCCCCCTTCATCACCGCCACCAACGGAACCGGTCACCTTCAGCCACAAGGCAATTCCTTCGCCCCGACTGGAAACAGAACCGTCACCGAGGATCAGCGCCTAAATGGCCCCGTTTGTTTCATGGGGGCGGGCCAAGCCCTGTCTTGCGGAGCCAGTTAAGCATGACACATCTCTTTCTTTCCCGGTCCCTTTGCCTCTCCACCGCAGGCTTGGTCCTGTCCGCTCGGACCTCAGCCCAGACCGCAGGGCAGATCACACCGGACTGCTTCGCGCCACCGGTGATCAGATCCGAAGACGGTGGATTGACCCTCTCGGCCCCCTCCAGTCTCACAGCCCCCGAGGGAGCCGAGGATCTGACCGTCACCCCCTCCTGGATGGTCGTAGAGGGCGGCCTTCCCGACGTCGCCGAAGAAACCGCAGCCATCGCCGCCCGGCTGAACACGAATACCAAGCGGCGCGGGTTGAAACCCACGCCGCTTTTCTTGCGTTCAAAGGCCAGGCGGGCTTTACCGCGCCATAAGGCGCGGCGGACACTTGGCCGCTTCCAAGGTGCACCACAATGTCTCGTGTTTGTTGGGCGATTGCCCAAATCCATTTGGGGGTAAAGCCCCGTAACGGGAAACGATCCCTGTCGTGTCCCGTGGATTCTTAAATGAAACGAGATGCCCTTGGACCGAACTGTCCTTAACAGAAAAGATAGAAGCCGCATCAACGCCATCCTCACCGGGATCGGAGACAATCTCCACGTCTTTTCCGCGTAACGAAACCGCTTAAAAGTGTTCAATATTGAATTTTACTCATATATGCCAATCTATACTTATTTACAGATTGAAATACACATTTACAAATCATAGTAGATAGATACAAAAGCCAGTGAAGACAAAGATTTATTGACCTCACATCACCATTGACTATAAAAAATAAAGACAGATCCATCTTACCCTTCGATCGCACACAAAAACATGTATCTGATGACTGTGGGTGGAATTGAACCACATCATCTCAACAGCACCCGCATGAGACCCAAATGACACGAACCACCCGCGCTCATTTCCTCGCCCACCTGCTCGCCTCGACGGCCCTTGTCGCAGCCCCGGGCTTGGTTATGGCGGGCGACGCCCTGCCGACCAATCCCCGCGTGACCTCAGGTGAGGCCTCCATCGCGACCTCGGGCGCCGCCATGACGATCTCCCAGGGCAGCGACCGCGCCATTGTCAATTGGCAGGGCTTTTCCATCGGCGACGGCAACAGCGTCACAATCCACCAGCCCGGCGCCCGTTCGGCGATCCTCAACCGGGTCACCGGCTCGACCTCCTCGACCATCGCCGGACGCCTCAGCGCCAATGGGCAGGTCCTGTTGGTCAATCCCAATGGCATCGCCATCACCTCGACCGGAGCAGTCAATGTGGGCGGCGGCTTCATCGGATCCACCCTCGACATCCGCGACGAGGATTTCCTCAAGGGCGATCTGACCTTCAAGGGCAAGGGGGCGTCGGCCCCGATCACCAATGACGGTGTCATCACCGTCGGCTCAGGGGGCTATGCCGCCCTGCTCGGCGGATCGGTCCGCAATGATGGCCGGATTGCCGTCCCCTTGGGAAAAGTCGGCCTGGGTGCGGGCGAAAGAATCACCCTGGATCTCTCCGGGGACGGTTTCATGCAGGTGGCCCTGCCCTCCTCGGGCAAGGACAGCCTTCAGACGTTGATCGATAACGGCGGCACCATCTCAGCCGACGGCGGATATGTGATCCTCGCCGCCGCCACGGCGCAGGAGCTGGCGCGCAAGGCCATCAACATGGACGGCCTGATCCAGGCCCGATCGGTCAGCGGTCAGAACGGCGCCATCGTTCTGGGGGGCGGCGCCGGAGGGACGACCGCCGTCTCGGGCACCCTGGACGCCTCCGGGGTGACGGAGACGGGGGGGACCGGCGGATCCATCACGGTGACCGGCCAGACGGTGGCCTTGACCGGCGCCACCCTGGACGCTTCGGGCACTGCGGGCGGCGGATCGGTGCGCGTCGGCGGAGACTGGCACGGCGAGGGCTCCCTCCCGACCGCCAAAACCACCACCGTCGACGCAGCAACCACCCTCAAGGCCGATGCCATGGGCGAGGGCAACGGCGGATCCGTCGTGCTCTGGTCGGACAAACAGACCACCTTCCAGGGGGCCATCAGCGCCCGGGGGGCCGGAGCGGGCAGGGGCGGCAACGCCGAGGTCTCCGGCAAGGCCAAGCTGGCGTACCAGGGGGTCACAGACCTGTCGTCGGAGGACGGGACCTTCGGCACCCTGCTGCTCGATCCCTATAACGTCACCATTTCCGACGGCGCGGACACCGGTGGGGTCACCGCCACGGGCGACGACAGCGTGATCAATGTCTCGACCCTGCAAAATGCCCTGGCGCTGGCGAGCGTCACCGTCAGCACCGGTACGGGAGGCAGCCAGAACGGCGACATCACCCTGGCCAACGCCCTGAGCTGGTCGGCGAACACCACCCTGACCCTGGCTGCGGCCGGCGCCATCGCCATCGACGCCAATCTGACCGCCTCGGGCACCACTGCGGGGCTCGTCCTGACAACGGGCGCGGGCAAGGATTATTCCATCGCCTCCGGCGCCTCCATCACCCTGTCGGGCAGCGGCGCGACACTCGCCATCAACGGCACCGATTATACCCTGATCCATGACATGGCGGCGCTGGACGCCATCGACACCACGGGATTGGGCGGCGCCTACGCCCTGGCCGGGGATCTTACGGCCCCGACAACACCCTACGACCACGCGTTGGTGGGCGTGATTCCTGCAAATGCCTTCACCGGGACCTTCGCGGGACTGGGTCACACCATCACCGACCTGACCATCGAAAACACTGCGGCGACCACTATTTACTGGGGCCTGTTCGGGGTCAACAAAGGAACCATCCGGGACATCGGGCTTGTGGGGGGGAGCGTCACGGCAACCGGCTCCTCCCAGATTGGAGCTGGTGGCCTCGCGGGACTAAACTACGGCACCATCACCAATGCCACTGCAACAGGAGCCGGAGCCGTAACGGCCAACAGCGCAGCGAGCTACACTGGAGCTTACGCTGGCGGCCTTGTGGGATACAACAGCGGCACCATCACCAATGCCACTGCAACAGGAGCCGTAACGGCCAATAGCTCAGCGAGCTACACTGGAGCTTACGCTGGCGGCCTTGTGGGATACAACAGCGACACCATCACCAACGCCACTGCAACAGGAGCCGTAACGGCGAAGACCACCAGCGCCACCTCAGGCAACGCTCAAGCGGGCGGACTTGTGGGCTTCAACAGTGGCACCATCACCAACGCCACTGCAACAGGAGCCGTAACGGCGACGAACACCGACCGAGAGGCTGCCGCAGGCGGCTTCGTGGGACAAAACTACAACGGCACCATCACCAACGCCTATGCAACAGGAGCCGTAACGGCGACGACCACCGACCGAAACGCTGCCGCAGGCGGCTTCGTGGGACAAAACTACAACGGCACCATCACCAACGCCTATGCAACCGGAGCCGCAACGGCCAGCACCGACGGCGCCGCATCTACTGCTTACGCGGGCGGCTTCGTGGGAGACAACAAAGGCACCATCACCAAAGCCTATGCAACTGGAAACGCAACGGCCAGCGCCGGCGCTTTTACTGCTGTTCATAGTGCGCGCGGCTTCGCGGGATTTAACGACACCGGCACCATCACCCAGTCCTACTGGGACACCACCACCTCGGGCCTAGCAGATGGCGGCGGCTCCGGAACCACCTCAGACGTCACGGGCCTAACCACAGCTCAGTTCCAGAACACGGACAGCTTCATGACGGGTGCGTCGGGCTGGGATTTCGACACCACCTGGGCGCCGCCGTCCAGCGGGTTTTATCCGCAGCTTTATGCGCTTACCCCTGTTCTCTATGTCAAGGCCAGCGCGATCAGCATGACCTATGGCGATAGCTTGGCGAGCCCAAGCCAGACCAACCTGTCTGGTGGCCCGGTCCGCTATGTCTTCGGACCGAGCGCCGACACAATTTACACGACCCTCGGTGCAGGCGCCCATCTCATTCCAGGAGCCGTCACCAGTGACAAAGGGGTGACCTACCGGGTGATCGGCTCGGGGGGCACCCTGACCGTCGATCCTCGCGCCATCACCGTCACCGCTGACAACCAATCCCGCACCTACGGTGACGCCAATCCGACCCTGACCTACAAAGTAACCTCCGGATTCTTGGTCAGTGGCGACAGTCTCTCTGGTGCCCTGACGACCGCCGCCACCACCACAAGCGCCGTCGGCACCTACGACATCACCAAAGGAAGCCTTGCGGCGTCGCCCAACTATACCCTGAGCTATACGCTGGGCACCCTGACCATTAATAAACGGGCCATTACGGTCACCGCTGACAACCAATCCCGCACCTACGGTGACGCCAATCCGACCCTGACCTACAAAGTAACCTCCGGATTCTTGGTCAGTGGCGACAGTCTCTCTGGTGCCCTGACGACCGCCGCCACCGCCACAAGCCCAGAGGGCACCTACGACATCACCCAAGGAAGCCTTGCGGCGTCGCTCAACTACACCTTGAGCTATCAAAAGGGAATCCTGACCGTCGCCGCCCGCCCCGCGCCGCCACCGCCACCAGCCCCAGCACCAACACCGGAGCCCACCACACCAACGACAGAGACGCCGACACCAGCGGCACCGGCTCCCGCGCCCACCACACCGACACCGACCACCTCCACGCCGCCGGTGACCACGCCTCCAAACTCTGTACCAGCCTCAATTATCGCCAACGCCATTTTCACCAACGACCCTCTCGGGACCTTTGGCACGCAGCCGCAAGCCACCTTCGACGGAACCGGTGAGGAAAGCGGCGGTCGAACCGTCACCGAAGATCCACGGCTCTCCGGACCCGTCTGTTTCATGGGGGCGGGCCAAGCCCTGTCTTGCGGAGCCAATTAAACATGCCAACTCCCTTCTTCTCCCGGTCCCGTCTCCTCACCACAGTCGGCCTGAGCCTGGCCTTGGGCTTGGCCCTGTCCGCTCCGGCATCGGCCCAAACCGCCGGGCAGATCACACCGGACAGCTTCGCGCCGCCGGTGATCCGATCCGAAAGCGGGGGATTGACCCTCTCGGCCCCCTCTGGTCTGAAAGCCCCCGAAGGGGCCGAGGCGCTGACCGTCACCCCCTCCGGGATGGTCGTGGAGGGCGGTCTTCCCGACATCGCCGACGAAACCGCTGCCATCGCCGCCCGGTTGACCAATAAGACCGTCTCCGGTGCTGACCTCTTCGCCGCCGCCCGAGACCTGGAGACCGCCGCGATCCAGGCTGGGCACATCCTGACCCGCGTCGTCCTGCCTCCGCAAACCCTCAAGGACGGCGATCCCCTGCGCCTGACCCTGGTCACCGGCCATGTGGAGGCCGTCGATGCCTCCGCCCTGCCCGAGCGTGTCCGGGGGCGGGTCGAAGACCTGCTCGCCTCCTTTGTCGGACGCACCGATGTCACCCAGGCCGCCCTCGAGCGGCGGCTGCTGCTGGCCGGGGATATTCCCGGCATCTTACTCCGCTCCACCCTCGCGCCCGGCACGGAGGAGGGCGGAACCATCCTGGTCATCGAGGGCCGCCAGGATCCCTTCGGCGCCTTCCTGACCCTCGACAACGGCTTGTCCGACAGTCTGGGCACCTTCACCTTCGGCCTGGGTCTGGATGCCAATAGCCTTCTCGGTTTGGGCGAGACCGCCTATTTGCGGGTCGGCGGCTATCCGGGAACCAAGGACGGAACCCTGTTCGACAGCGATCCCCGAAACCGCCAGCTGGCCGGGGGCGTCATCGTCCCCCTGGGCGTCGATGCCCCCTGGTTCAACCTGGAGGCCGTTCAGAGCCAAACCCATGGCACGACCGACCTCGCCTATACCCTCAGCGACGACTTTTTTCGGGCCACGGCCAAACTGGGCTACACCTGGATCCGCGGGCGGGAGGCCAACACCGCCTCCACCCTCGCCTTCGATCTGATCAACGAGGCCCAGACCCTCCACTTCTCCGGCCAGACCTTCGACTTCACCGAAGACCGTCTGAGGGTGCTCCGCCTGGGTCAGACCGGCGACATCACCCTGCCCTGGGGCGCCACCCTCTCGGGCTCGGCCACCGCGTCCTTCGGCGTCAACGCCCTGGGCGCCCGAGAGGCCACAACCGCCCTCCCCCTGTCCCGCGATGGCGCCAAGCCCTCCTTCCAGAAGCTGGAGGGGACTTTGGGCTACACCCAAAATCTGTTCGCCGACCGGACCCGCCTGTCCCTGGCGGGCAAGGCTCAGACCTCCTTTGGCCAGACCCTGCCCAGTTCGGAAATGTTCAGCCTGGGCGGAGCCGATTGGCTGTCTGCCTTCGACAGTGGGACGTTCTCCGGCGATATGGGCGCGGCGGGCCGAGCGGAGCTCTCCGCTCCATTCACCTCGGCCTTGCTCCAGGACAGCCTTCCGGGCCTGGGCGGCGCGGCGGCGCCCTATCTGTTCGGCGCCCTGGGGGCGGTCAAACTGGAACAGCCCTCCGCCGTGGAGCGGGGCATCACCATGGGCTCCTCCATGGGGGTCGGTTTGCGCCTGGGGCTGTCCCAACAGGCCACAGCCCATGGCGCCATGCTTTCCGCCGAATACGCCCTGGGCTCCGCCGCTGGCAAGGATACCGAAAACCGTTTCAACCTTCGCATGATGGTGAGATTTTAATGCGCAAGCCTGTCTGCCTAATCGCCGCGATCGCTCTGGCCTTCAGCCTGGGTCTCTCTCAGACCGTCGTGGGTCGGGCCAACGCCGCCCCACCCACACCGGCAGCCAAGCCCACCGCCCCCGAAGAGCCGCAAGTGACAACGGAGAGCTTCGATAACTGGCTCCTGCGCTGTGTCACCCCGCCCGGGGCTGCCAAAATCTGCGAAGTCGTCCAGACCATCCAGATCCAGGGGCAGCCGGCACCCTTGGCCCAACTCGCCCTGGGATACGCACCGGGGGACAGTGCCGTGTCCATGACGGCTGTTGTGGCCGTGAACGTGGCTTTTTCTGCCCCCGCCGAAGTTCAGGTTGATGACACCCTGGTCCAACCCCTGGATTGGGCCCGCTGCGTCCCGGGAGCCTGCTTCGCCACCTCCGGCCTGGGTCCCGACGTGGTCCAAGATCTCCGCAAACAAAAGGGTGAGGGTAAGCTGAACTACCACACAGCCGATGGCAAAACCCTTGGCATTCCCCTCTCCTGGCGCGGTTTGGGCGACGCCCTCAAAGCCCTGGACGCGGTACAAAACTAGTTGTCTGATTCATAACACGGGATACGACAGCCCGTGCTTTCCCGTCACGGGGCTTTGCCCCGTCCCCCACTGGGGCCGAAAGGCCCCAGACCCCAAGCTTTTATTGGCCGAAAGGCCCCAGACCCCGGGCATTTATTCTCAAAAGAAAAATGGGGGTTTGGGGGCATTGGCCCCCAAATGGGCTTGGGCAATCGCCCAAAGCCTCCGGCTGCCCTTGGACATCACCCCCCGGCAATGGTCATGCCATCAATGCGAACGGTGGGGCAGTCGGTGCCATAGCGCAGCACCAGATCATTCGCTGGCGTCAGGGACAGGAACATGTCCTTGAGGTTTCCGGCGATGGTGATTTCGCTTACCGGTGTGGTGAGTTGGCCCTTTTCGATGCGGAAGCCCGCAGCGCCCCGGCTGTAGTCGCCGGTCAGACCGTTCACCCCTTGCCCCACCAGGTCCGTCACATAAAGCCCGTCGTCAATCTCGCCAATCAGAGCCTCAGGCGTCAGGGCGCCTGGCTCCATCCACAGATTGGTGGCCGAGGGGCTGGGGGCGGAACCGGTGCCGCGCCCGGCATGACCCGTGCTTTCCAGACCCAACTGGCGGGCGGTGCGCAGGTCGAGGATCCAGGAGGTCAACACCCCCTTATCGAACAAAGCGCGGCGCTTATTGGCCAGTCCTTCCGCATCGCAGGGCTTGGAGCGCATGCCCCGGGCGCGGTGGGGGTCTTCGATGATCGTCACCCCCGGACCGAAGACCGGCTTGTCCATAAAGTCCTTCAGGAAGGAGGTTCCGCGAGCGATGCCGCCGCCATTGATGGCCCCGATGGCATGGCCGATCAGACCCCGGGCGACGCGGGGATCGAAGACGACGGGGATCCGGCCCGTGGCAATCCGTTTGGCGCCCACTCGACGGGCAGCCCGCCGCCCGGCCTCCCGACCGATCTCCAAGGCGTCACGCAGGTCGGAGAAATAGACGGCAGAGGAGTAATCGTAATCGCTTTCCATCCCCGTCTCGCCATCCCCCGCCACCACGGCCACTCCAATGCTGGAATGGCTGGAGTGATAGGCGTGTGAAAAGCCGTTGGATCCCACGAGCGCAACAGTGGACAGGCCCCAGGAGGCCTCCGCCCCCTCGGAATTGGTGACTCCGGGCTGGGCGCGGGCTTCGTCTTCCATGGTACGGACCAGCTCGGTCAACACCTCCGGCGAGGGCTCCTGGGGATCGAAACAATCGATGTTCGGCAGGTCCTTGGCGAGCTGGGCGGGGTCGGCGAGACCGGCATAGGGATCCTCGGGCACGGCCTTGGCCATGGCCACCGCACGCGCCACCAGGGCATCCATGCCTGCAGAGCTGCGATCCCCGGAAGAGACCAGCGCCTGCCGCCCGCCAATGAGCACGCGCAGCCCGATATCCCCCCCTTCGGCCCGCTCCAACTTCTCGAGCTGGCCCATGCGGTGAGCGATGGAGACGGAGGCCCCATCCACCAGAACCGCATCCGCAGCGGTGGCCCCCGCCTTGGTGGCCTTGGCCACCAGGTCCTCCAGCAGGGTCAAGGCATCGGCGGCGGTCTTGGCGAGATCGGTCATGAAACGGAAACTCCAAAAATACGACAGTGTCCGAGCCCAAAGGCCCGATAGGGCGAGGTAGACGTAACATGGGCCAGAACGGCCCTCACTTCCAGATGGGTTTTCCACTCCCAGGCAGGCCATAAAGCGCCCAGTCCCGGGAGACCCTGTCGATCACATCCTGATCCATGCGCAGTTTCTCGCCCCATTCCCGGTGGGTTTCCGGGGGCAGTTTGTTGGTCGCATCCAGCCCGATCTTACCGCCCAGACCGCTTTCAGGGCTGGCAAAATCCAGATAGTCGATGGGCGTGTCGGTCACCGTGGTGATGTCGCGCACCGGATCCATGCGGGTCGAAATCGCCCACATCACATCCTTCCAATCCCGGCAATTGATATCGTCGTCCACCACGATCACGAATTTGGTGTACATGAACTGCCGCAGGAAGGACCAGACCCCCATCATCACCCGCTTGGCATGGCCCGCATAGGCTTTGCGCATGCTCACGACAGCGATCCGATAGGAACAGCCCTCGGGCGGAAGCCAGAAATCGACGATCTCTGGAAACTGCTGGGTCAACAGGGGGATGAAAACCTCGTTCAGAGCCTCGCCCAGGACACTCGGTTCGTCGGGAGGACGACCGGTGAAGGTCGACAGGTAGATCGGGTTTTTCCGCATGGTGATGGCCGAGATCCGGAAGACCGGGAATTGCTCCACGGAATTGTAATAGCCCGTGTGATCGCCATAGGGGCCTTCGTCGCCGAACTCATCGAGCATCACATGACCCTCCAGGACGATCTCCGCCGTCGCAGGCACTTTCAGGGGCACGGTCTTGCAGTCCACCAGTTCCACCTTTTTGCCCCGCAACAATCCGGCGAACTGGTATTCAGACAGGGTGTCAGGGACCGGCGTCACCGCCGCGAGGATGACCCCTGGATCCGCGCCGATCACCACCGCTGCGGGTAGGGGCTCGGCCTTTTCCTTCGCCCAGCGTTGGTAGTGCTGCGCCCCGCCCCGGTGTTTCAGCCAACGCATCAGGGTCGTATTCTTGCCTGTCACCTGCATGCGATAGATGCCCAGGTTGAAGGCATCCTCCTTGCGGGCGTCCTTGCCCTGGGTGCGCGGCCCTTGCGTGACCACCAGCGGCCAGGTGATCAGGGGCGCGGGCTCCCCGGGCCAACAGCTTTGGATGGGCAGAGCCGAGAGGTCCACCCCGTCCCCCGTCAACACCACCTCCTGGCAGGGGGCCCGAGAGACGGTCTTGGGTTTCATGGACAGAACCGTCTTGAGCAGGGGCATCATACCCACCGCCTCCCGCCAGCCGCCCGGCGGCTCCGGTTGCTTCAGAAAGGCCAGGGTCTCGCCGACCGCACGCAATTGGTCCGGCGTCCGATCCATGCCAAAAGCCACCCGCTCCACCGTGCCAAACAGGTTGACCAGGACCGGCATCCCATAGGGGGAGCCATCCTCTCGCCGGACTGTCTCGAACAGGACGGCGGGCCCTCCTTCCGCCAGAAGGCGGGTCTGGATCTCCGTCATTTCCAGGATCGGAGAGACGGGCGCGGAAACACGGACCAGTTGACCTTCACGCTCCAGCTGCAAAATAAAATCTCTTAAACTGTCAAATGACATTCTCTTCTCCGGAGAAACATATTGGAAAAAGCTGAAACCCACCGCCCCACTCGGTGGACTTCAAATCGGTATACTTAAGGGGAAAGTCGCCCGTTTTCGCCATTTTCCCTTACGCATATGGTCCGCATCCGCTAGGGTAATGCAAAGCTCAACTCCACATACATACAGACCATTGAGTGCATGCAAGTAACACGATCCAAGAACAAGAGGCCACGAGGAGTATGGGAATGACCGTGAAGGGCTCCGCTGCAGCATTGCGGCGGGTCATGCGAAGCGTGGGCGCATTCACGACCCCCGCTCCCAGTTGGAAAAGCGAATGCCTGTTCATCAAGGCTTCCGGCAGCGGGCCTGCCCCTTCGCCGTCGCACCAACCCCGGGACAACCAACAAAGAGACCACTTGCGCCGGTTGATCGAGGCTGGAATTGCCCTGTCCTCTGAGCGTGACCACAAGGTCCTGATCGAGAAGATTCTACTGGAAGCCAAGTCCCTGGCCAATGCCGACGGGGGGACTCTGTATCTCGGCGACCAGGAAAAGCGTCTGCACTTCGCCATTGTTCGAAACGATACCTTGGATATCGCCCTGGGGGGCACGACCGGGAAACCCATTCCCTTCCCTCCCCTCAATATCATCGACCCGGTGACCGGGGAACCAAACTTCAACAATGTCTGCACCGCAGCCGTTGTGGATCGACGAACCATCAACATACCCGACGCTTACAAGGCCGAAGACTATGACTTTTCCGGCACTAAAAAATTCGACGAGACCACAGGGTACCGGTCCAAGTCCTTTCTCACCATTCCCTTGCGCAACCACAAGGACGAGGTGATCGGCGTCCTGCAATTGATCAACGCCCGGGACGACGGCAACATCGTCATCCCCTTTGACTTCGAACTCCAACAGATCATCGAGGCCCTGGCCAGTCAGGCAGCCATCGCCATTGATAACCAGGAACTGATCGCCTCCCAGCGGCGCATGCTGGACAGCCTGATCAAGCTGCTGGCCGGGGCCATCGACGCCAAGTCGCCCTATACCAGCGGACATTGCGACCGGGTTCCGGAAATGGCCCAGATGTTGGCCCGCGAGGCCAGGGCATGCAGTTGGGGCCCCTTCGCCGATTTCACCATGACGGACGAAGAGATCTACGAATTCGAACTGGCGAGTTGGCTGCATGATTGCGGCAAGATCACCAGCCCAGAATACGTGGTCGACAAGGCCACCAAACTCGAGACCATCTATAACCGGATCCACGAAATCCGAACCCGTTTCGAGATCCTGTGGCGCGACGCGGAAATTGACTGCCTTCGGAAGATTATCGACGGGGGGGATCGCGAAACACTGACTGCGGAAATGGAAAGGAAACGCGCTCAGTTGCAGGACGATTTCGCCTTCGTCGCCCAAACCAATATCGGCGGCGAGTTCATGGACCAGGAAAATGTCGATCGTCTATACGTGATCGCCGAGACCGAATGGACCCGCAATTTCGACGACCGCCTGGGCCTGTCCCGGGGGGAAGAGGACCGGCTGAAGGATATCCCCCCGGCTCCCACCCCCAATGTGGAAAAGCTGCTGGCCGACCGGCCAGAGCACGTGATTCCCTGGGGAAATCGCAAACCCCCCGTGCGCAAGGACGACCCCCAAAACCACTGGGGTTTCGACATGGAAATCCCGGACAACACCTACAATTTCGGTGAACTCCACAACCTGTCCATCCGCCGCGGGACCTTGACCGAAGAGGAGCGGTTCAAGATCAACGAGCATATTGTGCAGACCATCATCATGCTCGACAGCCTGCCCCTGCCCCGCCAATTGCGCCGCATGCCGGAAATCGCTGGCAACCACCATGAAAAGATGGATGGGACCGGCTATCCCCGGCGCCTTCCCCCCGAAAAGCTGTCTATCCCCGCCCGGGTGATGGCCATTGCTGATATTTTCGAGGCCCTGACCGCCGCAGACCGGCCCTACAAAACGCCCAAAACCCTGTCCCAAGCCATCGACATCCTGTCCAAGATGGTCCTGGACAGCCATATCGATGGCGACCTGTTCGACCTGTTTCTGACCAGTGGGGTCTATCGGGAATATGGGGAGACCCACCTGCGCCCCGAACAGGTGGACGAGGTGGATATCTCCCGCTACGTTGGCCTGAGGCCCAAGGTCAATGCCGCCGAATAACCCCGCTGCTGAGGCCGAAATAAAAACCACGGCCACAAAGGAGGAGAGCTGCCCCCTCAAGGCAGCAGGGCGTAAACCGTGGTCTCGCGGATATCCCGGTCTTCCAGTTCCCGGCTCACGGGAACAGAATAGGTGGCCAGGGCAGACAGCCCTTGGCTGGGCAGATAGCTCCGACCCGGATCGGCGATCAACACCCGCGTACCACGGGCTGCCAGAGCTCTCATCCAGGGGATGACCCGCTCGGCCAAAGGTTTTTCGTAGCAGACATCCCCGGCCAGCACCACATCCCATACCCGATCCAGACTCCCCACCACATCCCCTTCCTGGGGGAGGAGATCCACACCGTTCAACGCGGCGTTCATCGACATGGCCTCCATGGCCACGGGATCGATCTCGTTGCCCTCCACGGCCTTGGCTCCGGCCAGGGCTGCGGCAATACCGCAAACACCGCAGCCTGCAGCGAAGTCCAACACCCGCCGACCGCGCACCGTTTCCGGATGGTCAAGCACGTGGCGGGCCAGCGCCTGCCCTCCGGCCCAACAGAAAGCCCAGAAGGGCGGGGGCACACCTTCCTTCTCCAGGACAATTTCCGTGGCCTGCCAAAGCGGCGTAATTTCCGTCGCAAGACGCAGCCGGATTTCCGGCACCAAGGGGGGACGGGCTTCCGCCGTATTGGTCTCCAGGAATGTTCTGTAACGGGGGTCAGAGACCAAGGGGCGCCCTCCCGGCGATAATAGAGAAGAGCAAGATCCAGCCAACGAATCGGTTGCTCCTGAAAATAGTGAGACAGCGGGCGGGATGATCGATATCCACCCGCCGGATCTGCCATGCCAAATGGGCGGCCATCAGGACCAGACCACACCAGAAAGGCCAAGCGAGCCCGGCATTCCAGCCACTCAGACCAACCAGCAGAACCATGGCCAGGGAAAAGACACCGAGAGCGGGCTTCGTACGCTCCCCCAGTGCCAGGGCCGAGGATTTGACCCCGACCAGGGCGTCGTCTTCCTTATCCTGATGGGCATAAACCGTATCGTAATGAAGGGTCCAAAAGAAGCACCCGGCGTAGAGCAGAACCGGGGCCAGTGATAGGCTTCCCGCCACCGAGGCCCAGCCCATCAACGCGCCATAGGTAAAAGTCAGACCCAACCAGGCCTGGGGCCAATAGGTGATCCGCTTCATGAAGGGATAAATCCCCACCAACGCCAAAGAAGCCACGCCAAGCCCGATGGTAAAGCCATTCAGACTCAGCAAAATCCCCAGGCCGACCAGCAGTTGCGCCCCCAGGAACAGGGCCGCACCTTTGCGGCTGACGGCGCCACTGGCAATGGGCCGGGTGGCTGTGCGCGCAACCTTGGCGTCGAAATCCCGATCTACGATGTCATTGAAAGTGCACCCCGCCCCCCGCATGACCAGCGCCCCCACCGCGAACAGAGCCATCAGCCACAAATCCGGCCAGCCGTCGCTGGCCATGGCCAGACTCCACCAGCAGGGAAACAGCAGCAGCCAGGTTCCGATGGGCCGGTCCAGGCGCATCAGCTTAAGATAGGGGCGCACCGGAATGGGCGCGAACCGGTCAACCCAGCCACCCTGGGGCATATCCCCGACCAGGGTCGCGGTCGTTTGATTTGTCTGACTCATGGCTCCGTTTCCATGGGGGCTGAAGGTATTCCCGACCGAAAGTCCCGCAACATGACTTGAATCCAATGCGATTCCAGGCAATGTCAACGGGACCAAGCGCTGGCTCCGTACAGTATGGTGTCGCCCCTTGCCGAACAACATGGGATTTTGCCGGTGACCTCGCCTTCCCACTCTTCCCCCGCTCCAGCCCCCCCCCGTCATCGCCTATACGTGACCGCCCCCCTGGTCGAGGGACAACCGGCCCCGTTGGAAGACGGCCAAGCCCATTACCTGCGCGGGGTGCTGCGCCTATCCCCTGGCGACCGGGTGAGCCTGTTCAATGGCTGCGATGGGGAATGGGCCGGGGAGATCTCCGCCCTGTCCAAATCGGCGGGAGAAGTCCTGCCACAAGACCTCCTGCGCCCCCAGGTGGAAGAGACCGGGCCCTGGCTGCTTTTCGCCCCCTTGAAGAAAGACGCCACCGACTATGTGGTGCAGAAGGCCGTGGAACTGGGCTGTAGCGCCCTCCTGCCCATCTTCACCAGGCGGACCCAATCCCAAAGGGTGCGCACCGACCGCCTCCGCGCCCAGGTCATCGAAGCCTCCGAGCAATGCGAACGTCTGACCCTGCCCGAAGTGGCAGAGGCCCGCCCCCTGGATGCGGTGCTCGCCGACTGGCCCGCCAATCGACGCCTGTTCGTCATGGCCGAACGCCAGAACGCCCGCCCTGCTGCCGAGGTCTTCGCCGAAAGGGCCGGAGACCCCGCCGGGATCCTGGTGGGGCCGGAAGGGGGGCTGGCCCAATCGGACCTGGAGGCCCTCGCTGCTCTACCCCTTTTTTCCCCCCTCTCCCTGGGTCCCCGTATTCTACGGGCGGAAACAGCCGTCGCCGCCGCGCTCTCCGTTTGGCAGGCCGTGGCGGGGGACTGGCGGTCGGTGACCTGAATTCTCCGAGACTTGAGCCGCGCACGAATTGAGCCCATGGTCGCACTTCCCTTTTCCATATCCGCACCCGATATGTGGATCTTTCGCAGTCGGTCCCGTCAGGGACCACGCCTTCCCTCTTTGATGGACCCGAGCCGATGATGGATTCCGCGACCCTGGGCACCGAGACCCGCCTGACCCGAGACGATCTGGTCGCCTATATCGCCGGGGGCGGCCGCCCCAAGGAAGACTGGCGCATTGGCACCGAGCACGAGAAATTCGCGTTCACCATCGCCGATGGCCGCCCCTTGCCCTACGAGGGCGACAAGGGAGTCCGCGCCCTGTTGGAGGGCCTGACCCGCTTCGGATGGCAACCCGTCTACGAAGACGGCAACATCATCGCCTTGACCTGCGACTCCATGGGCTCGGTGACACTGGAACCCGGTGGGCAGATTGAGCTGTCCGGGGCCGCCCTGGAAACCGTCCACGAGACCTGCCGCGAGGTTTCCGTCCACCATAAGAACCTGAAGATCGTCGCCGGAGAAATGGGCATCGCCTTCATGGGTATGGGCTTCAATCCCAAATGGCGCCGGGAGGATTGCCAGTGGATGCCCAAAGGACGCTATAAGATCATGCGCGACCATATGCCCAGGGTGGGCAGCTTGGGCATCGACATGATGATCCGCACCTGCACTGTCCAAACCAATCTGGATTTCCTGGACGAGGCGGACATGGTGAAGAAATTCCGTGTTTCCCTGGCCCTGCAACCCTTGGCCACGGCCCTTTGGGCCAACAGTCCCTTCGTCGAGGGCAAGCCCAGCGGCTTCCTTTCTTACCGTAGCCACATCTGGACCGATACGGACCCCGCGCGCACGGGCATCATCCCCTTCGTCTTCGAAGACGGCATGGGCTACGAACGCTATGTCGATTACATGCTCGACGTGCCCATGTACTTCGTCTACCGCGACGGCAAATACATCGACGCGGCGGGCCAATCCTTCCGGGACTTCATGGACGGCAAGCTTCCCGCCCTACCCGGTGAGTTGCCCACCGAAAAGGATTGGGCCGACCACCTGACCGTTGCCTTCCCCGAGGTCCGCCTGAAGCGCTACCTGGAAATGCGGGGCGCCGATGGTGGCCCCTGGCACCGGCTTTGCGCCCTTCCGGCCTTCTGGGTCGGACTGCTGTATGACGGTGCCTGCCTGGACGCTGCCTGGGATCTGGTCAAGGACTGGACCGCCGAGGAGCATGCCGCCCTCCGCGCCCAAGTCCCCCGCATGGGCCTGAAAACCCCGTTCCGGGACAAAACCCTGCGCGAAATTGCCCTCCGGGTCCTTGAGATCGCCCATGCGGGTCTGACTGCCCGCAAACGTCTGAACAGCAAGGGGCGAGACGAAACGGGCTTCCTTGACCCCCTATGGACCATCGCGGAATCAGGCCGCACCCAGGCAGAAGACCTGCTTGACGCCTATTTGGCCCGCTGGAACGGCGATATCGATCCCGTCTTCACCGAACTGGCGTATTAGAGTGCCTTCGAGATCAAATCGGGCCAAGAAGTGGCCCGATTTGATCTCGGAGCTCTCTAAAATCTATATAAATAGAGTGAAACGGGGCCAGAGAGTATCGAGCGGAAAATCGGTTCTCACTTTTCCGCTCGATACTCTAAACCTCCGTTGACAGAAAAACATCCCCCCGCACGAACAGGACAGAAGTCCGGACCGGGTGCAATCCTTTAACCCATCTGGTGGTACCTCTAGCGGCTTCAGATGCTCTTCGTTAACAGTCGGACGAATACACGCGAGAATCCGTCCAACTCTGATGCAATCGAACGAGTCCATCCCTCCTGGTCGTATACCCTTCGACAGGAGCGGTCCTCAGTGCAACCGGACGCGAAACAAGCCAAAGACTTGAAAGCGCCAGAGGTTCTTTTCCCCGCTCAGAATGGTGCGCTGCCTCAGCAAGCTATGGAAGTTACCGTCTTTTTCCTGTAGTTTTGCTTTATCATAAGGCCAGCACGAAAAGAAAACCACAACCTCTAATGTAGCTTTTCGTGACAAACCCAGGCGTCCACAGAGGTGGCCGTAACAAGGGGTCGTTGCCGCCAACGCCCAAATAAAAATCAGGGCATATCGCAGACAAATGAGTGAGGGCGGGATTTCGGGAAAGGGCCGATCTTGAAAAACATATCCATCAAAGTTCGTCTATATGCTGGCTTTTTTCTTGTTCTCGTCCTCATGGGGGGCGTGGGAGTCGTATCCTACAGCATCTTCGCAAGTTCCAACGCGCAATTCGACGAGTTCTCCGACTCTTCCGATGTCGCCCAAAGTGCCCAGCAACTGAACAGCCGCGTTCAGGCCTTTGCCGAGGAAGTGACCAGCTATCTTGAAACCGCCGATCCGGGAGAGCTCGCCGCGCTCCGCGCGGGTCAACGGGACGTCAGCGAAGCCATTATGGCCTTTCAGCTGACCGTCTCCGGCACGCCCGAGGAAGCCTTCGCCGACCGGGTCGCCAAAGCCTATGCCGCCCATGAAAAGGCCTTGGAACCAGCCCTTGCCCTCGTCTCCCAACAAGTCGATCTGGTCGAGACATCCATGCTTCCCGCAGCCGAAGGCTTGGTTGCCTGGGCATCCGAAGCCCGGGAGACCGCCATTGAGGACTTCAACCTGCCCGCCGCTGGCCATGCCGCCAAGGTCGTGGAGGCCGTGCTTGAGGCACGAATCGCAACAAGCACCTACCTGCAGAACCACTCCGACGAGCAGTTCGCCACCATCTGGGAATCCCTGTTCATTGTAACGGAGAACCTGGGGCAGATCCCCAATTCTGAAGCCGTGGAAGACCTTTATGCCCAATACGAAGACAGCCTGAACACGCTGTCGGGGATCCTGGGTGAAATCGAGTCCCTTGAGGACGCCCTGACGGAAG
Source organism: Rhodospirillum sp. A1_3_36 (assembly GCF_047263945.1). Lineage (NCBI taxonomy): Bacteria > Pseudomonadati > Pseudomonadota > Alphaproteobacteria > Rhodospirillales > Rhodospirillaceae > Rhodospirillum > Rhodospirillum sp. A1_3_36. Next base: position 6,702 of record NZ_JBLAVB010000032.1, on the reverse strand, counting down.
CGGGAACCCGCATCACCAAGGATTCCGAGCAGGCCAAAGACTCCGCCCTTGCCGAACAGCGGACGATTCGAACCTCCACCAGCCAAAGCCTGCGCGCTGCGGGCAATCTGGTGATTGGGTCGAACTTGATCATCCTGCTTCTGGGTTTGGGTCTGGCCGCCTTCATCGGCCACGGCATCAGCCAGCCCCTGGCGAGCATGACCAAAGCCCTGCAACGTCTGTCCGAGGGGGATTCGACAACGGAAATCCCCAGCCTGGGCCGAGGAGATGAAATCGGCGCCATGGCGCACGCCGCGCAGGTCTTCAAGGAATACAGCCAAAAGATGGAACGCCTGCGCAAAGAGCAGGCGGAGTCCGAGCGGCGCGGACAGGACGAACGGCGCGCAGCGATCCGCAGTCTGGCCGACGATCTGGAAAGCAGCGTCTCCGGCGCCATTAACGTGATCGGGTCGTCCGCTGGCCAAATGGAAAATACCGCACGGGCCATGACCGCCAATGCGGAAACCACAACCCGCCGCGCGGGAGAAGTGTCAACCGTCACCGCCGACGCCACCCGAGAAGTGGAATCCGTAGCAGCGAACGCCGAGGAACTGAACACCTCCATCAGCGCCATCAGTCAGCAGATCCACCAATCTTCCACCATTTCCAGGGAAGCTGTGGAACGGGCCACCAAGGCCAGCGCTCAAGTCGGTGATCTGCGCGATGCAGCGGAACGGATCGGTGAAGTGGTGGCCCTGATCACCAATATCGCCGACCAAACCAACCTTCTGGCGCTGAACGCGACCATCGAAGCGGCCCGGGCCGGGGACGCGGGCAAAGGCTTCGCCGTGGTGGCGGGCGAGGTCAAAAACCTTGCCAACCAAACCAGCCGGGCAACGGACGAGATCGGCAAACAAATCGGCGGTGTCCAGCAAGCCACGGCGGAAGCCGTGCAGGCTATTTCCTCCATTGTCGATGTGATCAGCCAGATCGACCGGATCTCCACTACGGTTTCTGCTGCCATCGAGCAACAGGACGTGGCAACACGGGGCATCGCGGAAAGCACCCAACGGGCCGCTGCGGGCACCCAACAGGCCAGCGGCACCATCAACGAAGTCACTCAGGCTGCAGAGGAAACCGGTTCAGCGGCAGGTCAGGTTTTGGCCGCCGCCCAGGCCCTCAGCAAGCAAGCCTCAGATCTACAGGACCAAGTCGGTGGTTTCCTGGATCACATCCGCAAGGACGGGTAACAGATCCGCCGTGATGAGATTGCGCCACTGCAATTTGTAAGAGAAAGGATGCAGAACGTCACGGCGCACGACAGCATCTTGGTTTTTTGGCGATTGCCCAAGCCCATTTGGGGCAAATGTCCCAAAACCCCTATTTTTTCTAGAGTGAAACGGGATCAGCTTGAGTCAAGCTGGCCCCGTTTCACTCTGATCTTATAAATTTTAGAGTGCCTGGGGTCCGGGGCCTTTCGGCCAATAAGTGCCCGGGGTCTGGGGCCTTTCGGCCCCAGTGGGGAACGGTGCAAAGCCCCGTGACGGGAAAATATCCCTCTCGTGTACCCTGGCGGAACCGAGTCCATAGCCGCATCGGACGCATCGGACGCATCGGCTCCTTATGACCCGCCGCCCACGCACCTTGGCATATGGCCCCAACAAAGGTGGCCTCCTGCGGAAATCCCCCAATATCCGAGTATAGCGCACAGCCTTAGTCTAGAGACAGGCCTACAGTTCAACAGGTTTGGAGCTGAAAGGAATTGTCGATAATGGACCACGGATATAACCGGGGCGGACGGAATGATCTGGCCCCTCACCGCGAGCCCCACCGGCCCCTCTCTGGAAGCAAGATTGGGCAACCTGCCGCGATCGTACAAACCCTATTCGACACCCAATTACTGGGATATCGACTGGAGGACATTTGGACCTTCTTTCGCTCCTCTGAGCGAGACCGCGCCATGCGTCTTGGACTCTCCGGTTTCTTGCTACGACAGGGTCGTCGGGTGATCCGTGTCTTGGAAGGGTCTAAAAATGCCATGGAGTCGGCGCGCGATGAAATCCTCGTCGAGGAGCGGGAATTGGAGCATGCCCAGTCGATGCATCTGGAATCCTGGTTGCCGAGTTCTCCCCTTTTTAAGGGAAGGGCATTACAGGTTATTGAGCCGGACGAAGCGGCATTCCGTGACTTACTATCCTCGGTCGAATTGCGCTTTAAATCCGTCCCATCGGAGCCGGAAGCCCTGTGTCATCTGATTGCAGGGCTGTATTTAACGAGTGCATCGGACCGCCTTCCCCTATAGCAATCACGCCCCCTTTCGAGGCGAGGGCAGAAGCAAGCCACAGCCCCCTGGTCAAGGCAGTCCCTTGGCTCGGTGATAAAGCTGCGAAAAGGTGTCAGCCGTAGGAGCGTTCACGACAGCCGACACGGCGTCGCTTTGGCGAACGACAGATCACCGCCAAACTCAATCCGACAAAACCGATGACGGTCCAAGCAGGCCAATCGAGGATATCCGAGATCAGGCGCGATGCCATGTCGCCCGCGCTTTGACTAACCGTCGGGTCTCCGGCGATGAGAGTCCAAACTTCCCGCGTCGCCAACCCCTCATAGGATCCTGTTCCAAGCGCGAGAACCGCTTCGCCTGAAGCGATAAGAATGGCTACGGTGAGAAGAACCCACCCAATGAGGCGTCCAAATATCATTGACTTTCCAATCAGTTATACAGTTTTTTGGACGAGAGAAGAAAGAGTCTGCCCCTAACCCACTTGAGTTGCAACGAATTTCATTTTAGGGCTCAAAAAAATGGATGAAAAAAGACTATTGCGCATTCGGGAATGAGTCGCTATTTTGCGCGTCCTGACAGGGGAACGGGAACGAGCCCCTCTGATTTCCAAGATCTAACGGAAATCACGGTGGATGGGTGGCCGAGTGGTCGAAGGCGCACGCCTGGAAAGTGTGTATACGTCAAAAGCGTATCGTGGGTTCGAATCCCACCCCATCCGCCAATATCTTTTCTCTCGACGTCCACGGAAGTCCATAAGATCCTGATTTAATTGGGATTTAATGGGTTTCTGTGTCTTTCGTCGTCCACTGGGATCTACACCGGCCCCCATCTTGCGGGTGGGTAAAGTGATGGATACGAAGAATTGGATCTTCGTCTACCCATCACTTTTCAGGACGACCGCCATGTCGAGACATATCCGAATTCTCACCGCGCGCGAGGTCGAGGCCAAGAGCGAGCCCGGCTACCACGCCGACGGCGATGGCCTATATCTCCAGGTCACCGCCAAGGGGGCGAAAAGCTGGATCTATCGCTTTTCCCTAAATAAGAAACGTCGAGACATGGGGCTCGGCTCTTTCCCCGGAGTGGGATTGGCCAAGGCACGAGAAAAATGCGCCGAGGCTCGGGCTCTGGTCCGGGACGGCAAAAACCCCATTGAAGAGAGAAAGCTCCAGAATAATTCCGTTGCTCCAACCGTCAGGACATTTCGGGACGTGGCTTATCAGACCATCGAGCAGAGGCGGCCCGCTTGGAAAAACGCCAAGCATGCGGGACAGTGGACCGCGACGCTGGAGACCTATGCTTTTCCCATGATCGGGGACCGGGACGTCGGAGATATTGGCGTCCAGGATATTCTGGACATCCTTAAACCCATCTGGGCAACGAAGACAGAGACAGCGGATCGCGTGCGCGGACGGATTGAAGCGGTTCTTGATACCGCGACTGCCCTTGGCTGGCGTTCAGGAGATAATCCGGCCCGATGGAAAGGAACCCTCAGCCAGATTTTTCCCGCCAAGGGGAAACTCACCAAGGATCGACACCACGCCTCGGTCCCCTATGCGGACATGCCGGAATTCTGGCCTCGCTTGCAAGCCGCCGATGGCATGGGAGCGCGCGCCTTGGAGTTGGTCATCCTCACCGCTGGACGGTCGGGTGAAATCTTGCACGCGACATGGGACGAATTTGATTTGAAGGAAAAAGCGTGGCTTGTACCCGCCTGCCGGATGAAGGCCAATCGAGACCATAGGGTGCCGCTTTCCGACCCAGCCCTCGCGCTTTTAAGAAAGATGGCGACCATCCGCGTCGGCAATTATGTTTTTCCCGGGCGGGGTGACGCCCCGCTTTCCAACATGACCATGCGCAAAACCATGGAACGGATAAAGGTGACGGGCGTCCCCCACGGGTTTCGCGCGACCTTCCGGACCTGGATCGCGGAAAAGACCTCCTACTCATTTGAGATCGCGGAATTGGCCCTTGCCCATACGCCGCGCGATAAGGTCGTTGCGGCCTATCAACGGGGTGACTTATTCGAGAAGCGCCGCGAGCTCATGAATCAATGGGCGCGGTATATCTGTCAGGACGAATAACGAAAGAACCCTAAATAGCGCGGGAGCGACCGGGCGAAGCGTCCGTATCGCTCCCGCGCCATCCCATGAACAGCCGGACCGCCAGCACGTAAACTGCCTACTTATATTTTTTTAATCGGCCTCACGTACCACGAAGTCGTCCAATAAAACTTTAATCGTTTTCATAATGGCTCGGATCGTCGCCTCGTCCTCATCCTGAAGCAAATCCGCGAGATCAGCGATTAATGCGTCCCGAGGGCTTTCGGAGACGCCGCGCTCTTCAAAAGAAAAAAGATCGGACAAGGAAACGCCGAGAAAGTCCGCCAAGGCCTGAGCGGTATCTAGACGGGTCGCCGTGGCGCCGCGCTCGATATTGCCCATTTGATCAACGGACTTTCCGATGGCTTCGGCCAATCCCTCTTGGGTTAGGCCAGCTTTCTTACGCAAGGCTTGAATGTGCTTGCCGAATTTGCGCTTCAGCTCACGGGTCTCATGGACCTTGGCTTCGGTGCGCTGTCTTTCGGCGCGGGCTAACACCGCGTCCCTTATTTTGTGCCGAATTTCCGGGCTTGTGGTCACGGCGGAATTTGTCCGCGCGCCCCTCTTTTTGGGCGCCGCGCGGACCTTGTCAGTTTTGAGTCGGTTATCCTCGTGTCTATCCATACACGCAATTTCACTCCGGCAAAATCTCGGCGGAACCGAATGAAACTAAATCTCTTTTTTCTTTTCTCTCGACGCGACCCGTAGTAAAACTCAGGCCTTAGTGGAGAGATCCGCATTTTCTCGCCACATTCCGCTCTCTTGTAGAAAGGATTAATGGATGCGTGTGCTCGGTCTCACCGTTACCATGGCTGCCGTGGTTTTTTGGGCCTCCCAAGCCAGTGCCGACATCAAATGTCGTGTTCCCTCTCCGGATAGCGACGCCTTCGGTCGCCAGCTCTTGAGTGAATGCCTTGCTCGGGAAGGAATGACCCGCGAGGAGTGGGACGCGCAGTTTCCCCCGGCGCCCCAAACCCAGAACGTCCAACAGACCGAACGCCCTTGGCCCCGAAGCGTGCCCGAGGATCTCCGGGTGGACACCTTCCTTTGCAATGGCGTTCCCTTTCCCCAGGTGGAATTTCTGGCCCAACTGCCTCAGGGCGGCGATTGGAGTCTCATCGGCCCCAACGCATTTCTCTATGCCGTTGTGAGACATGATCCGGTGATAGGGAATGCGGACGACCTTCGATATGTGTTCGAGCAAACCGAGGGGCCGCCTTTCTGTCCGGGACAACGCTGCGGGGCCTTGACCAAGGTGGCCATGAATGGCCGCTACCTCTCGAGGGACGAAATGAAATCCGCTTGTTTCCTCCTCGGACAGGCCGCCGTCATGATGAAAGCAACCCACCAATAAAAAAGATCGCGCGCCCGCCCGGGAAATTCTCGGGCCTCCCGGGAATATTCAACCCATTAATATCGTGGAGAGATTAAATGGCCCCTCGCCAAAAACCGAAAACCCTGAGGCAGGTGAAAGCGGATTTCCTGGACGAACAATACGATGCGGTCGAGGACAAGCGGGGTTTATTCTGGCTGTTATTCCGCGCGCCCGGTCAACTGTTTCTGTGGCTGGAATACCTCTTCCCCTCTAAGGGGCGGGTGTTGGTTTCCGCCCGGCAGAAAGGGCATGTCGTCGCCGAGGTTTGGTACTCCCTGGTTTTCTGGGCGGTCGTGATATTTGTGCTTTATAAGCTGCTTTGACGCACGGGGACTCAGGCCAACCAAACTCCGGTCATTATTCGGAGATCCATTAACGCGGGGGCCACGAGCCCCCTTCTTTAGTTTCCAGTTAACCCGCCAGCCGCTCCAGATGCGGATAACGGAAAAAGCTTGGTTAGAACGGCACCGCGCCCGACGGACACTGTCATGGTGACCGAGTTTGGGAAAAAGGAGGACCATCCCCCCATAGGGGGATGAAAAGTTAAGCCTCGGGAATGTGTGTTTCTGCTACGCAGAAATGGTGCACATGCTAAATCATTGAAATCATTACATACTACTATAGATGCATGTGCACTCTACCATATGGCGACCAGATGGACATGGGCTAAAATGATTAAATTAGAGGGGGAATATTGTGTATATACAATAGCTTATACCAGCGGCCCTAACTGATGACCGCTTTTGCATATTGCCTTGATGTGATTGATCGGACGGCTTTCTGATCGTTTGCGAAGAAGTTCCATCCCTCGCAGCATCGCTCGACGATTTCGTCGTAGGTGTCAAAAACGGAGATGGCGAGTTTGTTGGCGCGTAGATAAGCCCAGACGTTTTCGATGGGGTTTAATTCGGGAGCGTATGGCGGCAGAGGCAAGAGCGTGATGTTTTTGGGCACATTGAGTG
>NZ_JBLAVB010000031.1:0-26230 GCF_047263945.1 Rhodospirillum sp. A1_3_36 | reverse complement strand
GGATTTGAGGGGTTCGTTTCCCTTGAGTTCAGCCTCGCCCAGGAGCTTCAGCAGGGGATCGTGGCGCAGGCTGTCGTGATCGGTGAGATCCTCGTAGCCCAGCGCGATGCCTGTGACCCGTTGGGCCAGCAGGTTGGGCAATGTATGGGTGACCTGATCCTGTGCACGCCGATCCTCAAAACAGATTGCCATGCGGGAAAACAGGTTCAGGCGCTCCGCCGTCTCCCGTAACAGGACCGCACCCGCGTCCGAGGTGATGTCACCTCCGTCAAAGGCTGCGAGAACCTGCCTTTTGCCGTGATCGAAAAAACGCATTCCCGAAAAACACCCTGTAAATTTTCACGCTCCCCCCATGATAACCTAATTCACTGTTATCATTCATATTTTCTAAGGTCGGGCGATGGTCCCGTGACTTTTCCGGGTCAAAGGCTGCGAGAACCTGCCTTTTGCCGTGATCGAAAAAACGCATTCCCGAAAAACACCCTGTAAATTTTCACGCTCCCCCCATGATAACCTAATTCACTGTTATCATTCATATTTTCTAAGGTCGGGCGATGGTCCCGTGACTTTTCCGGGTTTAAACCCACGCCGCTTTTCTTGCGTTCAAACGCCAGGCGGGCTTTTGCGCGCCATAAGGCGCGGCGGCCACTTGGCCGCTTCCAAGGTGCGGTGAGGCAAACTCACCGCACCTGGGTATAACTCTCTATTATCACTCACTATTTAAGAAGTGTGCCGACAAGGGCGTGACTTATCCGGGTCTGAAGGGGGGCACCGCGCCCCTTGCCCTCCTTCAGACCATGCCGACAGCAAAGTCCCAGAAAAAATTCTCAGACACACTGCTAGAGTATTCCGAGATCAAGTTTGGTCGCGAAGCAATCCAACTTGATCTCGGAATACTCTAGACCTGGAAAGGCTTTACCAAAGAAAGCCGGGTATGGTGGCAACTGGGGTGGCCTTGTGGTCGGCAAGCAGGGCGTCGATTGCTTCTGGTTCTGCCTTTTCGCCATGGGCCACACCAAGCGGGGCAGCGTTCAAGCCACCGGTTACGAACACCCCATCAAGTCCTGCAGCCTTGGCACCGGGCATATCCGTGTGCAGTCCATCCCCGATCGCAGCCACCCGCGCCCCAGTTCGCAAGCCGAGCTTTTCGATCGCCAGTCGATAAATTGCGGGGTCGGGCTTGCCCCGGAAGACGACGGTTTGACCCAAGTCCTGCTGATAGACGGCGGCGAGAGCTCCGGCGCAAATCACGCGCTGACCATTGCGCATCACCTCCATATCGGGATTGGAGCAGATCATGGGGAGTGTTTCTGTGGCACAGGCCTCCAGTTCCGACCGGTAGACGTCCAACCCGTCGGAGAAGTTCCGTGGCCCTGAACAGAGGGCGAAACTGGCCTGTTTGGGGTCTCGTACAGGGGTCACGCCCGTACCCTCCAGGACGTTCACATCCCGGTCCGGACCAATCAAGTAGCAGGTGTCACCCAACTCGGCGAAGAAGGGATCCTTCCGCCCCAGCAGTTCCAGGTTCACCGCGTCACCCGAGGTCATGATGGCGTCATAAAGGTCCCGGTCGATGCCCATTGTGGTCATCAAATCGGATACCAGTCGTCCCAGGCGAGGGGCATTGCTGAGCAGCACCGTGCGTTTGCCCATGCGCTTGAGAGCGAGCAGGGTATCCGACGCACCGGAATACGCGGTGACGCCATCGTGGATCACCCCCCAAAGGTCAATAACGAACCCATCGTAGTTGCGCGCTATCTGGGAAAGGCCGTCGAGATGGAGGGGCGCCTGGGCCGCGTCGGTCATGGAAAAGAGTCCTTCGTGTTCTGGTCGTCGACAGGGAAAGGGGGATAGGGAATGGGGATGGGGATGGTCTTCAGGTTAAATCGGCGCCAACGGCTTCGGTGACAGAGGTGAAACCATCGGCCCGCAGGCAATCGGCGAGTTCGTCGGTGATACGGGTCACCAAATGGGGGCCGCCATAGACCATGGCAGAATAGAACTGTACCAGACTGGCTCCGGCGCGGATCTTCGCATAGGCATCCTGGCCCGAGGCCACGCCGCCGACGCCGACCAAGGGCAGGCGACCTTCGGTCAGTTCGGCCATGCGCCGCAGAATCCCAGTCGAGGGCGCGAATAGGGGGACACCGGAGAGTCCCCCCGTTTCGCCCCGTTGGGTGGAGGTAAGGTTGGCCGGGCGGTCAATGGTCGTGTTGGTGCAGATGAGGCCATCAAGGCCGTCATCCAAGCCTCCGGCCAGAGCCACAGCCGCGATATCGGCCATGTCCTCCTCCGTCAGGTCGGGGGCGACCTTCAGCAACAGAGGGGGGCGGGTTTCCTGCGGCATGGCCGCGTTCAGGGCGGCGCGGGAGCGATCGACCAGCGCCTCCAGCGGGCCCCGTCCCTGAAGGGCACGCAGACCCGGGGTGTTTGGAGAAGAAACATTGATCACCAAATAGTCGGCGAAGCGGGCCAGACGCGTGATGCCCTTTTCGTAGTCGGCTGCCGCGTCCTCCGTGTCCTTGTTCTTTCCCAGGTTGATCCCGAGAATGCCCCTGGGGCGGGCCTTGGACAGGCGCTCGGCCATGGCCTCAATTCCCCCATTGTTGAACCCCATGCGATTGATCACGGCGCTGTCACCTTCCAGCCGGAACAGGCGGGGCTTGGGGTTGCCGGGCTGGGGTTTGGGGGTGACGCTGCCCACCTCGACAAAGCCAAAACCTAGGGCGAGCAACGGGCCGGGAACCCGGGCGTCCTTGTCAAAGCCTGCGGCCAAGCCGATGGGGGTGGGGAATCGGCGGCCCCAAAGGGTGGTCTCTAGCCGAGGGTCTGTCGGAGAGGCAGAACCCCGGAGCAATCCCGATTCAAGGGCCGATAGAGCCATTCCATGGGCCTTTTCCGGATCCAGGCGGCGGATCAGGGGCCAAGCGAGAGGGTACCAATCGACCATGGGGGACTCCCTGAGAAGAAGGAGAATGGAATGGCCGGGGGCCATTTGAGAGCGGAATGAGGAAAAGTGGGCACTGCTTTTCCGTCTTCATTCCGTTCCAACCATCTGATTTTATCGTGATTTAGAGGGGCAAGATCCCGTCCCGGGGGTCTGGCAGACGGAACACGCCATCCCGGTTGGGGGCCATGGGGACGGCGCTCGTCACCGCTTCCAGGGGAATGGTGCCGTAGATATGGGGAAACAGGATATCTGCTCGGTCCGGAGCGGGTTCCCACTTCAACAGGCCTGAAACCCGTTTGGGGTCTATGATCAGAAGGATCAGGTCTTCCCGGCCTGAAAAAAACCGGTTAGCCGTTTCCTCAACCGTTTCCGCAGCCGAGCAATGAATGAAACCATCCCGCAGATCCAGGTCGGATCCGGCGTAGGTGCCAGCCATGACAGCGGACTTCCAGGCAGAGATGGTACAAATGTGATAGATTTCTTGAGCGTTCATGGTCCATTTCCTACACCAGGATCGCCTGCGGTACCAGGGGGGCTTTGTTGCATTCCTCCCTTGCACCGGTCCTGACTCTCGCCGGGTGGACAGTGGGGCTTGTCCGGGGCTAATCTCTCTTCCTCCAGCTCCGTTCCGCTTCCCCCAGCGGTGGATTGTGATCCGGAGCCTGATCATCAAACCCTGGCGGATCACGCCGTGTCCTTGTCTAGGGACATCCGCGTCTAGGGACATCCGCGAAAAATATAATGGGAGATACGGACCATGTCGCTCCATGGCGCCGCGAAGGATAGTCGTAAGTCTCTAGTCTATGTGGATGGAGAGTGGCACGAAGGCAACCCCGCGATTGCTGGCCCCAGCACTCATGGTCTGTGGATGGCCTCCACGGTTTTTGACGGAGCGCGCTATTTCGATGGCATGGCGCCGGATTTGGAACCTCATTGTGAGCGTGTCATCCTGTCCGCTCGCTTAATGGGTCTAAACCCCTGCCTGACCGGGGCGGAAATCGCTGACCTCGCTTGGGAGGGAATCGGTCATTTCAAGACCCATTTTCCCGAGGTGAGCGACCTGTATATCTGCCCCATGATCTGGGGAGAGTTGGGGTTCATTACGCCGGAAGCCAATAGTACAAAATTTGTGCTGAACATCTGGGAAGCACCCATGCCGGATGGGACGCAGGGCTTCACCGCTTGCAGTACGCCCTTCCGTCGCCCTGCCCGGGACATGGCCCCCACGGAAGCCAAGGCCAGTTGCCTGTATCCCAACGTTGGACGGGCCGTTGCTGCGGCCCAGGCCAAGGGCTTTGACACGGGTGTGATGCTCGATCCCTCGGGGAACGTTGCGGAGTTCTCCTATACCAACCTGTTCTTTGCCAAGGACAATCGGGTCATCACTCCGGCGCCCAATGGAACGTTCCTGAATGGTTTGACCCGGCAGCGGGTCATTGCCCTGCTGCGCGGGGCCGGGGTTGAGGTCGTGGAACGGGCCGTGAGTTTCCTGGAACTTCTTGATGCGGACGAAATTTTCTGTACCGGCAATTACTCTAAGGTCGGGCCTTGTGTGAAGCTGGAAGACCGGGCTTTCGCTCCCGGACCTTTCTATACGAAGGCCCGAGAACTGTACTGGGAATTCGCTAAGGCGTCAGTCCGTAGGTAGGTCAGGTTGGGTGTTCCCGAATAAGGGGCCAAAAGACACCCCTTGCTCGGGTGTTCGAGAGGAGGAGTGGGGGGCGCACTGTCTACGACAGTGGGGGGCGTCACGGGGTTTTGCCCCGTCCTCCACTGGGGCCGAAAGGCCCTAAACTATTACTTTTGGCCGAAAGGCCCCAGGGCCCAGGCTAAGAACAAAAATGGGGGTTTGGGGGCATTGGCCCCCAAATGGGCTTGGGCAATCGCCCAAAATAGACGAGGCGCTGTCGTGTCCCGTGGGGGGGGCTGGCAGAGGGCGAAGACAGCCTCAGGGGGAAAATTGTTCGCTGAGGATTCGTTCTTCGAGATTGTGTTCGGGGTCGAACAGCAATGTCAGGGAAATGCGTCTCCGTTCTTTGATCTCAACCCGGGCCACGTCGCGCACTTCGGTATAATCCGCCGCGACGGACACGGGACGTTTGTCCAGTTCGTTGACTTCGATCACCACCTCGGCCGTATCGGGCAGGATAGCGCCGCGCCATCTGCGGGGCCGAAAGGCGCTGATCGGGGTCACGGCCATGACGTTGGAACCGATGGGTAGGATTGGTCCATGGGCCGAGGCGTTATAGGCCGTGCTGCCCGCAGCCGTGCAGACCAGAACGCCGTCGCAGATCATCTCTTCCAGTCGGGTTTTGCCGTCAACGCGAATCTGTAACTTCGCCGCCTGCCGACTCTGGCGGAGCATGGCCACTTCGTTGATGGCTAGGGCTTCCTTGGTGATCCCATGAATATCCGTGGCCCGCATGCCCAGAGGGTGCAGTTTCACGGGGGTTGCTGCGGCTAGGCGCTCGGGTAAATTATTTTCTTGGAACGCATTCATCAGGAACCCCACTGTTCCCCGGTGCATGCCGTAGATTGCAGGGCGTCGCTCCATATGGGCATGGAGGGTTTCCAACATGAATCCATCCCCTCCCAGGGCGACGATGACGTCGGCTGAGTCTGGTGGGACATGGCCGTACCTGTGCTTCAGGCGCCGCAGTGCTTCTTGGGCTCGTGGAGTCTCTGCGGCGACAAAGGCGATGTTTTGGACGCTCATCGTGGCATGAATCCGAGGGGATTACCGGAGGTGTCCGTTCGCCTGCTGGGGCCGAACCGGAAGACAGGATAGGAAGAGTATAGCGCCCGGAAACCAGGACGTCCCCAGGGAATACAAGCAAGAGGGGGAGGGGTCAGCCGCCAGTGGTGCTCATATGCCGCTCAACGGCTGGGTTGGCATGCTCCCGGTCGATGATGAAATCATGGCCTTCGGGTTTGCGTCCGATGGCTTCGTCCAGTGCTGCGTCGAGGGCGGCTTTTGGGTCGGCTAAGCCTTCTGGACTCCTTAAAACGGCGCGGAGATCGGCACTGTCGTCCTGCCCCAAGCAAAGATACAGGGTCCCCGTGCAGGTCAAGCGGACCCGATTGCAGCCCTCGCAGAAGTTATGGCTGAGCGGAGTGATGAAGCCCAGCCGGGTGCCTGTCTGGGCGCAATCCATGTAGCGGGCAGGGCCCCCGGTCTGGTGGGTGCTTTCCGTCAGGGTCCAATGGCGGGCCAGTCTGTCGCGGACTTCCTGCAGGGACATGTAGTGGTCCACCCGGTCGTCGTCCACCGCGCCCAAGGGCATGGTTTCAATGAAGGTCAGATCAAAGCCCCGTTCCCCACACCAAGCCATCAAGTCATCGACTTCATCGTCGTTGATGCCCCGCAGAGCCACGGTATTGACCTTGACTCTCAGGCCAGCGGCCTTGGCGGCGTCCATTCCATGGATCACTTTGTCCAAATCGCCCCGCCGGGTGATATGGTGGAAGCGGTCGGCCCGCAGGGTGTCCAGCGAAACATTGACGCGCCGCACTCCAGCGGCCACCAAGTCGTTGGCGAATTTGTGCAAACGGGTGGCATTGGTCGTCAGGGTCAGCTCTTCGAGGCCCTGATCTGGCCCGGAGCCAATGCGCTCTCCAATGGTCTGCATCAAGGATACGATTCCCCGCCGATGCAGGGGCTCGCCCCCGGTAATGCGGATCTTGGTCACGCCCCGGTCGATGAAGGCATTGGCCACATGGGTTAACTCTTCCAGGCTGAGGAGATCCTTGCGAGGGAGGAAGGTCATGTCCTCCGCCATGCAATACCGGCATCGCAGATCGCACCGGTCGGTTACGGATATCCGCAAATAGGTCACGGCGCGACCGAAGGGGTCGATCAGGGGCTGGCGCGCCGGGGTTCGGGGTGCCGAGAGGAGGGAAGAGGTTTCAGTCATGATACCCATGTGGGGCCGTGTCTGGGGCGTCGCAAAGTTTTTTGACGCCCCATCCGGTCGGTGGATCGGTTTTCGCTGGGGGAGGAGCGGCCTCAAGCCGCATGCCCCGACTTGAACCGCCGCGATCTAGCTGCGACGGCTCAGGATCATCAGCAGGGTCAGGATGACGGCCAGGGCCGCCAGAACCGGGTAATACCCAAGGATCACCACCGGAACCGCCGAGACGTAGACCAGGATATAGGCGATGGTCAGCCAATTGCCCGGCAGGTCGGCGATGTCCTCGACATCGGCGTTGGGGTCTGGTGCGGGCAGGGACCACTCCAGGGCGGGGACGCAGCCTTTCTGGGCGCGGACGATCAGGGTAACCATGATGGCGACACAGGCGAGGGCGGTCACCCAGGCCACGTAGTAGCCCTGGTTCCCTAAGGCCGCGTGGGCGGCGGCATAGGCCAGGGCGAGCAGAAACCCTCCCAGGGCGATAAAACCGACGAGCCAACTGCCGAACTGACGACGAAAACCCATTGCTTCTTATCCTTTCGTTTGGCTCGGATCAGTTGGCCGGAACCGGCGGAGCGGCGTCTTCTGGCGTATCCTGGGCGGAGGCATCCGCAGCCGGGGCGGCGGTCGAGTCGCCAGCCGCGTCAGCGGGGGCGTCCGTGGCGGGCGGCGCTTCCAGGGGCGGGGGATTGGGAGTCTGGGAGCGCAAATAAGCGATGGCCGCAGCGCGGGTCGCCGGATCCTTCAAGCCCTGAAAGCCCATTTTGGTGCCCGGAACAAAATCCTTGGGGGATTCCAGGAAGTGCCACAGGTCTTCAGTGGTCCAATCCCCACCCTTTGCCAGCATGGCATCGGAATAGGCAAAGCCCTCATGGGAGCCTTTGGGACGACCCGCCACGCCGTGCAGGTTGGGGCCGACCCGGTTGGGACCGCCTTCATCGAAGGTGTGACAGGCTCCGCAGGCTTTGACAGCCTTTTTCTCCGCGTCGGGCGTGGCCGCCATGATCAGCGAAATGGGATCCTGGGGACCGGTCGGGGCGGCGGCCTCGGAGGCCCCCCCTCCGCTCGCCGCATTGGCAAGGGCCGTGGCGACTGCTGTCGGTGTGGCCTGACCGGTTCGGGGGTCAATGGTGTTCACGTAGCCGTCGATGGCGACCACGAGAATGATGGCTCCGGCTAGGGAGCCAATGGCGTTGCGCGCGATGCTGCGCAGACACATGCGACGGTTCCTTCCTGCTCGATCCGGCCGCCACCTGATCCAGGGGCCGGAGGGCGTTTCCCGCAGTGGGAGGCGTCCCCTCCCCCGGGGTCACGGTGATCCCGATCCCCGTTACCTAGCCGGGATGCGTATGCTTTTCAAGTATGACCCATATTAGGAGGGGGAGTCAGGGGGATCGACGACCAGGAGGGTGGCGTTGTCGACACGGATCAATTGCTTGCCCGCCTGTTCGAAATTCACGGTGACTCGGGGGCCGTCGGCGGATTGGACCTGCCCGAGTCCCCATTCCGGCTTTGCTGGAAGACGGACCCAGGCGCCGGGGACCATGTCAAAGGGTGTCATGGCGGTGACCTTCCATGCCAAGGGGAATTCTGTCTCCTGCAGATGGGGCCTCTTCGGCGCTTTTGCCAGGCACGGGGCGACTTGCTCCGATGGTCCCGGGGCTGGTAACACTTACGAGATCTGTTTGAGCCGAATCCCCACTTGGCGTAGTCGCAGGACGACTTCGCTCTCTTTGGTCCTAAGGTCTGTAGTCCTAAGGATGGAGCGTGTCAGCTGTAAGGGGTGTTTGCCCCCACAAAACCCGGGGTGCTTTACCCCTGTCACGCCTTCTCCAGTTCGCTTGCCTGTCCGCCCACCCGTCTTGAGCCGCTGAAATCAAGGATCTTCGCCGTGAGCCCCTCTTCCCACCTGCCCCAATCCTCTGATTTTGACTTAGATCTGGCCCTTTTGCTCTGTACCCGTTTGTGCCACGACTTGGCCGGTCCCGTTGGGGCTGTGAATACCGGGGCCGAGCTGCTGGAAGAGGAGAATGGGGTGGCCGACCCGGAAACCCTGGAGCTTTTGGCCGGGAGTGCGCGTAGTGCAGCGAACCGACTGAAATTGTCTCGCATGGCCATGGGGGTGGCCCGGGGCCGCTCGCCGAGCCTGGGGGATGCCTTGGCGGCACTGTCGGCGGGACTCGATGGTATGGGTAAGGTTTTGGACGCGAAATTGTCTGGTGTGGCCGATCCTGGCGCAGAGGCGAACCGCATTTTGATCAACCTGACCATGGTGGTTGCCGAGGCTTGGCCGAGGGCCAATCGTATCGTTATGGAGGCCTCTGGGGATGCCTTTCTGATCACGGCTGAGGGGGGCGGAGAGCTGGGCGAGATCTGGCGCGCCGCCTTGGCGGGAGAGGCTGGAAATTTGGATCCGAGGACAGCCCAGGCCTATCTGGCCGCTCGCCTGATCCGGTCATTGGGGGGGATTGTCGACCTGCCTCCCGGTCGTCAAGGGACGTTGCGTTTCACCCCACCCCCCTTGCCGGGGGTGTGATCAGCAGGACAGGATGTCGGCTCGCTTGGAGGAGGGGAAGGCTCACTTTGTTATTCTGTCGAAATAACAAAGTGACTAATCTTTTGGTATATGTACTTGGGTCTTTCCCACAGGAGCCTGAACTGTTAAAGATGAGGTCTGGTATCTTGATCTTGTCTCGGAGACGCTCTCCCAAGGTCAAAGGCTTGAAGTGACCTGGGGTGGCGGACAATAAATGCCCGGGACCTGTTGCCCCGTCGTCAAGGGGGCCGCAAAGGAAATAAATCAAGAGCGGGTGGGCCATCGGGTCCGCGCCGTTCGCGGGCCGAACGGGAGCGCGTTCGGTTCGGGACACACCAAGGAGGTCCGGGATGGACGATCTGCTCAGCGAGTTTCTAACGGAAACCTCGGAAAGTCTTGCGACTCTTGACGTGGAGTTGGTGAATCTGGAGCGGAATCCCAACGATAAGGGCATCCTGTCCAATATTTTCCGCTTGGTGCATACCATCAAGGGAACTTGTGGGTTCCTGGGGTTGCCCCGGCTCGAAAGTCTGGCCCACGCAGGAGAAAACGTTCTGGGTAAATTCCGGGACGGTGATCTGGAAGTGACGGCCGAGGCGGTGACGGTCATTTTGCATACTATCGACCGTATCAAGGAGATCCTGTCCTTCCTGGAATCCAACGAAGTGGAACCGGAAGGGGAGGATAAAGATCTCAAGGAGCAGCTTAACGCCTTTGCCGAGGGGAAGGTGCCGCCACCGATGAACATCTCGTCGGGCACGGCGGCCGAATCCCCTGCCGGTGGGCCGATCCTGTCCGAGCAGGGTTTTCCCGTTGCCGCCGAACTGTTGGCCGAGGTTGAACAGGCTGTCTCCAGCGGCAAGCGCGCCGCGACTGAGGCAGAGATGGCGGCCGCGATGGAAGCCGAACAGGAGGCGGAAGCGCCCAAACCTGAACACAAGCCTGAACCCGAGCCCGAGCCTGAACCCGTCAAGGAAGCGACCGCTCCGCCGCCACCACCACCCAAGCCCACCCCGAAACCGCCCGCTCCGGCAGCCAAGCCGCCTGCCAAAGTGGAACAGGCCCCACAGGGTGGGGGGGAGACGAAGGAAAGCTCAGTCGCGTCCCAGTCCATCCGGGTGAATGTCGAAGTCCTTGAAAATCTGATGACCCTGGTGTCCGAACTGGTGCTGACGCGGAACCAGTTGCTCCAGATGGTTCGTGGCAGCGATGATTCCGAGTTCGTGGCTCCCTTGCAGCGGCTCTCTCATATCACCTCCGACCTTCAGGAAGGGGTCATGAAGACGCGCATGCAGCCCATCGGTAACGCCTGGGCCAAGCTGCCTCGGATCGTGCGCGATCTCAGCATCGAAATGCATAAGAAGATCGATCTTCAGATGTACGGTGCGGATACCGAATTGGACCGGCAGGTCCTGGAGATGATCAAGGACCCGCTGACGCACATGGTCCGGAACTCCGGCGACCATGGTCTGGAATATCCCGATGAGCGGGTGTCCCTGGGTAAGCCCGAAACCGGTGTGGTCAAGCTGAACGCCTACCACGAGGGCGGTCATATTATCATCGAGATCTCTGACGATGGTCGGGGGTTGAACCTTGAACGCATCCGCGCCAAGGCTCTTTCCAACGGTCTGGTGACCGAGGCTGAGTTGGAGAATATGACCGATCAGCAGGTGGCCCAGTTTATTTTCCGTGCGGGTCTGTCCACCGCCGAGAAGGTGACCGCCGTGTCCGGTCGTGGTGTTGGTATGGATGTGGTGAAAACCAACATCGAGAAGATCGGTGGAACGGTCGAGTTGAAAACCTGGCCGGGCAAGGGGTCGACCTTTGTCATCAAGATTCCGCTGACCCTGGCCATTGTTTCGGCTCTGATCGTCGAGGCTTCTGGTGAACGGTTCGCCATTCCCCAGATCTCCGTTCTCGAATTGGTGCGTGTCACAGCGAACTCGGAAACGGCGATAGAGCAGATCAACAATGCGCCGGTCCTGCGTTTGCGCGATCGCCTGATGCCGTTGGTTTCCCTGTCTGCGATCCTGAAGCTGGATCACGAACATGATGAGGAAGAAAACGGCAAGGACGAGACCAAGCGCGAGGAAACCTTCATCGTCGTGAGCCAAGTGGGCACTTATACCTTTGGTATTATCGTTGACCGGGTCTTTGATACCGAGGAAATCGTGGTCAAGCCTGTTGCCCCGATTCTGCGCCATGTCTCGATGTTCTCTGGGAACACGATCCTGGGTGACGGCAGCGTCATTATGATCCTGGACCCCAACGGTATTGCCAGTTCCACGGGAGAGGTGACCATGGGATCCTCTTCGGCTGCCAGTGAGGCTGCCGTGTCCCATGCGGTCGTCGGCGAGGATCGGACCTCTATGTTGATCTTCCGAGCTGGAGGCAACGACCTGAAAGCCGTGCCCCTGGCTTTGGTCGCGCGGCTTGAGGAGATTGAGCTTGCCAAGGTGGAACATTCCTTCGGGAAACCGGTTGTCCAATACCGTGGCCAACTTATGCCCCTCGTGGGCGTGAATGATGTCGTGGATTTGGTCGGCGAAGGGCGCCAGCCGGTGCTGGTCTTCTCTGATCGGGATCGGACCATGGGTTTGGTGGTGGATGAAATCGTCGATATCGTCGAGGACCACCTGAAGGTGGAGCTGCGCGCCGACCTGAAGGGGGTTGTGGGCACGGCTGTCATCGATGGAAAAGCGACCGATATCATCGATACGGGGTTCTACCTGACGAAGGCTTTCGGTGACTGGTTCGGGTCGAACTCCGCCGAGGCCTATGGTCAGGATAAAAAGGGGCAGGCAAAGGTCCTGTTGGTGGATGATAGTCCCTTCTTCCGGAACCTCCTGACACCCTTGTTGTCCGTGTCGGGCTATGCGGTGACTTCGGTTGAATCCGCAGAAAAAGCCCTTGAAATGCGGGACAAGGGTCATGCTTATGACGCAATCATCAGCGATATCGAAATGGGTGGCATGGATGGGTTTGCCTTCGCTGAAGCGGTGCGTCTGGAAGGCCGGTGGCAGGATGTCGTTTTAATTGCCCTGTCCAGTCACGCGACGGAAAAGGATCTGGTACGCGGTCGGGATGCGGGCTTTGATGACTATGTGGCTAAATTCGACAGGGATAGTCTGTTAGAAGTCCTGGGGCAATTGGTCGGTGGTCAATCCTCCCTTGCCGAAGAAGGCATGTAAAACGCCCTTGGTCGCAAGGGCCCCGGACAAAACACCGTCAAGGGGCCCTAAGGGCAGAGAGGGCGTGGTCAAGTCTGCCCAAGTCCGGTATCTTCGTAAGGCGGTCTTATTCTACCTTGGAGTTCTGCAATGAAAGCCAAGGAAAGCCTCGGTCGGCGCACCGGGTGTTGCGTGGGTCACGTTGGCACCGGTAAGATCGAGAAACACATTCCCATCGAGGTTCGATCGAACCTCGGGACCTAGAACGGAAAGCGGCCTAATCATCCTCCCCTCGGCGGGTTCTGGGTGAACAGATGCCGGTCGAGGGCAAGGAGTACCAATGAAATCCTGTCTGATCGTCGATGACTCTAAGGTCATTCGCATGGTGGCCAAGAAGATCCTTCAGGAACTTCAGTTTGAAACCATCGAGGCCGAGGATGGCAAGGTCGCCTTGGACGCTTGTAAGAGCGCCCTGCCTACGGCTGTGCTGTTGGACTGGAATATGCCTGTGATGAACGGCATCGAGTTTCTGCGAGAACTTCGCAAACTTCCCGATGGCGAAAACGTGGTCGTGGTTTTCTGCACGACGGAGAATGACATTGATCATATCCAAGAAGCGATCCAAGCCGGAGCCAACGAATACATTATGAAGCCCTTTGATAGCGAGATCCTGGCGGCGAAATTCCAGCAGGTTGGTTTGTTGGACGCGTAGGACCGAGGGCGAAAGGAAAAAATCAGGGTGGCGATACCGTCCCAAAATACCGGTCGGCCAGGTTTGTCCCGTTCGACGACTGTCGGCTCTTCTGGCGAACCGGTCCAGGTCATGGTGGTCGATGACTCCGCTGTGGTGCGAGGGCTCGAAACACGTATGTTGGAGGGAGATCCAAGCATTCGGGTCGTGGCCTCCGTTGGCAATGGCCAAATGGCGCTACAGGCGCTGGACAGGCATGAGATTGATGTCATCGTTTTGGACATTGAAATGCCGATCATGGATGGCCTTACGGCCCTGCCACAGCTGCTTAAGAAAAAGCCCGATGTGAAAGTCATTATGGCCTCCACATTGACCCTGAAAAACGCTGAGGTCAGTTTGAAGGCCATGCAGATGGGGGCTTCCGAATACATCTCCAAACCCACCACCTCCCGGGAGTTGTCCAGCGGAGCTGATTTTCGGCGGGAACTGGTCGATAAGGTGAAGGCCCTTGGGGGAGCCAGACGGAGGGCCCTGGGGCGCCGCGCACCCACGGCGCGGACGCCGGATCAGGAGCGAAAACCCCTGGTGACGGCCTTGTCCCAACGGCAGGCGGGGCCCGTTACCCTACGTCAGCCCTCCAGCGACCGACCGGATATCATTGCCATCGGAAGTTCGACGGGAGGACCCCAGGCTCTGTTCTCTGTCTTCGGGGACCTCCGCAAATTGGGCTGGCCTAGCCAACCCATCATCGTGACTCAGCATATGCCTGCTACCTTTACCACCATTCTGGCTGGGCATGTCGAGCGTGTGGCCGGCGTCGCAGCCAAGGAAGCCCAGGATGGGGACGTTGTAAAGGGCGGGCAGATCTACATCGCTCCGGGGGACTACCATATGGTGATAGAAAGCCGGGGAGTGGAAAAAGTTCTACGCCTGAACCAAGGGCCGCCGGAGAATTTCTGTCGTCCCGCAGTGGACCCCATGTTTCGCTCGGTGGCCAAACTCTACGGGCGCCGGGCCCTCGCTGTGGTGTTGACGGGTATGGGCGCGGATGGATCCAAGGGGGGGATGGTTATCGCCGAATCGGGGGGAACTGTGATTGCCCAGGATGAGGCCAGCAGTGTCGTATGGGGGATGCCCGGTGCGACGGCACAAATTGGCGCTTGCTCCGCTGTGCTGCCGTTGACCGATATCGCCGCGTATATTCACCGTTCCGCGAACAAGCGCTGATAGCATGAAACCGGAAGATTTTGATTATATCTCCAAGCTGCTAAAGGACAAATCGGGCTTGGTCTTGACCAAGGACAAGTCCTATTTGCTTGAAAGCCGCTTGATGCCGTTGGCCCGTAAACGCGGTTTCAAGGGTTTGGACGATCTCATAGGTCAACTCCGGCGCCGGGACATGGCGCTGGAGAAGGAAATCACTGAAGCGATGACCACCAATGAGTCATTTTTTTTCCGTGATAACAAGCCTTTTGACCAGTTCCGCCAGGTGGTCATACCGAATCTATTAAAGACACGCGCGTCCAAACGATCTTTTCGGATCTGGTGTGCGGCGGCGTCCAGTGGTCAAGAACCCTACTCTCTGGCGATGATCCTGAAGGAAGAGGCCGCCAAATTCGCCGGCTGGCGGATCGAGATTGTTGGTACAGACCTCTCTTCAGACATTTTGAAGAAGGCGCGCGCTGGGCTTTATTCTCAGTTCGAGGTCCAGCGTGGCATGCCTATGCAACTTCTCGTTAAGTACTTCAAAAAGAAAGACGAGATGTGGGAAATAGATTCCACCATTCGAAACATGGTTCAGTTTAAAGAGTGGAATTTACTCGAGAGCCTGGGAGCTCTTGGGCAGTTTGACATCGTTTATTGTCGAAATGTATTGATATATTTCGACCAGCCGACCAAATCCAAGGTGTTGGAAGGTATCCAGAAGCAAATGCCGGATGACGGCGTCTTGTACCTGGGTGGCGCGGAGACGGTTCTGGGGGTGACTCAAGCCTTCAAGCCCATACCCGGTCAACGGGGTGTTTATGCGGTTAATCGGAAGGACGGCGTGGTCTCCCTGGGGCAACAGGCCTGAACCAAGGTGTCGTTGCGGCGGGGATCTTGGTGTGTGACTGTGGCCCCCGTTTTGCCCGACCACACCATTGGAGCGGTCCATGGACGGATCCACCGGCACTGACGCCTTTCCACCCGGCTTGACTATCCGCCAAACTCGGCAGGCTCTCTTCCATCGCCTCATGTCACCAAGCCCTGCCGTTGTGGTTGTCCGGGCTGGGACCAAAGGTCTTTTGACCGCAAGGGGCCGATTTGAGGTTCCTGAGGGGGCCGCCATTCTGATCCCCGGCCAGACACCCCTTTCTATCGAGAATCGACCAGGACCCTCTACCTTTTACAGGGCTGAGGCCCTTCCGTTGACTTGGGAGGTCGTCGAGCGGGTCTATGATCGTGGGGCCATCACACGCACTGGGCCCGAGCGTTTGGGGCCGGTGACCCTGTCACCGGGCATGGAGGAGGCATTTTTGGCCGCCGCCCATGCCCAGTCAGACCCGAAGGCTTATCCGGAAAAGGTCCGCGCTCATCGTTTGGGGGAAATCCTTCTCTGGCTCGCAGAGGAAGGAGCGGTTTTTGGCCCTCAACCCCAGCGGCTGCCAAGCCATCGCGTGCGGGACGTGATCCTGGAGGATCCATCTTACCCCTGGAAAGCTGGAGAGGTGGCCCGGCGTTTGGCGATGAGTGAACCGACCTTGCGGCGACAGTTGGCTGTGGAGGGGGAAACATTCACGGGCCTTCTCGCGGACACGCGCATGACCCAGGCGCTGAGCCTTCTGCAAACCGTGGATTGGACCGTGGAGGCTGTGGCTGCCGCTGTCGGTTATGCCTCGCCCTCCCGTTTTGCGGTACGGTTCCGATCTCGCTTTGGCTTGGCACCTTCTGAAATACGCGGGGATGTGAGGGGCGGTGGGTGAGGAATGAGCGAATCAGCACGGAAGTCGATCTCTTCGGGCGCGCTCGGTCTGGCTGTCTTGGTTAGACTGCTTGCCTCACCATCATGGAGGAAAAGCTCATGCGACCCACAGGTTCTCTCGCGTCCCTGTCCTTGCTTCTGACCTTGGCTGTCACCCCAGCCGTGGCCTGGGCGGATATGACTCTGACCAGCCCGGCTTTCTCCGATGGCGGGGTCTTGCCGGATCGGCAGGCCTATGATGGTTTTGGATGCTCGGGGGAGAACCTTTCTCCGGCCTTGTCCTGGAGTGACGCTCCGGAGGGGACGAAAAGCTTTGCCCTGATGGTCTACGATCCCGATGCGCCGACGGGCTCGGGGTGGTGGCATTGGACCGTTTTCGATATCCCCGCCACTGTGACCGGTCTGCCCGAAGGTGTGGGCAAGACCGGGGCCCTGCCCAAAGGCGCGCGGGAGGGCCGCACGGACTATGGCTCCCTAGGGTATGGCGGCGCTTGCCCGCCGGAGAAGCACGGCCCCCATCACTATAATTTCACGCTTCATGCTTTGGATGTGGATAGCCTGCCCGTGGAGACGGATGTGCCAGCGGCCATGGTGGGCTACATGGTCAACGCCCATACCCTGGACAAGGTGACCCTGACGGCGATTTACGAACGCTAAAGTGTTTTGCGCAAAAGTGGTTACGGGGCTTTGCCCCGTTCCCCACCGGGGCCGAAAGGCCCCAGACCCCAGGCAGTTGCGGCCGAAAGGCCCCAGACCCCGGGCGGTTGCGGCCGAAAGGCCCCAAACCCCGGGCGGTTGCGGCCGAAAGGCCCCAAACCCCGGGCTAAAGAATGGGGGTTTGGGGGCATTGGCCCCCAAATGGGCTTGGGCAATCGCCCAAAATGCATAATACCAAGGTGCGGTGAGTTTGCCTCACTGCACCTTGGAAGCGGCCAAGTGGCCGCCGCGCCTTATGGCGCGTAAAAGCCCGTCTGGCACTTGGTATAATGGTCAATGAAATCCGGCGGCGGGGAGGTTATCCCAGCATCTCCGTCCGTCCGACGCGGCGCAGGGATTGCCCGATCCGGATTTCTTCCTCTCGTAGGCGCTGTAGGGCCTCGGCGGTGAAGCGGATATGGGTGGTGGCTTGGGCTTCGGCCTTGTCCGCTTCTCCGGCAATCACCGCCTCCCCAATGGCCATATGCTGGGCAAGCAGGGTTTCCCGGGTGCCGGGTGACAGGTAGAGCTTGTGGCGGCTGTAAAAGACATCAGACCGCAACAGCTCCGAAAAGGCCCGCATCACCTGCAGGACCACCAAATTATGGGTGGCCTCGTAGAGCAGCATGTGCAGGTCCGCGTCCAGGTCGGTTTCCTGGCTGGGATCCTCCACCCCATGGGCCACCTCCAACCGATCCAGACAGGCCCGGATGGCTTGGCGGTCCACCTCGGTGGCTCGCAGTGCGGCCAAACGGGCGGTAGGGCCTTCCACCAGTCCCCGGTATTCGAAATAGTCGTCCACCACCTGCGGATTGCCTTGCAGCAGGCTGGCCAAGGGCGAGGTGAGAGGTGTCAGAAAATGGGCCACATGGGTGCCAGACGGCGTGGTTCGCAAGAGCCCCCGGTGAACCAACCTCTCCAGGGCCTCCCGCAGGGGGGGGCGGGAGACCTCCAGCCGCGCCGCCAGATCCCGTTCGGAGGCCAGACGCTCCCCAGGCCGGAGAACCCCCTCCAGGATCATGTGTTCGATGTGACTGGCGATGACCTCGGCCAGTTTCGGGTTGCGCAGGGGCTCCACCGGGGTCTCCAGGTTGGAAGAGGACGCTTGATGGCTCAATAAAAATCCATTATGGATCATTGGTAAAGAAAAAATACCAATGGCGCGGCGAATCCTGTCAGGGACGCTTGGCCGGATTAGGAGGACTCCCATGATCATTTCCTCGGCCCTTGATTATCGGCAAGCGGCACGGCGTCGCTTGCCCCCCTTCCTGTTCGATTACATCGACGGTGGCGCCAACGCGGAGCAGACGCTCCGGGCCAATGTTTCCGATCTCTGCGGGGTGGCCTTGCGGCAAAGGGTGCTGAAAGCCGTCGGAGAGATTGACCTGTCGGTGTCCCTGTTCGGTGAAACCCTGTCCATGCCCGTTATGCTCAGTCCCGTTGGTCTGACCGGCATGTTCGCCCGCCGGGGAGAGGTTCAAGCCGCGCGGGCCGCCCAGGCCAAAGGCGTGCCCTTCATCCAGTCCACCGTCTCGGTGTGCTCCATCGAGGAAGTGTCCGCCGCGGTCGCCAAGCCCATCTGGTTCCAGCTTTATGTCCTGAAGGATCGGGGCTTCATGAGGAACGTGCTGGAACGGGCCATGGCCGCTGGTGTCACCAAACTGGTGTTTACGGTCGACATGCCCACCCCCGGGGCTCGCTACCGCGATGCCCATTCCGGTATGTCGGGGCCCTTTGGGCCCCAGCGACGTATTCTTCAGGCGATGGTCCACCCGCGCTGGGCCTGGGATGTCGGCGTCCGGGGGAAACCCCATGATTTGGGAAATATTTCCCACTACCTGGGCAAGGTGACGGGGCTGGCGGATTATGTCGGCTGGCTGGCGAACAACTTTGATCCTTCCATTGGCTGGTCGGACCTGGAATGGATCCGCGATTTCTGGAAGGGCGATATCATCATCAAGGGGATTCTCGACGGCGAAGATGCCAAGGACGCGGCGCGATTCGGTGCCCAGGGTCTTGTCGTGTCCAACCATGGGGGCCGCCAGCTCGACGGGGTGCCCTCGACGGCCCAGGCATTGCCAGCCATTGCGGAGGCTGTGGGCGCGGAGATGACCGTTTTGGTCGATGGGGGTGTTCGCTCGGGTCTTGATGTCATCCGCATGTTGGCCCTTGGAGCGAAGGGGGTCCTTTTGGGGCGGGCGCCGTCCTACGCCCTGGCCGTGGATGGAGGGGAAGGGGTGGAAACCCTCCTTGACCTCTTTGCCAAGGAAATGCGAGTGGCGATGACCTTGACCGGTGTCACTTCGGTGGACCGGATCGATTCGTCCATCCTCACCCGCTCGACGGGGGCATGAGGCCGCGCCGGGTTTGACTGTCCTGTGCCGGGGCGTCGAGGAGCCAAGCTTTGACCGCGACGACGCGGGCCAGGTCCCGCTGGTCCGGATGGGAAAGCAGCCTGAGATCCCGCTGGGCCACCGGGCTGGAGCCGGCCAGCCGGACGGGCGCCGGATCCCCATCCCCCAAGTGGCAGGGCAGAAGGCAGGCGGCGGCACCGGATGGGGCGATGGTCAACAGGGTGACAGCGTCCGGTGCCCTTGTAGCGCGGTTGCTGGTGTGGCACAGATCGGTGATGTTTTGGCACAGATTGGTTGGGCCGATATTTGGTCGTGGGGGCTACATCCCTCCGGCCCCCGTCTTAAAGCGGCGACGGCGTCATGGCCACAGCCTGTTGTTGGTTAAATCAGACGGGGTCGGATCCATGGCCTCGATTTCATTGGATCGGTTCCGCACGGCGGTCTCGCTGTTGATCCGGGCGGCCGAGGAGGTCGGTTCGGAGAACTTCGCCCTCTACGGCCAGGAAGTGAACGGGGCCACATGGGCGCTGGCGCGGATGAACATGTTTCTCCACGCCGAGGACGCCGCGCGCATCGAATGGTGCGACACCCTCGACAGCCCCGCGTTGGCCGAGGGCGATCATCTGATGAAGTTCGACGTGGTGATCGCGAATCCGCCGTTCAGCCTCGACAAGTGGGGGGCGGAGAACGCCGACACGGGGATCGACCCGTTCAAGCGCTTCTGGCTGGGCACCCCGCCAAAATCGAAGGGTGACTAAGGTTTGATCACCCACATGATCGAGATCACCAAGCGGCCGACCGGCCGGGTGGCCGTGATCGTTCCCCATGGCGGTCTTTTCCGCGGCGGAGCGGAAGGGTGGATCCGGAAAGCGCTGATCAAGGAGAACCTCCTCGACGCCGTGGTGGGGCTGCCCGCCAACCTGTTCACGACGACGGGCATTGCGGTGGCGATCCTGGTGTTCGACCGCTCCCGGGAAGAGGAGGGCGCGAACGAGGCGCGACGCGATGTCCTGTTCATCGATGCCAGCAAGGAGTTCTCATCGGGCAAGACCCAGAACATGATGGATGACGGACATATCATCAGGGTCTTGGAAACCTACGCGTCGCGGGCCGAGGTCGAAAAATATTCTCATAACGCCAACCTGGAAGAGATCGCCGAGAACGACTTCAATTTGAACATTCCCCGCTATGTCGACACCTTCGAACCGAAAGAAGAAATTGACGTCGCCGCGCTTCAGAAGGAGATCAATGTGATCGAGGCCGAACTGGCCGAAGTCCGCAGACGCATGGCCCAGCACCTCAAGGAGTTGGGCGTCGATGTCTGAAGGTGAACTGATCCTCTACAACACCGATGACGACGCGGCGACCATCGGTTTGCGCGCCATCGACGGCATGGTTTGGTTGAGCCAGCGGGAGATCGCGGAGCTTTTCGACAAGGATGTGCGGACTGTGAACGAGCACATTCGCAATGTCTTTTCCGAGGTCGAGTGCGATTCGGAGGCAACTTTCCGGAAATTCCGGATAGTTCAAACCGAGGGATCGAGGCAGGTCGAACGCGAGGTCGACGCCTACAACCTCGATGTCATCCTGTCGGTCGGCTACCGCGTCTGTAGAAGTATGGCGAACACTGGATCGACTTCACCATTCACAGGCGCGATCGCGCGACATTGGAAATCGCTGTCGAGCCGGATGCATCCGTCGTTATCGCGGCTCCTCGGGATGCCCCCATGACGGCGATCGAAGAGAAAGTCCGCAAGCGTGCCGCTTGGATCCGACGTCAGCAACGGTGGGGGTCGATGTCACCAGCGCTGCGGTTGATGCTCAATCGAAGATTGATTGAAGTGCCACTTGATGCGATTGACTATGTCGTCACTCATGAACTGTGCCACATCGCCGTGTCGCATCACGGCCCGGAGTTCTTTGAACTTCTGGATCGGGTCCTCTCTGATTGGGAGAGACGCAAAATTCGGCTTTAACAAAAGATGGCCTGAACCTCTAATGACTTGGGTCCACCATCAAAGGCAAGGGGGAGATTACATCGTGAGCCAAGCAATGTGGGGCCTTCACATGGCCGAGATCGCCGCCGACCTGCCCATCAAACAGGGCTTCATCGGCATCGGGTGGCCGGAGATGGGCAATCTCGCAGACCTTCCCAAGAACCGCGACGCCTTCAAGGCGCGTCTCGCCGAGACCCATCCCACGGAAAAGCCGGGGGCCGTGCCGGTCAAGGCCGGGGTGCTCTACCGCTTCGCCCACGACATGGCGGTCGGCGACGTGGTGGTTTATCCCTCCAAACCCGACCGCATGGTCCACCTGGGGGTGATCGAGGGGGGCTACGTCTTTCATCCCACCCTTCTGAATGCCTATCCCCACCGTCGAAAAGTCCGGTGGATGCGCGCCATGCCCCGCGCCGACTTCTCCCAATCGGCCCTCTACGAGATCGGCTCGGCGATCACCCTCTTTCAAATCTCCACCCACGCCGACGAGTTCCGCGCCGCCCTGGAGGGCCAGTCCACCGGGGCCGACGACGTGGACGCCGACACGGCCGATGAGGTTTCCATCCAGGTGGAGGAATCCACCGAGGACTTCATCATCAAGCGCCTGAAGACGAAGATGACGCCCTACGAGTTCGAGAAATTCGTGGCGCACCTGCTGACCTGCATGGGCTATCACGCCCGGGTGACGAAGCAGTCCTCGGACGGCGGCATCGACATCATCGCCCACAAGGACGAACTCGGTTTCGAGCCCCCAATCATCAAGGTCCAATGCAAACAGACCTTGGAGCCCATTGGCCGCCCGAAGGTGCAGGAACTCCATGGCGCGGTTGAACTGGGCGAGCATGGCCTGTTCGTGACCCTCGGCCCCTTCAGCGCCCAGGCCCGCGACTTCGAGCGGTCAAAACCAAACCTCCGCCTGATCGACGGCAATGCCCTGATCGACCTGATCTATGCCCATTATGAGCGCTTCGACACTCGCTACAAGCTGCTGATGCCCCTGAAACGCACCTACATCCCCGGCTCCGTCCTGACTGCGGTGGATTAATGGGGGAGCCTTTTCCTCGGGCTTATAACCAGGTGCGGTGAGTTTGCCTCACCGCACCTTGGAAGCGGCCAAGTGGCCGCCGCGCCTTATGGCGCGTAAAAGCCCGCCTGGCGTTTGAACGCAAGAAAAGCGGCGTGGGTTTCAACCCGCGCCGCTTGGTATGAGAACCCAGCCCCGACCATCGCCGACGCCCCTTCGCCTCTCCACCGCGGGCTTGAGCTTGGCCTGGATCGGAGGACTGGCCCCCTTCCTTTCCCCGCCACACCACATAAAGAGCTCCTTCAAGCCCCCACCTGAGGTGCGTTCAGCTCCCTTTATTCACGTGAGAGTATTTACACTCATTTACTGAATAAAACACTTATTTACACTTTAAAACAATAACTTATAAAGTTGCTGGAAGGCAACGACTTGTTGACTTTACCTCAATTCTCCCTATAAAAAATAAAGACCGATCAATCTAGCTTTTCGTTCGCACACAAAAACAGCACCCGCATGAGACCCAAATGACACGATGCCCCCGCGCTCATTTCCTCGCTCATCTGCTCGCCTCGACGGCCCTTGTCGCAGCCCCGGGCTTGGTTATGGCGGGCGACGCCCTGCCGACCAATCCCCGCGTGACCTCCGGTGAGGCCTCCATCGCGACCTCGGGCGCCGCCATGACGATCTCCCAGGGCAGCGACCGCGCCATTGTCAATTGGCAGGGCTTTTCCATCGGCGACGGCAACAGCGTCACAATCCACCAGCCCGGCGCCCGTTCGGCGATCCTCAACCGGGTCACCGGATCGACCTCCTCGACCATCGCCGGACGCCTCAGCGCCAACGGGCAGGTCCTGCTGGTCAATCCCAATGGCATTGCCATCACTTCGACCGGGACGGTCGCCGTGGGGGGCGGCTTCATCGGATCCACTCTCGACATCCGCGACGAGGATTTCCTCAAGGGCGATCTGACCTTCAAGGGCAAGGGGGCGTCGGCCCCGATCACCAATGACGGTGTCATCACCGTCGGCTCCGGGGGCTATGCCGCCCTACTCGGCGGATCGGTCCGCAATGACGGCCGGATTGCCGTCCCCTTGGGAAAAGTCGGCCTGGGTGCGGGCGAAAGAATCACCCTGGATCTCTCCGGGGACGGTTTCATGCAGGTGGCCCTGCCCTCCTCGGGCAAGGACAGCCTGCAGACATTGATCGATAACGGCGGAACCATCTCAGCCGACGGCGGATATGTGATCCTCGCCGCCGCCACGGCGCAGGAGCTGGCGCGCAAGGCCATCAACATGGACGGCCTGATCCAGGCCCGATCGGTCAGCGGTCAGAACGGCGCCATCGTTCTGGGGGGCGGCGCCGGAGGGACGACCGCCGTCTCGGGCACCCTGGACGCCTCCGGGGTGACGGAGACGGGGGGGACCGGCGGATCCATCACGGTGACCGGCCAGACGGTGGCCTTGACCGGCGCCACCCTGGACGCCTCGGGCACTGCGGGCGGTGGATCGGTGCGCGTGGGCGGAGACTGGCACGGCGAGGGCTCCCTCCCGACCGCCAAAACCACCACCGTCGACGCAGCAACCACCCTCAAGGCCGATGCCACGGGCGAGGGCGACGGCGGATCCGTCGTGCTCTGGTCGGACAAACAGACCACCTTCCAGGGGGCCATCAGCGCCCAGGGGGGCGGAGCGGGCAGGGGCGGCAACGCCGAGGTCTCCGGCAAGGCCAAGCTGGCGTACCAGGGGGTCACCGACCTGTCGTCGGAAGAAGGGACCTTCGGCACCCTGCTGCTCGATCCCTATAACGTCACCATTTCCGACGGCACGGACACCGGTGGGGTCACCGCCACGGGCGACGACAGCGTGATCAATGTCTCGACCCTGCAAAACGCCCTGGCGTCGGCGAGCGTCACCGTCAGCACCGGTACGGGAGGCAGCCAGAACGGCGACATCACCCTGGCCAACGCCCTGAGCTGGTCGGCGAACACCACCCTGACCCTGGCTGCGGCCGGCGCCATCGCCATCGACGCCAATCTGACCGCCTCGGGCACCACCGCGGGGCTGGTCCTGACAACGGGCGCGGGCAAGGAGTATTCCATCGCCTCCGGCGCCTCCATCACCCTGTCGGGCAGCGGCGCGACACTCGCCATCAACGGTACCAATTATACCCTGATCCATGACATGGTAGCGCTGGACGCCATCGACACCACGGGATTGGGCGGCGCCTACGCCCTGGCCGGGGACCTGGACGCCTCGGGAACCACCTACGACCACGCATTGGTGGGCGTGGATAGTGCGAATGGCTTCACCGGGACCTTCGCGGGGTTGGGCCATACCATCACGGGCCTGACCATCGAGAACACCAGTGCGACCACCGCGTTTTGGGGGGGCCTGTTCGGGGTCAACAAAGGGACCATTCGGGACATCGGGCTTGTGGGGGGAAGTGTTACGGCGGCAAGCGTCAGCATACCCATCTTCGTGGGAATCCTCGTGGGTGACAACGACGCTGGGACGATCTCCAACGCCTATGCAACCGGAAACATCTCGTCCACGACCCTCTACCCCGGGAACAGTTTCGCAGGCGGCCTCGTGGGAAGAAACGCCTACGGGAGCACCATCATCAACGCCCATGCAACCGGGACGATAACGGTAGCAGACAGCGGCAGATCTTACGCAGGCGGTCTCGTGGGACAAAACTCCGGCACCATCACAAACGCCTATGCAACCGGGGCGGCGGCGATGACAGGAAGCACCACAGCTAACGTAGGCGGCCTCGTGGGAGAAAACTCCGTCACCGGCACCATCACCGACGCCTATGCAACCGGGGCGGCGGCGGCCAAAGGCAACAAACATGCTAACGTGGGCGGCCTCGTGGGATACAATTCTGGAACCATCACAAACGCCTATACAACCGGAAACTCCTCAGCAACAAGCGCTGACAATTTCAAGTTTTACGCAGGTGGCCTCGCAGGATACAACGAAGGCACCATTAAAAACACCTATGCAACCGGAAATGTCTCGGCGACGGCCACAGGCAGCGGAACTGCTTATGCAGGCGGCCTTGTGGGAGACAACGGCACCGGCACCATCACCCAGTCCTACTGGGACACCACCACCTCGGGCCTAGCAGATGGCGCCGGCAACGGATCCTCATCGGGGATGACGGGCCTAACCACAGCTCAGTTCCAGGACACGGACAGCTTCAAGACGGGTGCGTCGGGCTGGGATTTCGACACCACCTGGGCGCCGCCGTCCAGCGGGTTTTATCCGCAGCTTTATGCGCTGACCCCTGTTCTCTATGTCAAGGCCAGCGCGATCAGCATGACCTATGGCGATAGCTTGGCGAGCCCAAGCCAGACCAACCTGTCTGGTGGCCCGATCCGCTATGTCTTCGGACCGAGCAGCGACACAATTTACACGACCCTCGGTGCAGGCGCCCATCTCATTCCAGGAACCGTCACCAGTGACAAAGGGGTGACCTACCGGGTGATCGGCTCAGGAAGTACCCTGACCGTCGATCCCCGCGCCATCACCGTCACCGCAGACAACAAGTCCCGCACCTACGGAGACGCCAATCCGACCCTGACCTACAAGGTGACTTCCGGATCCCTGGTCAACGGAGACAGCCTTTCCGGTGCCCTCGCCACCACAGCCACCACGGCAAACTCCGTGGGCACCTACGCCATCACCCAAGGCACTCTTGCAGCGTCGAGCAACTACACCCTGAGCTATACATCGGGAACCCTGACCGTCTCCGCCAGGGCCATCACCGTAACCGCGGACAACACGTCCCGTGCCTACGGAGATACCAACCCGACCCTGACCTACAAGGTGACTTCCGGATCCCTGGTCAATGGCGATGGCCTTTCCGGTGCCCTCGCCACCACAGCCACCACGGCAAACTCCGTGGGCACCTACGCCATCACCCAAGGCACTCTTG
>NZ_JBLAVB010000030.1:0-26421 GCF_047263945.1 Rhodospirillum sp. A1_3_36 | reverse complement strand
GCCTCTAGGGCCACCTTCGCCTTAAAGTCGGCCCCGTAACGCTTCCGTGTAACCTTGCCCAAAATCCCTCTCCTTTTCAGAGATGGGAACAGCTTAACACCCTGTCCGAATTTCCGGGGCCACCTCTCCCTGTCAGATAAAGTCCATACTTCTACACTTTATTGAATGGCGCGGGGTACTCCGCCGACGAAAGCTCGCTGCAGGGTTCGGGGACTGACCCCTAGCCGCGTGGCTACGTCTCGGATAGTTAGGGAAGCATCCCCGAGAAAAAGCGCCCGTGCAGCCTTTATATCCGCCTCGGTCATCTTGGGCTTGCGTCCGCCCATGCGACCCCGCGCACGGGCAGCGGAAAGGCCCGCACGTGTTCTCTCCTGAATGAGTGAACGTTCAAACTCTGCCATAGCCCCGAACAGGTGAAACACCAGCCGTCCTCCCGCGTTCATGGTATCAATTTGTTCCGACAGGCTTCGTAGTTCCACGCTGCGGGTCTGTAGGTCTTCCACGGTTTCAATAAGCTGCTTAAGGGAGCGGGCCAGTCTATCCAACCGCCAGACCACCAGCACATCTCCAGCACGGAGCCACTCTAGAGCTCTGATTAACTCGGGGCGACTAGCTTTGGCACTGGAGACGTGTTCGGAGAAAATCCGCTCACATCCGGCAGCCTTTAGAGCATCCAGTTGCAAAGTGGGGTCTTGATCAAGGGTTGAGACGCGAGCGTATCCAATTAGCATGAAATTAATATGTCATAACTCAAAAGCTTGTGCCAGGAATGGCTTTTTGTTTTAGACGCCGAGTTATGACGTCAAAAATACACTGAAAACGGGTCTCGTGGCGCTAGCCATAAAGCTTCGCCACAAACGGGCGTTTTTGACACCCTCCTTTTGCTAGGGCCTGTTGACGTTCAAATTTGGGATTCCCACTCGGTCTAGAATTTGATTCAAAGCTTGGTTTGAAGAAGGAACCAAGCTTTGGACAGCGATATTTTGAGTGATCGGCAATGGGAAGCCATCGCCCCCTACTGTCTTGGTAAGACCAGCGATCCAGGCCAGACCGGAGGAGATGGCCGGTTGTTCTTGGAAGGAGTGCTGTGGATTGCCCGGACGGGTTCATCCTGGCGGGATCTTCCGGCGGAATTCGGGAAATGGAATTCGGTCTTCAAACGCTTTCGTCGTTGGGCCAAGGCTGGAGCTTTTGAACGCATCTTCAATGCCTTATCCACAGATGCGGATTTCGAGTACGCCATGGTTGATGGCACCATTGTCCGAGTTCACCGTCACGGCCAAGGCGCGAAAGGGGGACTCAAAGTCAGGCAATCGGCAAAAGCCGGGGCGGCCTGACCACCAAGATCTGGTCGATGGGCTGGGACAATTGGTTCGCTTCCAATTGATGCCGGGGCAGCGGGGGAAACCACCGGGGTAGCCGCCCTGATCGATGGCCTGAGTTTCGACGCCTTCCTTGGCGACAAAGCCTATGATGCCGATTGGCTGCGCGATCTCTTGACGCAACGCGGCATCGAAGCGGTCATTCCGGCCAAAGCCAACCGTACTACCCCAATCCCCCACGATGCCGAAAAATACAAATGGCGCCATCTCATTGAAAATTTCTTCTAAAAGCTCAAGGAGTTCAAGCGCATCGCCATGCGTGCCTGCAAGACCGATCAAAGCTTCGCCGCTATGATTCATCTGGCAGCAACTGTCATTCGAACCAGATGAACATCAACAGGCTCTAGGAGGACTGAAGGCTTATTAGCCCTTGAGCCGACTCATGGCCAAGGCGACAGACAAGTGTCTCAATGTCATTTTTTGACGGTTACCAATGGATTTCGGTTGGAATAGAGCGCCAAATCCATACTAGGTATCGATCGGTGGCCGAAACCGAATGACCCAATGGTTAGTCCTCTCTGGACGTCGTGCGCGACTTATGGCGATCAATTCGCCTTTACCTGATCTCAATGACATCAATTCGCTACGCAATTAACACCTTGTTGCGGGATTGAGGATTTTTTTGTTGCGGGAGGACGACCGAGATACTAACCCAGTTTATCTTTGCTCCGTCAGGGTGGACGGAAGAGGTCATTCATTTCATCCGGTGCTGTTTCTCTTCGTTTCAGCGCGGACACATCTAATTAACAGGCGCTGGAACCCCGCATGAGTAACAGACCGAAGGCAAAGCTGATTATCCCAATTTGGGGTCAACGCTACGTCGAAGAATTCGCACAGATCTCTTTACCCTCGTACCTTGCGCCTGGTAACTTGCCGGCGTTGCTCGAGATGATTGATCTCGAAATCCTCGTGATGACGACGGAAGAAACCGTTGACATTTTTAAACAAGAAGCGGCTTTTCAAGCGCTCCAACGTTTCTGCCAGATCAACTTCCTGATGATCGACGACTTGGTCACCAACGGTCTTTACGGTGTGACCCTTACCTTGGCCTATGCCCGGGGCGTGATGTCAGTTGGAACCGAACAAGTGAACACTTGGTTCCTGTTCATGAACTCGGATTTTGTGCTGGCAGACGGTTCGCTGCGCACCCTTGCCGAAAAGATGATCCGAGGGGATGCCCACAGCATCTTAGCTCCTTCCCTTCGCGCTGAATCGGAAGTGCTGGCGCCGCTTCTTGCCAAAACCGCCGAACAGAACGCAGGTATTCTGACCGTGCCGCCGCGTGACCTGGTGCGGATGACCTTCGAGAACCTACACGCCACGGTTATAGCCAAGACCGTGACTCAAGGTTTGATGACGTGCCAGACCCACAATCAAATTTACTGGCAGGTCGATGGCAATACCCTGCTGGCTCGGCACTACCTTATTTTCATGATGGCGATCAAACCAGAGCGCCCCTTGCCGCCGATCAATTCCTATTGCGACTATGGCTTCATACCGGAACTTGTACCCTCAGGGTCGATGGATATCCTTGACGACTCCGACGATTTTTTTATGCTCGAGTTGCAGAACTCCCGACAAGAGCTTGAATACATCCTTACCGGGATGAGCAACCCCAAGAGAATCGCCGCGCATTTGTCGAGTTGGACGAGCGCAGAACATCGAGCCGTTGCTACCCGCGACATCGTGTTTCACACGGAAGACTTGCCGCCCCGGCTGGATTCTGCCCGTCAGGGGCTCGCCACCTTCATCGCGAAGGTCTCCGATAAGTTGTCACCCAAACCGGTTGACCACGTGGACCACTTCTATTGGACGTCGGGGTTGCAATATTGGCAGCTTAGTCGGGAATTGGCGGCGGACGATAAGAACGCGGTGGTACCTTGGCCGTCAGAAGTAAAAAAGCCACTTGCGATCCCTAAAGGCTTAAGAAAAAAGTTTAAATCTTCCCATGCCGGCACCACGGTCTCCAATTTTTTCTACCCCATCTTCCAGTTTCTCTACATTAAGGTCGCCGTCTTCATAAAGCGGCAACGCGGCAGGTTCCCGAATATACCGGTCTGGCATCCCCTGTGGCTGGACGCCCAACTTGTCTTTGGTGCTTTTGAGGAAATTGAGAAGCGCGCGCATCAGGGCATTTTGGTTGTATGCAGCGAAGACGCCTCGGTACGAAGCGCTGTTGAGGAAAGATTCGCAACGGAAGCGCTCGACCTGGAGGCATTCGTTACGGGCGAAGTTGCGCCCGATGGGCCGGTTAACACTGCTTTTGTGACGCTGACCCGCCAGAATATTCTTCGGCTTGGCACCGTTTTGGCCTCTATTGGACGGCTCCTGAATCCCGACGGTGAGATTTATGTCTACATTGAGCACCCAAACGCCCAAAACGATCCTGGTCGTTTTGAGAGCGAGATCGTCTATTACCTAAAAATGATGCTGCCAGTATCCTGGTTACGATACGAAATAGAGGCACGGTACGTCGGCGGCTTGATCAAACGCATTCTGACAAAAAACGAGAGCGCCTGCCGTAGATACTTGCGTTTTCCATCCCTGCATCGTTTTGCGTCGTTCACCTTGGCTTCCTGTGCATGGTCGGTCGTCGTTCTGTTGATGGCTGCGCTCAATCGTTTGTCGAGGCGGTACAGCAAACACCCCCCGCCCTATTGCTCGAGCATACTGGTTAAGCTACGGTTGCGCGACATCGACACGAGCGCTCGCACGGATTGAGGCTGTTCGGGTTCTCTAGGCAGTAAACCGGAGGCGTGATTTACAGAAAATCTCGCCTTGGCCCGCTTGGAAACTGAACACGGTTCAAGATGCTACGGTCCGTTGACAGCGATCCGCCATCTATGCTTTGACTGGGCGCAGTTTTGTGTGAGGGCAAGAGGGGTCATGGCGGATAAGCGGAGTTTTCTGGTCGTCGGCGGCGACAGCTTGGTCGGCGGCAGTACGGTTCGCGCGCTTAAAGCGCGTGGGCATGAGGTTCATGCCTCCACACGACGGCCCGACACACTGGAACCCGGGCGCGTTCTGGTTGATTTCGAAAAGGAAGAGACCTACAGGGCACCCGATGGCGTGGACTATGCCTTCGTCATCGCCGCAGCGACTAATTATGAGCGTTGCGAGACCGATCCGATGGCCAAGGTGATCAATGTTGAATTGATCCCGCGTTTGGTTGCTTCTCTGCTTGATCAGGGTCTTTTCGTCACCTTCATTTCAACGAATTCTGTTTTCGGGGGTGAGCGCCCCTGGCCACATGAAGACGATGCGCACACGCCCGGGATCGCCTATGCACAACAGAAGGCTGACGGTGAGCGCGAGGTCCTCAGGCTTACCAACGAATTGGGTGCGCGCGACCGACTGAATATTACACGCCTCACCAAGATCATGGACTCAGACACGCCACCCCTACCAAATTGGCTGGCCTCTTGGAATAGGGGGGAGACGATTACGCCCTTCGCTGATCTGATCTTTGCGCCTATGTCGGTGCGGTTCGTCGGTGATGCCTTGGCGACAATCGGCGAAAAGCGTGTGCCCGGTAATTTGCACTTATCCGGCGCGGACAATGTTAGCTACGTGGACTTCGCACAAGCGTTGGCCCGCCACCTGGGATACGGGGCGAGTGTGGTCGAGCCGACGACATCGACAGCCAAGGGGGTTCATATTGCGTTCAAGCCGACCTACAGCGGGCTCGGAATGACTCGTACCCGCGACCTGACAGGCCTGGAACCCCAGTCGCTTGACGCCCTGATACGCGATCTGTTTCCGGCCGGCCACGGCTGATTTTAAGGAACCCATCCGAATGAGCGTGACCGTTTCGCACCGGCAAACCTGCCGCCTTTGTAGCTCGCCCAACGTTGAGTTGGTTGTGGCATTGAAGCCAATTCCCCTGTCCGAGGGATACACCACGGACCCTGAGACCGCGCGTCTGGCGCCGCGCTATCCGGTCGATGTGTATATGTGCCGTGACTGCGGCCATGTCCAGCACCTGGATTTCATTGATTCAGAGAATCTCTGGGATTCCTACACCTACTATTCAGGTGCGGCAAAAGGCATGCCTGAGCACTTCCGGCAAATGGCGGACAAGATTCTTGATACCACCAAACCCCCAGAGGGGGCGCTGATCATCGACATCGGTAGCAACGATGGATCTCTTCTGGTGCCCTTTAAGGAACGGGACTACCAGGTTCTGGGCATTGATCCGGCGACTGAAGTGGCTCGCCGCGCCAACGAGCGTGGTATCGAGACCGTCTGCGCATTGATGTCGATCGATCTTGCCAAGAAGATCCGTGACGAGCGCGGTCCGGCGCATGCTATCTGCGCGTTTAATGTGTTTGCCCACGCCGATGATCTTGGTGAGATGGTGGACTGTGTGCGCACCATGCTGGCGCCAGACGGACTGTTCTTCTTCGAGGCGCAGTACCTACTCGATATTATTGACGGCGTGCTGATTGCTAGCATTTTCCATGAACATATGAGCCACCACTCGGTGAAGCCTCTCATTGAGTTCCTTGATCGCCACGGCTTGGAGCTAATCGCCGCCGAACGCGCACCGATTCAGCATGGTTCGCTGATCGGCACGGTGCAGCTGAAGGGGGCTGGGCGCCCGGTTGAGAAATCTGTGCACGATTTGGTGGCACTGGAGACCGAGCGCGCACTGGACAAAATTGAGACACTCAAGGCCTTTGACGCAAAGGTGGTGGATCTGCGCGAAACCACAGCTTCGTTGGCCAAGCAGTGGCAGGCTGATGGGAAGACCATCGCCGCCTTCGGGGCCGCACGAAGCGGACCGACGTTGATGGCTCAAATGGGCCTACGCGATGCCATCTCGTTCATCGTCGATGACCACCCGCAGAAGGTCGGTAAATACTCTTCAGGGGACGGTGTTCCTATTTACCCCACGAAAGAACTGCTCGAGAGAATGCCAGACTATACGATCATTCTCGCTTGGGTGCATTCGGCAAAGATCATCGAGACCAACCGTGAGTACCTAGAGAAGGGCGGTCACTTTGTAGTGCTGTGTCCCGAGACGCGAATTGTCGGCAAGGACGGTGACGTCCATCTTTAATGAAGGTGCCCCGACTTGGGGCGCGATAAGAGGGCGTGAGCCATGAAAACCAAGGAAGTTCAGTACCAAGTGATTGTCGAGGCCGCCCAAGAACGCGGTGTCGAAAAGTTCGGACTGCGCAGTAGCGAGAGCTGGCACGAGGACCCGAAGCACATCGTATTCCGCCTCTCACGCTACAAATTCATCTCGAAGATGCTGAGCGGTCGTCGCCATGTTTTGGAAGTCGGCTGCGGTGATGCTTTTGGCATCCGGATTGTTCAAGCTGAGGTTGAAAAGCTGACAGCCGTCGATTTCGACCCAGTCTTTATTCAAGACGTTAACGATCGCATGGTACCGCGTTGGAAATTCGAGGCCAAGACACACGACCTACTTGATGGGCCGGTTCCCGGGTCTTTTGATGCTGTCTACGCCCTTGATGTGCTAGAGCACATTGATCAGGCACACGAGCGTACCTTCCTGAACAATAGCTTTGCCAATCTTGAGCCGAATGGGTGTGCGATCATTGGTGTTCCCTCTCTGGAAAGCCAAATCTACGCCTCGCCGCAATCGAAGATTGGACACGTCAACTGCAAAACTGCACCGGACGTGAAGGCCTTGTTGCAGGACTACTTCCACAACGTCTTTATTTTCAGCATGAACGACGAAGTGGTTCATACGGGCTATCACAAAATGGCACACTATATCTTCGCGGTCTGCGCCGGCAAGCGGTAGCGATTTCAACGCCGATACACACGGACAACTCGAAACGAACAATGGTTGTTTCTTTGATGAAATGAACCTTGGGGCGGTGGATATCATGGGGTGAACTTATCCACCCCATGATAGATCAGTATCATTCGTCGTCTGTGAATGACCGACGGGGCCACAGCCTGTATTTCCAGTATTTTTGTGGCGAAACGTTCTTTCAGCACCGCCTGCCCATGGACTGCAGCTCCATACAAATTGGCGCGGAGGGATCGGTCCAGACGCCCTCGCGAGACTTGTCCAGGAGAGCTTTGCAACGGCCGGTCATATGGGCATTGTTTGGGCCAAAGACATGAAACAAATCACCGTGGATACAACGGTGTAGCCCGCAGTTCCACCTTCGCAGCATTCGTTTCGGTTTCCTTGGTCGACTTGTTCGAGAGCGTCGAGGACATCCCTTCGATGGCTTGCTTTTTCCACATCGTGATCATCGTCGGATGAATGCTGTATTTCGCGGCCAACTCCGCGACCGTCTGCTCACCCTTGATCGCCTCCAGCGCCACCTTCGCCTTAAAGTCGGCTCCATGACGCTTCCGTGTAACCTTGCCCAAGGTCCCTCTCCTTCTCAGAGATGGGAACAGCTTATACCAAGCGGCGCGGGTTGAAACCCAGGCCGCTTTTCTTGCGTTCAAACGCCAGGCGGGCTTTTACGCGCCATAAGGCGCGGCGGCCACTTGGCCGCTTCCAAGGTGCGGTGTGTCAAACTCACCGCACCTTGGTATTAACACCCTGTCCAAATTTCCGGGGCCATCTCTGGAGTGCGTCTGCAAATGGGTAGCCTGTGGACTATCGGTCGGATAAGTTGGCTTCACAAAGGCTCTGGTCGATCTGCGCCCGGCGCATCGCGGGAGCCCCATTAAGGAAGACCTCGTGAGCCAGTTCCAAAGAAGTGACGACACGCAGGGCCGGTGCAAACCAGCCCCAGTGGTCGAGACAGAAGATCGTCCCTGGCTAAGTGCCATTGTGCCCAATTATAACGATGCTGCGACGCTGTCGCAGGCCGTGCGGGCGCTGGCCTCACAGGCCCCCCCCCCCGACGAGATTCTGGTTGTCGATGACGGCTCGACCGACAACAGCTTAG
Source organism: Rhodospirillum sp. A1_3_36 (assembly GCF_047263945.1). Lineage (NCBI taxonomy): Bacteria > Pseudomonadati > Pseudomonadota > Alphaproteobacteria > Rhodospirillales > Rhodospirillaceae > Rhodospirillum > Rhodospirillum sp. A1_3_36. Next base: position 18,152 of record NZ_JBLAVB010000030.1, on the reverse strand, counting down.
CGGTGATCGAACGTCTTCAGAGCGAGATGCCTTCTCTGCTGCTATTGCGCAATCGACGCAACCTTGGAGTCATTCCGGCCCTCAACCGAGGGCTAGAGGCCGCACGCGGACGCTATATCTACATGGGCAGTGCTAACGACTGGGTGGAACCCGGTTTTTTCGCAGCCGCACGCCGCATGCTAGAGGCTCATCCCACAAGCGGATTCTTCGTCGGCGAGTGTCGAATTGTTGATATGGAGGGCCGACCCTTCGCTATGCGGCCAGTGGCCCGCCCGGCCCAGCACGCGTGTACCGTGCCAGCGGCGGCGGCCCCTGGGGTCTTGCGTCGTATCGACAACTTCATCCCCAGTTCCTCGGTCGTACTGAGGCGAGATGCAGCCGAGGCCCTGGGATTTCTGGACCCGACGCTTGGTAGCTTTGCCGACGGCTACCTCATGCGCGCCGTAGCCTTGCGGTATGGGTTCTGCTTCGCACCACTCATCGCTGCCAACTGGACACTCGACAGGACCGGAGCCTCGCTGACAACAGCCACGCGCGCGGCATCTGCGGTGGCGATTCTGGATGCGGCACTGGCCAAGATGCGGACCGATCCACATTTCCCTCCCGACTACTTACCCCTGTTCGCGCGTCGTTGGCGCTTCGGGGTCGGCCGTATCAATGCTGGAGCCAATCGGACAATTTTGCTGGAGTTACAATCTTTGGTGGCTCCAACTCCTTCTGATTCTGCCATTTGGCGCCTTCTGGCCTATGTCCCCGGCGGTCTTGGTAAGGTTCTACGAATGATTTGGCTGACCCTTCGCTTTCGACCTTTCGCTTGGCCCCCCCTGCTCGCGACACAGTTGACCAGAGCCTGGGCTCGCAGAGCCAAAAGCAGGTCACAACAGAAATCGGTGGCATGATTTTCTACGCCAATACGGACTCTGCCCCATTGGCTTCGGAAGTTCAGGGGTGCTACAACTTTTGTGGGGGCTGGATGCCACTGCGAGAGGATCCCGCAATGGCCATAGGTTCGCAGGCGCCCAATCATTAGGGGAGTGAGACGAACGTGACGGAACCGGGTTTCCATCAGGCAGCACCGGAGGTGTTCTATGCCAAAAACGAATTTGGCGTTGCTCAACCAGGTGCAGTGGCACTGATTAAACGCATTGCGTCTGCCTCTCCACGCAAGCGGTGCCGCATCTGCTTCCACCCTGATCAAGACGCAGCGGCTCAGGAAATGCTGATTGCCATGCACCACAGTTCCTATGTTCGACCGCACCGCCATTTTGGAAAAACGGAAACGTTGACCGTTCTTGAAGGCAGGGCGACTGCCCTGCTGTTCGATGATAGAAGCAATGTCACCGAACGACTACCGATGGGTCCCTACGGCTCCGGGCGAGCGTTTTTCTACCGTATGCCGACAGGCGTGTTCCATACGCTTCTGTTTGAAAGCGAATGGTTGATCTATTTGGAAACAACCACCGGCCCATTTGACCCAGAAAAGTCAGAAGGCGCACCCTGGGCACCACCAGAGAGCGATTTCGCGGCGGGCACAGCGTATATTGGCACATTGGGGATCTGTTGACATCATGACGAAGATAGGAACTGAGGTAGCGAGGCGGCTTGATAAGCGGTGGAGAGAACACGAAAGTGGACAGGAATGGCTAAGCAGTTCCCAGGCGGTTGAAGGGATTCGTGCCCATGTGAAAGCCAGTCAGACTGTCGGGTTTGTCTCGGGAAACTTCAACGTAGTGCATCCGGGCCACCTGCGGCTTTTGAAGTTCGCCTCAGAGAATTGCGATACGCTCGTCGTCGGCCTTAACCCGGACGGTCCACATGAGATCACGGTGCCAGCTCGCATGCGGCTCGAAGCCCTGGAAGCCATCAAAATGGTGGACCATGTCGTGCTTTTGGACCAGCCACTGGCCGAGTTTATCCGCAATCTTCAGCCTGATATTGTCGTCAAGGGCAACGAGCACAAAGAACACGAAAACGTCGAAGACGCCGTGGTTGAGGAGTACGGCGGTCGCTTGATCTTTTCTTCGGGTGACGTCACCTTCTCGTCGCTCGGCCTGCTGCAGCAGGAGTTAACCCGCCCGCAGCGCCTGCAAACTGTGAAACCACAGGATTTCATGACGCGCCATGGGTTCTCTCTGCAGGATTTGCGCGCGACCCTCTCAAAGTTCTCAGGTCTCCGTGTCACTGTGATCGGCGATCTGATCTTGGATGCTTATATTTCCTGCGAACCGGTCGGCATGTCCCAGGAGGACCCAACCATCGTCGTGACCCCGATGGAGGAGCGCCTGTTTGTTGGTGGTGCCGGCATTGTTGCCTCCCATGCCCGAGGCATGGGGGCAGAGGTGCGCTACATGACTGTCGTCGGTCAAGATCAACGCTCGGATTTTGCCCTAGAGGAACTGAATGCCGCAGGCGTTCAGACCCACCTTCTGGTCGACCCCACTCGGCCCACAACCCTGAAGCAGCGGTTCCGTGCACACGGCAAAACCCTGCTCCGCGTTAACGACCTACGGCAACACTCGATCGACGGAGATTTGATTGAGGCTCTCCTGAAACGTTTTGACGATATTGCCGACAAAACGGATCTACTGCTTTTCTCTGACTTCAATTATGGATGCTTGCCGCAGCCTCTTGTTGACGGTCTCATCCAGCGCGGTCTCGACAAGAAGATCATGATGGCAGCTGACAGCCAAGCCTCGTCACAGTACGCAGATATCTCGCGCTTCAAACACATGACCCTTGTGACGCCGACTGAGCGGGAGACACGCTTGGCAATCCGGGACTTTGAATCAGGTCTTGCGATCGCCGCCGAGAAGCTGCAAGACGCTGCCATGGCGGAGTATGTGGTGGTCACGCTAGGCGGCGAAGGCCTGATGATCCGGTGTCGAAAGGACCGTGACCCGCACACGGATCGCCTGCCTGTGTTTAACGCAGCGCCGGTTGACGTGGCCGGGGCCGGTGATTCCCTGTTCACCAGCTGTTCCATGGCCATGTGTGTTGGCGCATCTCCTTGGCAGAGCGTCTACCTCGGCTCCATTGCCGCAGGGTGCCAGGTCAGTCGGATTGGAAACAAACCGCTGCACGTCGAGGAGCTCCTGGGCGAACTTTTCAATACTCCGGTTTGAGAAAGAGGAATCTGCTTTGCTTGCACTCCTTCTCGCAGCTGGCATGGGTACACGCCTACGACCGATCACCGACACTGTGCCGAAATGCTTGGTTCCAATCCATGGGCGACCGCTGCTTGACTATTGGTTGGAGTTGCTATTTGAGAGCAACTCGATCGACCGGGTTATTATCAATACTCACTACCTGCACAAACAGGTAGACGCGCATATCGCTGCTTCGCGCTGGAGGGCACGAATTGACCTGGTTTATGAACCCGAGTTGCTTGGCACTGGTGGGACCTTGAAGGCCAATCAAGCCCTCTATGGCAGCAACGACGTTCTGGTTGCGCATGCAGATAATCTGACCGATTTCGATGTGGACGATTTGGTGGCCGCGCACCAAAATCGGCCGCGCAGTGCCGCTATGACAATGCTGGCCTTCAGGACCGATGCACCTCAAACATGTGGTATCCTGGAATTAAACGCGGAAGGACTGGTGAAGGCCTTTCACGAGAAAGTCGAAGATCCCCCTGGGAATCTAGCCAACGCTGCCGTCTACATCGTAACACCTGAGATCGTGGCCGCAGCCGAGGCCGTGCCCCGTGCTTTCGTCGATCTGAGCACGGAGGTCATTCCAAACTTCGTTGGACGGATCTGCGCGGTAGAGACGGATGGATATCACCGTGATATCGGTAATCTGGAAAGCTTGCAGCGTGCGCATGAGGAATTTCCTGCGCCCCCGGTGTAACGAGCACCTCGGGCTTATTCGCTAAAAAGGGACCAGATCTCTTGGATGGACATAGGGGAAAACTTATTTAGTCGCCTGTGAAGAACGCCGCATCCCATGAGAGCGGCGAGTTTGAGAGTTCTTTAAAGTAACGTAAATCGCGTTTGGAGCGCCAAAACCTAGCAAAAGGATTTGGCGCTTTTCTTGTTTCGGAATGTGTCAACGAGAATGGGCCACTGGTGTGGTATGTTTAGGCAGCTCCGGCCTGTGAGGTTTTGGGTGGATTGATCCAGGCCGCCGCGGGCAGTGCGGGTTTGACGCGGAAATAGCGATATGAAGCTGGAGGGCGGTATGCGAAAAGCCTCACAGGCGACCAGTCGCATACCTCGAGGCATACGAGCGGCCGACCTCCTCGTCTCTGTCGGTCATATCTCTATCTCCAGGATCCGAGAGGGTTTTTTGGGAGATCTACGTGATGGGGCTGCCATGAACAAGGCAGAATATCATCTATGTGGGCGTAAAGTTCAGGTCTTTCGGACTGCGCGGATCCAGTTTTGGTTTTTTGCCCTGGACACTTGGCGTCGTGGGCTACCTGAGCCTGGAGATAGTGCACCGAACCGTCATCTCTCTCCCCCTTTTTTGGGGTTGCGTGTCGCCATGCAAGCGGATAGACCAGTGCAATAAGTGAGATCGTCCGTCCTGGCTGTATAGATTTAGTGGCCGGGCGTGATTCGGCTGTTTAATCCACCTTGTAGGGTAAGCGCAGATGAAGGTGTTTGTTACGGGGGCCTGCGGCTACAAGGGAACCGTGCTGGTTCCAAAGCTGCTGGAACATGGGCATGATGTCGTTGCTTTCGACATTCAGTGGTTTGGCAATCACCTGCTGCCGCATCCGAAGCTAACAGTGGTCAAAGGTGATATCCGCAATATCGACGAAGTGAACCTGGACGGTGTTGACGCCATCATCCACCTGTCGAGTGTGGCCAACGACCCTTGCGGCGACTTGGATCCCAAGCTGACGTGGGAGATCAGCTGTCTTGCCACCATGCAACTTGCCGACCGGGCGAAACGTATGGGCGTCAAACAGTTCATCTACGCCTCATCCGGCTCAGTCTACGGTGTCTCCGACGAACCTCAGGTAACCGAGGATTTGGAGCTGTTCCCGCTGTCCGAGTACAATAAGACCAAGATGTGCGGCGAGCGCATCGTACTCTCCTATCAGGACGACATGTCGGTTCAAATCGTCCGACCGGCGACCGTTTGTGGCTTTTCTCCGCGTATGCGTTTGGACGTGTCGGTCAACATGCTGACCATTCAGGCCCTTGAGAATGGTAAAATCACGGTGTTCGGCGGCGAACAGACGCGACCGAACATTCACATCGACGATATCACCGATCTCTATGTCTTCCTGCTACACAATCCTCAGCACACGGGTGTTTATAACGCCGGCTTCGAGAACCTCTCTATCCGCGAAATAGCCGATATGGTTTGTGAGATTGCCGAAGCGGAGATCGTTATCACCCCTTCGAACGACCCGCGTTCCTACCGCGTCAATTCCGATAAACTATTAGCGACCGGGTTCCGGCCAAAAAAGACAGTGCGTGATGCCATTTTGGAGCTGTCTGGCCTCTATGCTCAGGGCGTGTTAAAGAACGATCCGACCTTCCACAATCTGATGTGGATGCAGAAGGAGGTGGTGTGATGGGCAGTCTGGAGGCCACAGCGCCTATTGCAGACGACGTTCCCCCCATTGAGATGTTTGCCGCGTATTCGAAACGGCTGTCGCAGGCGCTTGACGGCTGCGACTGGTCCATAGTGGCGGAGCTGGCCGAGGATATGCTGGACGCCTGGAAGACAGGCAAGCAGGTTTTCTTCTGTGGCAACGGCGGTAGCGCCGGCAACGCCGTGCATCTGGCGAACGACTTTATTTATGGTATTGGCAAAACACCGGGGTCGGGCATCCGCTCTCAGGCCCTACCGGCCAACGCCGCAGTGTTGACGTGCCTCGCGAACGACGAGGGGTACGACCAAATTTACTCAATCCAGCTTGGCGTTCTGGCGCGTGCTGGTGACATCCTCATCGCTTTGTCAGGCAGCGGCAATTCGCCAAATATCCTGAAGGCGCTGGAGGAAGGCAAGCGGATCGGCATGAAGAGCTATGCCGTTCTGGGGTACTCAGGCGGTAAGGCGAAAGCCCTGGCTGATCGACCGATTCATCTCGCCATCAACGACATGCAGATATCCGAGGACGCCCAGGTCATTATCGGGCACATGGTAATGCAGTATCTTTGGTCGAAGCGGCATGAGGTCGTCGGCATATCCACCTAAAAAGGGCGGATCGCCACCGCAATCGGCACCACTTCTCAAGTTGAGAGTTTCATGTCCGACAACGAACGTTTTCTGGTTCTCGGGTCGAATTCCTTCTCCGGGGCCACATTCTGCGACTATCTGGCAGGACTAGGCTATGATGTGCTAGCGACCAGCCGGTCGCCCGAACCCCATTCTGCACTGCTGCCGTATACGTGGCAGAAGCGGGTCGGCAGTGTTCGCTTCGAGACTGTGGACATCAACCATGATCTGGACAAGCTGGGCGCGGTACTGAAGCGCGAACGCCCCACCCATGTCGTGAACTTCGCCGCACAAAGCATGGTTGGACAAAGCTGGGATCACCCGGACGACTGGATGCGCACCAATGTGGTGTCAACCGTACAGTTGCACAACATGCTGCGCGGCTATGATGGCCTGGATCGTTACGTCCATGTCACCACGCCGGAGGTCTACGGATCCACCGACGGTTGGGTCCGCGAGAGTCATCCCTACAATCCCTCGACACCCTACGCCGTCTCGCGCGCAGCTGGTGACATGAGCCTAAAGACCTACGTGGATAACTTCAGTTTTCCTGCGGTCTCAACTCGCGCGGCCAACGTGTACGGCCCGGGCCAGCAGCTCTATCGGATCATCCCGCGCACTGTTATCGCGGCCATGACGGGTCAAAAGTTAAAACTGGACGGTGGAGGCAAGTCGGTCCGCGTCTTCATCCACATGACCGATGTGTCAGACGCTACCTACAAGGTTGCCCTGCACGGTACGCCTGGTGACTGCTACCACATCTCCGGCTATGAGTTGGTCTCCATTCGCCAACTCGTGGAGACCATCCTGCAACAGCTCGGCGCCTCGTTTGAGGAATGCGTCGAGATCGGCCCGGAGCGACCGGGCAAAGACACGGCCTACACGCTTGATTCCTTCAAGATCCGTACAGAGCTCGGCTGGCGCGATTCAATCAGCCTAGAGAACGGCATCGCCGACTGCATCGCCTGGGCGAAGCGCTTCGAAGCTGAGTTGCCGAACCTGCCGTCCCAGTACGTGCACAAGCCCTGAGAGGAGGGAGGCACATCATGAATGCCCTAGCCGCACGGCAGAGCCCGGATGTGGAGGCCCTGCGAACGCAGGCCGCGCGCATCCGTGGCCGCGTCGTCGAAATGTGCCACGTCTCCAAGTCAGCGCACCTGGGGTCGTCGTTGTCCTGCGTCGACATCCTGACTGCGGCGTATTGGCATGTGTTGAACATCGATCCAGCGAATCCCACCGATCCGAAGCGCGACCGCTTCATCCTCTCCAAGGGACACGCGGCGATGGCGATCTACGCGACCCTCGCCATGCGTGGCTATTTCCCGGAGGAAGAGCTCGCCACATACAATAAGGATGATGGCCGCTTGGCCGAGCATCCCCCGGCAAACTTGCTTCCTGGGATTGAGGCGGCGACAGGCTCCCTGGGCCATGGCCTGCCGCTCGGTCTGGGGATGGCGTTGTCGGCGCGCATTAAGGGCGATGACTATCGGGTCTATGCCCTTATGTCCGATGGCGAAAACAACGAGGGCTCGGTCTGGGAAGCGGCCATGTTCGCAGCCGGCAAGCAGCTTGATAACGTTTGCGTCATTATCGACTACAACAAGTGGCAGGCCACTGGACGCTCGAACGAAACACTGGCTCTGGCGCCATTGCGTGATAAATGGGCTGCCTTTGGCTGGGATGCCTACGAGGTGGACGGCCATGACGTGGGCCAGCTTGCCGAGATGATGGCCAAAGTGCCGAACGGCTCTGGCAAACCCGTCGCACTGATCGCCCATACCGTGAAGGGCAAGGGTGTGTCCTTCATGGAAGATGATAACAACTGGCACTACCGCGCGCCGACGGCCGATGAGGTCGTTCAGGCCCATCGCGAGCTGGGATTGTCCTGACATGAGAAACGCTTTCGCCGAAGAGCTGACCAAGCTCGGCCAGGAAGACCCCCGCGTCGTCATGCTGTCGGGCGACATCGGCAACAAGCTTTTTGATAAGTTCAAGGCTGCGCAGCCCGATCGCTTCTTCAATTGCGGTGTCGCTGAGCAGAACATGATGGGTGTGGCGGCCGGTCTGGCTATGAACGGCCTGCGTCCGGTCGTCTATACGATCACCCCCTTCGTGACGACACGCTGCCTGGAGCAGATCCGCACCGACGTAGCTTATCATGATCTGCCGGTGACCATCGTGGCTGTTGGCGCAGGCCTTTCCTACGCCGGCCTCGGGCCGACACACCATGCTTGCGAGGACATCTCCTTCCTCCGATCCATTCCCTCCATGTGCGTGATCGCGCCAGGGGACAGATGGGAGGTTCAGGCGGCGCTCCGCTCCAGCCTGTCCCAGGATCGCCCAGTCTACATCCGCATGGGCAAGAAAAACGAACCGGTCATCCACGACGGCTCAATCGAAACCTTTGAGATTGGCAAAGTGATAGTGATGGCCGAAGGCACCGATGTGTGCTTACTGTCCACCGGTAACATGCTACCAGAGGTCATGCACGCCCGTGAGGCTCTGTCCGAAAAGGGTGTGTCGGCCTGTGTCGTCAGTGCCCACACCGTCAAACCGCTAGACACAGTTTATCTTGCGGACGCATTCCAGCGCTTCACGCGAGTGGTTACGATTGAGGAGCACTCGGTGGTTGGCGGCTTTGGATCAGCCGTGGCCGAATGGGCCGTGGACGCTGAAGCCGACTCGCGCAAGCTGCTGCGTATCGGTGCGCCGGACAAATTCTTTAAGCTCTCCGGAGAGCAGGAGTTCGCCCGCGAACGCCTGGGTCTAACCGGACCTGCTATCGCCGAGCGCATTGTCTCTTCCCTGATGAAGCAGAGGACCACCTCCTGATGAAGACCGAAGCCGCTCTCCTGGTCGAACAGGGCCAACCTCTCGTCGTGGCAGAAATTGGCATTCCCGCCCTTAAACCCGGTCAAGTTCTGGTCGAGCTCGCTTACTCTGGAGCCTGCGGCACCCAGGTTATGGAGTGGCGCGGCGACAAGGGACCCGACCGCTGGATGCCTCACTGCCTGGGCCACGAGGGGACCGGCACGGTGATCGACACCGGTGTCGGCGTCACCAAGGTTAAGCAGGGCGATGAGGTCGTTCTATCGTGGATCCGTGGTACAGGAGCGGAAACCGGCGGCTGCAAGTACGACTGGGACGGTGTGGAGGTGAACGCCGGCGGCGTCACCACATTCCAGCGGCACTCCGTGGTCAGCGAGAACCGTCTGACCCGCCTGCCAGAAGGGTTGACGCCGGATGTGGCCATCCTGCTCGGTTGTGCTGCGCCGACCGGTATGGGCGCCGTCTTCAATGTGCTGCACGCCCGTCCCGGCGATAGCGTTGCGATCTTTGGTACCGGCGGCATCGGTCTCAACGCCTGCATGGCGGCTGCCTTTGCTGGAGCCATGCCGGTAATTTGCATTGATCCGAACCCGGCGCGCCGCGATCTGGCCATAGCTTATGGCGCAACCCATGCGGTCGATCCGGGCGAAGGCAACGTGGTCGAAGCGGTGAGAGCCATTGTCCCTGGTGGTGTGGATCTGGCCGTGGAGGCGTCTGGCTTGCCGATGGTGATGGAGAATGCTGTTGACGCTGTTCGCAACCAGGGCGGTCGCGCCGTCGTTATCGGGAACGCCAAGCTCGGTCACAATCTGAGCCTGAACCCGGCGGTCTTCAACCAGGGCAAAAGCCTATTGGGAACCTGGGGCGGGGACAGTGTGCCTGATCGCGACTATGCTCGCTTTGGTAAACTGCTGGCCAGCGGTCGCTTCCCGGTGCGTGAGTTGCTTAGCCAGCCCTACAGCCTCGACCAAGCCACCCAAGCGCTTCAGGATTTGGCAGCGGGGCGCGTCGGTCGCCCGCTGATCGACATGTCGAAGCGCTGACCGGCGCGAATTCCATGCGGATCGGCATCGACTTCGACAACACGATCGCGAACTACGACGGTGTCTTTTACGCCGCTGCCTTAGAACTTGGGTTGATCCCGGCTGATCTGGGCCGAGACAAGAACTCAGTGCGTGATCTCCTAAATGGGTCGGGTCGCAAGGATGAGTTCACCAAGCTGCAAGGCTATATTTATGGCGCGCGCATGGATCTGGTCTCACCGTATCCTGGCGTTGCCGCGTTCGTCCGCGACGCCGTGGCTGCGGGTCATGAGCTGTTCGTTGTCAGCCATAAAACCCGCACCCCGATGATGGGGCCCCCCTACGATATGCATGCAGCCGCGCGGGGTTTCCTGGAGGCGCAGGGTTTCTTCAGCCCAGGTATGTTGTCGCCAGAGAATGCCTTTTTCGAGTTAACGAAAGAGGAAAAGGTGGCTCGTGCCGCTACACTAGAGGTGGAGGCATTTATCGACGACCTACCGGAAATCCTGAGAATGTCAGGCTTTCCGTCTACCGTGCGGCGCATCCTTTTTGACCCTTATGATGCCTTGGCGGTAAAGACCGATGATCTGGAGCGATGTACCGACTGGGAAACGATCTACGGTACGTTGCTTGGTGGGCCCATGAATGCTGTTTTCCTGCCTCGGTCGCAGTCCCAGGATAATACCGACCTTTTGGCCGAGGCATCGCGCCTTTGCGTCAAGGCTGGGCGAGGAGAACCGCACGGGCTGAAGCAACTGTCTGGCGGTAAGAATAACCGAGTGTTCCGCCTAGATACGGATAAAGGCCCCCTGGTCCTAAAGAGCTATTTCCGCCATGCCGACGACCCCCGCGACCGTTTGGGTGCGGAATGGAACTTTTTAACATATGCCTGGGGACGAGGCGTGCGATGCGTTCCCGAACCGTTGGCTTGTGATCGCCACGCCCAGCTTGGTCTCTATGACTTCGTCGAGGGAGAAAAGCTGTCGGCTAACGGGATTACAGAACAGCATATCGAAGCCGCGGCGGACTTTATCTCAACCGTCAACCAACGCCCTTACGGACCTCAATCCCTCAACTCCGGATCCGAAGCCTGCTTTTCCGTGGCCGATCATCTGGATCGGGTGGATCAGCGGGTGGCGCGTCTCACGACGCTGGACCCAGAGGCGCCGCACGTTGGCGCGGCACGCACGTTGGTGACTGAACGATTGGAACCACAGTGGCTGCGCGTGAAGGCAAGCATTCTGGAATCCTGCACAGCCGTGGGAGTGGACCCCACGGCGCGACTTCCAGAAGCGGACATCATCGTTTCACCTTCTGACTTTGGTTTCCATAATGCGTTGTGGCAGGATGCTCGGGGCCTCACCTTTCTTGACTTTGAGTACGCTGGTTGGGACGATCCCGCCAAGCTTGCTGGAGATTTTTTTGCCTGCCCTGAAATCCCGACGCCACCAGAACATTTCACTCTGTTCGTCGAGACGCTGTGCCATCGCCTGAACCTGGGTGAGGTCGCGCAAGCCCGTATGGTTATGCTGCGTGATGCCTACTACATCAAATGGGCCTGCATTGTGTTGAACGATTTCCTGTCGCACCACGATGCCCGTCGACGTTTCGCTAACCAGGGTGACCGGGCCGCGCGGTGCGCTGCGCAGCTTGACAAGGCAGACGCCTTGATCGCCAAAACCGTGTCCGACACGCCGGGCGGCTGAAACCGGACGCTCGCCACAGCACCGTTGAACAGACCTGCCGAAGGGGAATCCGATGGCCTACAAAGAATTCGTCAGCCTTGTCCATAAATCAACGAAGCGCGACTATATCGCCCGCGTCAACGAAAGAGACAAGGCCGAAGTGGCTGAAAAGGCGATCCAGTTCGGCTACGATTATTGGGATGGTGATCGTCTGACAGGTTATGGCGGCTACAAGTACGATGGTCGCTGGCGCAAGGTTGCCGACGCCATGGTCGAAGCCTATGGAATTAAGCCTGGCATGCGCATTCTTGACGTAGGGTCAGGCAAGGGCTTCCTGTTGCACGACTTTACTGAGTCCGTGCCGGGAGTCGAGGTAGTTGGCATCGACATTTCCGAATATGCCATTGAGCATACGATGGAGTCTGTCAAGCCTTATTGCCAAGTCGGTTCTGCAGCAAAGCTGCCCTGGCCGGACGACCATTTTGATCTAATCGTCTCGATCAATACGCTGCACAATCTGTACCTGCCGGACCTTTGGTCCGCGTTCGAGGAGCTGGAGCGTGTCGGTCGCGGCGCCAAGTACATTTGCGTCGAAGGCTACCGAAACGAGCGTGAAAAGGTGAACTTGATGTATTGGCAGCTCACCTGCCGTGCTTTCCATACACCAGAGGAATGGCAGTTCCTGTTTGAAAAGACTGGCTACACTGGAGATCACGAATTCATTTACTTCGAGTAAGACGATACGGTGTGGTCTCCCAGCGGACTGAGCAGACCACACCGAGACGATGGAGATGGCATCGGGCAACAGTCTTCTTAAGTGCCTGTCGTGTGTGATGAGGCTGCTTCGTTTGGTTTGGTCTGCTCACCCCAGCACAGGGAATACGTTACCGCACATCGGTTCCTTTCCCAATCTTGACAATCGTCGAGGCCCGCGCTGTGGCGGTGTATATTCGCTCGACGGAGACATTCCACCACATCTGCTCCGATCTTTCCGGTCGGCGCTGTTCAGCACTGTCCAAGCTGTCCCTCCTCGTCACCGCATAATCAGGTGTCCGTGTTTTCAGAGCTAGGACAGGGAAGCACGTCTGGATTTTTAAGGAGTAATACCTCGATGAGTTGCTTGGTTTGTGGGTCCGACACGGTGACCGAACAGTTGAATGTTGGGAGTCATCCTGTCGCCACCTTTTTCCTGGATACCGTCGACGCTCCCGAGCGTAACGTCCCCCTACCCCTGGGCCAGTGCCAGATCTGTGGGACGGTCCAACTCACGCAGCCGGTCCCACATACGGAACTGATCCCACCGACCTTCATCTCCGCGCGCGAGCCGGAAGAACATCTGGATACTGTGGTCGAGCAAATCCTAGCCCTGCCAGGCGTGACGTCGGATAGCGTCATTGGTGCCCTGACGTACAAGGACGACACCACTCTTGATCGATTCCGTGCCAAAGGCTTCAATAAAACGTGGAGGGTCCAACTCGGAGACGACCTCGCAATCAAGGATCCGAACGCCAACATCGAGACGATCCAGAAGTTGACGGTGCCCGAGCGGATGCGAAATATCGCGGCTCGGTACGGTCAGGCAGACATCTTCGTCGTGCGCCACATTGCCGAGCATGCCGAGGATCCCCAGGCGTTCGTGCGGGGAATCGCTGAACTGGTCAAACCCGGCGGCATCGTTATGCTCGAGGTGCCCGACAGCATGGCCAGCCTGCGTCTGAAAGACTACTGCATGGTTTGGGAGGAGCACTCCCTCTATCTGACGCCAGCGACGTTCGGCCAGCTCTCCAGTCTAGGCGGTTTCGAGCAGATCCGTCTGGATATCTACCCCTTACCTTTTGAAAACTCGCTTGTCCAACTCGCCCGCAAGACTGGTGAGCCACAGCCGCTTCGGGTCGACCCGGTGGCCAAAGCAGAGGTCGGTTTGCTTGATGACTACGCCGCCGCCTTTGAGCCATCCAAGCGAGAGCTGCGTACAACCTTGGAGAAAATTCGCGCTGAGAGCGGGCCAATTGCACTGTTTGGCGCCGGCCATCTGGCCTGTGCTTTCGCCAACTACATGGATGTGGCGGACCTGATTGACTTCGTTGCCGACGACACCCCGGAAAAGCAGGGCCGCTTCTTGCCCGGAGCGCGCCTACCAATTGTGCCATCAGGGGCCCTAGTCGAGCGTGGTACCGCACTGTGTCTGCTGGCCTTGTCGATTAACAACGAGGAAAAGGTGATTGCTCGGAATCAGGCTTTTGTAAACCAGGGCGGCATTTTCAAGTCGATCTTTCGGGCTAGCCCGCGATCGATTTTCGCGAGCGTTAAATAAGGTCGATCCAGCCACTATAGCTAGGCCAGCCATCCGCGAGCCCGCCTGATGACGGGAAATCGTTCCTTGCTGTTGCTTCATGTTTGGCCCATACGTAACCGCCTCCAACCTTCGGCCCTTTTGTGAGATGACATGCCCGTCGAACACCTTTCGAACGCAAAACCGGCCCGGCATATTGAAACGCCAAGCCCAGGCAGCCCCTTTTCTATCGCTTGGCAGGACTTAGTTGAATCCTTAGAGCGGTCGAGCGTGTGGATTCACGCAGGGTGGATTGATATTGTCTGGCAATTTCGCCGCACCTTGATCGGTCCATTTTGGCATACAATCAGCCTCGCAGCTTTTGTAATTGTAATGGGGGTACTCTGGGGCTCGATGCTGGGTCAGGATCCTGTGGAGCATTTTCGTTTCGTGGGAACCGGGTTGATCGTCTGGACGTTAATCTCCTCTTTCATCATGAACGGGGCAGGATGTCTCATCTCAGGGCAAGGAACTGCTCTACAGACGCGCTTCCCCTACATGGCATTTGCTTTCGGCAACGTCTGGCGAGCACTGCTGCTGTTTGGACACCACATTGTGTTGTACATTCTGCTCATTGTCTTCACGTTGCACTGGCCCGGATGGAAACTTTTTCTCGTATTTCCGGCAATGCTACTCCTCCTTGCAAACGGAATCTGGGTCAGCCTCCTGTTCGGCATGATGAGCCTGCGTCGCCGAGATCTTGTTCCTGCTGTTTCTAGCGCCATGCAGATTATGATGTTCGTTACCCCTGTCTTTTGGCCAAAGGACAGGCTTGGATCGAAGTTAGCCTATATAGCCGACCTGAATCCACTCTATCATATGATGCGCATCTTACGAGATCCGATGCTAGGGTTGCTTCCTCCTCTGACCTCTTGGATGTGGACCGGTGGCTCTCTTATTGTTGGCACCGCAATCACCTTTTGGTTTTACGGTCGATATCGCGATCGCTTCGCTTATTGGTATTGAGAATAACGAAATGGCAAGACTCAAGGTTGATGGCGCTTGGATTGAGTTCCCGGTTCAAAGCACACGGCACACACAGAAGCGGGCTGCTCCGACCGGTGGACAAATTGATTCAAAGCGTGGGATCGTTACGGCACTGAGAGACATCAGCTTTGACTTGAGGGAAGGTGATCGCCTCGGTCTAGTTGGTCATAACGGTGCCGGCAAATCGACCATGTTGCGGTTGCTTGCCGGAGTCTACAGCCCGACGCGCGGACGCGTTCTTATTGATGGCAGCGTCTCAACGTTGTTTAATTCGACTCCCGGTCTCAGCTTGGACGGGACGGGACGGGAGAATATCATAACCTGTGGACTGTACTTAGGTCTGACTCGTAGACAAATTGCCACAAAGATTGAAGAAATCGTCGACTTCGCCGAACTAGGAGAGTACATAGACCTACCAGTTCGCATCTATTCTTCTGGCATGGTGACCCGCCTGGGCTTTTCCATTGCGACCGCTGTTGAGCCAGAAATTTTGTTGCTCGACGAAGGTCTAGCAACAGGTGATGCACAGTTCGCACAAAAAGCCCAAGCCAAGATGCTAGATATGATGACTCGCTCTTCAATCCTGGTCATCGCTTCCCACTCGGAATCACTCGTAGCTAATATGTGCTCGCGCTGTATTATCCTTGAGCATGGCCGGATTTTGGCCGAGGGTTCGGCTGCCAATTTAGTAGAGTCTTACCGAAAGTCAGTTGTTGAATCTGCTCAGACAGATGATCCGGACGGCTTGTACCGCGCCTACGTCTTAGCGACAGATATGGCACGCCACGGTGAACTTCCACCGCCTGAACTGGAGGAGCAGGGCTTACGCTATGCTCTACAAGTCTCACCTGATGACGGATCAATGTGGCAGCGTTACGTGCAACTGTTGAATGCCCAGGGTAAGCCGGTCTCACCGGAAGTCGAAGTACGAACCCTGCTGAGCAGTTTTTCTGGACGTTCATCTCTGGATGAACTCCAGATGCGCCTGAGCGACGTTCTCAGTCGGTGCGTTGAGGAAGATCTTTCTCCAGAGGTGCGCCAGCGTGTTCGTAACACTATGGAGAAAACGGGTAGCTAACGAGGATAGGAAGTCGGCGCGGCCTAAACGTGCCGACTTCCTGCCCTTACGAATAAGATTCTTGCAGGGTAGAACCAAGTTCGCCAACACTAGTGCTCGTTTCGACCATCCCCATGAAAGCAATATTTTGTGTTTTACGCAGGACCACTGAGATTGAGATGGTCGGAACCAACATGGAGTTCTGCATGGTTTCTCGTTCTGCCACGCCGATCTGCTCCAAGCGATTCGTCAGGCTTGGAAAGTAAGTCTGATACTGGCTTGGGCCGAGAAAAAGGTTCTCCCCCTGATCGGGAATTGGCCCATCGTACCACATATCCACAACATCATAATGGTTGTATCCGGACATATCGAAGAAGAAACGGCTCGTATAACAGAAGTATCCATGATCAACAAAGCCCACACTTGGCAGATTATGCATAATCTGCCCGCCGACTTTCGTTGCCGCGTGAACGGCAGCAAAGGTGTTCATTTGGTTGAGAATGTGTTCACTTGTACCAAAATTGATGACAGAATCGTACTGACCTACCATTTTCTCTGGTAAACGTTGGACGTTCAGGTCCACGTAGGTCGTCTTATAGCCGTCGGCGATATCGATAGAATCATAGACCATGCCAATCGCTTCAAAAAGCTCTCCAGCAAAGCTCTGGTTCAGAGCCATACCGCCATCGTTGGTACCTGAACCGCTAGCTAGGCGCTCAGCCCAGACGTCTAAGTCATTCCGCGGATTTGGATTGTGCCTCTGAACAAATTCTACTATTTGCTGAGTGGTTGCGCCGTAGAGGTTAGAGCTTCCGAGGTCGAGCAACTTTAGGCCTGGCGCAAGGATGCCGTACTGCTCCATAATTCCGACTGCATACATCGAAATACCCATCAGACCTCTCCAAAATCTTTGCGATGCGCGGAAGCGCATCTCTAATACGATTGCCACCCATTGCTACTCCGAAGCTTCGCCACTGTCTAGTCGGGGGAGTCGCAGAGCCAGTGTCTTTTTGACTACAGGTGAGGTGGTCCCGTTTTTGCGGACATGTCGTTCAGCGTTTTAAGCTCTGCTCCGGTGTGGTTTGGGGTTGTTCATGCGGCGGGGAGCTATGGCCGATTTTGGGTGACGGGCAGGATCAGGCGGCGGCGTTTGTTTCGTTTTCAGGTACCTGAATTCCGTCCCGGAACCTGACACCTTCGATGATCTTGGGCAACTGGTTGTTCCCTTTCAGGCGACGCCAGGACTTGCTCGCGGCCATGATCAGCTTGAAAACCATCGCCAGGGCGGTCTTGTGCGACAGGCATCCTTTGCTGCGCACGGTGCGGTGCCTGACCGTGGCGAACACGCTCTCGATGGGATTGGTGGTTCTGATGTGCACCCAATGCTCTGCCGGAAAATCGTAGAAGGCCAGCAATGCGGCCCGGTCCTTGGTCAGGCAAGTGACCGCCTGGGGATATTTGGCTTCATATTTGGCGGCGAATGTGTCCATGGCCTTTTCCTTTTCGGCTTCGGCGCGACCATCGGCCATCCAGATGGCATGCAGGTCGTCCTTGGCCGCTTTTTGGCGGGCTTTCGGGAGTTTGTTTAGAACGTTGGCCGTTTTGTGCACCCAGCACCGCTGATGGCGGGCCCCGGGAAAGGACGCGTCCAGCGCTTTCCAGAACCCCAAGGCCCCGTCGCCAACCGCCAGGTTCGGACCGATCGAGAGCCCACGGCCCTTCAGCCCTTCCAGTAACTCTCGCCAACTTTGGGCGCTTTCTCGGAACCCGGCCTGAAAGCCGACCAGATCCTTCCTGCCCTCTGGAGTAGTCCCGATGATGACCAGAATGCACTGCTTCTCGTCCTCCATCCGACCCTGGAGATAAACGCCATCGGCCCAGATATAGACATACCGCCGGGCCGACAGGTCCCGATTCCGCCACCGCTCGTGCTCGATTTGCCACTCCGCTTTCAAGCGACCAATGGCCTGGGGGGACAAACCCGACGCATCCTTGCCGAGCAAGGAGTCCAAGGCCTCCTGGAAATCACCGCTCGATAGGCCGCGAAGATAGAGACTGGGCAG
>NZ_JBLAVB010000029.1:0-28014 GCF_047263945.1 Rhodospirillum sp. A1_3_36 | reverse complement strand
CCAGAACAAGCGCCATGGCTAACAAGCGCCGGGCCGCTTTCGCGTCATCGGTGGAAACAGCCAATCCCCGCAGCGACGCTGCGTCATGATCTCCCCGACGGATTTCTATCGCCAAGGTCAACTCCCCTATCCAGAAATTGAATATGGGGAGAGTGAATCATGATTGAGCGAACTAGGGAATCCCTTAAAGCCTATATCCGAGTCACAACCTCATGCCCTTGGTATAAAAATGATCAGCCCTAAATAAAAGAAACGTGCATCCCTTAGCGCGTGCGTGGGAATGACGAATAATGAATCCGCGTCAGCTCACTTCCCGCTAATCCCGCATAACCCCAAAAAAACCTGGAGGGTGTGGGAGGCCTTGGCCTCCCACGAAGCGGGGGATCGGGGGCAGCAGCCCCCGAGCGTTCGCTCAGGACACCGAAGCCTTGGCTTTCGCCGCAAACGTCTCCGCGTGCTCCTTGCGCATGGCCGCTTTCTGGACCTTGCCCATGGTGTTGCGCGGCAGTTCGGCGGTTTCGAAGATGACCTTGGGCACCTTGAATTTCGCCAAGCTCTCCGCGGCCTTGGCGATGATCGCCTTGTGGTCCAGGGTGGCACCCGGGGTGGGGACGATCACCGCAGCCACGGCCTCGCCGAAGTCGGGGTGGGGAAGGCCGATCACCGCGCTTTCCTTGACCTCCGGCAGGGTGGCCAGCACGTCCTCCACTTCCTTGGGGTAGACGTTGAAGCCACCGGAAATGATCAGGTCCTTGTCCCGGCCAACGATGGTCACATAGCCGTCCTCGGCGATGACCGCGTTATCGCCGGTGATGAAAAAGCCGTCGGGGCGGAATTCCTCGGCGGTCTTTTCGGGCATGCGCCAATAGCCCTTGAAGACGTTCGGCCCCTTGACCTCCAGCACGCCCACCTCACCGGGTGGCAGGATCCGCGCGTCCTTGTCGCACACCCGAACCTCGACCCCCGGCAGGGGCAGGCCGACCGTTCCGGCTCTCCGGTCACCGTCCAGCGGGTTGGAGGTGTTCATGCAGGTCTCGGTCATGCCATAGCGCTCGAGGATCCGATGGCCGGTGCGCTCCTCAAAGGCGATGTGGGTCTCGGCCAGCAGGGGGGCGGAGCCGGAGACGAAAAGGCGCATGGTCTTGGTTGCCTCCTTGGTCAGCCCCGGATGGTCGAGCAGGCGGGTGTAGAAGGTCGGCACCCCCATCATGCAGGTGGCCTTGGGCATCAGCTTCAACATCACATCGGCGTCAAACTTGGGCAGAAGGATCATGGTGCCACCGTTGAGCAGCATGATATTGGCCGCCACGAACAGGCCATGGGTGTGGAACAAGGGCAGGGCATGGAGCAGCACATCCCCCTCACGGAAACCCCAGATCTCGTGCAGGGTCAAGGCGTTGGAGGCGAGGTTCTTATGGGTCAGCATGGCTCCCTTGGACCGCCCCGTGGTGCCCGAGGTGTAGAGAATCGCCGCAAGGTCGTCGTCGGCGCGCTCGGCAACCTCTGTGTCGGGCTCGGCGGCGTCGGCGGCCTCGGCCAGAGTGCCGTCACCGTTGACACCCAAGGTCAGACCGACGGCGCCCGCCTTGGTGGCTTCCTCGGCCATGCCCTTTGCGGCGGGATCGAAGACGAAGACCCGGGGTTCCGCATCGCCCAGGAAGTAGGCGATTTCCGAAGCCGTATAGCCCGTGTTCAGCGGCAGGTGCACGGCGCCCGTGCGCAGGCAGGCCAGAACCAGGGCGATGACATCCCAGGATTTCTCCACGCGGGCGGCGACCCGATCGCCGGGCACCACCCCATTGGCCCGCAGCACCGCAGCCATGCGGGCCGCCCGGTCGATCAGGGCGGCGCAGGAGATCTCGGTCCCGTCCGGCGTGATGATGATCGGTCGGGACCGGTCGGCGGGAAGGCGGCTTTCAATCAGCGGATACAACGACATGGTTTAGGTCCATTTCCTGGGTCGGTATTTTTATTCGGGATCGGGTCTGGGGAGGAGACCGGTGCGCGGTCACCCCTTGCCCGCGAGGGAGAGGACCGCACGGGAGGCGGCCACCTTCCCCTCGGCCATCAGGGCCTCGTGATTGCGTTCGATATCGGACAGACGGTAGAGGTAGTTGACCATCATCCCTCCGGATTGGCGCAGCCCCTTGGCCGAGGTATCGCCCAGCCAGTTCACCCGCTCCAGGGTCGCCCCGTTGCCCAGGTGGAAGCGGGCGGTGGGATCCAGCGGCGCCTTACCCCGGCGCCCATGGTACAGGTAGGCGGCGCACAGGCGGGTCATGGGCTCGCGGATGGACTCCGCAAGCGCGGTGTCCTCCTGCCATCCGTCCTGGTCAAGAACGGCGAGCAGGGCCTTGGCCTTCTCGGCCTCCGCTCCCTTGCGACGGGAGCGCAGCCAGCCGACGAAGCCGGGGATCGGCGACAGGGTGGAGAAGGTCTTGAGGTTGGGCATCTCCCGGCGCAATTCCTCGACCACCTGCTTGATCAGGAAATTGCCCAGGGAAATCCCGCGCAACCCCTCCTGACAGTTGCTGATGGAATAGAAGATCGCCGTGTCTGCGGTCTTGGGGGCGTCGGGGTCCTCGCCCGGTTCCAGGAGAGCTTGAACGCTGGACGCCAGCCCTTTGACCAGGGCGATCTCCACGAAGATCAGCGGCTCGTCTTCCAGCGCCGGATGGAAAAAAGCGAAGCAGCGGCGGTCAGCCGCGAGGCGGCGGCGCAGGTCGTCCCAACCATCAATCTCGTGCACGGCCTCGTAACGGATGAGCTTTTCCAGCACCGACGCGCTGGTCCGCCAATCGATGCGGCGCAGTTCAAGAAAGCCCCGGTTGAACCAGCTCGACAGCAGGTGGCGCAGGTCGTCGTCCAGGGGCGCCAGATCCGGATGGTCCTTGAGCAGGCCAAGCAGGGCCAGGCGCATGTCGACCACGGCCTCGGTGCCGTCGGGCGCCATGTTGATGCGCCGGAGCAGATCCTGGCGAGCCGGTTCGGCGGCCTGATGCAGGGCGGTCAGCGCGGCCTCGTCGGGGGCCTCCCGCCAGCGGGCAATGGCGGCCTCCAGGGCTTTCGCATCGACGGAGAACTCGTCGAGCAAGGCCCGGAAAAAAGCCGGTCGGTCCCCCTTGGGTAGGAGATGCCATTGGGCGGCCACCTCCCGCGCCAGGGCCGTCCCCGTGGCCTCGCCGGAGCGGGAGGCGAGGTCGTGACAGAGCCCCAGTAGGGTCCGCTCCCGGTCGCTTCCCTGGGACAAGGGGAAGTCGAGCAACTCCCGTCCCCGGTCGGCGATTCCCGTCAGCCAGTCGATTACGCCAACGCGAGTCATCGGGCGTCTCCCATCATGGTTGTTGGCAGCCAAGTAGCGATCTCCGGGAAAATACAGAGGATCAGGATGGCGGCGAACATGCAAAGCACATAGGGGATGGAGCCGCGCAGGATGGTCTTCAGGTGGATGTCCGGGGCGATGCCGTTGATAACGTAGAGGTTCAGGCCCACGGGCGGGGTGATCAGGCCTACCTCCATGTTGATGGTCAGGATCACCGCGAACCAATAGGGGTCGAAGCCCGCAGAGGTGATCACCGGCAACAGAATGGGGGCGCTCATCAGGATGACCGCAACCGGCGGCAGGAAGAACCCGGCCATCAGCAAGAAGACGTTGACGAAGCCCATCAGGACCCAGCGGTTGACCTCCAAGGCCCCGATCCACTGGGCAATGGTCTGGGTGACCATCAGGCTGGAGAGCATATAGCTGAACACCCCCGCCGCCCCGATGATCAACAGGATCATCACGGATTCCCGGGTGGTGTCGCGCAGGATCTCCCATAGCTTGCCCGGCTGCCACATGCGGTAAATGACAACGGCCGTCAGCAGGCAGAAGAAGGCGCCGACCCCCGCCGTTTCCGAGGGTGTGGCCACCCCGCCATAAAGGGCGAAGAGCACTCCGGCGATGATCACCAGGAAGGGGATGACCCGGGGCAGAACCTCGAACCGCTGGCGCCAGCTATAGGTGACCGCCGTCAGGGCCGAAACCCCGTCGCCCATGCGCCGGGCTTGGCTCCAGGTGGAATAGATGGACCAGGCCATGAACAGCACCGTCACCAACAGGCCTGGCAACAACCCCGCCAGGAACAAGCGACCGATGGAGGTTTCGGTGGAGATGCCATAGACGATCATGGTGACACTGGGGGGGATGAGGATCCCCAGGGTTCCCCCAGCCGCGATAGAGCCCGCCGCCACCGTGTCGGGATAGCCGCGCTCGCGCATGGCCGGGATGCCCATCTTGCCAATGGCCGCGCAGGTGGCCGGAGAGGATCCGGACAGGGCGGAAAACAGGGCGCAAGCCCCAAGGTTGGAGATCACCAGCCCACCCGGGATCCGGGTCAGCCAGCGGTCCAGCGCCGTATACAGATCGGCCCCCGCCCGGGAAGATGCCACGGCCGCCCCCATCAGGATGAACATGGGGATGGCCAGGACCTCGAAGCTTTCCAGCTTTCCGAACAGGATCTCCGGCATCAAGGACAAAGCACTCAGGCCATCAAAGGAGACGATGAAGACCAGACTGATGGTCAGCAGCCCAAAACCCACGGGTAGGCCGGAGAACAGGATGGCCGTGGTGGCCACGCCAATGATCAGGGCGAGGAGAAGGGGGTCCATCTCAATGTCTCCGCGTCTGGGGGGCGGCGGCCTCGGGATCCAGGCCAAAGGGAGACTCCCGTCCGGTCAGCAGGGACAGAAGGTCAGCGACGAATTGCAACAACAGGACCAGAAACCCAACGGGAATGGCGAGGAACGGGATCCAAAGGCGCGGCGCCCAGATGCTTTCCGACAGCCAGCCGCCGGACTTGGCTTCCAGGACCAATTCCACCCCATACCCCCCGAAGACCAGGCAAAGCCCCACCCCCACCAGAAGGCAGAGGACAGCCAGGGCCTTGCGGGGGCCGGGGCTCAGATACATGGGGAACAGGTCCACGTTCACATGACCTCGGATGAGCTGCACATAAGGCAGGCCCACCAGGGTCGCGGCGATCATCATGTAAATGACCGCCTCACTCTGCCAAACGGTGGATGCGTTCAGGACATAGCGCAGGAAAACCATCTGGCAGACGATCAGCATGGACACCAGAATCAGGGCCGCCGAGACGCCCCCGCAGAGGCGGGACAGCAGACCAACCCCAGAAATGAAGGCATCAAGCGGCCCGCTTGGTGTTTCCCCTGACGGAGACGGATCCGCAGAGCGGTGGGGCTTGGACGGCGGTGTGGCGCCCCAGCTGTCGTCACCGGAGGGCGGATCGTCCCCTGGGTCATCCCCCTGGGCACAGCCATGAGCGGCAAGACGGGCGATGGAGTCAGCGAAGGCGGTCATGGGGATCGTCTCCGGGTTAGCCTCTACGAGAAAATGAGTCCCGAAACGCGCCTGGGGTCATGGCGAAACGGCGCGTTCCGGGGAGGATGATCGATCACTTCACGGACAGGGCCATGTCCAGCAGTTCCTGGCCGCCCTCGACGCTATCGGCGAAGGACTTATAGGAGGTCTTTTTGGCGATCTCCTGCCATGCGGCGAAGTCTTCCGCCGTCAGGTCGGCGATTTCCACGCCCGCGTCCTTGAAGACCTTGACGGACTCCGCGTCCTGCTTGGCGGCCTCCTCGGAGTAATAGGCCTCGGCTTTCGCCGCAGCGGCGGCCAGCGCGGCCTTTTGGGCATCGTTCAAGCCGTCATAGGACTTTTTGGACATCAGAACCGGTTGGTACATGAACCACAGGGCATTCTCGCCTGCGGGGGTGTAGCACTTGACCTGTTCGTAGATGCGGTAGGACACGAAGCTCGACGAGCTGGTGTTCACGCCGTCCAGGATACCGGTTTGCATGGCGGTGTACACTTCAGAGCTGGGCATGGCGGAGATGGACGCCCCGGCCCCGACCAGCATTTCCTCGAAGGACTTGCCCGCAGCACGGAACTGCATGCCCTCCACGTCCTTGGGCTGACGGATGCACTTGTCCTTACCGGCGAACCCTCCAGCCAGCCAGCCCTTGGCCACCGTGACCACGCCCGCGCCGTTCAAGATCTCCTCAATCTTGCCCATGAAGGGGCTTTTGTTCAGGCGTTCAGCATGGGCATGGTTCTTCACCAACCCTGGCATCAGGGTCAGGTTGAATTCGGGATGACGTCCTCCGGCGTAGGCCAGGGGATAGACGATCATGTCCAACTGCCCTCGAGTCAGGGGCGTCCACTGCTCCTTGGGTTTGAACAGGGTGCCGTTGGGGTAGATCTGGATTTCCAGATCCACGTCAGCCTTCTTCACCTCGTCGGCAATGATTTCCGCCACCTTGTGGCGCACGTCCTTATCGGACCACTGATGGGACAGCTTCAACGTGGTCGCCTCGGCAATGCCAATACCCCCCAGAAGGGTGGCGGCCAGGGCCACCGCAGACACGGCCCGCGTGGTGAACATCTTCATGGAATGACTCCCTGTCTCGGTTTTCTTTTGTTGGGCTGATCTCAGTCCGCCAACCCTGACTCCAGGGATAGGAGATGACTGGCATCCTGTCCATGATTTTTTGTATACCAGATCAACTCAAAGCAAAACATCATACCGCAACGCAATATACCAAATCGTGTTTTTCGCCCCACCGTTCCCCGAAAAGAAAGGGAAAGCAAGGGATCGGGAACCCTATCCGGAAAAATACAAGGACCATAAAGACTCGGATTTTCCTAAGGATTTTCCGCAGCGCAGCACCAAAGAAAGCGCCTGCCGTTCTCCGAATCCAGATCCGGTAAAATTTGTGCCACCGGACATCACGTGGTATACCACAGAGTGGGTGAGGAATTTTTTCTGGGAACCGAAAGGACCAAGGGCCCCATGGGTAGGACGTTGAATCTGGCCACCACCCTGGTGGGCCAATTGGAGCGGGACATCGTGACCGGCGCCCTGCAACCGGGCGACAAACTGGACGAACGCACCTTGAGCGAACGGTTCCACGTCTCGCGCACCCCTGTGCGGGAGGCCCTGCAAAAGCTCGCATCCTCCGGGCTGGTGGAGACCCGGCCCCGCCGGGGCACAGTGGTCGCCTCCATCACCATCAACGAGTTGATCGAAATGTTCGAGGTCATGTCCGAGCTGGAAAGCTACTGCGCCCGCTTGGCCGCCCGGCGAATGATGGCCCAAGAAGTGGATGCCCTGCGCCGCCTACACGAAGACTGCCAGCGGGAAACGGAACGGGGGGAAGCGGACCCTTATTACGCCGCCAATGTCGCCTTCCACGAAGCCATTTATGCCGGCGCCCACAATGCCTATCTGGCGCGGCAAACGCAGGCCGTGCGCAATCGCCTTTCCCCTTACCGACGGCTCCAACTCTACCGACCAGGGCGCATCAGCGGATCCTGTGCGGAACATGCCGAGGTCCTCGACGCCATCGCCAGGCACGACCCGGAAGCCGCTGGCGCCGTCATGCTCCGCCATGTGGACATCCAGGGGGCAGCCCTGAATGACCTGCTCGCCATCCTACCCCGTGCCTATTTGTCCGGGGCCAAGGCCG
Organism: Rhodospirillum sp. A1_3_36; assembly: GCF_047263945.1. NCBI lineage: Bacteria > Pseudomonadati > Pseudomonadota > Alphaproteobacteria > Rhodospirillales > Rhodospirillaceae > Rhodospirillum > Rhodospirillum sp. A1_3_36. Next base: position 20,484 of record NZ_JBLAVB010000029.1, on the reverse strand, counting down.
GATAGGGGGCGTCGACCGCACGGTACACGACAGGGGATGTTTTCCCGTCACGGGCTTTGCCCCGTCCCTCCCCCTCACGGGCTTTGCCCCGTCCCTCCCCCTCTTTGGCGAGGCTAGCGCTTTTTTTGAGTTTCTGACAGGAACGATAGTAGTCATGTGTTCGGCCTGTTTATGCGGTGCCATGACCGCTGGCCCAGATGGGTTCCGCGAACTGGCTCCAAACAAACCCACGGCATGAACCGCCTTTGGGACCAACGGAGTGTCCGGTCCGAGATCGTTTGTCATCATCTCAAGTGGCTGTTGCGTTTCCTTTCGGTTGTGACGACGGGATCAAACTGCCGAGAGAGCCTGAAGGTCAGGCTTTCGATAGCATTCTCCCGTCGTCATAATGGCCCAGGCGATCCGGGCCATCTTGTTTGCCAGGGCGCAGGCGGCCAGCTTAAGCGGCTTACGCTCCAGCAATTTGGTCAGCCAAGGGGAAAGGGCTTTCCCGCTGCGTTTGGCATCGGCGATCACCGCCATCGCACCGACGACCGGCAAATGCCTGATGCCTTCATACCCTTCCCGGGAGATGCCGCCTATCCGGACTTTTCCCCCTGGCGATTTTGGGTTTGGCGTCAATCCCACCCAACTGGCGAAATGGCGGCCATCCTTGAATTGCGCTGGATCGACGTGGAGTGCCAAGGTCAAAGACAGCAAGCGCCCGACCCCGGGATCGTATCCAGTGCCTGGCTGGTGGTGTTTTGTTTGTGCTGTTTGCTCAACTCCGCGTCGAGAGCGGCAGGGAGACCTTGTCGTGCTCGTCAATTCCATGAGCGCTGAAAACATTCTTCGCAGTGTCACTGGCTATACGTTCCCGGCACCCTGGGTGGTCCCCCATCGCCGGGCGCGGAACCCCGGCGACCATGACGCGGACCGGCGGAAGAGAGGCCAGATGCCGAAGCATGCCTTGCGACCCAAGAACCCAGGTGGACCACCGAAAGACGCCAACGACCCGTCCTGTTGCAAACACCCGTCATCCAGGATCCATACCAGATCCCGGTCCCGTCCGTTTCCCGCCCGCAAGATCCCTCGCCCCGGAAGAAGGGTGGGAAAACCCGCTCCAGCTTCTCGGCTGGTAGAACGCGTCGTCCCCCGCTATAACGCCATTGGATCCGGTCCTTACCCCACCAACCGCTCGCGGGGTGGTGTTTCTGGGCGAACCTGGGAAACGAAGCCTTCCTGGTGCAGCCGCTCCGGCGGCAGACCCAGGGCCAAAGCAGCAGCCGCACAGTCGTCGACGAAACCGGGGCTTCCGGCGATATAGACACTGTATCCCGACAGGTCCGGGAACAGACTCGGCAATTGCGCGGGCAGGCGCCCCTCCAGGCCGCCGGGATTGGGCTCTCTGGTCAGGGTGTAGCGGAAATTGAACATGCGGAAACGAGCCTTGAGATAGGCGAACAGCCCCGTTTCATAGACATCGTCCCGGGTCCGGGCGGAGAAAAGGATGGTCGCCGGATGGCGGAACCCGCCGCGCAGAAATGCGGCGGAGGCCAGGGAAATGATCGGCGCCAACCCCGACCCCGAGGCCAGACAGAGTACCGGCGTGTCGGCGGAGGGGTCGCCAATGAACGTCCCATAGGGACCATTGATCACCACGTTATCACCCTCGGCCAGGGTGTCATGGATCCAGTTGCTGGTCTGGCCCCCCTTCACCCGAGTGACCTGCAGGACGATCTCGTTTTCCCGGTTGGGGATATTGGCAATGGAATAGCAGCGTTCGGGAATACCCGCAGAGCGGTCCCCCAGGGTGACGTACTGGCCCGGCCAGAAGCGGAGGGGCTGACCCAGGGGCCGCAGCCGCAGTTCGATGATGGAGGGCGTGCGGGGGAACTTGTCCACCACCACGCAATAAACGTTTTCCCGGGGCGGAAAAAGTTTGGGTTTGGCATCCTCCGTCCCGAAATCGATTTCCAGAACGTCACTGGTCTGCTTGGCCATGCAGGTGAGCGCCCAGCCCTCGGCCCGGTCCTCCTCCGACAGGGCCATGTCCATGACCAGCCCCTGGTCGAAGTCGCCGGATAGGACCTTGCACTTGCATTCCCCGCAAGCGCCGGCCCGGCAGTTGTTGGGCAGGGCGAAGCCGTTCCGTTCCAGGGTACCGAGAATGCTTTCCCCCTCTTCCACCGCCAGTTCCTTGCCCGAAGGGCGCATCCGGATGATTTTCATGGGACCTTTTCCCCGTTTCCTATTTCGATGATCTTTTTTGGTGTTGGTGTTGGCCGGGACGCGGTCGACCGGGTGGACTTTCCCCCACCCGGTCCCGGCCTGGTATTCTTTTGGTTTCACTCTGTTTCTATCGTTTTCAGAGGCGCTTCGAGGCCAGGTTGGTCCGCGTCACGCTGAAGGCGTGCTTCCAACACGAAGCGGTCCAACTTGATCTCAGACGATTCTAGAAGACGGGGATGATGTCGGCCATCTCCACATCAGTGATTTCCTTGCCGGAGATGCCCACCTCGGGGATCGCCGGGAAGGGAATGTCGTAGCGGTCGAGCACACCCTTCAGGTTCAGGATGGCCTTGCGCCAATTCTCCTTCTTGGCCTCGTATTCGGGAATGGCGAAGCCCGCCTGACGGGCCACGGCCTCGCCCTCGCGCTGGTTGCCGATGAAGTCCTCGGGCAGGTCCCAGAATTCCATGGGCGGCTCGAACAGCACTGCGGAGAGGAACAGGTAGCCCGCGCGTACCTGCTTGGTGATGGTCTCCCGGTCGGTCAGATCCAGATTGGGATAATCCCGCTCCATCAGTGCCATGCAGATGGCCATGTGCCGCCCTTCGTCCCGGCCGATGTTGCGGAAGGCCTCCTTGAAGACCAGTTCGCTGGAGCCGTCGGCCATCTGCTTGAAGATGGTCGCCGCAGCCACTTCGCCCATCAGGAACGAGCTGAACAGCACCGCCAGGCTGTATTTTGGCACGGCCTTCTTGTAGCCCTCCCAATAACGCCCACCGTTAAAGTATAGCCATTGGGCGTTCTTCTGGAGGCGTTTGCCCAGTTCGGTCTTGGGCTGGTAGGTCAGGGGATCGCTGTGCTCGAGCAGCTTGGTGATAACCAGACCGCACATCTGCTCGTGGTTCTGCTCGTCTCGGGTGACGGAGAAGAAGCAGCGGCGGACGGGATCCTCCTCGTGCACTTCATAGGTCTTGATCAACGCCTCGGCGAAGACCGGCGGGGCGGAGGCATCGAAGACCGACAGCAGGGTCCACCAATAGGCGATGGCCTCCCGCTCCTCCCAATTGAACTTGGTCACGTCGAACGTGTCCCAGGGCAACTTCTTGGGATCCCAGAATTCCCGTTGGGAGGCGTCCCAGACTTCCTCGAACTTGGCGTTCTTGGCTTCCCAACTGAGCGGAAAGACGTTGGGCTGCTCCACCTTGGGCGGAAATTCCATCTTGTCGGCGAACCGTTCCTTCTCGGCCATGGTCTGGCGTCTCCCTGTAAACCTCTGTCGGTGATTTTGTTGGGCCACGGCGCAGAGCGATCCACGCCATGGTCCATTGGAGCCCCCTGTCTTACCCGGAGCCCTGATCTGTCACAACGCTAACGTATTACGCTTTTTTCTGTAAATATTTTTTTTTGTAATATCTATTTCGTGAGATCTGATTAGCCTATTTTTGTTTTTAATATCAATGCAATGCATTACATCATCGCCGTTACAAATTTTCTCACGCCTTGGGGTATAGGCGATATTTCCGCAGTGCGAGACATATGTCTTGATTCGCGAACATCGCCCATGCGAGACCTTGGGAATCCTCCTTGATCGACGGACAGCGACCGGGACCGCCCATGACACCCCTTTCAACGACCATCAACGCCCTGGCCAAACGGATCACCGACCGTCGCCCTCTGCGGGCGGGAAGTCTTGTCGTGACCCTGTTCGGCGACATTGTCATGCCCCGGGGCGGGCTGATCGCCACCCAGAGCATCCTGGATATCGCAGACATGCTGGGGCTGGGTCAGGGGCTGGTGAGAACCACCCTCTCCCGCCTGACGGCGGACGGGATGTTCATTCGCAGCCGGGCGGGACGGAACAGCTTCTACTGCCTGTCCGATCCAGCGCTCCGGCAATATCAGGACGCCTCCCGCGTCATCTACGCCGCCTCGGATCCGGCCTGGGAGGGGGACTGGCTGGTGGTCGTTCCCCTGCCCGGCCCCCAGGGCACTGGGGGAGAGGAACGGCTGAGCGCGACCCTCGACGTCCTGGGGTTCAGCCGAATGGGCGGCGCGCGCCTGCGACCGGCCAACCTGGACCGGGCCGCCCGGGAGCGGCTGGACGCGGCGGTCGACGACTGGCCCGCCCTGGTGGTGGACGGCCCGGGCAACGGCTTGCCTTCGGGTCTGAAAAGCATGGTGAACCAATCCTGGGACCTGAATGCCCTGACCGACGGCTATGACCAGTTCCGCCGCCGCTATGAGCCCGTGGCCGAGGCCCTGCGGGAGGACATGCCCCTGACGGATGCCGAAGCCCTGGTCCTGCGCCTGCTGCTGATCCACGAGTTCCGCGCGCTGGTCCTGAAGGATCCCCGCCTTCCGGTGGGTGTCCTGCGGTCGGATTGGCTGGGCGATCTCGCCCGGGTTCTGTGCAAGGAGATTTACGCGCGGGTCCGCGACCCCTCGGACCGATGGGTGGACGGCCATTGCCTGGGCACCGACGGCCCCCTGCCTCCGCCAGACCACCTGACCTTCAAGCGGTTCGCCTAGAGTCGTCCGAGATCAAGTTGGGCCGCATTCGCGGACCAACTTGGCCTCGAAGCGCCTCTAAACAGTATAGGATGAGAGGGAAACTGGGCCAGCTTGACTCAAGCTGATCCAGTTTCACTCCAGAGTCGTCCGAGATCAAGTTGGGCCGCATTCGCGGACCAACTTGGCCTCAAAGCGCCTCTAACCCTCAGGCGCCCTTTTCCAGGACCGCCTTGGCTCCGGCGACAGTGATGGTGGTGGCCATTCGGGCGTAGTCCTGGCGGGTCATGGGGCCTTCGGGCCGGAACCACATGTAGTGCCAGTTGAGCATCCCGAACAGGGACATGGTCAGGGGTTTCAACAGAGCCTTTTCCCCCGCCAGCCGTGGATCCAACCCTTCGATGGCGCGGGCGACGACGCCCACCAGATGGCGCTCCAGGCCACGCAGCTCCTCCTGCTGGGCGTCGGGCAACTGGGACAGGGCATTGATCTGGACCCGGTGTTCGTGGGTGGCGTCCCGATAGCCCTCCAGGATCGCCGTCACCAGGGCCAGAAGGCGCTCCTCCGTCGGAAGGGTGGCGTCATCGGCGCCGTCCACCAGGGCGCTGAGTTCTTCCAGGTGACCGCCGATGATATCGAACAGCAGTTCGTCCTTGCCCGTGTAGTAGTGGTAGAGCAAGGCCTTGGAGACACCGCAAGCCTGGGCCAGACGGGACATGGAGGCCCGGTCGAACCCCTCTTGCGAAAACACCTCGGCGGCCCGTTTCAGGATCGCCTGTCGCTTTTCATCGTAATTCGCCGCTCTCGTTCGCGCCATTCACCCTTCCAATCGTGTCGTTCACCCGTCCCACTCCCCGTTTCCCCCGGCAAGTCGAAGCGAACCGTCCGGCTTCCCGCGACAGGGGAAACCGGGCGACCGTTGGTTTAGCCTCGCTTTCTGGAATCCACAACACGCTTGGCCTTACCCATGGACCGTTCGATCCCGCCGGACGGCTCGAGGACCACCGCTGCGGACACACCAATATTGCGCTTGATCATCTGACTCAATTCCTTGCCCAGGGGCGCCAGGCCATCCACGTCGGCTCCGGCTTCGACTTCCACATGAACGGTCATGGTATCGAGCCGCCCTTCCCGTTCCAGGTGGATCTGATAGTGAGGGCTCAACCCGTCCACCCGGAAGATCTGTTCCTCGATCTGGGTGGGGAAGACGTTCACACCCCGCAGGATGATCATGTCGTCCGACCGCCCCGTGACCTTGGCCATGCGCCGCAGGCTCCGGGCCGTGCCCGGCATCAGCCGGGTCAGGTCGCGGGTCCGGTAGCGGATCATGGGCAGGGCCTCCTTGGTCAGGCTGGTGAAGACCAGTTCCCCTTCCTCTCCGTCCGGCAGCACCTTCCCCGTCTCCGGGTCGATCACTTCCGGATAGAAATGATCTTCCCAGACGTGCAGGTGGTCCTTGGTCTCCACGCATTCGCAGGCGACCCCGGGGCCCATGATTTCCGACAGGCCGTAGATGTCCACCGCGTGCATGTCGAAGGCCTGCTCGATCTCCTTGCGCATCTCCTCCGTCCAGGGTTCGGCGCCAAAAATGCCGACCTGGAAGGAGGAGAGCCGAGGATCCAGCCCCATCGCCCGGAACTGGTCGAGGATCGCCAGCATGTAGGAGGGGGTGACGGTGATCACCTCCGGCTTGAAGTCCTCGATCAACTGGACCTGCCTCTCGGTCATGCCGCCGGAAATGGGAACCACGGCCATGCCCATGCGTTCCGCCCCGGCGTGCACACCAAGACCACCCGTGAACAGACCATAGCCATAGGCGTTGTGCAGCATCATATGAGGCCGGGCCCCGGCGGCCCGCAGCGAGCGGACGACCACCTGGCCCCAGACATCCAGGTCCTTGGCCGTATAGCCGACCACGGTCGGCTTACCCGTGGTGCCGGAGGAGGCATGGAGGCGGTTGATCCGCTCCCTTGGCACGGCGAACATGCCGAAGGGATAGCTGTCCCGCAGGTCCTGCTTGGTGGTGAAGGGGAACTTCGCCAGATCCTCCAGGGACCGGCAGTCATCGGGATGAACCCCCGCAGCGTCGAACCGCCGCCTGTAGAACGGTGAATTCTCGTAGGCATGACGGAGAGACCACGTCATCCGTTCGAGTTGAAGAGCCGAGATCTCGTCCCGGGACGCGGTCTCGATGGCCTCCAGATCGCCCGGCTTGGGTGCCAAGTCTTCCATGTGCGAACACTCCCTGTCCTTGTTCCGTCGTTCTTACTTTTTTCGGTGCCCGGGCCGTTTTCCGGTCCTCGGGCGATCAATCAAATGGCTTCAAGACCCATGGCGATGCCTTGTCCCACGCCAATGCACATGGTGCAAACCGCCCGCCGCGCGCCCCGATCCGTCAACTCCAGGGCGGCAGTCAAGGCCAACCGGGCGCCGGAGGCTCCCAGTGGATGCCCCAGGGCGATGGCCCCGCCGTTGGGATTGACGTGGTCGGCGTCGTCGGGCAAGCCCAGCTCGCGCAGCACCGCCAATCCCTGGGCGGCGAAGGCTTCGTTCAGTTCCCAAAGATCGATATCAGACACCACCAGTCCCAGCCGGTCCAATAGCTTGCGGGAGGCCGGGGCCGGTCCAATGCCCATGATCCGGGGCGGCACACCGGCCACGGCCAGACCGGAGATCCGGGCCAGCGGAGTCAGGTCGTATTTGTCCACCGCCGCGCCCGAGGCGACGATCACCGCGACCGCCCCGTCGTTCACGCCGCTGGCGTTGCCTGCGGTGACCGATCCCTCCTCGCGGAAGGGCGTCGGCAGGGCGGCCAGTTTCTCCAGGGTGGTCATGGGGCGGAGGTGTTCGTCCCGGTCCACCACCAGAGGATCTCCCTTGCGCCGGGGTACGGACAGGGCGGTGATCTCCCGCGCCAGACGGCCCCGGTCCCGCGCCGCGCTGGCCCGCTGTTGGGAGCGATAGGCGAAAGCATCCTGATCCTCCCGCGAGACCCCAAAATCCTTGGCCACGTTTTCCGCCGTTTCGGGCATGGAGTCCGTGCCGAACTGGGCCTTCATACGGGCATTGACGAAACGCCAGCCGATGGTGGTGTCGAAGATGGCGTTGGTCCGGGAGAAGGCTGTGTCCGCCTTGGGCATGACGAAGGGCGCGCGGGACATGCTTTCCACCCCGCCGGCGATCATGACCTCGGCCTCGCCCGCCTTGATGGCCCGGGCGGCCATGCCGATGGCATCCAATCCGGAGCCGCAGAGGCGGTTCACCGTGGTTCCCGGCACGCTTTCGGGCAGCCCCGCGAGCAGGACGGCCATGCGGGCGACGTTGCGATTGTCCTCCCCGGCCTGATTGGCATTGCCGAGGATGACGTCATCGATGACCTCGGGCGACAAACCGGGGGCCTTGGCCATCACTGCCTTGATGACATGGGCGGCCATGTCGTCGGGGCGTACGGCGGCCAGCGATCCGCCGTAGGAACCGAAAGCGGTGCGGGTCCCCTGGCAGAGAAAGGCGTCATGGAGGGTCATCGCGTTTCTTCCTTCCCGTCGAGCAGATGACCGGAAATCTGGCGGGAGTGGCCGCGGAATTCGGCCACCAGCCGCCCGTCTTCCCCATGAATCGAAATATCGTACAGGCCATTGCGCCCCCAGCGGGCGGTCTCCGTGGCCGTGGCGGTCAAGGTCTCCCCCACCTTGGCCGGAGCGAGGAACGTTACCGAACAGTGTTGGGCGACCACCCGGGGTCCGTAACTGTTGCAAGCATAGGCAAAAGCCATGTCCGACAGACAGAAGATGTATCCGCCATGGCAATCCCCATGTCCGTTGGCCATGGTTCGGGTGATGGTCAAGGAGGCTCGGGCCGTGCCGGGTCCCACCGCGTCAATGGTCACGCCCAGGGCCTTGGCCGCGTCATCCTCGGCCCAGAGGGCGTCACGGCAGGCCTCGGCGAGGGTTTGGGGATCCCGGTCGGTCATTGGTCCCGTCCCTTGAAGACCGGAGGCCGTTTCTCGAGAAAGGCCCGCACCCCCTCGGCGTAATCGGGGGTCCGTCCAGCGCTCCTTTGGCCAGAGCGCTCCACCTCCAACTGGGTGGCAAGGTCGTTGCCATGGGCATCCTGGATGGCCGCCTTGGTCAGGCCATAGGCGACGGTGGGGCCCGCAGCGAAGAACTGGACCTGGGCTTCCACCTCGGCCATCAGGGCGTCGTCCTCCACCGCCTTCCAGATCATGCCCCAGGATTCCGCCTGATCCGCAGTCAGCGGCGCGCCGGTCAGGGCCAGCCCCTTCGCCCGGGCCTCCCCCAACAGCTGCGGCAGGAAGAAGGTCCCCCCCGAATCGGGGATCAGGCCGATCCTGCTGAAGGCCTGGATGAACTTGGCCGAACGGGCGGCGAAGACCATGTCGCAGGCGAGCGCCAGATTGACCCCCGCGCCCGCAGCCACGCCGTTGACGGCACAGACCACCGGTTTGTCCAGATCGCGGATCCGCTTGATGATCGGGTTGTAGCAGCGCTCAATGGTGGCGCCAAGATCCAGGGGGCCCTCCTCGGCGTTGGGATTCCGGTCCCCAAGGTCCTGCCCGGCGCAGAAGCCGCGCCCCGCGCCGGTCAACAGCACGACCCGGATAGAGTCGTCAAAGGCCGCCTCGTCCAGCCGGGTGATCAGGGCCAGGGACATTTCCTCGTTAAAGGCATTCAGCCGATCCGGACGGTTCAGGGTGATGCGCATCACCCCGGTCCTCCGCTCCACCAAAAGGCTTTCCGTTTCCACTGTTGGTTCCTCCCTTGCGAGACCCGGCCCCATCGCGGGGCCCTGTTCCGAACCGGACACAGGGGCCCCGTTTGCCGAGATCATACATTGACCGACCGTCCGGTCGATTTTTATCTTGCATAGATCGGCCGGTCGGTCAATTATTCATTCCTACGTGATGGACAAACGAAAAGCCGCCCCCATCCAGAAACAGTCAGAACCCGCGCAGGAGATCCCTATGGCCCAGCCCCCCTTTATCGAGACGCACCGTCCGACCCTCGACGCGGCGATCCGGGCGAACCGGGAGCGGGGCTATTGGAGCCCCTACGTGGAGGCCCCCAGTCGCAAGGTGTACGGCGAAACTGCGGCCGATGATGGGGAAGCCGCCTTCAAAGCCCTGCTTGGCAAGCCCTTCGCCCTGCCCGGACATCCGTCCAACGGCTCCACGGTCGGCAAGGAAGACTCGCCCTTCGGCCTCCCCCTGGGCATCACCTACCCCGGCACCGCGCCCGCCGACCTGATCGCCGCAGCCCAGGTCGCCATGGCCTCTTGGGCCGCAGCCAGCGCCGATGACCGGGCGGGCGTCTGCCTGGAAATCCTGGATCGGGTGAACAAGCGGTCCTTCGAGATCGGGCATGCGGTCATGCATACCACGGGTCAGGCCTTCCTCATGGCCTTCCAGGCGGGCGGCCCCCACGCCCAGGACCGGGGTCTGGAAGCGGTCGCCATGGCCCATGCCATCCAGGCCCAGACTCCGGCCACTGCGCTTTGGGAAAAACCCCAGGGCAAGGCCGATCCCCTGCGCATGGAAAAGACCTTCCGGATCATTCCCCGGGGCGTGTCGCTGATGATCGGCTGTTCCACCTTCCCCTGCTGGAACGGCTACCCGGGGCTGTTCGCCAGTCTGGCGACGGGCAATCCCGTCATCGTCAAGCCCCACCCCGGCGCCATCCTGCCCCTGGCCCTGACCGTCCGGATCGCCCGGGAGGTCCTGGCCGAGGCCGGGTTCGATCCCAACGTCGTTCTGCTCGCCGCCGACGAGCCGGGCCAGGAGACCACCAAGGACTACGTGACCAACCCGATGGTGCGGATCATCGACTACACCGGATCGGGAACCTTCGGCGAATGGGTGCGCCACAACGCCGCCACCCCGCTGGTCTTCACCGAGGAGGCGGGGATCAATCCCGTCGTCATCACCGGCACGGACGACCTGAAGGGTCTCTGCCGCAACCTCGCTTTTTCCCTGGCTCTCTATTCCGGGCAGATGTGCACGGCCCCCCAGAACATCTTCCTGCCCAAGGCGGGGATCGAAACCGACCAGGGTTCCAAGACCGCAGACGAGGTCGCCGAGTCCCTGTCCATCGCCATCGACAAACTGTTGGGAGACGCGGAGCGCGCGGCTGGCGTTTGTGGCGCCGTCCAGAATCCGGCCACCCTGGCGCGGGTCGCAGAGGTCGCCAGTCTGGGCACCGTCATCCGCCCCTCCACCCCCATCGAGGGCATGGAGGGCGCCCGCTCCGCTACACCTCTGCTGGTCAAGGTCGACGCGGTGGAGGAGGCCACCTATCTGACCGAACGCTTCGGCCCCATCGCCTTCATCATCGTCTGTGATTCGGCAGAGGATGCGCTGGAGCGCGCCATCCGCTCCACGGCCGCCAAAGGGGCCATCACCGCCCTGGTCCATGGCACCGATCCGGCCCTGTTGGAGAAGGCGGAGGACGGTTTCGCGTCCACCGGCACCGCCCTGTCCCTGAACCTGACGGGCGGCGTCTTTGTCAACCAGAGCGCGGCCTTCTCCGACTACCACGTGTCCGGCGCCAATCCGGCGGGCAACGCCAGCCTGACAGACGCGGCCTACGTGGCCAGCCGGTTCCGGGTGGCCACCAGCCGCCGCCACGCGCCCGCCGCGTAAACCGAACATCATCCGTCCCGGCCACCGAAAAAAACAAGGGAGGGGCCGGGCCCCCTTTCATCCGCCATCGCTTACGGAGGCCGCGCCACCCGATCCCCCCTCTCCATTCGCGTGCAAAACCAATCAAAACCAAAGGTACAGGGAGTCAGCACTCATGTTTGGACTGTTCAAGAAAGCCACCCTTCTCGCCAGTGTCGCGGGCTGCGTGGCCCTGGGCGCCTCGCCCTCCTTCGCCGAGATCAAGATCGGCTCCGTCCTGGCCGTCACTGGTCCGGCCTCCTTCCTCGGCGATCCGGAGAAGAAAACCCTGGACATGCTGGTCGAGGACATCAACGCCAAGGGGGGCATCAATGGCGAACCGATCACCTTGATCGTTTATGATTCCGGCGCCGACGCCAACAAGGCCCGGACCTTCGCCACCCGACTGGTGGAGGACGACGAAGTCGACGCGGTCATCGGCGGCTCGGCCACCGGATCGACCCTGGCCATGATGCCGGTCTTCGCCGAAAACGACATCCCCTTCATCTCCCTGGCGGGCGCCGTGCAGGTCATCGACCCGGTGAACCCCTGGGTCTTCAAGACCCCGCACACCGACCGCATGGCCTGCGAGAAGATCTTCGCCGATCTGAAGGCCCGGGGCCTGACCAAGGTGGGTTTGATCTCCGGCACCGGCGGGTTCGGCAAGTCCATGCGGACCCAATGCATGGATGTGGCCCCGGCCAACGGCGTCGAGATCATCGCCGACGAGACCTACGGTCCCAAGGACGCGGACATGACCCCTCAGTTGACCAACATCAAGAACACCGCCGGGATCCAGGCGGTGGTCAATCCCGGCTTCGGCCAGGGTCCAGCCATCGTCACCCGCAACTACCGGCAGCTTGATATCGAGGTTCCCCTCTACCAGTCCCACGGGGTGGCATCGAAGGGATTCATCGACCTGGCCGGAGAGGCCGCCAATGGCATCCGCCTACCAGCCACCGCCCTGCTGATCGCCGACCAGCTTGCCGCAGACGACCCCCAGCACGACGTGGTGACCAACTACAAGGCGGCCTATGAGGCAAAATACAACGAACCCGCGTCCACCTTTGGCGGCTATGCCCATGACGCCTTCATGATCCTGAAGGGAGGCCTGGAAAAAGCCGGATCCACCGACGGCGAGGCGGTGCGCGCCGCCATTGAAGGAACCAAGGGGTACGTCGGTGTTACCGGCGAATTCAACATGAGCGCCGAGGATCACCTGGGCCTGGATTCCTCCGCGTTTCGTATGCTGGAAATCAAGGACGGCGCCTGGACCGCGGTCGAATAGGACCCGTGCATCGGACCGGCGGAAGGCTCCTGGGGAGTCTTCCGTCCCGCCCGCAACCAGATCTATGCCCGGGATCCCAGCCATGTTCGAACCCCTTTTGCAATTCACCTTCTCCGGGTTGACCGTGGGGGCCGTTTACGCCCTGGTGGCCCTGGGTTTCACCATCATCTACAACGCCTCGGACGTCGTGAACTTCGCCCAGGGCGAGTTCGTTATGATCGGCGGCATGTCCACGGTTTTCCTGCGCGAAGCCGGGCTTCCACTCGTCCTGGCCGCCCTGCTGGCCATCCTGGTCACCACGGTCATCGGGGTGCTGCTGGACAAGCTGGCACTGGCCCGGGCCAAGCAGGCCTCCGTCCTGTCCCTGGTGATCATCACCATCGGCGCCTCGATCTTTCTGCGCGGCAGCGCCCAATTGGTCTTCGACAAGCAACTACACGGCCTGCCCGCCTTCGCCGGAGAGGATCCCCTGGTCCTGATGGGCGCCACCATCCTGCCCCAGAGCCTGTTGGTCCTTGCGGGCGCGGCGGTGATCTTCGCGGGGCTGTGGGTCTTCTTCAACCGCTCGCGCACGGGCAAGGCGGTTCTGGCCACGGCCAACAACCGATTGGCCGCCCGGCTGGTGGGCATTGATACCGCTTTCGTCATGGCCTTGAGCTTCGGCCTGTCTGCGGCCATCGGCGCTGCGGCGGGGGTTCTGATCACCCCGCTGACCCTGACCAGCTACGACGTGGGCCTGATGCTGGCCCTGAAGGGCTTCGCCGCGGCCATGCTGGGCGGATTGGGCAATCCCTTCGGCGCCCTGGTTGGCGGTCTGGCCATCGGTCTGGTAGAAGCCTTCGGCGCCGGTTACCTCAGCTCCGAATACAAGGATGCCTCGGCCTTCCTGGTGATCCTTCTGGTCTTGTTCCTGATGCCGCGCGGCCTGTTCGGCAAGAAAACCGTGGAGCGCGTGTAACATGGACCGGCTTTTCCAATCATCCACCCTCCGCGTCCTGCTGGTGCTGCTGGTGATCCTGGCCGTCGCGCCCCTGTTCTTCCCCTCGACCTTCTATTACCGGATCTTCACCCTGATTTCGATCAACGCCATTGTCGTCATCGGTCTGGTGATCCTGCTGGGCTACGCCGGACAGATCAGCCTTGGACACGCGGGGTTCGTCGGCCTGGGGGCCTACGCCAGCGCCATCGGCCCGGCGCACCTGGGTCTCCCCCCCCTTCTCGCCCTGGTGCTGGGCGCCGCCCTGTCCGGAGCCATCGCCTGGTTCGTCGGTCGACCGATCCTGAAGTTGCGAGGGCTCTATCTGGCCGTCGTGACCCTGGGCTTCGGCATCCTCGTGCACATGGTCCTGGTCAATGAAGCCTGGCTGACCGGCGGCCCCGACGGCATGGCCGTGGAGAACCTGGGGCTGGTCGCCCTGGTCAAATCCTTTGGCATCAAGGCCAAGACCGCCCAGGTCTGGTACGTCTTCGCCGGATTGATACTTCTGTTCGCCGCCTGGGTGGCCCTGAACCTGCGCGACAGCCCCACGGGGCGGGCCCTGCGCTCGCTCCGTGATTCCGAGGTCGCCGCCCGCACCGTCGGTGTCAACGTGGCACGCTACAAGCTGATCGCCTTCATCATTTCCGCAGTCTACGCCAGTGTTGGCGGCTCCCTGCTGGCCCTGTTCAACCGTTTCGTCACGCCCGACGTGGCCAGCTTCATTCATTCGGTGGAACTGGTGACCATGTCGGTCTTGGGGGGCGCGGCCTCGGTCCTGGGGGGGGTCGCCGGGTCGGCCCTGCTGACCAGCCTGCCCCAGGTGCTGGCCGCCCTGCATGATTTCGAAACGGTCATCCTAGGGCTGATCATGATGGGGGTCGCCATCTTCCTACCTGCGGGCCTGCTACCCAGCCTGACCAAACGCTTCGGGAGGGTCGGCCAATGAGCAGCCTGCTTTCGGTCCAATCCCTGGGCATCAGCTTCGGCGCGGTAAAAGCCGTCAACGACGTGAGCTTTTCCGCCAAACCCGGGGAGGTCCTGTCGATCATCGGCCCCAACGGCGCGGGCAAGACCACGCTGTTCAACATGATCTCCGGCGTCTACCGGCCCGGCTGCGGACAGGTCACCTTCGACGGCGCGGACGTCACCGAATTGCTGCCCCACCAACTGGCGGAGCGGGGCCTGTCCCGTACCTTCCAGAACCTTCAGATCTTCCACCAGATGACCGCCCTGGAAAACGTCATGGCCGGGCGGCACCTGATGGAGCGGCGGGGCATTTTCTCCGACCTCTTCGGCCTGTCCACCACCCGCCGCCATAACCGGGAAACCAAGCAGGCTGCGGAAGCCCTGCTGGAGCGGGTGGGCCTGGCCGATATCGCCGGGCAGGAGGCGGGATCCCTGTCCTACGGCATGCTCAAGCGGCTGGAGATCGCCCGGGCGCTGGCCTGTCATCCCCAACTGCTGCTGCTCGACGAACCCGCAGCCGGGTGCAATCCGGTGGAAACGGAGGAGGTCGAAGGACTGATCGACCAGATCGCGCACGAGGGCGTGGGGATCCTTTTGGTGGAACACGACATGAAAATGGTGATGCGGATTTCCAGCCATATCGTGGTTTTGGACCACGGCGAGAAGCTGGCCGAGGGCCGCCCGGAGGAGGTGCGGGAGGATCCCCGGGTCGTCGCCGCCTACCTGGGCACGACCGACGGAACCGGGGAGGCCGCCCATGCTCTCCACTAGGGGACTGCGCAGCGCCTACGGACGGGTGGAGGCCCTGCATGGCGTCGACCTGGACATCGAGGAAGGCCAGATCGTCACCCTGGTGGGCGGCAATGGGGCGGGCAAGACCACCCTGCTCCGTTGCATCTCCGGCGTCCAGGCCATTACCGGGGGCGCCCTGACCTTCAAGGGCCGGGACATCACCTCGGCAAAGGCCCATGCCCGGGTGGCCCTTGGCATTTCCCAGTCACCGGAAGGTCGGCAGGTCTTCACCGACCTGAGCGTCGAAGACAACCTGATGCTGGGTGCCTACCTGCGCCGGGATCGGGAGATCCAGGCCGACAGAAAATCCGTCTTCGCCATGTTCCCGATCCTGGAGGAAAAACGCGCCCTTCTCGCCGGCGGCCTGTCGGGGGGCCAGCAACAAATGCTGGCCATCGGCCGGGCGCTGATGGCCCGGCCCAGCCTGTTGCTTCTCGACGAGCCCTCCATGGGGCTCGCCCCCATCCTGGTCACCCAGATCCTCCAGGCGGTGAAGAGCCTGCGGGACCGGGGGGTGACCATCTTCCTGGTGGAGCAGAACGCCAACGCCGCCCTGGCCATCGCCGATACCGGCTACGTGCTGGAAACCGGTCGCGTCACCCTCTCCGGTCCCGCCCGGGAACTGAGGGAAAACGCCGCCGTCCGGGAAGCCTATCTGGGCATCTGAAGCCCATGACGCCGATGACAGCCGGACCATCGGATCCCCAGGCCGGGGCCACGCCACGATAGGGATTGTCAAAACACAAAGAAGACAGAGGAAACCGAAAGCCATGGTCGTCACCCTTACGCGAGATGGAGACCTGATGGTCGTCACCGTCGACAATCCCCCCGTCAACGCCCTGTCACAGGCCCTCCGCCAAGGCCTTCTGGACGCGGTGGCCACCGTGGAGAGTGATCCGAAGGTCCGCGCCGCCGTGCTCCACTGCGCCGGACGGACCTTCATCGCCGGAGCCGATATCCGGGAATTCGGCTCCCCCTCCCAACCACCCCACCTGCCCGACGTGATCGCGGCCATCGAAGGGACAGGAAAGCCCTGGGTGGCGGCCATCCATGGCTCCGCCCTGGGGGGAGGACTTGAGGTTGCCCTGGGGTGCGCCGGGCGCGTGGCCCGGGCCGAATCCCGCCTTGGGCTTCCAGAGGTCACCTTGGGTGTGATCCCCGGAGCCGGAGGGACCGTTCGCCTGCCCCGCCTGATCGGCATGGAGACGGCGACGGAGATGATCCTGTCGGGCAAACCCATCGACGCCGAGCGGGCCAGGGCCAAGGGGCTGGTTGACCTCGTGACCGAGGGAGACCCCCTTCCATCCGCCCGGACCCTCGCGCGCTCCCTGAGTGAAACGCCGCCTCACCCCCTATCCCGGCGCCCCTGCCCCGACGTGGAGGACGGATCCGGCTTTTGGGAAGGGAGAGAAGCCACTCTCAACGCCAAGGGCGCAGGCCAGGAAGCCCCCCTTGCCGCCCTGAAAGCCCTGCGGTCCGCGGCGACCCGTCCTTTCGACGAGGCCATGGGCATTGCCCGTTCGGCCTTCCTGGCGTTGCGGGACTCAACCCAGGCCAAGGCCCTCCGCCATGTGTTCCTCGTCGAACGGGGCGCCGGGTCCGATCCGACTCTCGCGGATATCCCACCCCGCCCCATCGAAAGCTGCGGCGTCGTGGGAGGCGGCACCATGGGCGCGGGCATCGTCGCCGCCCTGTTGGAGGCCGGTCTGCCCACCCGCCTGCTGGAACGGGACGAGGCAACCCTGGCCCAGGGCCTTAATCGGGTTGGTCGCATTCTGGACGGCGCGGTCACGAAGGGTCGCTTAGCCCCCGAACTGGCGGAGGCCCGGCGCGCGCTCTTCTCTGGAACGACGGACGCCCGGGACATGGCGGACCGGGACCTGGTGATCGAGGCCGTGTTCGAGGACTTGGACGTCAAACGAACTGTCTTCCGAACCCTGGACAAGGTCCTGAAAGCGGACGCGATCATCGCCACGAACACGTCCTACCTCGACCCGCGCGAGATCGCCACGGCCACCACTCGACCGGACCGCGTCATCGGCCTGCACTTCTTCAGCCCGGCCCACGTGATGAAACTTTTGGAAGTGGTTCCCCTGCCCGAAACGGCGCCGGATGTTCTGGCGACCGCTCTCGCGCTCGGTAAACGGCTTCGCAAGATCCCCGTCCGAACGGGTATTTGCGACGGGTTCATCGGCAATCGGATCCTGCGGATCCTGCGGAGGGAAGCGGAAAGCCTCCTCCTTGAGGGAGCAACACCCTCCCAAGTGGACGCGGCCATGCGGGCCTTCGGCTTCCCCATGGGGCCCTTCGAGGCCCAGGACCTGGGTGGATTGGACATCGCCCACCTGGATCGTCGGCGGCTGGCCGCCAGCTGTGCTCCGGCGGCGAGCTGGGCGCCCTTGGGGGATGCGCTCTGTGACCTGGGACGGCTGGGACAAAAAACGGGCGGTGGATGGTACGACTACCGCCAGGGGGATCGCCATCCCCACCCCTCGCCCACGGTGGAGGAGCTGGTCGCGGCGCGCCGGACCGCAACATCCGACCGAACCTTCTCCGCCGAAGAAATCCAGAACCGGATCATCCCCGCCATGGTCAACGAAGGTTTCCACATCCTGGCGGAAGGAATCGCCCGCACGCCAGGGGACATCGATTTGGTGGAAATCCACGGCTATGGTTTCCCCCGGTGGCGGGGCGGGCTGATGTATCACGCGGACCAAATGGGATTGGACCGGATCCGTGGGGCCCTGGTGAACCGCGCCGACCCCTCGCTCGCTCCCAGTCCCTTGTTGGATCGTCTGACCAAGGAAGGACGAACACTCGCCGACTTGAATGCTCCCCCCGCCGCTGCGGAGTGATGACCGGCCCCTGTCTCCTCCCGAGCGAGGAGCGCTCAGTTTTCTCCCCGGGTGGCATGGAGCGTCTGGTAGGCTCCCCCCTGGATTTCCCGCCCCTCGGGCAGGGCAGTCAATGGCTCCACCTCCGTCAAGGTGGCGAGGCAACGGCGGGCCAAGTCCTGATATTCCTTCGTTCCGGCAGCCTTCCAGGCGATTTCCTTGTCGGTCAAATCTCGGATGTAGCGGGCAGGGCTGCCCATCCAGAGGGTGCGGGGAGACACCTTTTCCTTGGATTTCACCAGGGCCTGCGCGGCGACGATGGCGGACTCCCCGACAACCGCGTCGTCCATGATCACCGCGTTCATGCCGACCAATGCGTTCTCCCCCACCTCACAGCCGTGAAGAATCGCCCCATGGCCAATGTGCCCGTTTCGCCGGACAACACACAGCGTCCCGGGAAAGCCATGCATCACGCAGTTATCCTGCAGATTGGCGCCTTCCTCCAACTGAACACGTCCGAAATCCCCCCGCATGACGGCTCCTGGTCCCACGTAACAGCCCGCGCCGACGATGGCGTCTCCGATCAGAACCGCCCGAGGGTGAACGAAGGCCGCCGGGTGAACAACCGGAACCAGATCATCAATGGCATATATTCCTCGAGTCATTTGGATGCTCCGTTTCATCTATTTTCCACAAACATTTTTACCGGCAAGCCAACGGCTGGAAATGGTCCCTTCGACGGTTTGTTATAGGTCTGAATTCGATGTTTCTGAATTCCTCGTTATGATACCAACGGCCCTAACTGATGACCGCTTTTGCATATTGCCTTGATGTGATTGATCGGACGGCTTTCTGATCGTTTGCGAAGAAGTTCCATGCCTCGCATGCATCGCTCGACGATTTCGTCATAGGTGTCAAAAACGGAGATGGCGAGTTTGTTGGCGCGTAGATAAGCCCAGACGTTTTCGATGGGGTTTAATTCGGGAGCGTATGGCGGCAGAGGCAAGAGCGTGATGTTTTTGGGCACATTGAGTGCTTTGGCGCCATGCCACCCGGCTCCATCCAGCACCAGGATCGCGTGAGCTCCAGGGGCAACGGTCTTTGAGATCTCCTTGAGATGAGCCTTCATCGCCGAGGTGTCGGCCTTTGGCATCACGAGGGCGGCGGTTTCGGCCCGTTCGGGGCAGACGGCCCCGAAGATGTAGACCCATTCATAGCGCGTATCGCGCGGTGCACGCGGACGTGTCCCGCGTTCGGCCCAGATGCGTGTGAGCGTCCCCTGCTGGCCGACCCGCGCTTCGTCCTGGAACCAGACTTCCAGCGGTTTATCCCGAGCGCTGGCGGGGAGAACCGCCTCTACTTCCGTGGAGAAGTTTTTTTAAACGTCTCTTGAGCGTCTGGATCGGATTTCGGGTGCTGGGGACGCACCGAAAGGCGCCGGAAGCCGAGTGCGGCGAGCTGTTTACCCACCGTCCGTTCGTGCATCAATACGCCAAAACTGTAAAAGTTTAGACTAAACCTGACAACAGAATATATTGGCGGGAGGTATGCCGTTGGAGGGGATCCTGTAGGGGAGCCCCTTTAGGGGCGGACCGGAAGGGTCTCCTTCAACGGTGGTCATCTGGAGAGATCCACCATGACAAAGGACCAGAAAATCATTCGTGCCAAGGTCGGCCTGCTGGCGCTGGCCAAGCAGCTTGGCAACGGGCCTGGGGACAGCAGCGCGTCTCCAATGAGCTGAAAAAGCGGCTGAAGGCTCTGGAAGCCAAGGTTGCCGAGACCGGCGCCGTACTCACCGAGGCCCAGGTGGTCGCCCTGGAAAAGGCCAAGGCCGACAAGGAAGCCCACGATGAGTTCGAGAGTGAATGCCCGGGGTATTGCATCGCCCAGGACACCTTCTACGTGGGCACCCTGAAGGGCGGTAACTGCTCAGCGGGTTGGCGCAAAAGGGTTGGCTTGGGCTGATGGTTGTGATTCAACCTATTTATGAAAGCGCCGTACAGATATCCCCTGCAAGACGCGGACAAGGACGCCCTGATCCGGGACCAGATGGCGCTGATCGAGCGTCAGGCGGCGCGGATCGCCGAACTTGAAGCGGCGCTCAAAAAGCCGAAGAAGACGTCATCGAACTCCCATACCCCACCCTCTCAGGACGGTCCTGGTCGGAAAAACCGAAAGGACGATAAGGCGGAGGGCAAGAAGAAGCCTCGGCCTTCCCGCCCTGGTACCACCC
>NZ_JBLAVB010000028.1:0-33271 GCF_047263945.1 Rhodospirillum sp. A1_3_36 | reverse complement strand
GTCAAGCTGGCCCCGCTTCACTCTAGTCTCTTTCCCCCTTGGGAGACGCGCTGTCATGGCTATTCGGTCGCGTGAAATGAAAGACTTGGGAACGCAAGTGGCGGAGCAGCTTGCGGCGGAGCTGCTTGCGGGCCGGTGGGGGCCGGGTGACCTGCTTCCCAAGGAAACGGAATTGTGCGAGCGCTTTAGGATGAGCCGCCCGTCCGTTCGCTCTGGTCTGCAGATGCTGACCTCCCTTGGAATCGTCCGCCGGGTTTCCGGCCATGGCACGGTGGTGGAGGCGTTCGAGGATTGGAATCTGCTCGATCCGTTGATGACCCAATGGATGGCGCAGCATGACACGCCAAATCCACGGTTTCTGTCTGATATCTTTGCCTTTCGCCATGCGGTCGAACCCTATGTCTCGGCCATGGCCGCCCGCGCTGCGACGGCCCGAGACCTGTTGGCGATGGAAGAGGCGTTTATCGGCATGGAGGCCACCGTACGATCCGATGTGCCCAATTTGGCCGATAGCCAGGGCAAGACCTATAGCGATTATGACGTTGAATTCCATGCGGCGATTTATCGCGCGACCCACAACATCATCTGGACCCGAATGGCGCACATTCTGCGGCCCGCGATTCTTTTGGTGGTCAGGACGTCGAATGCGACGGCGGAGGAATTACGCGACAGTCTGGAGCGCCACCGCCATCTGATGGAGTGCATTCGCCTTCGCCGCGCGGAGGAGACCTTCGAAGCGGCGTTGGGCGTGATGGCACGAACCGCCTATGACCTCGGTCTGGAAAAGATGGCCTCCGAGGACGCTGATTTGCTTGCCAAATGGAAAGGCCAGGTCGGCCCGATGGGGCCTTTGGGAAACAAAAATCCCAGGGATTAATTGGGCAGCCCCCCCCTGTGGATCGGTAAGAGGTTCCTACTATGAAAATCACCAAACTGACGACCTGGCAGGTTCCGCCCCGCTGGTTGTTCCTGAAGATCGAGACCGACGAAGGGGTGTCCGGTTGGGGGGAGCCGGTCATCGAAGGCCGGGCCGCCACGGTCGAGGCTGCGGTCCATGAATTCTCTGATTATCTGATCGGCAAGGATCCCAGCCGGATTGAGGATATCTGGGCGACCCTGTACCGCTCCGGCTTCTATCGCGGCGGTCCCATTTTGATGAGCGCCATTGCCGGTATCGACCAAGCCCTGTGGGACATCAAGGGCAAGGCCCTGGGCGTGCCCGTCCATGCGCTTTTGGGCGGACGGGTCCGGGATAAGATGCGCATGTACTGTTGGCTTGGCGGGGATCGCCCTGCGGACATCGGCCCCCAAGCCGAGGCGATGGTCGCCAAGGGCTTCACGGCCTTCAAGATGAACGGCACCCCCGAACTGCAAATCGTCGACAGTCACGGCAAAATTGACGATGCCGTGGCCCGGGTGGCCGAGGCCCGGGCGGCCGTTGGTCCTGATGTGGGGATCGCGATCGACTTCCACGGTCGGGTTCATCGCCCCATGGCCAAGGCCCTGCTGCGGGAACTGGAGCCCTACCACCCGCTGTTCGTGGAGGAGCCCGTCCTGCCCGAGCACTTACCGTGTCTGCCCCAATTGACGGCGGGTTTGGGCTATCCCATAGCCACCGGCGAGCGGCTGTTTACCCGGTACGCCTTCCGCGATCTGCTGGAAGCCCGCTGTGTCGATATCGTCCAGCCGGACCTGTCCCATTGCGGTGGGATTACGGAGGGTCGGAAGATCGCCACCCTTGCGGAAACCTATGATGTGGCGCTGGCGCCCCATTGCCCGCTCGGCCCGCTGACCCTGGCCGCATCGCTGCATCTGGATGCGGTCAGTCACAATGCCTTCATCCAGGAACAGAGCATGGGCATCCACTACAACACGAATAACGATGTGTTGGATTACATCGTGGATCCCGCGCCTCTGGCCATCGTTGATGGCTATACGACCATTCCGTCTGGTCCGGGGCTGGGCGTGGAGATCAACGAGGCCTATGTCATCGAACGGGCCAAGGAAGGGCACCGCTGGAGGAATCCCGTCTGGCGCCATGAGGATGGCAGTATTGCAGAATGGTAAATCAAATGCCTTCGAGGAGTCCCCAAGTGCGACCCAATGAACCCATCACGATCCTCGAGTCCTCCAATCCCTACCGCGAGTGCATCCAGGGGCTCGCCAACGAGCCCATCACCGTTGTCCGCCTGCTCCAGGATGCCCGGGCGGAGCTGCCGACGGATAGTCCCCTTGCGGTTCTGGACGACGTCACCCAGCCGGAGGTGATCGCCCGACTGACCGCCAACCGCCCCCGGGTGGCGATCATCGCGGGGTCGCCGGATCATCCGGCCCATCTGCTCGACCGGCTCCATACCCTGATGGCGGCGGCGCGGATCTGGCAGAAGGGCGGCGTGCCCTTCACCTTCTCGGTTCCGGTCATCTGTGACGGGACGGCTCAGAACAATATCGGCCAAAGCTACAGCTTGGCCTCGCGCAATGACACCGCGCGTGCGGTAAACATCAACTTCGAGGGCCATTCCTACCACGCGGCCTATGTGCTGTCGGGCTGCGACAAAAGCCCCAGTGCCATTCTTTCGGGGTTGGCCGCAGCCGAAGTGGCGCGCCGCCATCGGGGAGACCGGGCACCGGTCTGGGCGGTCTTTGCTCCGGAACACGTTCTGAAAGGCGGTAAGGTTCCCGCCGAAACCCGCAAGGAATTGGAGGCGATCGCCGACAAGGCCCATGCGGCGGGTCATGGCGACCTGGGCGAGGATATCGAGGGCAATCTGGAGTACATCCTCCAATGTTCCTCGGACGAAGCTTTTGCCGGGCAACTGAAGCGTGCGGTGAACCTGGGGCTGATCGAGGGCGAGACCGAACGGCGCCTCCTCGACTCCCTGGCCGCCCATACCTGTGACAGCCATGGGGGAGTCTGCGCCTTCAACGGGACGGGCAATTCCTCTCGCACCATGGTCGCCGCCCTGGGCTTGACGCCGCCCGAGTTGGAATTGCTGACCACCCTGCCGGGGGATGAGGCCGTCAGCCGGGGAGTCGATGCCCTGTTCGATCTGTTCAACCGGCCCGAATTCAGCCTCTGCTCCCTTCTCAAGGCGAATTTCGCCAACTTGGTGCGCATCCACGGGGCGACGGGGTCGTCGAGCAACATCCTCCTCCACCTGCCCTGTATCATGCGGCATGCCGGGTTCGACGTGACCATCGCCGACTATCAGGCGGTGCGCGATGCCACGCCCGTTCCGGAAATCCTTGCCCATAGCCTGACGGAGAACCGGGATACCTTCGTCCTGGCCCAGCAGTTCCAGGCGGGGCAAAATCGGGGGATGGAGAGCCTGTATCGGATCCTTTCCGATCTGGGAGTTCCTATGGATATGGAGGCGCTGACGGTCACCGGCGGCAGTTGGCGGGATCGGACGGCGGACCTGACCACACCCGTTGATCCGGCGCTCGGCGACCGCTCGGTCATTCGGGACAAGCCCATCCGTGCCCTGTCTGGCGTGGAGATCCTGACCGGGAGTTTCCTGGACAGTTGCGCGGTGAAAGTCTCGGGCATGTCCGACGCACAATACGGCCATTTCGACGACCATGTTTTCATCGTCCGCTACTACAATGACGAACACGCCTGTAACGCCGACTTTGCCTCCAATGATCTGATCGAGCGTCTGGCCGCCACGCCGGGTCTGGATGCGGAGCTGATCCGGGTGGTCGCCGCCCGGAATGGCGGAGGGGATCTTGCGGAGATGGATTTCAAGGCCTTGTTGGAGCACCAACGCCTCTGTTTCGCCTTTGTCATTGGCGGACAGGGACCCAAGGCCTATGGCATGCCCGAGATGTTTTCTCCCAGTCAGAATCTGCGACACCACCGGATCCTTGAAGCCTCCTCAATCCTGCTGTCCGACGGGCGCTATTCCGGAGTGACCAAAGGGGCCTGCATCGGCCATGTGACCCCGGAAGCCTATGACGGGGGCGGGATCGGTGCCCTTCGGGACGGGGATATTCTCCGTTTGCGACTGAGTGACCGGCGGTTGGACCTTCTGGACCGGGCGGCCCTGCTGACGGGTGAGGACCTGCCGACCGATCCCACCACCGACCCAAGCCGGGAGGAAATGCGGGCTGACCGTCAGGCCCGCATGGAAGTTCGCCGCCTGGATATCGCCGCCTGTAATGTAATGGATCTGGTGTCCGATGCCGCCCGGGGGGTTGTGCCCCGGCTGGTCGACCAGCGGGCCACCCTCCCTTGGAAGGACTAGTCCCATGACCGACATGTTCGACGCCATTATGGGGGACATGCCCCTCGTGGCCATTCTCCGGGGCGTCACCCCCGATACCATTCTGCCCATCGCTGACGCTCTGGTCGAGGCGGGGTTCCGCTTGATCGAGGTTCCCCTCAACTCGCCGGAGCCCTTGACCAGCATCGAGCGGCTCGCGGCCTGGTGCCCGGACGGGGTGATGGTCGGGGCCGGAACCGTTCTGACAGCAGAGCAGGTCCGTCAGGTTGCCGATGTGGGGGGAACGTTGGCCATTTCTCCGGACACCGATGCGGAGGTCGTCGCCGCCTCCGCCGAGGCGGGGTTGATCCCCTTGCCTGGATTCCTGACCCCGTCGGAGGCGTTTGCAGCCCTGCGCAATGGAGCGAGGGGCCTGAAGCTCTTTCCTGCCTCGCGGATGGGTCCGGGATACCTGAAGGATATCCGCACGGTTCTGCCCAAGGGGACAGTGGTCATGCCGGTGGGCGGGATCAATCTATCGGTCATGGCCGACTGGCGGGCGGCGGGGGCGGGGGGCTTCGGC
This sequence comes from Rhodospirillum sp. A1_3_36, assembly GCF_047263945.1. Lineage (NCBI taxonomy): Bacteria > Pseudomonadati > Pseudomonadota > Alphaproteobacteria > Rhodospirillales > Rhodospirillaceae > Rhodospirillum > Rhodospirillum sp. A1_3_36. The sequence continues at coordinate 28,483 of NZ_JBLAVB010000028.1, read as the reverse complement.
TTTGGCTCCAACCTTTATGTCCCCGGACGGTCGGCTGAGGAAGTCGGCGCCATCGCCCGGGATCTGGTTGCCGAATGGCGACGTTTGCGCGCCGGGGAGCCCCCCCTGTGACAGCCCCGCGGCTCATCATTATTGACTGGGGAACCACGTCTTTTCGGGCTTGGCTGATGGATGGCGTCACGGGCGCCATCCTGGAGCATATCCCCAGTGGGGTGGGGATGCGGGAGCTGTCGGGGTCCTCCTTCCGGGATTACTGTGCGGAGCGGCTTGCGCCTTGGCGCTCCACGGCGCCGCTGGCTCCTATCTACATGGTTGGCATGGTCGGTGCGGCCTCCGGATGGACGGAGGCGCCCCAGCCTCCTCTTCCGGTTGACGCGGCGGCTTTGGCCGCGTCGATCATTGCCGCACCGGGCCTGGACAATGCCTGGATTCTTGCCGGCGTGCGTGTGGATACCCGCGCGCCGGATCGGGTCGACGTGATGCGGGGCGAGGAAACCCAGATCATTGGTGCGCTCTCCCTGACGGAGCGCACCAATGCGGTGGTCTGTCTCCCTGGCACCCATTCCAAATGGGCCAGGGTCAGCGGTGGCGTGATTGAGGATTTTACCACCTGTATGACCGGGGAACTCCACAAGGCCCTGATGACCCATACGATCTTGGGCCTGGGATGCCAGCCTGCGGTGTCAGGGCCTGCCCATCCGGGGCCGACCTTCGCCCAGGGTTTAGCGGAATCCGACGGGGAAGGCAGCCTGCTCTCCCTGGTGTTTTCCGCAAGGGCGCGCCGCCTGTATCGTGATCTCGCTGCGGACGGGGTGTCCGATTTCCTGTCTGGTCTTCTGATCGGAACGGAGCTTTTGGACGTCCGCTCCCGGGGGTTCATTGCCCCCGCTCCCGAAGTGCTTCTGGTGGGAGAGGCGGTCCTGTCCCTCCGGTATGCCATGGCCTTTGAGGCGCGCGGTATCGTCCCCGTGCCCGTGTCGCCTGCGGCTGCGACCCAGCGGGGGGTTCTGGAGCTGGGCCGCTTGCGTGGAGCGGACAAGTAAATTGAACAGGCTGTGGAAAAAGTCCGCGACCTGTCCAAAGTCGTCATTTCCGTGCAGGCGCTAAGGGATGCACGTTTCTCGAGTTCACTGTGGCGCGGGCATAACGTTTTGTTTTTACTCGTCATTCCCGCGAACGCGGGAATCCAGGGTGGGAAGAACCAGCGGCGGCGATTGACGCATCCTGACGCGCTATGCGCCAATACCAGAGAAATCAACCCTGGATGCCCGTTTTCACGGGCATGACGAAATAAAAATGATCAGCCATAAATAAAAAATATGTGCATCCCTTAGCGCTTTCGTCGGGGACGACGGAAAAAGGGGTTTTCCGTACCCAGCTAGACCAAATCCGCCAGGGTTTCCAATTGATCGGCCTCCGCCGCTGGTTTGTGCCAACCGATCCGCTTGATCAAAGGAAAGCGCAGGGCTAACCCTGCCTTGTGACGGGGTGAGGGATAGACCCTGTCGAAGGTGACTTCCAACACGAGGCTAGGGGCCACGACGCGGACCGGGCCGAACCGCTCCCGAGCGTGCTCGCGGATCCATTGGGTCAGGCGTTTCGTCTCTTCTTCCTTGAAACGGGGGGTGGCCTTGCCCAGGGGGACCAAGTCCGCTCCCTTCCAGACGCCAAAGGTCAACGCGAAGGGGGCGGTCGGCTGCCCACCCAATCCGGGCCCACCTTGTCCCTGGTGGACGTACATCAGGACACACTGGGCGGAAAGGGGATCCGGCTTGGCCGAGATCCAACCTCCTTTGGCCTGCGCACCGACATAGGGGCTCTCCCAGCGCTTGAGCATCAGGCCGTTGGCCCCCGCTGTCCTGGCCTCGGCCCGCAAGTGGTCCAAGGCTGCCCAATCGGCCAGCTCCACCAGGGGGGAGAGGTCCAGGTGGGGGTGGGGGCTGCGGCCATACCAGTCTTCCAGGCGGGCGCGTCGGAGGCGGAAGGGCAGGGGACGCAGATCCTCCGGCCCATCGACCAGCATGTCGTACAGGCGCATATGGGCCGGGGCCTTGCCCATTGTTGCCTTTGACACCGTTTTGCGGGTGAGTCGCTTCTGGAGGTCGGTGAAGGGCGCGGGCTCGCCCTCTGGTGTCAGCACCAGCAATTGGCCATCCAGAACCCCCTGGAAATCGATAGGCCTCACCACATCAGGGAACTGCGCCGTGATTTCCTCCCCGCCCTGGGAAAAGAGACGCGTCTCCCGGCCCGCACAGACCAATTGGACCCTGAGGCCGTCCCATTTCCATTCTGCGGCATAGTCCGAGAGGGTCAGGTTTGCCCGGTCCGCCTCCTCCAGGGGCTGGGCCAGCATGAAGGGGCGGAAGACGGTCTGGCCAGTTACGTCCGGCGCTACCCCTCCGGCGGCCCAGGCGAACAGGGCCGGGTAGGGGGGCTTTTGTGAGAACCAGCGTTCCTCCACCGCTGCCAAGTCCAGTCCGGCCCAACGGGCGAAGGCAGTTCGGGCCACTTGGGCCGAGACGCACACCCGCAAGCTTCCCGTCATCAGCTTGAGCAAGGCCCAGCGGCCGGTGGCGTCGAGCCCGTCCAACCAGCCCGCCAGCACGGTCGGGATCCGCTCCCGGGGATGCAGGCGGGGGGTCTCCACCACGTCGGTCAGGGAGGGAGGCGGAGGAAGGGCCTCAGCGTCGGGCCAGAGCAGGGCCACGGTTTCAGCAAGATCGCCCACATAGTCGTAACTCAATGCGAAAAGCTGCGCGTCCATCCGCTCCAGGATCAGGGCCTTGGCTGTGCCCGCTTTCAGGCGCGGGAGATCCAGGTCTCCGCTCAAGACCGCCAGCCCCCACCCCCTGTCCGGATCGGGGGTGGTATCCAGATATCGGCCAATCAGGGCCTCTTTGGCGTCCTGTCCTGGCGTGGTGGACAGGCGGTCGAGCAGGGTAGCGAAGGCCTTCATGGTGGGGGCTCTCCGTCTTCTTCTTCTCTCTCCCTCTCCCTCTCCCTCTCCCCATAGCCAATCAGCGAGAGGGCCTTGGCCTCCTTTCCCATGAGCTTGGCTTGCCGGACCAGGGCGTCTTCCCGACCGTGGGTGACCCAGATACGCGGGGAGCCCACGTCAGATAGGGTCATGACCAACTCGTCCCAATCGGCGTGGTCGCTGACGATCAAGGGTAGTTCCACATCCCTGCTCCGTCCCCGAGACCGCCCCCGGACACGCATCCAGCCCGACGCCATGGCGACCAGAGGATCGGCGAAGGAATGGCTCCCCAGGGTGCCGGGCGGGCGGATGACCAGGGAGCCGGCCAGCCGCTCCCCGTCCGGCACCGGACGGAGGTCCCCCAAGGGGACGCCTTGGTCCTCGTACAGGGTGCAGATCTTGGCCACGGCTCCATGGACATAAAGGGGCGCGTCATACCCCGCCGCCCGGAGCAGCGCGATCATCCGTTGCGCCTTGCCCAGGGAGTAGGCGCCGAGCAGGAGGGTGCGCTCCGGAAAAAGGGTCAGGGCCTCCAGAACCTTGGCCAGTTCCAAGGCCGGATCCGGATGGCGGAAGACGGGCAGGGCGAAGGTGGCCTCGGTGACGAAGACATCACAGGGGACGACCTCGAAGGGGGCGCAGGTGGGATCGGCTCGCCGCTTGAAGTCGCCGGAGACCACAACCCGGGCGCCTTTGTAGTCCATCAACACCTGGGCGCTGCCCAACACATGGCCCGCCGGATGGAGGGAGACGGACACGCCGCCCAGGGACACCGTTTCTCCGGGCGCGAGCACCTGGGCACCTGTGACCCGACCCAGGCGGGTTTCCATGATCGCCAGGGTTTCCCGGGTGGCGAGCACCGCCTTGTGACCTGCTCTGGCGTGATCGGCATGGCCATGGGTGACCACGGCCCGGTCCACAGGCCGGGTGGGATCCACATAGAAGTCTCCGACCGGGCAATAGAGCCCCCTCGGGGTGACGCGGAGCCACTGTTCAGGATCGGCCTGCATGGACTTTGTTCCTGTTTTGATCTTTCCCTGTAAGGACGATATACTCCTCTTCGATGAAAAAGAGAACCCGTCGGGGCTTTGCCCCGTCCCCCACTGGGGCCGAAAGGCCCCAGACCCCAAGCTTTTTTTTTTAAAAGAAAAATAGGGGTTTGGGGGCATCGCCCCCAAATGGGCTTGGGCTATCGCCCAAAAAATACGAGACACTGTGGTGTACTGCGGGTCTGGGCAGAGCCCAGACTCTTCGAAGAGAGGGAGGATACCAACGGTGAGACCATGACCCAGTCCCTTCCCCTTCTCCTTCCCGCCGCCCTAGATCGCTGGTTCGTCGATCAGGGTTGGGCCTTGCATGGCCACCAACGGCGCCTCATAACCTTGGCGGCGGAGGGGCGGTCCTGTCTGTTGATCGCGCCGACGGGAGGGGGCAAGACACTGGCCGGGTTCCTGCCCAGTCTGGTGGAGCTGTCCAACAGGCCTCGGGATGGTCTCCATACCCTTTATATCTCGCCCTTGAAGGCCCTGGCCCAGGACGTCCACCGCAACCTCGCCCGACCCATCGCCGAGGCGGGCTTGCCCGTCACCCATGAAACCCGGACCGGTGACACGCCGGCCCATAAACGGAAGCGACAGCGGGAAAAACCGCCCAATCTGCTGCTGACCACGCCGGAGAGTCTGGCCCTGATGCTCAGCTATCCGGATGCCGGTCGGTTCTTTGGCAAGCTGCACTCGGTGATCATCGATGAACTCCATGCGCTGGCCGGGACCAAGCGGGGGGAGTTGCTCTCATTGGGATTGTCTCATCTGCGGCGCCTCTCGCCCGGGGCGCGCATGACCGGCCTGTCGGCGACGGTGGCCCACCCCCGGGAGCTGGCTGCGACCCTTGGCTCCGAGGTCGAAACGGTGGTGGCCGGAGGGGGAGCGGCGCCGGTCGTCGGCCTGCTGGACACGGGGCGGGATGCGCCCTGGGGCGGGCATATGGCACTGTACGCCCTTCCTGCCGTTTATCGGGAGATCAAGGCCCATGGAACCACCCTGATCTTCGTCAACACCAGAGCGACGGCGGAACTGGTCTTCCAGGAGCTTTGGCGGCTGAACGAGGACTGTCTTGCCATCGCCTTGCACCACGGTTCGCTCAATGTGGAGCAGCGGCGTAAGGTGGAGGCGGCCATGGCCGAGGGCCGCCTACGCGCCGTGGTTTGTACCAGTTCCCTGGATCTGGGGATCGACTGGGCAGGGGTGGATCTGGTGATCCAGATCGGCGCCCCCAAGGGGTCTGCCCGCTTGATCCAGCGGATCGGACGGGCCAACCACCGCCTTGATCTGCCGAGTCAGGCCCTGCTGGCTCCGGGCAATCGCTTCGAGGTGCTGGAATGCCTCGCGGCCATGGAGGCGGTGGCCGAGGGCGATCTGGACGGAGATCCCCCGCGCCCCGGGGGGCTGGATGTGCTCGCCCAACATGTCCTCGGTCTCGCCTGTGGCGCTCCCCAGGATCCCGACGTGCTTTATGGAGAGGTGGTGTCTGCACCCCCCTACGCCGGGTTGGACCGGGGAACCTTCGACCGGGTGGTGGGCTTCGTGCGGAATGGAGGCTATGCCCTGGGTGTTTACGAGCAATACCGCCGCCTGGAAACCGACGAGGACGGGCGGTTCCGGGCGGCCAATGCCACCGTGGTCCGCCAGTACCGGCAGAATGTGGGGACCATCGTCGAGGCCCCCATGCTCCGCGTCAAACTCCGCCGGGGCCGGGTCTTGGGTGAGGTGGAAGAGTGGTTTATCCTGGCCCTGGTGCCCGGTGACACCTTCGTCTTTGCCGGAGAGCTCCTGCGTTTCGAAGGCGTCCGGGACATGGTCGTGGAGGTCACCCGCGCCAGCGGAGAGGAGCCAAAGGTGCCCGCTTACATGGGCGGGCGGTTGCCGCTCTCGACCCTTTTGGCCGACCGGGTCATGGGGATCCTGGCCGATCCGGAGCGGCGCAGGCGGCTTCCCGGTGACGTGCGTCAATGGCTGGATATCCAGCGCTGGCGCTCGGCCCTGCCCGGGGTGGATCGCACCTTGGTCGAGACCTTTCCCCGGGGAGGGCGGCATTTTCTGGTGGCTTATTGCTTCGCCGGACGCAATGCCCACCAGACCCTCGGCCTGTTGCTGACCCGCAGGCTCCAGCGGCGGGGGGCGCGCCCTCTGGGTTTCGTGGCCAGCGATTATGCCATCGCCTTGTGGTGTGCCCGCCCCTTCGAGGCCATTCCCGAGTTGTTCGATGAGGACATGCTGGGCGATGATCTGGAGGAATGGTTGGCTGAGAGCCCGATGATCAAACGGGTTTTCCGCAGCGTTTCCGTGATCGCCGGGCTGATCCACCGGCGCCATGGGGGCGACGAGAAGACAACCCGTCAGGTGACGGTCAATTCGGACCTGATTTTCGACGTGCTTCAGAAATACGAACCGGACCATATTCTGCTGCGCGCCGCCCGCCAGGACGCCTTGGGAGGACTGATCGACATCGGGCGTTTGGCGGGCTTACTCCAGCGCATGAAGGGGCGGATCCAGCACCGATCCTTGGCCCGGGTGTCACCCCTGGCCGTGCCGGTGCTGCTCGACATTGGCAGGGAGAATGTCTCGGGGGGCAGTTTGGACGACCTGTTGGGCGATGCCGCAGCCGAAGCCCTGATCGCTGAGGCGACGGAGCCGGATGCCAACGGCATGGACAAGGATCTCTTCGCCGACCTATAGGTGATGGCTGTTTCTGGAAAGGAAGCCCCAAAAGATGATGGTCAATGGCGCCCGCCTGCTCCCCGATCCCAGTGGAGCCCTCTATTGGCCCGGGGAGCGGGCTTTGATTATCGCGGATATGCACCTGGAAAAGGGATCGGCCATGGCGGGGCGGACCGGCCAGCTCGTGCCGCCCCTGGACAGCCGCGCGACCCTGGCCAAGGTCAAGCTTTTGATCCGCCGCCATGATCCCAAGGTGGTCATTTGCCTTGGGGATGCGTTCCATGACGTCGATGCCGCCGCTCGCCTGGGGAAGGAAGAAGCGACACTTCTGGGCAACCTGAGTCAGGGGCGGGATTGGGTCTGGGTCACCGGCAATCACGACCCCATTCCGCCCGAGCACCTGGGGGGACGTGGCGCTCCCGAGCTCACCTTGGGTCCCCTGACCTTCCGCCACCAAGCTGTTTTGGGTGGAGGGCTTCGGACCGAGCGGGGGGAGGTTTCCGGGCACTATCACCCCAAGGCTGCGGTGACGGTAAATGGGCAACGGCTTGTCCGACCCTGCTTTATAACGGACCAGCACCGCCTGATCCTGCCCGCTTTTGGCGCCTACACCGGCGGCTTGGATGTCTGGGATCCGGCCATTCGGGCGGTGTTCCGCAAGGATTTTCGGGTGTTCCTCGTGGGGGAAAACAAGGTGCATTCCTTCAATTCCGGTCGTTTGGACAAGGCACGCTCTGCATCCGGCGCCGATGCGTCCTCGGCAATGGGGCGGGATGCCAAGGACGGACAGGGGCGTCTTTCCTTGGGAGATCTTCCCTTTCCGGCGGCCATTCCCTCCCGCTCACGAAAACCGGCTTGAGGTTGAATGACGCAAAATCCACTTGGTACACCACAAGGGATGTTTTCCCGTCACGGGGTTTTGCCCCGTCCCCCACTGGGGCCGAAAGGCCCCAGACCCCAGGCCATAAAAAATGGGGGTTTGGGGCATTAGCCCCCAAATGGGTTTGGGCTAGCGCCCAAAAAATATATGACACTGTCGTGTATCGTGCAAAATCCGTCACTCTTACCGCTAAAGCCATTGTAAGAGTAGGTTCTTTTGATTAGCTTCACTCCGTCGAGTAATGAGGAACCCAGTACCTCAATGTGTCCTTGGGCACCGCGTAAGCGGGAGACTGTCCGTGAATACAAGAGAGGGTGGTTGATTTCCGATGGTCTGGAACGGTTGAAAAATGACCGCATGACTTTCGGAAAACGGGTTCCCCTACAGGGGAGGGGTGTGAAATGGCGTTGGTGGGATGCGCGCCAACAGGCGTGGAGGTCTGTTTCGGGCGGGACGAGATTATCGTTTCCAAGACCGATACAAAGGGCGTGATTACCTACGCCAATGATGTCTTCTTACGGGTTGCGGGCTATTCGGAACGGGAGCTTTTGGGAAAACCCCATAACATCATCCGCCATCCGGACATGCCGGCTTGTATCTTCAAGCTGCTGTGGGATCGCATCCAGGCGGGGCATGAGGTCTTCGCCTATGTGGTCAATCTGGCCAAGAACGGGGACCATTACTGGGTCCATGCCCATGTCACCCCGTCCCAGAGTTCATCCGGCGCGATTACCGGCTACCACTCGAATAGACGTGTTCCCCGTCCCACGGTCCTTGAGGGCATCCAGGGCCTCTATCGTCGGCTGCGGGCGGAAGAGGGGCGGTATCCTACGCGGATGGAAGCCTTGGCCGCTTCCTCCACCATGATTGAGGACATGCTGGTCCGGGAGGGGGTGTCCTATGACGAATATATCCACGGTCTCTAAGATCGGTGTCTGTCTGTTTGTCGCGGTGGTCTTCGCTCTGGTGGGGGGCGTGTTGGCTTTGGCGGGCGCATCGCAATGGGGGGGGGCTATCAGTCTTGCGGGACTTTTCCCCTTGTTGGCCGGGAGCTATTACATGGTCCGCGTGCGGTCGATGGTTGGTAAGGCGTCGCATGCCTGCGCTTTGGCTGCGGGCGGTGATCTGGGGACGCGCATTCTGGGGATTCATGGGCGGGGGGAGTTATCCGCCATGCAACGGGACATCAACCACCTGCTTGATGTGACCGAGGCCTTTGCCCGGGAGGCGGGCGCCGCATTGCTTTATGCCAGCCAGGGCGCCTATTACCGCAAGATCCTGGAACGGGGCATGGTGGGGGATTTCGGAACCTATACCCGAAGGGTGAATGAGGGGCTGGCCGCCATGGACAATCGCACCCGGATCTTTCGCGAGGGGGCGTCTTCCATGGGGGAGAGCATCCATGAGGTCGTTCGCTCCGTGGGGGTGGCTGCGGGAGGCTTGGAGCGCGCAGCGGAAGAGTTGGCCGCCATCGCAGACCAGACTGGATCCCAGTCCCAAACCGTTGCTGCAGCGGCGCGGCGGGCGTCTGAAAACGTGAGCGGTGTTGCTGCGGCGACAGAGGAATTCTCCACATCCATCGTCGCGGTAAGCGAACAGGTTGAGCGGTCCTTCCAGGTGGCCCAGGAGGCCGTGGCGCGGGCGGAGCGGGCCGAGGAAACGGTGTCAAGCCTCGCGCATGCGTCTGGTCGGATCGGCGAAGTGGTGGAGCTGATCAATGACATCGCCAGCCAGACCCATCTGCTGGCCCTGAACGCGTCCATCGAAGCGGCCCGGGCGGGGGAGGCGGGGAAGGGCTTTTCCGTGGTTGCCGGAGAGGTCAAGGTCCTGGCCAACCAGACCGCCCAGGCGACGGAAGAGATCGCCAACCAAATCCGCTCCATGTGCGGTGTGACCGAGGAGGTATCGGCGGCCATTAAAGCCATTGGAGCCACGATTCGGATGATCAACGAGGGCGCCACGGCCATTTTTGAGGCCGTGGAAAGTCAGCGTGGCGCGGTGGGGGAGATTTCCAGCAATATCAATAGCGCCGTGGAGGGGGTGGAGACCGTGGCCGATAACATTGCCATGGTGGCCTCAGGCGTGCGGGAATCCGGCTCTGCCGTGACCAGAATACGCGCCGCCGCAGGGGATTTGTCCCGCCATGGGGATCGACTGGACCGAGACGTTGACGGTTTCATCAAGGAAGTGACCGCTTAGAGCGGAATGAGGAAAAGTGTGTGCGGTTTTCCGTCTCATTCCGCTCTAACTATATGATTTAGATCACGTTTATGAAGTCAGGTCGGACAGACCTGACTTCATCGTGATCGAGAGTGCTCCGAGATCAAATGGTTTGAGTCGCGGGGACAATTTATTTCACGGTATACGACAGTGTCTCGTCATTTTTTGGGCGATAGCCCAAACCCAAATGGGCCCCCATTTTTTTTAGCCCGGGGTCTGGGGCCTTTCGGCCAAAAATAATAGTTTGGGGCCTTTCGGCCCCAGTGGGGGACGGGGCAAAGCCCCGTGACGGGAAAATACCACCTGTCGTGTACCGTGACTTCATTTAAGCCGACGCAGGGTCCATCCGGCAGGGCAGCTGGCTTTGCCGTCCGCAGTCCACTCCACGGCCTTGGGATCCTCGGTGGTGAAAATACCGATGGTCGAGCGGATGCAGTCGCATTCGACGATGGCGCAGGCCATGGGCAGGCCTCCGCCTTCCGACTCCCTTGCGGTTTTGTCACTCCCGCAAGCGGAGAGGACGGCCAGAAGGACGAGAGCGGAAAGGGTGATGCGTGTCATGGGAACCCTTGAGTGATGAGCGAGGCATCCTGACACTATAGGAAAATAGCCTTAGAGCATCGAGCGGAAAAGTGGGGACCGCAGGGAACGCGGAGCGGACAACCGGTTTTCTGATCCTCTCGATGCTCTAACCATTTGATCTAATGGGTAAGGGCAAAAAAGCTTGCCGGAAGCGCCGGGAGAGCGCTTCCGGGGGTGTCAACTGGGGGTGGGAGCGGATGTGGCGGGGCCGTTACGCCGCCCGGACGACGGAGGAGCTTCGGCGAAGCAAGGCCGGGGTGGCAATGCCGACCAGATCACCCGCAGGCAGAACCAGCCCACCGTCCCGCATGGCTGCGGCCTGGGCCGTCAGCGGCAGGGCTTGCACCCGGGGGGCGGACTCGTCGGGCATCATCACACCGAAGTCGGAAGCCGGGCGGAAGCCGAACCGGGTATAATAGGCCGGATCTCCCACCAGGATGATCATGTCCGTGCCGGTCCTTTGGGCCTCGGCGATGGCGTGACGCATCAAGGTGCCGCCGATGCCGCCAATCCGCAGGGCGGGATCGACAGCGATGGGACCCAGCAGGGCAACGTTCAAAGCCGACCCCTCGGCTCCAGACAGCCGCAGGGGCCAATGCCGGACCGTGCCCGTCAAGACACCATCGGTGAAGGCCGTAAAACAAAGATGAGGCAGAGGATCGACGCTCTCCCGATACCGGTAAGAGGTCTTCGCCGTCCGACCCGGGCCAAAGGCCCGGTCGAGGAGGGTTTCGATGGAGGCGCCAAGGGACGCGCCCTCGGGTAAGATATGAAGCATTTCAGTGGTTCCCAGGGCATCAAAGGGTGTCATGGTGGGGCTGCCTTCCGCTTTGGGCGGCGCCGGCCTTTGGGAACCTTCGAACTCTGCGTTCTCCTAGGCCCGTTTGCACACGGCGACGACCTGCCGCGCTATGGCGCGGCGGTTCATTCGTCGTCGTCTATCAAACCAATGGGCCCGCATGGGGTCTCGCTCTGTCTAGGGGTTTATGTCCACCAATGGGAAATCGGATACAGCGAAGGGGTCTCCCCGGTCAAGCTCCTTATGCGTTGGATTTCTTGTGGGTGCAGGAACGGCGGACCATATGGTTTTTCAGCAACACCAACCAAAACTGTCGGAGATTGTCGCCATGGGCGTTTCCAGGACTTCCTTTGCTCTCCTCGGTCTGGTCGGAGGACTGCTGTCCAGCCTTCCGGCGGTCGCCCAGCAGATGTTCGACAGCGAGGAAACCCGCTTCCGCTTGACCCCCGTTGTCCGAGGTCTGGAGCACCCCTGGGGGCTGGCCCAAATGCCGGATGGTCGCTTTCTGGTGACCGAACGTCCCGGGCGGCTGAGGGTGGTGGATCCGGAAACGGGGACGCTCTCTGCCCCTCTCGCAGGTCTGCCATCGGTGGCGGCTCAGGGGCAGGGAGGTTTGTTGGACGTGGCTCTGGATCCGGCTTTCCCCGACAACCGCTGGGTTTACCTGACCCATTCCGTGGCCTTGGACGGGGGATTGACCACGCGGGTCTCCCGGGGGCGGCTGAGCGATGGTGGTTTGGTGGATGTCGAGACCCTGTTCACCGCCCGGCCCGTGGGATCGGCGAGGCACCATTTCGGCTCCCGCCTGGCTTTTGGCGCCGACGGCAGGCTGTTCGTTACCGTAGGCGACCGGGGCGAACGGACGCGGGCCCCCGACCCGGGAAACGACGGAGGCAAGGTTCACCGGATCAATCCGGATGGCTCCATCCCACCGGATAACCCCTTTTTGGGACAAGACGGCGCGTCGCCCACCGTCTGGTCCCTGGGGCACCGCAACCTTCAAGGGCTGGCATTCGATCCGGCCACGGGCCGCCTGTGGGAAACGGAGCATGGTCCCCGGGGCGGCGATGAGGTCAACCTGATCGTCAAAGCTGTGAACTATGGCTGGCCGACCATCACCTATGGGCGCGAGTATTCCGGCCTTCAGGTGGGCCGTGGCCTGACTGAGGCGCCGGGGCTGGCCCAACCGGTGATCCATTGGACCCCCTCCATTGCCCCCTCCGGCCTCGCCGTTTACGACGGAACAGCCTTCCCATCTTGGCGGGGGAACCTGTTTGCGGGGGCGCTCGCCCATACCCACCTGCGCCGCTTGGTGGTCGAGGGAGACCGGATCGTTCATCAAGAAATTCTCCTTGATGGTGTGGTTGGGCGAGTCAGGGCAGTTGCAGTAGGGGCTGATGGGGCCTTATACCTGCTAACAGATGAGGAGGAAGGAGTCCTGTACCGTATGGGGCCGGTCTGATGATTGGGGCGACCGCCTTTGATCGCAAAGTTGAGCGGTAGGCGACCGGTAAAGACCAATCGGCCAAACAGTGAGTTGGGATACGCGCTGGCTCTCAGCCTTTCACTTCGTTTAGTGTGTCTGACAAGGCGGGTGGGGTTTTAGGGGAGTATGTGGGGTATGGGGGCCAATTGGAGCACTGTCGCCTGGGTCTGTGTTGGACTCGGCCTATTGGCCATTGGTCTGTTGTGGGGGAGGCGGTACTTTGCTTTGGAGATCTCCCTAAGACGCCGGACAAAAGGGGGAGCGCTACCGCCGGTCCCCCCCGAGCCCCTTCCCCCCGAGCCAGAGGACCTCTCCCCCCTTGAGCGGAGGGAGCAGCGCTTTGCCCTGGCCATGATGGGGGCGAACGATGGCCTGTGGGATTGGAACCTGGATACGGACTCGGTTTACGTCTCTCCCCGGGCCGAGGAGATTGTCAATATCCCGGCCCATGAATTGGCGAAAACCTCTTGGGCGTTGATCTCCTATATCCACCCTCAGGACCTGCCGGAATTCCGCCGCCGCATCGTCGCCCATATCAAGGGGCAGTCCGCTTGGTTCGAATGCGAATACCGCACGGAGGATCCCAAGGGCCGAGCCCGTTGGGTGCTGCAGCGGGGGTTGGCGTTGCGCGACGAGACCAATCGAGCCCGGCGGATGGCCGGATCCCTGAGCGATATCACGCCCCGGAAGGAGGCCGAACAACGTCTGATTGAAGCCAAGGCCCAGGCCGAGGCCGCAGCCCAGACCAAATCGGATTTCCTGGCCCATATGAGCCACGAATTGCGCACCCCCTTGAACGCCATTATCGGCTTCGCAGACATGATCAGATCGGAGGTTCAGGGTCCTCTCGATCACCCCCACTATCCCGAATATGTGGACAACATCCACCGCTCGGGCCTGCATTTGCTGTCCTTGATCAATGACGTGCTCGATACCGCCAAGATTGAAGCGGGGCGCTTCGAACTGAACGAAGAGGTGGTGGATCTGATCGAGGTGGTGCGAGAGGTGACCGACCTGTTGATGCCCCGCTCGAAGCGGCAGGGCGTGACGGTAAAAGAGATCTTCCCCACCTTCCTGCCCGGCCTGCGGGGGGATGTCCGGCGGATCAAGCAGGTCCTGCTCAATTTGGTGACCAACGCCGTGAAGTTCAGCAAACCCGGGGGCGAAGTGCGGATCCGCATTTTTCTGGATGGACCCAAGGGGTTGATCATCCGCGTGTCGGACCAGGGTGTGGGCATGGATCCGAATGATATCCCCAAAGTTCTTGAAGCCTTCGGCCAAGTTCACCACGAGACGGCCAAAGACAGTGAGGGGACGGGGCTGGGGTTGCCCCTGAGCAAGGCCTTGGTGGAACTGCATGGGGGACGTCTAAAGATCAAAAGCGCGCGGGGTCAAGGAACCGTCGTGACTGTCATCATGCCGCCGGATCGGGTCATTATCGCTTGAGGAGAAGGCTGTCTGGGGCCATCCTTCTCCATTGTTACAGGATATCCCCGCGCACTCTTCAGGAAACTCGTTTATGGACTCCTCTGCCTTCCGCGCCCTGTCTCCCAGCCATCTGGTCCGCGCTTGGGCAAGGGCCATCCAGCGGTTTCCGTTTACGGTCGCTGCGGCTGCGGCATTGACCCTGCTGGTCGTCGGGACCATCCACGAAGCTTGGCCCGACGCATGGAAGGACTATCTGCCAGGGCTCGGCCTCGGTTTGGGCTGTGGATTGCTGGCGAGCCTGGGGGTCACCCTGCGCGGTGAGATTCGTGCCTGGATCATGCCCCTCCGCCATGGCCTCGCCGCCCTCGCGCTCGTCTTTTCCGTCCTGGTTTGCTGGACCCGGGTGGCTTCCGAAATGGTCGCTCTCCTGACGTTTCTCCCCTTCGGCCTGTTCCTGCTGACCCTGGCGGGGGTGCTGGCCGGAGCCCGGGGGCGCAGCGCGCTGGACGGTTGGCGGGAGCTACTGGGAGATCTTTCGGCCTGCCTGTTCGGTGTCGTCGTTGCTGTAATCCTCGGAACGGGCTTGTGTCTCTGGCTGGTGGCGATCGACTTGTTGTTGGGCGCTGCTTCGCCCGGTGAATTCTATGCGGACATCTGGGCCGTGGCTTTGATCCTGATCTGGACCCTGTCGGCCCTCTCCCGCCTGCGGGGGGGAGAGGGCGGGCGTCCGGACGAGTCACCAACGGCGGAACAGGCCATGCCCACTTGGCTGGCCATTGTGATCGCTGGCCCGCTGACGGCCCTGGCGCTGGGCTATCTGTTGGTGGTCGTTCTCTACCTGGTGCGGCTGGCCATGGAAGGGCGGTTCATGGAGGGGGAGATCGGTTTGGTAACCGCCCTCTATCTGGCCTTCGGGGTCGCGGTGCATCTGCTGTCCTATCCCCTGCGGGAGGAGGGGCCGCTGCTCTCCCGCTTCTATTGCCGGTGGTTTCCCTGGACCCTGCCGCTTCCTCTGCTCGCTTTGATCTGGGCATTGGGGGTGCGGGTTGGGGCCTATGGCTGGACGGAGGCCCGGGTGCTGTTGGCGGTACTAGGGCTGTGGCTGGCGGTCTTCGCTGGGCTCCACCTGCTGCGGCCCAGGCTCGCTCGGCCCTTTGTCGGCCCTCTGGTTCTGGGGGGGCTTTTGGTGCTGGCGTCCTTCGGCCCCTGGGGGGCGCGGTCCATGTCCATCGCCTCCCAGGTCGGGCGGTTCGAGGCGCTGGTCACAGACATCCGCATCGCCCGGTGGACCCCGGGAGACACGGGGTTGGGTAAGGTGGATCGGGCCAAGGTGATAGAAGCCGCAGAGCTGATGAATTGGCTGGCCAGGCGGGAGGCCTTGGGACAGGTGGCCGGACTGGTGGCGGTAGAACCGGCTACCTTGAACACGGCGTTGAATGAGGTTCGGCGGGCTCCGAAAGCGGTTGGAAGAAGGGTTGAGCTGAAGGTGGAAGGGGGCGAGGCCGTAACCCTGAAAGGGGAGGTTGGTCGGCTTGTTTGGGTCGGGATGTGGGGTGACGGTACCGCCGAATGGACCTTGCCGGAAGGTCAATTGGTGCTGGACATGGATAAGGCAGAGATTCGTCTGGATCCGTTGGAGGGCGGGGAGGGGACCGCTTCCCTTGCGCGGTTGGAGATTGGTCCTTGGCTGGGCTCTCTGGCCAACCGGGAAAGCGGCCCGGTATCAGAGGATCAACTGACGCTGCGAGGGGAGGGGGGACTCCTCTTGAAGGCCGTGGACTTGGCGTTCTGGGTCAAGGACGGAAAGATCAGCCCGGCGCGTCTGCGCGGCGTCATCATTCTTGAAACAGAGGGGGCTCCGGGGGCATCCCCCTCGGATGGGGGCGGGCGATAGCCCAAAAAACACGAACCAGTGTCCTGTGCTGTGCCGACCTGATTTCACTCTATTTATGCAGCGATTCCTCGAAACCCGGAAACTGTGCTTCGCAGTTTCTGGGCTCTGCCCAGACCCGCAAAGGGTCGCGGACCCTTTGAACCCAAATGGGGGTCCGGGGCCTCAGGCCCCGCTTGGGGGGGCGGGGCAAAGACTTCGCGATCAAGTTGAGCCAAGAAGTGGCCCAACTTGATCTCGGAGGCACTCTAATGGGAGGCCAAGGCATCCTCAGCCCGGTGACAGGCGACCCGCCTTCCGGCGACCGAGGTCAATTCGGGAATCGCCGTCCGGCAGATGTCCACCGCCAGCGGGCAGCGGGCGTGGAAGGCGCAGCCCGGCGGTGGGGCCAGGGGAGAGGGAAGTTCTCCCTTCAAGGGCTGGCGGGTCTTGCGCTCGCTGGGGTTCAACTTGGGTGTGGCGGCCATCAGTGCCTGGGTATAGGGATGGGCCGGGGCGTCGAAGATCACCTCCTTCGGCCCCATCTCGGCCACGCGGCCCAGGTACATGACCATGACATCCTGGGCAATGTGGCGCACCACGGACAGATCGTGGCTGATGAACAGGAAGGCCACACCAAAATCCCGTTGCAGATCCATCAACAGGTTGAGCACCTGGGCCTGGACGGAGACGTCCAGCGCCGAGACCGGCTCGTCGGCCACCACCACCCGGGGATTGAGCATGAGTGCCCGTGCGATGGCGATGCGTTGGCGCTGCCCACCGGAGAACATATGGGGATAGCGGTTGGCGAACTCGGGACGCAGGCCAACCCGGGCCATCATCTCCATGACCCGCTCTTGGCGTTGGCTTCGCGAGAGTTTGGTATTGATGATCAGGGGCTCTTCCAGGATGGTGCGGACCTTCCACCGGGGGTTCAGGGAGCCATAGGGGTCCTGGAAGATGATTTGGACGTTTTGGCGGGCGGTCTGGACGGCTTGCTTGTCGGCAAAGGCCACGGCCTGACCATCAATGAACAAGCCGCCGTCGGTGGGGTCCTCGATGAGTGTGACCTGCCGGGCGAGGGTCGATTTGCCGCAACCGGACTCCCCCACCACAGCCAGCGTGCAACCGTGATCCAGGACGAAGGATACATCGGTCAAGGCATGAACAGTCGCGTCAGGACCGAAGGCGCCGCCGGGAACGGGGTACTTCTTGGTGAGACCTTGGGCCTCCAGGGCGGGGGCCAGGGGGTGTTCCTCGGCCTGGGCTTGGGGATGGGGCGTCTGGCTCATGGGGTGGGCACTCCATCCGGATCCAAGGGGAAGAAGCAACGGACCCGGGACTGCTCTTGTCCGTCCTCTAAGGGCCCGTCTTCCAGGGGCGGTTGCTCGCTTCGGCACCGGTCCCGGACATGGGGACAGCGGGGCGCGAGCAGGCAGCCCTTGGGCCGGTCATGGGCGCCGGGGACAACGCCGGGGATGGTGTTGAGCCGCTCCGCGCCGATGGCCCGTTCGGGCAGGGCGGCGAGCAGGGCCTGGGTATAGGGATGACGGGGGTGGTCGAAGATGGCGGGGACGGATCCGCTTTCCACGACCTGCCCGGCATACATCACCACCACCCGATGGGCGGCCTCGGCCACCACTGCCAGATCGTGGGTGATCAACAGCATGGCCATGCCCCGCTCCTTTTGCAGGGTCAGCAGCAAGTCCATGATCTGGGCCTGGATGGTCACGTCCAGGGCCGTTGTCGGTTCGTCGGCGACCAGCAGCCGTGGGTCGCAGGCGATGGCCATGGCGATCATCACCCGTTGGCTCATGCCGCCGGACAGCTGGTGGGGGAAAACCCCCAGGCGGGAGGCCGGATCGGGGATGCCCACCTGACCCAGCAGGTCTATGGCCCGGGCCTTGCGCTCGGCCCGGGTGCCGCCCTGGTGGATCTTCAGGGCCTCGGTGATTTGGTAACCGACGGTGAAACAGGGGTTCAGGCTGGTCATGGGCTCCTGGAAGATCATGGCCACATCTGAGCCGGTCAGCTTGCGCCTTTGGCGCGCGGACAGGGTTTGCAGGTCCACACCGTCGAAGACCATGCGGCTTGCGGTGACCTTGCCGGGGAAGGAGACCAAGCCCATTACGGCGAGGGAACTGACGGACTTGCCCGATCCGCTTTCGCCGACGATACCCAGGACTTCGCCTTTCTCCAAGGTATAGGAGACCTCTTCAACGGCACGGAAGGGGGTCTTTCCGCCGCCGAATTCCACCGTCAGGTTTTCGATTTCCAACAGGGCCATGGGGCTGCCTCAGCGTTTCATGCGGGGGTCGAGCGCATCGCGCAGGCCGTCACCCATCAGGTTGAAGGCCAGGACGGTCATCAAGATCGCGAGGCCGGGGAAAGTGACAATCCACCAATGGCTGAGCACGAATTCCCGGGCCTCGGACAGCATGGTACCCCATTCGGGTTGGGGCGGCTGGGCGCCCAGCCCCAGGAAGCCAAGAGATGCGGCATCCAGGATGGCCGTCGAAAAGCCCAGGGTCGCCTGGACGATCAGTGGTGCGACACAGTTGGGCAGGATGACGCGGACCATCAGGCGGAGGCGGGAGGCTCCGGCCACACGCGACGCGGTGACATAGTCCTTGGTCGCTTCCGTCAGTGTGGCCGCCCGGGTCAGGCGGGTGTAGCTCGGCAGGACGACCACCGCGATGGCGTAGATGGCGTTCTCCAGCCCGGGGCCCAGGATGGCGACAACGGCAATCGCCAGCAGCAGACTGGGCACCGATTGGATCACATCCATCAGGCGCATGATGACGATGTCCACCCAACCCCTCAGGAACCCGGCCACCAATCCAAGGGAGACACCGGCGACCAGGGAGAGGGTGACAACCACCAGTCCCATCATCAGCGACAGGCGGGCACCGTAGATGATGCGGGTCAGGATATCCCGGCCCAGGGCGTCGGTGCCCAGCAGATGGGACCAGTCTCCCCCTGTGACCCAGGGGGGAGGCATCTTGGCGTCGGGGACATTCTGGGCGAAGGGGTCGTAAGGGGCGATCCAGGGGGCGAGCAGGGCTACCAGGATAATCAGGATGATGAAAATCAACCCGGCCACGGCCCCCTTGTTCGCACTGAAGTATTTCCAGAATTCGGCCAGGGGATGGGGAGGGGGCGCCAATTGGGCGGATTCTGCCTCCAGGGCGTTCCGCGCTTCCTCGGACAGGACAGGTCCGTTGGTGGGGCTGGTGGATTGGGTCATGGGGCGATCACCGGCGATGTCGAATGCGTGGGTTGACGACACCATAGAGGACGTCCACCAGCAGGTTGAGAAGGATGACCACCGTGGCGACGAGCAGGACGCCGCCCTGGACCGACGGATAATCCCGGCGGTTGATGCTTTCCACCAGCCATTTGCCGACGCCGGGCCAGGCGAAGATGGTTTCGGTCAGGATCGCATTGGCCAGCAGAATACCGACTTGCAGGCCAATGACGGTGATGACCGGAATCAGGGCGTTGCGCAGGGCATGGACCATAACGACTTTGAGGGGCGAGACGCCTTTGGCCCGGGCAGTGCGCACATAGTCCTCGCTCAGGACTTCCAGCATGGCCGAACGGGTCATGCGGGCGATGACGGCCAGCGGAATGGTGCCGACGACGAAGGCCGGAAGAATCAGATGACGGACGGCTGAGGAGAAGGCCCCGGGTTCGTTGGTCAACAGACTGTCGATCAGCATGAAACCGGTGACGCTGTCCATCCAGATGGTGGGGTCCATGCGGCCCGACACGGGAGTCCAGCCAAGGATTCCGGACACCAGCATGATCAACAGCAATCCCCACCAGAAGATGGGCATGGAATAGCCGGTCAGACTGACCACCATGACACCGTGGTCAAAGATGGTGCCGCGCTTGACCGCAGCAAGCACTCCGGCAGGGATACCCAGCAGGACGGCGAAGGTGATGGCGCAGATTCCCAGTTCCAGGGTGGCGGGGAACAGGGTCAGGAATTCTTCCACCACCGGCTTACGGGTGACAACGGACTTCCCCAGGTCTCCCTGAATGGCGTGCTCAAGGTAGGTGACGTATTGCCGCCAAAGGGGTTGATCAAGGCCGAGCTGGGCCATCAACTCCGCATGGCGTTCCGGACTGATGCCCCGTTCCCCGGCCATCATGAGCACGGGATCTCCGGGGATCAGATGGACCAGGGCGAAGGTCAGCAGGGTGACACCAATAAAGGCCGGGATGACCAGCAAGGCGCGACGCAGAACGAAAGAGATCATACGGAGCGCTCATCTTTGGTGGGACAGAGGGGACGAATCACAGCTCCAGTGTGACTCATGATAACCCGAGAAGGCAAAGGAAAGCAGACGGGGAGACTACTCTTCCAGGTCAACACCGTAGAACAGGTGCTTTCCCAGGGGGTCTATCTTGAAGTTTTTCACCTCGGGCCGGATGGGTTGGTACCAGATGGAATGGGCGATGGTCGCCCAGGGCGCTTGGTCTTTGAAAAGGACTTGGGCTTTCTTATAGAGAGCGATCCGCTCGTCATGGTCGGTTACCACCTTGGCCCGTTGGATCACGTCATCGAAGGGTTTGTAGCACCACCGGGCCCGGTTGACGCCGTGAATGGCGTCACAGCCCAGCAGCACGGCCAGGAAATTGTCCGGGTCGCCATTGCCGCCGGTCCAACCGAGCAGGACCGTTTCGTGCTCCCCATCCTTGGTCCGTTTCAGATATTCGCCCCATTCATAGGAGACGATTTCCGCCTCGACGCCCACGGCTTTCCAGTTGGCCTGGATGATCTCGGCCATGCGGCGGGCATTGGGGTTATAGGGGCGTTGGACGGGCATGGCCCAAATGCTGGTTTTCAGCTCCGTGATCCCGGCTTCCGCCAGCATCGCCTTGGCGGCTTCGGGGTCGTAAGGGTCATCCACCACGTCGTCGTTGTAGGACCACATGGTGGGGGGAATGGGGTTCTTCGCCACCTTACCCGCACCTTCGTAGACTGCCTTTATGATGGTGTCCTTGTCGATGGCCATATTCAGGGCCTTGCGGACTTTCGGATTGTCGAAGGGGGGCTTTTCCGTGTTGTAGGCCAGATAGCCGATGTTCAACCCTGCTTGGCTCATCAGATTGACCTGGGGGTCGGTCCTCATGGTGGCGATATCGGCCGGATTGGGATAGGGCATGACATGGCACTCCCCGGCTTTCAGCTTGGCATAGCGAACGCTGGCGTCGGGGGTAATGGTGTAGACAAGCCGATCCAGGGGAGCGCGACCCTTCCAGTAGGCGTCGAAGGCTTCATAGCGGATCTGGGTATCCTTCTGGTACCCCTTGAAGACGAAGGGGCCGGTGCCGATTGGGAGCTGGTCCACCATCTCTGGGGTTCCCGCCTTCATCATCGCGTCGGCGTATTCGGCGGAGTAAATGGAGGCAAAGTCCATGGCCAGATCGGCGATCATCGGCGCCTCGGGGCGCGTCAGGTGGAAGACGACGGTGTGATCATCCAGCTTTTCGATGCTCTCCAGCAGGTCGGGCATGGACATGCTGTTGAAGAACATGAAAGTTCCATTGGACACCCGATGATAGGGGTGATCGGGTTTCCACTGGCGCTCGAAGGACCATATGACGTCATCGGCGTTGAAATCCCGTGTCGGCGTGAACCGGTCGTTGGAGTGGAATTTCACGCCCGGGCGCAGGTGGAAGGTATAGGTCTTGCCGTCCTCGGAGATGTCCCAGCTCTCTGCCAGTCCGGGCTCGGTCTCCGTTGTGCCGCGCTTGAATTCAACCAGGCGGTTGAAAATGGGTCGGCTGCTGGCGTCGAGAGTCGTGTTTGACGTGGAGAAGGCCGCATTGAAGCCTTCCGGACTGCCTTCGGAGCAAAAGACCAGGGTTTTGGCCTGGGCGACCGAAACGGTCATCGCTAGGAAGAGGCCCGCAATGCCACCAAGAAGACTGTTCCGCATTCTGTATTCCTCGGGGGGGAGTCAAACCCGCCTGGAGCCGACCGGCCCCGGAGGGCAAGAAAAAGCGGGGGAGGGCCATAGCCTTCCCCCGCCTGATTTGGGGATCGGAGTCTATTCTTCCAGGTCGACGCCGTAGAACAGATGCTTGCCCAGGGGGTCGATCTTGAAGTTCTTCACCTCGGGCCGGATGGGCTGGAACCAGACGGAATGGGCGATGGTCGCCCAGGGCGCTTGCTCCTTGAAAACGACTTGCGCTTCCTTATAAAGCGCGGTCCGCTCGGCCACGTCCGAAACCACCTTTGCCTTCTGGATCAGATCGTCAAAGGGTTTGTAGCACCAGCGGGCCCGGTTGCCGGAGCCGACGGCGTCGCAGCCGAGCAGCACGGCCAGGAAGTTGTCCGGATCGCCATTGTCACCGGTCCAGCCCAGCAGGGCCGTATCGTGCTCGCCGTCCTTGGTCCGCTTCAGATATTCGCCCCATTCATAGGAGACGATCTCCGCATCGACACCCACGGCCTTCCAATTGGCCTGGATAATCTCGGCCATGCGGCGGGCATTGGGGTTGTAGGGCCGTTGGACGGGCATGGCCCAGACGTTGGTCTTCAGGTTGGTAACCCCGGCTTCCTCTAGCATCTTCTTGGCGGCTTCGGGGTCGTAGGGATCGTCTACCACGGCGTCGTTATAGGACCACATGGTCGGCGGAATGGGGTTTTTTGCCACCCGGCCCGCGCCCTGGAACACCGCATCGATGATGGAGGCCTTGTCGATGGCCATGTTCAGGGCCTTGCGGACCTTCGGATTATCGAAGGGTGGCTTCTCGGTATTATAGGCCAGAAAGCCGACGTTCAGACCTTCCTGGCTCATCAGGTTGACTTCGGGGTCGGTTTTCATGGCCTCGATATCGGCCGGGTTGGGATAGGGCATGACATGGCATTCCCCGGCCTTCAGCTTGGCGTAGCGGACGCTGGCATCGGGGGTGATGACGAAGACCAGCCGATCCAACGGTGCCCGACCGGCCCAATAATCGTCAAAGGCCTCGAAGCGGATCTGAGCGTCCTTCTGATACCCCTTGAAGACGAAGGGACCGGTGCCGATGGGCTCCTGGTCGATCACTTCCGGGGTCCCTGCCTTCATCAGAACATCGGCGTATTCGGCCGATTGGATGGACGCGAAATCCATGGCCAAGTCGGCGATCATCGGCGCCTCGGGGCGCGTCAGGTGGAAGACGACGGTATAGTCATCCACCTTCTCGATGCTATCAAGCAGGTCAGGCATGGACATGGCATTGAAGTATTCGTAGGTGCCGCCTGATACTGCGTGGTAGGGGTGGCTGTCCTTCCATTGCCGTTCAAAGGACCAGATCACGTCGTCTGCGTTAAAGTCCCGGGTCGGCGTGAACTTGTCGTTGGAATGGAATTTTACGCCCTTGCGCAGATGGAAGGTATAGGTTTTGCCGTCCTCGGAAATATCCCAGCTTTCGGCCAAACCGGGTTCGGTTTCCGTTGTGCCGCGCTTGAATTCGACCAGCCGATTGAAAACAGGCTGACTGCTGGCGTCGAAGGTGGTGCCTGCCGTATAGAAGGCGGCATTAAACCCTTCTGGACTGCCTTCTGAACAAAAGACCAATGTTTTCGCCTGGGCGCCCGTCGCTGCCATCGCCAGGATGGCCGCCGAGGCGACGCCAATAAGAACTTTCCGCATTCTGTCCTCCTTTAGGGGATTCGAATTGGTCGAATCCGGAGACGGTCTAGGATTGATTAAAAAGTGTCGCCGATCCAGTCCCCCATTCCAAGACCGAAGTGGGCCAAGACCGAAGTGGGCCAAGACCGAAGAGGGGACAACGCGGATGGCGATTGATGGCAGGTGGTCAGGGTGGATCCGATTTCAAGGATTAGGTCCGTGAAATTACGGAGAAAATACCTACTCTTGGTTTAAGGCCGTCCTTTCGAAATGGGAGGAGGATTGGTTTCCAAATGCAAAGCGCCGACGTTGTCCTCTGGTGCGGGGGCTCTGTCTCGACGTATATCCATGGAAGTAGCGGAGGAGAAGCCGGTGGCAGAGTTGATCAACCTACGTCAAGCCCGCAAGGCGCGGGACCGTAAGGCCAAGGAAGCAAGCGCGGAAACCAATCGCATCAAATACGGTCGCAAGAAGGCAGAAAGGAAGCGGGAAGACGCGGAGCGCGCAAACGCTCGGCGCCTGTTGGATGGTCATGTCCTGGAGCGATTGCAAGGGGCATCGGACGATTCCGAAGCCTGACGGATCGATCTTGGGAAGGGGCACAGGTCACGACTTGTTTCGTATTTTTGGGCGATAGCCCAAGCCCATTTGGGGGCCAATGCCCCCAAACCCCCATTTTTTTTAGCCCGGGGTCTGGGGCTTTTCGGCCAGCAATTGCCCGGGGTCTGGGGCCTTTCGGCCCCAGTGGGGGACGGGGCAAAGCCCCGTGACGGGATGTCGTATACCTTGGGGGAGGGGGTTATTTTCCACTTTTCCCTTTCTTTTCCTTTCCAGTTTTGCTTACGTTTACTGGCTTTCGGTCTCCCAGTTTCCAGATCTGGGGGAGGGCGCGAAGGGTGGCCCAGGCCTCCCGGGCTTCCTTTTCCATGGCCTTGCTGTCGCCGTCGATGGTTCCGGCAGCCCATCCGGCGATGAACGCGAGGAGGGGGGCTTCGGCGCCCGCATCCAAGGCCGCATGGCGCAGCTTGGCCCGTCCCACCGTAATGTCGTTGGACTTTCCGAGAATCTCCTGGACCCGCTTCATGGCCTTGAGGGCTGTCTTGGCCTCTCCTCTGGGGTAGAGCGGGGCGAGGAAGTCCAGGGTGTAGCGTAGCTTTTTGACGGTGACCCGCAGGGCATGACGAATTTCTGCAGGCTGATTGTCAAAGTCGGCTCCCCGCTTCAACACTTTGGTCATGCGCCTTTTCAGGACTGATCGGGCCGTGTCTCCCAGGAGCGCGGCGCGCGCGGCGGCCCGCTCCTGGTCCCGGCGCCAATCGCCGTCATCAAGCCATCGCAGTGTGGCGATGACCAGGGCCGTAAAGCGACGGCTTTCCAGGGCCTTTCTGGCATCCCGGGCCAGGGTGATGCGTTCCGAGTCGAAATGGGCGAGTAGGGATTCCCAGCCCGGCTCCAGGGCCAGAACCTTGGCCAGGGGCGGAAGGACCTCCGCCCGAAACACATCGGCGTCTCGGGCTGGACCCAGTACCCCCATCAACCATCGCAGCTCCCCTTGGATATGGTCCGTGTCGGCACCGGCCACCATCGAGCGGAAGGCCGAGAGGGCGGACCGCAGACGGCGGATGGCCACGCGGGCCTGATGGACGCCTTCCGGATCGCTTCCCTCGATGATGATGGGGCTATTGGCCACCAGGTGTTCCAGGCAGGATTGGCCGATCGTCTGGAAAGCAATTTCGGAGGACATCTCCGCAGTCAAGGGGAGGTCCCGAGCCTTGGTGGGGGTGGGGCTTTCCAGCTTGTGCTCAAGCAGTTGGTAGCCCCGGGCCGCCTTGCTGGGACCACCCAGGCCGAGGGAGAGGGTTTCCAGAAGTTCCAAAGCCAGGTCATGGAGGAGAGAGGCTGCGCCATACTTCAGCTCCAGCTCCACCTCGGCAATGGGGGCCTCCTTGTCTCCGGCCCTGACGACTCCATGGTCCACGGCGATTTCCACCTTTCCCTCTGGGCGGGTGATCAGCCGGGTGGCCCGATGCACGTCCGTTTCAAAGCGCAAAAGCAAGGGGTGCCCTCCCGTCGCCCTGGTGAAATCGGCGGCCAGCCCCCATTCGGCGATCAATTCGGGATTGGGTGTGTCCTCTTGCGTGGGGGCTTCCCACTCGCTGCGGGCGCTGAAACCGGCCTTGCCGATGCCTTTGGTCTTGACGGTTTGTATGTGTTTGCGGCCAATGGTTCGAACCCTTAAGGACAATCCAACTTTGGCGAGGGAGTCGGTCTCGGTATCGAAATAGCGGCTGATCTGGCGCCGGGCGACGGGCTTGCGTCCTGAGGGAGATCGCAAGAGGGGATGGGACAGAAGGGCCTGCATCTCCTTGGGCTCACAGGATAGCTTCAGCTCCGTTTCCGTGTTGGCCATGGGGCGGCTCCTTATCCCGGCATAAGAACATGTGGAAAATGTGTTTAGGAATCCTTGACCCCATCAAATCGCGAATGTATCCGGGATAGCAAGGGCGGTTTCCTTGAAATTCAATACCTAGGCGTTTTCCCTTTTTTAATGTGTCCGTGTTTCCATCCGTAGCGGAGTTTCCCCTTGTCCGAGTCGGGACCCGATGTGATGGGGGAGGAAGATGGACTTTGCTTTTACCAGGGACCCGCGAGCCGGAGACATGAACATGGTTGGACCGTCGATGCTAAGCTGGACCGCAAAGGGGTTGCGAGGGATGGCATTGATAGGAAGCATCGGTCTCGCCCTTGCAGGGTGCGAGACCATGGGAGATGCGGGCGACGCCATGATGGTTGATCTCCGCTCCACTATCGGTGAAGAAAGCCAAGCGGATTTGGCACTGGCCTCTCTCGCCAAAGGGGACTATGGGACCGCAGAAGTCCATATCCAGCGGGCTCTGGCCCTGAATCCCCGCGATCCCTATGCCCTGCTGGCTGCGGGTATACTCTATCAGAATACCGACAGGGAGATGATGGCCGCGCGGGTCTATCAGGAAATCATGGCCCTGCGGCCCGAGGATCAGGCCGCGATCGGAAACTGGTTCCGCCAGCGACCTCGAAGCATCACGGACATCGCCGAGGCCAACCTGGAAATCCTCAGCATGTTGCCGGAGACAGCGGGGGTGGCTGGTGCGTCCATGATGGATCCCATGCGGGACCCGACCACGGGGGAGTCAATTCCGATGGGGGCACCCATGGCCTTTGCTGGTTCTGCCAGCGGCGCGCCCCAGTCGTTGACGGGGACGTCTCCAGCTTTCGGCTCTGCGGCGGCCAATGCCATGCCCGCCCCGATGGAGCCTTTAGGGCGAATACCCACGGCAGCGACCCTCGATCCCGCATCAACAAGCAATATAGCCCAACGATTTGCGGCGCTTCAGGCCCTGTATACGGATGGGCTGATTACACAGGAAGAATACGCTCGACGTCGGGCCGCCAACCTGGGCGCCTTGCTGCCCATGACCCAACGCCCTCCAGCGGTAGGGTTGGGCCGTCCATCGCCTCGGCCGGATGAAGTCGTCGGACGGTTGAAAGCCCTCCGCGCCACCTTGCAAAGGGGGGCGATGACTCCGGAACAGCATGCGGCGGAACGGACGGCGATTCTTGCGGCGCTGTTGCCGGAAGATCCAGTGCAGCGGGCACCGGTGATGCTGCCTCCGACGACACTGACCGACGGTGCAGCGGCTCAGGAACGCGTTCGTGCTCTGAAAGATATGGGCGTTGTGTCCGATGCCGAAATGAAGACAGAATTGGCGGCCATCGATAGATCTGTCAAATCTTCTGCCACCATGGCTGGCCCGCCTCCCAAGGTGGTTGTCGCTCCTGGGACAACGGTGCGAAGCGGGGGCGGCGCTCGTTCGGGCATCCATCTCGCCTCGTATAAATCGGAGGCCATGGCGAAACGCGGATGGGCTGAATTGCGTTCAAAGTACCCCTCCATTCTCGGGAAGCTGACGCCACACCTGTCTCGGGCAAATCTTGGCGCAAAGGGCGTTTTTCTCCGCCTGAAGGCCGGCCCCTTGAGGGGGAAGGGCGAAGCGCAGGCCGTTTGTGCAAAGCTGAAGGCGGCAGGGCAATATTGCGTTCCCACCAGTCTCTAATACCAAAGTGCGGTGAGTTGGCCTCACCGCACTTTGGAGGCGGCCAAGTGGCCGCTGCGCCCAATGGCGCGGTCAAGCCTGCTTGGCATTTGAGGCGTAGCGCCGTAGGTGCCAACCGCAAGAAAAACGGCGTGAGTTTAACCCAAGCCGCTTGGTGTAGCCCTGAATGGTGCATGGTCGGGCAACCGGGTGAAAAGCCGGTTGCCCTTTTTCCTGGCGGCCAAGGGGTCGAGAGTGCTCCGCTATGAAGGTGGTTCGCCGTCTTCCAACTGGCGCATTTTCCAAAAATGCCCTCACGCGGTCTTCGTGAAGTCGCGTCGGATAAACGGCTTTGATCGACACCCCCTCAGGCAGCGTTGAAAAACCTTGCCTAGGGGCATGAACTTCCATATAGTGTACCACTTCACTGCTTCAGTTTTGGTGGTGCGAGCTCTTCCTTTTCAGAAAACTGTATATCAACAGTGCGTTTCGTGGCGTGCTGGTTGAAACGTCCGCTTTTGCGTTGTGGTTCCGGAAATTGCGAGCGGCTGGCTTTCTGTTTTCCAGCTTCGGGCGGAAGCAAAGACATGTGCGGTTCTGAAAAAGAAGGTTGACTTGATGCCGTGCGGTCTATAGAACCCGGCCTCCCGACGGAGCGTTGGTTTTGTTGGGGCCGGGTTTTCTCCCTGGTTGTTTTTGTTTAATTCCTTGAATTGGCATTATTTTCGGATGTGCCACCGCTTCCTTCGGGGACCGGAAGAGGGGTTGGGCGGGACAGAAAAAAGGGAGTTGACACGGTGGTTGGGCGGGCTTAGAACCCC
>NZ_JBLAVB010000027.1:0-33969 GCF_047263945.1 Rhodospirillum sp. A1_3_36 | reverse complement strand
CCTGCTCAAGCAGCAAGGCGTCTTTCTCCGCTTCGCTAAGCCGATATGTCCGGGGCGTTTTCATACAAAGGTTGAATCACAACCTACAGCCCTGGCCAACCCCTTTTTGCCAACCCGGTGAGCAGTTACGCTGCCGCAGCACCTTTGCCATGCACGTGACAAAATTGAAGCCGAGACAGCAGCATTTGCAATTGATTTGTCGGAAGAGAATGATGTTGAGGAGCACCTGATTCATGCAAGATGTTTTAGTTTTTAGTGCCGCTTGGACAAGTCGGTCGATGACTGCCCAAGAAGTAGTAGATACGATGCGGGAATTTCTTGTTGGACTTGAACGAGTTTCACCGTGGGAGCCACCCTTTGACGTTTCGGGAAAGTCGAAGAAGCAGGCTCACATGCCAATAGCCGAGGACTTGTCAGATTTTGAAGAGGTGGTGATAGAAGCCTTGAATGACAAAGAGGTTCGCTTTTTTAGTGATACCGAGCCTGAAACGATGCGTATTCGGCGTGATTCGAGAACAGTTTTTGGAATGCACGCAACATTCAGCGACTACCCGCGCAGGAAGGTTAAGAAATCTGCGGTCACAGTGAATATCGGCATGGGTTCTTCGGACCAGTCTTGCAACAGCGGCGTGGATATCCGGGTTCCATTTTATACCCCATATATCGAAGAAAATGGGATGTGGTCGATGTCCAAGGAGTTTGAGCAACCAGAGGCTATCTTCGATTACATAATCAAGTTTTTTGACCCTTATTTTTGCTCTGTGTACTCTTCTGCTTTCAATTCTGAACTGACTGAATGGGGAGTTGATATTAACAGTCCAATCGGTTGGCGTTCGTATGTACGCAGCCCGAAAGTTGTTGAAGCCTTAAACGGCGACTCTCGGGTATCCGGCTGTCGTGACGGCGTATTGATCCAGATTGGCGACACGCCCCTAGTGTTTAAGGACAGTCAAGCTCGGAAAGAGGCGCTTTTGTCAGCTATCGAAGTACGTGATAAACTAAGATCAGCTGGGGCTACCGACTGGATGGCGAAATAATCACTCAGAGGTGGCTCCCCCTGTTTGGACAGCTTGGTGGCTTTGTTAAGCTGTTCCCGGTTTGAAGATCATGCCACCAGTGCCGCCTCCGCGACCCTGTCCAGAGCATGCCCAGGACAGGGTCGCGGCGCGATTTGATGATAGGCCTCATCCGGCATCTGTCCAGCCCGAGCCGAATAGGGCCGTCCCGTATTGTACAACGAGGAGCGGCCTCACAGGGCATTGGAATGCGAGACGCCAGCGGATCGTCGCGCGGACTGCCCATGACATGCTATCAACCAAAGCACTCACTCTCTGAGTGGTACGCTTTCGGGGAGAAGGTCAGAACACTCGGGGCTAGTCACGGCGAATATCTCCGCTTGTAGGGCCTCCAACGAAGCTCTGCCGTTGTCGAGGTCAAAAACCGCTCTTTCAATGCGCGTCAGCCGCTCTCGGTCAGCCACATGTCCGGCGAGTTGATGGAACTTCTCAATGATCTCGCGATCCCCATAGGGTGTTTCCAGATCTCCCCGGGCCTGGGTTAGGGGCGCGTTCATTTCCTGGCCGCTTCGCGTGCGGAGATGAACGCGGGCCCATCGTTCGGCGGGAAACAACGCGGTGAGGTCCTTGTCTTCTTCAAGGCGCGTTCGTTCCACGATACGGCGGATTTCCAAGTCGGCGAAGGCCGTTGGAAGGATCTCGGGAAGGCCCACTTGTCCCCGGACGAGCGCGGCAGCAACCGGGAAGGTGATGGCGTATTGGGCTTGCTCCGTGGTTTCAGGAACTCCGCTAAAAAGGCGAACCGCTTGGTGGAAGGTCGCGATGCGAACCTCTTCCACATCCTGGGCGGATAGAGAGTGGGTGGCGGCGAGGTCAAGGGCCGCCTGGACCGCTGGCTGAGCCCAGCGGCAGACGGGAAACCCCTTGATATATTGGTTGGCGGTCTCCCAAGTCGACCCCAGGGTTGACCAAAGGTTCGATAGGGCCGGATCCATGATCGTCAGCGCCGGAGCCCCCGTGAACCCGGCCTGGGCCAGATAGGCCGCCGATACCCCGGCCAGCGCCCCCCATCCTGATCCGTCCTTGACCATGGTGGGATGATCGACGCCGCGCATCATCTGACTCCGAGGCCCATGGTATTCGGCGATCCCGAGAGCATGGGCGAACCGTTCCCCATCCAGAGCCAGGATGTGAGCGGCCAACGCCGCGCACGTCACCGCGTTCCAAGCGCCGCTGGTATGGTAATCCGGCGCCGTGGCATGCAAGGCTATTCCGGCCCGGGTCCCGATTTCGTATCCTGCGGTCAGCAGGGTCAGGAAACCTTCCCCGGTCATCGGCGCCTCGGTATCGTCGAGGAGGGCAAGGAGCGTGGGCAGCACCGCGCAGCCAACGTGTCCTTTCGTCAACCGATGGCCATCGTGGGCGTCGACGGCATCGATGGTCATCCCCCCTGCCATCGCCGCGCCCTCGGGCGAGGCGAACCGGTTCGTGAAGGGCACGCGCGCCCGCCCGGAACCCAAGTGACGGCAGGCGTAATCCGTGACAATGCGATGCAGTTTCGTTCCCGTTCCCGCCAGGCCCGTCCCCAGGAGATCCAACAGCAAAAGGCGGGTCCGCCGTTGGATTGGCTTGGGTATGTCTTCCCAGCATAGGGAGCGGAGGAAGTCGGTGAGGAGATGGATGCTCATTTGGAAAACGATCCTTCTTGCGCCACCTTGCTCAGTTCACGTGCGAGAAGGGTGGGGTTGGATGTTCGCGCGGTGGGTAGGCGCTGGCGGGCAATCACCACGCCTTCCAGTGAAAGCGTGGCCTCTATAAGGCTTTCTCCCCCGTCGCCGCGGGCCAACTCCTCTCCTTCTGGTCCGTATATGGCCGAATTCCCCCAAAAGGTCAGGGAACCCAGGTGACCGGTCCAATTGCATCGCAAGGTGGGCAGGCCGTAGATCATGGCGCCGTACCGGCAGGCCAAGTCCCATCCATTTTCGTTTGAAAAGCCGCCACCGACGGCCTCTCGGGTCGAGGCGATGGGCATGGCCAGGACGGTGGGATGCCGAAGGGCGGTCAGGCAGAGCAGCCCCGGGTTCCAGAAGTCCGCACAGATTAATCCGGCGCACCGCCACGTCCGGTCCAAGTCCACGGGGGAGAGAGATGTTCCCTCGGCGAAGAGTTTTCCCTCTTCAAGGGCACCGTAGGTGGGGAGATTGATCTTTCTCTGCACCGCCAGAATTTGGCCGTCGCGCAGCCAAGCGATGGAATTATAGAACAGACCCGCAGGCCCCCGCTCCACGAAGCCGACCACCACGGTCATGGGACCGCCGAGCAGGGCCAGATCGCGTAGGACGGCTCCGTCGGACCAGAGGGCGGAGGTCCGAACCTCTTCCGTCGTCTGCGGGTAACCCGTTAGGGACGTCTCGGGGAAAACGAGAAGATCCACTCTGCGGTCTCGCGCCTCGGCGATGGCTTCGCGGTGACGTTCGAGGAGGCTGCCTGTCGCCCTCCGATCATGGTCGATTTGCGCGCAGGCGCAACGCAAGGTCTCGCCGTCCGACATGGGGAAGGCCTCCGAGATTGACGATAGGACAGCACCGCGCGCACCCAAGGATCAGGCTTTCTGCGCGGTGCTCGAGCGCGGGGAGGCGGGAGCGGAGGGGGCCGCCCCCGTCGGGAGATTAGAGTGAAACCGGATCAGCTTGAGCCAAGCTGGCCCGGTTTCACTCTGATTCTATAAATTTTAGAGTGTCTTCGAGGCCAAGTTCGGCCATGAAATGGCCCAACTTGATCTCGGAACACTCTAGAGGAGGCCCTGATCGGCCAGGAAGGCCGCGGCCACGTCCTCGATGGACTTTTTGTCCACATCCACCTGGGCGTTCAAAGCCTGCATGACCGGGTCGGTCAGCTTCGCCGACAGGCTGTTGAGGATCTCTTCCAGACCTGGATTGGCTTCCAGGACCTCGGTCCGCACGGTGGGGGTGATGGCGTAGTTGGGGAAGAAGCCCTTATCGTCTTCCAAGACCTTGAAATTGAAAGCGGTGATGCGACCGTCCGTGGCGAAGACCAGACCCACGTCAACCTTGCCGTCCTTGAGCGCCTGATAGATCAACCCGCCTTCCATGGGGGTGATATTGGCGCGACCGGTCTTGAAGCCGTAGACCTTCTCCAGGCCCGGCAGGCCGTCGGGACGACGGGGGAATTCGGCGTTCACGCCCATGGTCAGGCCCTTATCCGCCCCGTAGGCTGCGGCCAGGTCGGACAGGGTGGTCAAGCCCTTGTCATCGGTCGCGCGCACGGCCAACGCATAGGTGTTATTGGCTCTCGAGGGAGCAAGCCAGGTGATCCCCTTGGCCGCGTCCAGCTCCTTCACCTTTTGATAGGTGGCTTCGGCATCCAGGCGTTCGGTCACCTTGTTGAAGGTCACCAGGGACGTTCCGGTGTATTCCCAGTAGAGATCCACTTGACCGTTTTCCATGGCGGTGCGCAGCACCGTGGTGCCCATGCCATCCGTGACGGAGTTGGGGAAACCCTTGGCTTCGAGCAACTGGTGAGTCATGGAAGCGAGCAGCAGTTGCTCGGTGAAATTCTTTCCGCCAACGACCAGATCCTTGGCCTGGGCGACGCCCGGTAGGATCAGGGCG
Source organism: Rhodospirillum sp. A1_3_36 (assembly GCF_047263945.1). Taxonomy (NCBI): domain Bacteria; kingdom Pseudomonadati; phylum Pseudomonadota; class Alphaproteobacteria; order Rhodospirillales; family Rhodospirillaceae; genus Rhodospirillum; species Rhodospirillum sp. A1_3_36. Next base: position 29,321 of record NZ_JBLAVB010000027.1, on the reverse strand, counting down.
GCGCCCAACGCGACCTGGGCTGTGATTTTCACGATCCGTTTCAGCATGGAAATCTCCGTTTCAGAGTCCTGGAATTGAGGAAGAGGCTTGAATCACGTCAGGTCCGCAGGGGGTTAACCCCGCGGGGAATAAGCCAGAACTGGGCCTGGGCTAGAATCAGGTCGGCGAGCATGGCCAGCAGCGCCACCGGAATGGCGCCGGCCAGAAGCATTCCGAACTCGTCCAGGGCGATCCCGGTGAAGATCAGTTCACCCAGTCCGCCGCCACCGATCAGGAAGGCCAGCGGCGCCGTTCCGACATTGATCGCCACTGCGGTGCGGAGGCCCGCGAAAATGACATAGAGGGCATTGGGGAGTTCCACCGCACGCAGAATGTGTCCAGGCGTCATGCCCATGCCCGTCGCGGCCTCCTTCAAAGGGGCAGGAACCTCGCGCATGCCCTGGTAAACGTTGCGGATGATCGGCAACAACGTCGCGATCCAAAGACCGAAGATCGCAGGAATGAAACCAATGCCGAGCAGGGTGATGGAAAGCGCGAGGATTGCCAGGGTGGGAATGGTCGTGCCGATATTGAACAGCTGAAGGATCTTCTCCGCATGGCGTTCCATCGATGGGCGACTAAGGAGGATCCCCACGGGGAGTCCCGCCAGGATGGCGAGGGCGGAGGAAATCAGGACAAGGCGGATATGCTGCCCGCCGAGGAAGAGGATGTCCTCGCCGTAGTCGCGCCAAAGCGAGCCGAAGAAGCCCGTCTCTCCCGCCATGAGGCCAAAGGAAAAGACACAGCCCAGGGCGAAGCCCATCAGGGTGCGGAAATGCAGGCTGAGATTCCGGACCAGATATCCCGTCATGACCGACCCTTCTCCCCTTTGGAATCGCCATAGGTGGCGCCCAACGCGTGGGAAATGGCCTTTTGCGTGATATGTCCCTTGAAATATCCGTCATCGTCCACGCAGGCCAACCAGGTCACGTCGTGGCGGAACATGGTGGAGACGGCGGTGCGAAGATCGTCCTGGACATTGACCGTGGCGGGCAGGGCCTGACGGTGTTCCTCCACGCGTCCGACGGCGCCCACGATGTCGTTGTAATGAAGAAACGCCCGCGCCCGGCCCCGGGGACCGACCATGACGATATTCTTGTGGCCAGCGTCGCTCATAAGCTGACGCGCCTTTTCGACGCTATCCTCGGCGACGACCCTGATCTGGTCGCCGTACATGACCTCGCCCACGGAGAGAAGACTCAGGCGCTTGAGCGTGCGGTCCTTGCCCACGAAGCTGGAAATGAAGTCATTGGCGGGGCGGGCCAGAATATCGTCGGGGGCGGCGAATTGCTCCAAATGTCCGTCCCGGAAGATGGCGATCTTGTCGGCCATCTTGATCGCCTCGTCGATATCATGGCTGACGAAGGCGATGGTCTTGCGGATCTCGCCCTGCATCTTCAGGAATTCATCCTGGATGACCGCCCGGTTGATCGGATCGATGGCGCCGAACGGTTCGTCCATGAGCAAAACCGGCGGGTCGGCAGCCAGAGCGCGGATCACGCCAACACGTTGCTGTTGTCCACCGGACAGTTCCTTGGGATAGCGCTTCAGGAAAATGGCCGGATCCAGGTTGACCATTTCGAGCAGTTCTCCCGCCCGCCCGCGCGCCTTTTTCTTGTCCCACCCCAACAGATCGGGGACCACGCAGATGTTGTCTTCGATGGTCATGTTGGGGAAGAGGCCAATCTGCTGGATCACGTAGCCGATGGACCGCCGCAGTTCGACAACGTTCAGGCTGTCGGTGTCCTTTCCGGCCACCAGGATCTTGCCCGAGGTCTTGGGAATCAGGCCGTTGATCATCTTGAGCGTGGTCGTCTTGCCGCACCCCGAAGGACCCAACAGGACGCAGATCTCCCCTTGCTCCACGGTCATATTGATCTGATCCGCAGCGATGACCGGTCCGGACGGTGTGTCAAAAACCTTCGACAGTTTTTCGAGCTTGATCATGCGTGTCTCTCAGGATTGAGCGGGTGTCGCCGGGAGGGCGGAACCGCGAGAGGAGGAAGCCGGGGTCAGGCGACGTTGAACCCAAAGCAGGGCGAGGTCCGACGCGATGGCCAGGACCGAAACCATGAACGCGCCGGTCAACAATTGGCGGGGATCGGTCTGGGAAATGCCCCGACTGATGAAGGTGCCCAAGCCGCCCGCGCCGATATAGGCGGCGATCGCCGTGATCCCGATATTCATGACCACCGCGATGCGGACACCAGCCATGACCACGGGCATAGCCAGCGGAATTTCCACCCGTCGCAAGCGTTGAAGCGGAGTCATGCCCAAGCCACGGGCGGCTTCGCGCAGCGCCGGATCCACGTTGGTGATCGCCGTGTAGGTGTTTCGGATGATCGGCAATTGTGAATACAGCAGAACCGCGATGACCGCAGGCAGGTAACCAACCCCTTGGCCGATCAGCGACAGGACTGGGATCATCAAACCGAACAGGGCTATGGACGGTATGGTGACGATGATCGCCGCGACGTAGAGAACCAGGTCTGCGGCCTTCTTGTTCAGGGTAATGGCGATGCCAATGGGAACCCCCGTCAAAATGGCGAGGCCCACAGCCACCGCCACGATGGAGATATGCTCCAAGGTCCTTGATAGCACCACATCAAGGTTATCGATGAAGAAAGCAATCGTTTCCAAGGTGGGGTCCCCTTTGTGGTGGTCCGGTCGATCCCGGCCGCACCGGTTTAAGCCATTTGGTTCGCCGCTTTCCTGAGCTGCGAGATCAGCTTTGCGCGGTTTTTGGGCTTCGATTTTCGATCAAGCGTCAAATCCAACGGAATTCTCGACAGGTGTCGAAAGTGGAAAAAAAGAGGGGGGGTAGGCATGGGTCGCCTACCCCCCTCCGTTTAGCGTTTATATACGTTCGTACCGCATTTGCCGCCAGTCCGTGTCAGCTCCAGGGGTAGGGGCTGTTGGACACGGGGTGCAGGTCGCCCGTGGCATAGCGGTTGAACCGGAACGGAGTCAGCAGGGAGGACGGCGTTCCGAGAATGGACTGCGCGACCAGTTCGCCCACGCCAATCATCTTGTAGCCGTGGTTGGAGTCGGCGATGAGATACAGGTTTTCGCGAATGGTATCGAAAACGGGAAAGCTGTCGGGGGTGAAGCATCCGACGCCACCCGAAGGCTCGCGGTGGTATTTGCCCATGGTGCCCGAGAAGCGGGCGTTGCAGAAGGCGAGGGCCGACACCCACATGTGGGCAAACTCGGGGGAGGAAACGAACTCCGGCGAAGCGGGGCCATAGGGGTCGATGGCGACGTCCCGGGCTGGCTTGGTCACGGGGTAAGGCATGGCTCCACCCTGGATGCCGCCGAAATTCGTGTCCGGCTTGTAGTAGATGCCCCACATCTTGTCGGTGATAAGGCTGCCATCCACGTCCGAATACAGCGGCGCGTCGGTATCCACGTGGACGACCGGGGGCTTGGCGCCTTGGTTGGTCTTGAATGATTCCGGATCGACGCGCAGGACGCCTTCCTCGAGTTGCCAGAAGGTCCACATGGGAACGTTGTCGTGGACTTGGCCATCCCGTCCCTTGACGGAAATCGTCTCGGGCATGTCGGCCATCGTCCAGAAGTCCCGCGCCCAGGGACCCGCGGCGACCACGAGGTAGTCACACGCGATGTCGCCGCGATCCGTTTCCACGCCAGTGACTGCGGAAGACGAGCCGTTGGCGAAGGTCATGCCCTTCACCGTCACGCCCGTGAGAATGCGGACATCTTGCTCCTCGGCCATGCGGGCGAGCGCGTAGATGGCTGCGGCATTGTGCGCGTAGCCGCCCTTCTTTTCATGCAGGACGGATGTGATGCCCTTGGCCCGCCAATCGGAGAACAGATCCTTCATGTATCGGTCGCAGTCGTCCGCGCCTTCAATGAACGTGGACTCGTATCCGATCGCCTTCTGCTCGGTGTGAATCTGGGCCACGTCCTGGTGCATGGACTCGCAGGAAACCTGCATGTAACCCACCGGGTTGTACTGGAAGGCAACGGCATGGCGTTCCCAATGGGACACGGAATGGGCCATCAGTTCGCGCATGGCTGGCTGATAGTAGTTGTTGCGGACCACGCCGCAGGCGATGCCCGACGCGCCGGCCGCGATTCCCCCCTTGTCCACGATCAGGACATCTCGCCCCGATCCCCGGCCCGACGCCTTGAGTTGACGGGCCAGGTGAAGGGCGGTGGACAGACCGTGAATGCCCGCGCCGATAATCAGGTAGGGTACGCTTTCGGGGAAAGCCATCGTTTATCTCCGGATATGACTGGGTGCCCGGGGGGCACCGAATGTGGCCCCATATTGAGGGCAGCCGAAGAGGCGGTTCACCGGGTCTCCGACAACTATTGTCGAACGTGCGCCAAGTCGTCATGCGATCCCAGGACACTCGAAGACCCGCGCCATCCCCGACCGGTGAATTCTTGGTGAAGTTTGTCGCGGGATTGAAAGCACGGTTCGCTTGATCCGGGACAGTATCGGCGCATGGCCCGGACGGTTGGACGCGGGCATGACAGAGACAAATTTTTGGGGATGAATTTGCGATGCCGGACGCGAGACAGAAAGAAAAGACATGGGTCGCCTTGGCCGGGTGCAAGGATGGACATGCCTTGCCGGGAGCGTTTTATGGGGATCCGGATATTCACCAGGTGGACCTGGAGGCTGTCTTCCTGTCGGAATGGCTGTTCGCCGCGCCCGAATGCGAGTTGCCCGAACCGGGCGACTACGTGACCCTTCAGGTCGGCCCCGCGCCGGTGATCATCCTGCGCGACGAGGCGGGGACCCTCCGGGCCTTCCACAACTCCTGTCGCCATCGCGGATCGCGGCTGTGTTCGGCGGAACGGGGGCAGGCCTCCCGTCTGGTCTGTCCCTACCACCAATGGACCTATGATCTGAAAGGCGCGTTGCTTTCGACTCGTTTCATGGGAGAGGACTTTGATCCGGCGACTTTCCCTCTCAAGCCACTCCATGTGACTTCCATCGAGGGGCTGATCTACATCTGCCTGGCGGAGACTCCGCCGGATATCGAGACGTTCCGCCGGACAATCACCCCCTATATCGCGCCCCACGATCCCCGTCGGACCAAGATCGCCTTCACCTCCACCATCGTGGAGGAGGCGAATTGGAAGCTGGTCATCGAAAACAATCGGGAGTGCTACCACTGCGCGGGATCCCATCCCGAACTGCTGGTGTCCCTGGTTGAAATGGCCCTGCCAAACGACGAGCGTTTCGCCGACGAGTTCCGTGTCATGGAGCGCAAGGCCCGGGATTGGGACGCCTTGGGTCTGCCGCATGCGCCCGTGGATGGGGGGCTGGAATTCCGCGGCATTCGCTTGCCCTTCCGCGAGGGCGTCCAGTCCATGACCTTGGATGGTAAATTGGCCTGCAAGAAGCTGTTGGCGGATTTGACCGATCCGGACCTTGGGTCCGTGCGGGCCTTCCGGGTGCCGAACAACTGGCATCATTTCCTGTCGGAGATGAGCATTCATTTCCGTGTCCTGCCCCTGGGGCCGGAACGAACCGAGGTGCGCACCGTCTGGCTGGTGCATGAAGATGCCATAGAAGGGTGGGATTACGACCCCCAACGCCTGTCCGAAGTGTGGGTCGCGACCAACGCCCAGGACCGCACCCTGGCCGAGGAAAACCAACGCGGCGTGCACTCTCCGGCCTATGAACCCGGTCCCTATTCGGAGATTTCGGAATTCATGGCGATCAACTTCATTGCCTGGTACCGGGGCCAACTTGCACAATTTTTATCCGGAGACGAAACCTCGATCATTCGTGCTGCGGAATAGGCCGATGCGGACCTCTTCCACGGCCACGCGGCCCTATCCCAAACCCGCGGCGCCGGCCTTCTCGCCGCGGGATCTCGATCTTGACCTCGTTGGGCGGCGTCAGGATACGCCAGAAGTGGTCACCTTCGATTTCGAACTGGCGCCGGGGCAACCGCCGCTGCGTCACTTACCTGGCCAGGCCCTGGCCTTGACCATTCCCATGACGGATGGACCCGCCATCCGGACATTCACGATCGCGTCGTCGGGCCTCGACCCGAACCGTCTGTCCCTGACCATCAAGGCTGCGGCCGATGGCCATGCCACGCGGTTCATCCACGAGCACCTGCGCATGGGAGATCGGCTACGGGCCCGCGGTCCCTTCGGACGGTTCTCCCTGGTTCACCACCCGGGCGAGCCCCTGTTGCTCCTCGGCGCGGGCAGTGGCTTCACGCCGATGATGTCCATGCTGCGCTGGCTGCATGGACGGGGCGAGGGCGTTGACGTGGCGGTGGTCCAAGTCGCCCGGCGGGTCGAGGATCTGCTGTTCACCGACGAGTTGGCCGCCATCGACGGCGCCATGCCAAACCTGACCCGGGCCGATTGCGTGACCACGCCGGAAGCGGGCCGGAGTTGGAGTGGCTTTCGTGGCCGTCCGGATCGGCGCCTGCTGCGGGTCATGGTCCCCTCCCTTGAGCGGCGGACGGTCTTCTGCTGTGGCCCGGCGCCCTTCATGGAAGCGATGGCCCGGATCCACCGGGCCGAGGGCGGGGATCCGGGGTGTTTCCTGACGGAGACATTCGGCGCCGTCCGACCGATGACCCCCGCAGTCTTCCCCACGGAAGCGAAGGAGACGGTCGGTTGGACCGCGCGATTCCGCGGGAGGAGTTTCGCGGCGCCGGAAGGGGTCGTGCTGACCCAAGCCGCCGCGGCGGCGAACCTGCGTGTTCCAACGGGCTGCCAGGAAGGGCTGTGCGGGACGTGTAAGCTGAAACTGTTGGAGGGTCAGGTCCATATGGAGCATCACGGCGGCTTGACGGCCCGCGAGGAGGCCGATGGCCATATCCTCGCCTGTTGTTCCACCCCCCTGTCGGACGTGGTTTTGGCCGACCTGGGCTGACGCCGATGCGGGTCGACCCGGGATGACGCCAATCCATCGCTTTTGACGATGGATTGGCCGCATGTGAATGGACCAGGCCTCCCTCAAGGGAGGCGTTGGACACCCATCTGGCGCGCTGAACGTTCCGGTTCGGCGCGCCAGACTTTTTTCTGCGAGGACTATCGCGAAATCGGCGCGGGTGGGATCCCGCATGGCGGTCGGGGAATGGCGGACCCGCGTCGCGAAAAGTCTCAAAAATGAAAATATCTGTCCATATAACGATAATCGGCGCCGGTGAATCGGGCAATCTGTCTCCAGATTTCATGGAGGCGACGGTCTTGGCATATTCAGGATTTAGGGTGATCAAGGAGGCCCTTACCGGGCACAAGGGGTGGAAGCCCGCATGGCGCGACGCGGCCCCCCAATCCGACTACGACATCGTTATCGTCGGTGGTGGTGGCCATGGTCTGGCGACGGCGCACTATCTGGCCAAGGTGTATCGACAAAGCCGTGTCGCCGTCCTGGAAAAGGGCTGGATCGGTGGTGGCAACGTGGGTCGCAACACCACGATCATTCGCGCCAACTACCTGTTGCCGGGGAATGAACCCTTCTATGCCTTTTCCCTGAATTTGTGGGAGGGCCTGGAACAGGACCTGAACTACAACGCGATGGTCAGCCAGCGGGGGATCATGAACTTGATCCACACCGATGGCCAGCGCGACGCCTATCGGCGGCGGGGCAATGCCATGATTCTCCATGGGGCCGACGCGGAATTGCTGGACGTCGAAGGCGTGCGTCGGGAAGCGCCATTCCTGGACTTCGACAACGCCCGTTTCCCCATAAAGGGGGCCTTGATGCACCGTCGTGGTGGCACGGTCCGCCACGACGCCGTGGCCTGGGGCTATGCCCGGTCCGCCGACCGCATGGGCGTGGACATCATTCAGAATTGCGAGGTCACGGGCTTCCGTGTCGAGGGGGGGCGGGTCGTCGGCGTCGAGACCACCCGAGGCGTCATTGGCGCGAAAAAAGTGGGCGTGGCCGTGGCCGGATCGTCCAGTCGGGTCATGGCCATGGCAGGGATGCGCCTGCCCATTGAAAGCCATGTGCTGCAGGCCTTCGTCTCCGAAGGGTTGAAGCCGATCCTGCCCGGGGTAATTACCTTCGGCGCCGGACATTTCTATGTCAGTCAGTCCGACAAGGGCGGATTGGTCTTTGGCGGCGATATCGACGGCTACAACACCTACGCCCAGCGGGGCAACCTTCCGGTGGTGGAAGATGTGTGCGAAGGCGGCATGGCGATCATGCCCTTGATCGGTCGGGCCCGCCTGCTGCGCATGTGGGGCGGTCTGGTGGACATGTCCATGGATGGCTCGCCGATCATCGATCGGACACCCGTGGAGGGGCTCTACTTCAATGGTGGCTGGTGTTACGGCGGCTTCAAGGCGACTCCCGCCTCGGGGTACGCCTTCGCCCATCTGTTGGCGACCGACACATCCCATGAGACAGCCGCCGCCTTTTCCCTGAGGCGCTTCGAAAGCGGTCATGTGATCGACGAAAAGGGCGTCGGCGCCCGGCCCAATCTGCACTGAGAGATCCATCATGCTGATTCCTCATCCCCTTCTCGGACCCCGCGACGCCGGGGAATTCACCTACTTGGGCGACGCCTGTCTTCTGGATCGCCCCGATGGCATGAGCGAAGGCGCGCAAGCGGCCTTTTACGAGTACACCTACCCGCGCGACAATATCGCCGGGGTCCAGCGCGAACTGTGGTTTCACGAACAGGGCGATCGCTCCTGGCTGGTGGTCACGCGCGACACCCTGACCCATGAAATTCTCAAGGCCGAGTTCGCCCGGGATGTGGTCCTGGCCAAGCGGAGGGCGGCGCGATGACACGGCTTTCCGGTGGTCTGATCGACCGGTCGCGGACCTGGTCCTTCACCTTCGACGGCAAGACCTACCAGGGTCACCCCGGCGATACCCTGGCCTCGGCCCTGTTGGCCAACGGGGTTCGCCTCGTGGGGCGGAGCTTTAAGTACCACCGACCGCGAGGGGTATTCTCCGCCGGGTCGGAGGAACCCAACGCCCTGGTGGAATTGCGCGGTGGCGCCCATCGGGAACCCAACACCCGGGCCACGGTGGCAGAGTTGTTCGATGGGCTCGAGGCCAAGAGTCAGAACCGGTGGCCGTCCCTGGCTTTCGATGCCCTGGCGATCAACGACAGGGTGGCGCCCTTCCTGACCGCAGGCTTCTACTACAAGACCTTCATGTGGCCTGCGGCCTTCTGGGAAAAGGTCTACGAGCCCATGATCCGCCGCGCGGCGGGCTTGGGATCCCTGTCGGGTCTCGCGGACCCGGATGTTTACGACAAGGGCTTCCTCCATTGTGACCTGCTTGTTATCGGCGCGGGTCCGGCGGGCCTGTCTGCGGCCCTGACTGCGGCGCGGAGCGGTGCCCGGGTTGTTCTCGCCGACGAGGATTTCGTGCTTGGCGGGCGTCTGACCAAGGATCGCCAGGTTCTCGACGACGCACCCGCCGGAGAGTGGGTGTCGGCGACTCTGGCCGAACTGGAGGCGTCCGACCGCGTCCGAATTTTGCGTCGGACCTCCGTGATCGGAGCCTTCGACCACGGCGTCCATGGCGCCGTCGAGCGGGTGACCGATCACCTCGCGACGGTTGATGGGGCCGTGCCGCGGCAGACCTTCTGGAAGATTTACGCCAAGCGTTCGCTGTTGTGCGCCGGGGCCATCGAACGGCCCATGGCCTTCGCCAACAACGACCGGCCCGGAATCATGCTGGCCGGCGCCATGCGCGCCTATGCGAACCGTTGGGCGGCCTGCCCGGCGGATCGGGTGGCGATTTTCACCAACAACGATGACGGTCATCGAACCGCCGTGGACTTGATGGCCAAGGGCGTCGCGGTCACTGCGGTGGTGGATGTTCGACCCGGGGCCAAGGCCTTGGGGGACTACCCGCTCCACGCGGGCGCGGTCGTGATCGACAGTCGGGGGCGTCGCGGTCTGCGCGAGGCGCGGATCCGGCGAGCCGATGGCGGGACGGAGTGGCTGGCCTGTGGAAGCCTGGGCGTTTCGGGAGGCTGGAACCCCAACCTGGCGCTGACCTGCCACCAGGGAAATCGGCCGGTGTGGGATGATGGCCAGGGCCTCTTTTCGCCGGGGCCGCGCTTGCCCCCTGGACTGTCCGTGGCGGGCGCTGCGGCGGGAGTCTTTTCTACCCATGGCGCTCTGACCGGTGGGGCGGAAGGGGCCGCGAAGGCCCTCGGCGACCTGGGATTCCGCGCCCAAGCCGCCGCGACGCCCACGGCCGAGGACGCTCCCTTGGCGATCACACCGTTCTGGCATGTGGGTGGCGAGAAGGGCCGGGCTTGGGTCGACTTTCAGAATGACGTGACGGTCAAGGACATCACCCTGGCCCACAAGGAAGGGTTCCGTTCCGTTGAGCACCTGAAGCGGTACACCACCCTGGGCATGGCCACGGACCAGGGCAAGACCGCCAATGTGACGGGGCTGGCGGTCATGGCGGAATTGACCGGCAAGTCCATTCCGGAGACGGGGACCACCGTGTTCCGTCCCCCCTACACGCCGGTGGCCATCGGTGCCTTGGCCGGGCGCTCGCGGGGGAAGGATTTCCGTCCCGTTCGCCGAACGCCCAGCCACCATTGGGCCGAGGAACAAGGGGCGGCATTCGTGGAAGTGGGAGCATGGTTGCGGGCCCAGTACTTTCCCAGACCCGGGGAAAAGACCTGGCGGGACACCGTGGACCGAGAGGTTTTGACCGTGCGCCGCGCCGTTGGGGTCTGCGACGTGACGACCCTGGGCAAGGTGGATGTTCAGGGGCGGGACGCCGCCCGGTTCCTCGACGTCATCTACTGCAACGGCTTCGCCAAGCTGCCCCTGGGGAAGGTCCGGTACGGCCTGATGCTCCGCGAGGATGGCTTCGCCATGGATGACGGCACCGCCGCCCGGTTGGCGGAGGACCATTTCGTGGTCACCACCACCACGGCCCAGGCCGGTCCCGTCTATCGGCACATGGAATTCGTGCGCCAATGTCTGTGTCCGGAGTTGGATGTCCACCTGATTTCCACCACGGATGCCTGGGCCCAATACTCCGTCGCCGGTCCCCGGGCCCGTGACCTGCTGCGAAAGATCGTGGACCCCGAGTTCGATATTTCCAATGAAGCCTTTGGGTACATGGCCTGCGGTGCCATCCGGATCTGTGGGGGAACGCGGGCGCGCCTGTTCCGCATTTCCTTCTCCGGGGAACTCGCCTACGAGGTCGCCGTGCCCACGCGCCATGGCGATGCCCTGATGCGGGTGCTGATGGAGGCCGGAGCCGAGTTTGGCGTGATAGCCTATGGCACTGAAGCCCTGGGGGTTCTGCGCATTGAAAAGGGTCATGCCGCAGGCAACGAACTCAATGGTCAGACCTCCGCCGATCATTTGGGCATGGGGCGCTTGGTTTCGTCCAAGAAGGACGCGATCGGCACGGTTCTGTCCCGCCGCCCCGGGCTCGCCGGAGAGGATGGAATCCGCCTGGTGGGGCTTGAGTCCCTGGATGGTCCCCTGACCGCGGGGTCGCATCTTTTCACCGAGGGAGATCGGGCGGAGGCCACCAACGACCAGGGATGGGTTTCCTCTGCGGCCCATTCGCCCCACCTGGGCAAATCGATCGCCCTGGCCTTCCTCAAGGAAGGCGACAAGCGACTTGGAGACGTGATCACCGTGGCCAATCCCCTGCAAGGACAGTCCGTCCGCGCCAAGGTGGTTGGTCCCCATTTCATCGATCCGGAAGGGGAGCGCCTTCGTGTCTGATTTTCGATTGAACGCCCGGTCGGCCTTTGGCGCGGCGGAACCACGGATCCGAACCATCGGTGCTTACCGGGTGGTGGAGCGGACGGATCTGGCCTTGTCTTCCTTGGCCGCCCGGGTCGAATGGACGGATGTCCACAACCCGTCGACCACCATCCTTGGATGTCCTCTTCCCGGGGTCGGAGGCCTGCGCGAGGACGCGGGGGTGACGACCTTCTGGACGGGGCCCGATCAGTGGATGGTCATGGCGCCGCTCCAGACCCACGAGGATCTGGCCGCCGACCTGACCTCGGCCCTGGGCGAGCGCGCTGCGGTAACCGATCAGACCGACGGGTGGGTCGCCTTCGACCTGACCGGAGAGGGGCTTGAAACGGTCCTCGAAGGTTTGACCAGCCTGGATATCCGCGCCATGGGCGCGGGAGGGGCCGCGCGCACGGTCATGGAGCATATGGGGTGTTTCCTGCTTTGTCGGGACCCGGGCCGCGCCTACACCCTGTTGGTGGGGCGATCCTTCGCCGTATCGCTGGCCCATGCCCTGGAAATGCGCTTGAACACCACCCTCGCCCTGACGACCGCTAAAACGCGGTCCGACCGCGCTGTTTAAAAAGGAGAAGAGGAGCATGACGACCACGATCATCGACGGCAAGGCTTTCGCGGAGAAAGTTCGCGGTCGGGTGGCGGGTTTCGTGGCGGGTCTGAAGGAACGAGGGATCACTCCGGGACTGGCCGTCGTGCTGGTGGGGGAGGATCCGGCCTCGCAGGTCTATGTGCGCAACAAGGGCAAGCAGACCCTCGAGGTCGGCATGAACAGCCATGGGCACAAACTGCCCGCCGATACGTCCGAAGCGGACCTGCTCGCCCTGATCAATCAGTTGAACGCGGACCCCGCCATCCATGGCATCCTGGTTCAGTTGCCCCTGCCCGGGCACCTGAATTCGGACCTGGTGATCAATTCCATCGATCCGGCCAAGGACGTGGACGGGTTCCACATCTCCAACGTCGGTCTTCTCGGCACCGGCCAGAAGGCCATGGTTCCCTGCACTCCGTTGGGTTGCCTGATGATGCTGCGCGACCACCTGGGCTCCCTGGCCGGGCTGAACGCCGTGGTTGTCGGTCGCTCCAACATCGTGGGCAAGCCCATGGCCCAGCTTCTGTTGGGCGATAATTGCACGGTCACCATCGCCCATAGCCGCACCAAGGATCTGGCCGAGGTCTGCCGCCGCGCCGACATCCTGGTCGCGGCCGTCGGTCGTCCGGAAATGATCCCCGGCGACTGGGTGAAGCCCGGCGCCACCGTCATTGACGTGGGCATCAACCGGGTTCCCGCCCCGGACAAGGGCGAGGGCAAGACCCGACTGGTGGGCGATGTCCATTATGAAAGCGCCGCAGCCGTGGCCGGGGCGATCACGCCCGTGCCCGGTGGCGTCGGTCCCATGACCATCGCCTGCCTGCTGGCCAATACCCTGATCGCCTGCCATCGGGCCAATGGTTTGCCCGAGCCGGAAGGCCTGACGGCGTGAGGGAACTTTTCCTTCGCACTCGCCTTCTGGTTCTTTCAAGACCCTCCCCATCCCCCCCACCCGCTTCGGGATGACCCGGCAGGACCCCAGAGGGCCTGTCCTTGCCCGAGATCACCGATGATCGATCGGAGAATTCAATGAACACCTATTGCCTCACCGTCACCTGCGCGACGACCCGCGGCATCGTGGCGGCCATCGCTGGCTATCTCGCGCGGAATGGCTGCAACATTACCGACAGCTCCCAATTCGACGACGTCCAGACTGGCCGCTTCTTCATGCGGGTCAGCTTCACGTCGGAGGAGGGAAAGGATCTGGACAATCTGATCAAGGAATTCGGCGCAACCGCCAAGGCCTTCGACATGGCCTTCACGTTCCACGACGAAAAGGAAAAGATGAAGGTCATCATCATGGTGTCCCGCTTCGGACACTGCCTGAACGACCTGCTGTACCGGTGGCGTATCGGGGCTCTGCCCATCGAGATCGTCGCGGTCATCTCCAACCACATGGATTACCAGAAGGTCGTCGTAAATCACGACATCCCCTTCCACTGCATCAAGGTGACCAAGGAGAACAAGCCCGAGGCCGAAGCCGCCCAGATGCGAATCGTCGAGGATAGCGGCACCGAGTTGATTGTGCTCGCCCGCTACATGCAGGTTCTGTCCGACGCCATGTGCAAGAAGATGTCCGGTCGGATCATCAACATCCACCACTCCTTTCTGCCGTCCTTCAAGGGGGCGAACCCTTACAAGCAGGCCTACGAACGCGGCGTGAAGCTGATCGGCGCGACCTCCCACTATGTCACCGCCGATCTCGACGAAGGCCCGATCATCGAGCAGGATACCATCCGCGTGACCCACGCCCAAAGCCCGGACGACTACGTCTCCCTGGGTCGCGACGTGGAAAGCCAGGTTTTGGCCCGGGCGGTTCACGCCCATATCCACCATAGGGTTTTTCTTAATGGCAATAAGACCGTGGTTTTCCCGGCGTCGCCGGGCAGCTATGCTTCCGAACGCATGGGGTAGGAGCCATACCATTCGATGGGCACCGAAACGGAACCAAAAATTTTCGAATTCGTCTTGATGCATGCGTTTTCGATGATGTCGGTGATTTCGGCCATCGAACCGTTGCGGGTCGCGAACCGTATTGTTGGGCGCGACCTGTACGGTTGGTCCATTACAAGCGAGGACGGACAACCGGCCCAGGCATCGAACGGCTTGGAAATCTCCGGCACCCACGGGTTCGGAGCGGGGCCCATGCCCGATTATACCTTTGTCTGCGCCGGGCTGAGTCTGACCGCGCGGAATCAGAGCCGCTTGAATGCTTTCCTGAACAAGCGGTTCCGGTCCGGTGTAAAGATGGGGGCCATATCCATGGGAACCATCTTCCTGGCGCGCGCGGGTCTTCTGGGGACGGCGCGTTGCACCATCCATTGGGAGGGAAAACCGGCCTTCGTGGAAGAATTTCCCGATATCGATCTGACCTCGGCGATTTATGAAATCGATGGGGGGATCATGACCTGCGCGGGGGGATTGTCTTCCTTTGATTTGTTCCTGGGGATTATCGCCGCGGACCATGGCCAATGGTTGGTGCGCGCCATTGCCAATCAGTTACAGAATGATCGGGTGCGCTCAGGCGTGTTCCCCCAGCATTCCGGGAGCGACACGCCGCTCAGTACCGCCCCTAGGCAGGTGCGCCTGGCCGTGGCGTTGATCGCCGAAAACATGGAAAACCCCATGTCTCCGGGCGCCTTGGCCGACGCGGTCGGGTCGAGCCGACGCACCTTGGAGCGACTTTTTCTGAAATACGTCGGGATGACGCCATCCAAATATTGCAAGACAAAGCGGTTGGAGCGTGCGCGCGACCTGCTTTTGCACAGCAACATGTCGACGCTGGATGTCGCCGTTGCGACGGGGTTCCGTTCGGGTTCCTATTTTTCATTTTGTTTTTCAGAGCAGTATGGTCAATCTCCCTCGGCCATTCGCCGAGATGTCGAACGCGGGGGGCATTGATCCCCGCAATCCCCAGGGACTGTAATGTGGCGGCATTGACCTGACCGTTGGTGGCACGCCTGAATCCGGCATGGCGGGCTCGGGTGGGACCAATACCGGATCATATCGAACCATGGCCGATTTTGGGTGACGCAGTGATGTGACCTTTCCCCGAAAAAGTGGACACGGGCTATAAAACGCGCAGCTCGGCTTGCTCCTGTACCGGTCCATTGAAATGAAGTTCCGATCATTGAAGAGGTAATGAGGTGGACGGCCCCTTTTCAACCGGATTGAGCCAGGATGGGGTCGTTGTTCAAGCGATCCCCATGAAAGGAACCGTCCATGGAACAGATTACGACAGTTGATCTGGATCTGGCGAAGTCGGTTTTTCAGGTTCACGGCATTGGCGCGACAGGCGAGGTTCTCGTCCGTCGGCGTCTTCGCCGAAGCGACGTATTACGATTTTTCAGCGCGCTGATACCAAGGTGCGGTGAGTTTGCCTCACCGCACCTTGGAAGCGGCCAAGTGGCCGCCGCGCCTTATGGCGCGTAAAAGCCCGCCTGGCGTTTGAACGCAAGAAAAGCGGCCTGGGTTTCAACCCGCGCCGCTTGGTATTACTCCTTGCCTTGTAGACATGGAAGCATGCGGCACGGCCCATTACTGGGGCAGGGAGATCAGCAAACTGGGGCACATCGTCAAACTGATGCCAGCGGCCTATGTGAAACCCTATGTCAAGCGGGGCAAGACGGACATGGCCGACGCCGAAGCGATCACCGAGGCGGTCACGCAGCCAACGATGCGTTTCGTGGCGATCAAGACCCTCTATGCTAACGTACTTGCGACACTCTGAACGGTGTCGTTACCCAGGGCGGGCGGGAGCCGATCAAGCGGCGGCAGATCCTTCCGGCCACCATCATGTGAAAAATGATCGTCCTGGCTAACGCCCTGCTCAAGGCAGGACGTTCCCGGGAGCTCAAACGTGCTGATCATCACGAATCCTCTATCTCTCCTGCTCATAGGAGCCGCCCATCATTGGCGTGCCCGCGACCACTCTGGATGCCTCTCCGTTCTTCTCTCACAGGCCGGCGCCATTGCTGGCGATCACGTCGCGATACCAACCAAAAGACTTCTTTCGGTAGCGGTCGAAGGTACCCTGCCCTTCGTCATCGCAGTCCACATAGATGAAGCCATACCGCTTGCTCATTTGGCTGGTAGAAAGCGATACGCTGTCGATGCAGCCCCAAGCCGTGTAGCCCATGACGTCGACGCCCTCGTCGAGCGCATCGCCTATGGCACGGATGTGGCCGTCGAGATAGGCAACGCGGTAGTCATCCTCGACCGTGCCGCCCACGAGCTTGTCGCGCGCACCAAGGCCGTTCTCGACGATGAACAGCGGCTTGCGGTAGCGGTCATACATCTCGACAAGGGCGATCTGTAATCCTGTCGGGTCGATCTGCCAGCCCCAATCCGAGACAGGCAGATAAGGATTCTTGACGCCAGACGTGACATTGCCGCCGACCTTTTCGCGCTCGGCGGCGTTGATGGATGAGACCATCGACATGTAATAGCTGAACGAGACGAAATCGACAGGATTGGCCTTGAGGATGTCCGCGTCGCCCGGCAGCATCGTCACCTTGATGTTGCGCTTCTTCCAGGCGCTTAAGGCGGACGGCGGGTAGGAGCCGAACACCTGCACGTCCGAGGTCGTCATGTTGTCACGGTTGTCGTACATCGCCTTCAGGCAGTTGGCCGGATGGCAGGTCTCCGGATAGGAGAGCAGGCTCGTCACCATGCAGCCCATCTGGGCGCCCGGAATGATCGCGTGAAGCTGCTTGGTGGCCAGGGCGCTCGCCACCAGTTGGTGATGCAGGCCCTGCCAGATGACTTCCTCCAGCTTCTCGCGGGGATAGCGATCCTCGCAGATGCCCATGGTGGAGAAGGGATGGCGGAACGCGCTGTCGATCTCGTTGAAGGAGAGCCAATATGTCACAAGGTGCTTGTACCGGCTGAACACCGCCTCGGTGAAGCGCAGGAAGAAATCGACCACTTCACGGCGATACCAGCCATCATGGTGGTTCACGAGATAAAGGGGCATCTCGTAGTGGTGCAGCGTCACCAGCGGCTCGATGCCGCGCGCGCGCATCTCCGTGAAAAGGCTTTCGTAGAAGGCAAGGCCGACTTCGTTGGGCTCGGTCTCGATGCCCTTCGGGAAGATGCGCGTCCACTGGATCGAGACGCGCAGCACCTTGAAGCCCATCTCGGCGAGGAGATCGAGGTCCTCGCGATAGCGGTGATAGAAGTCGATGCCCCGACGCTTCGAATAGGGACCCACCTCGGTGCAGGCTTCGGCGGCGGCGATGGCCTCGCTGGTGATGTGATGCAGCGCCTTGTAGTCCTTCGGATCCATGTTGGACCGGTAGATGGCGCAGTCGGCCACCGAGAGCCCCTTGCCGCCGAAATTCCAGGCACCTTCGCACTGATTGGCGGCGAGCGCGCCTCCCCACAGGAAGCCGTCGGGGAAACGGGTCTTGCTCATGCTATTCTCCTTGATGTGTTTTTCAGGCGACCCGGCCGAGGGCCAGGGCACGGACCGCGTCCGGTCCATTGGCCGCCAGTGCCTCGTCGGCCAGCGCCTTGCAGGTGGCGAAGGACAACGCTGACAGCGTCGCCTTGATTTCGGGAATGGCTGCCGGCGCGGCCGAGAGTTCCGTCACGCCGAGGCCGACCAGGATCGACGCGGCCAGCGGATCGGAGGCAGCACCGCCGCAGACGGCGACAGGCCGTCCCTTGCTGGCGGCACCGTCGCAGGCGATGCGAATGAGGCCAAGAACACCGGGATGCAGCGCGTCGACGCCAGCGGCCACCGCCGGATTGCCGCGATCCATGGCAAGCGCATACTGAGTGAGATCATTCGTGCCGACGGAGAAGAAGTCGCACACTTCCGCCAGCTGCCGCGCTGCCACCGCCGCCGCAGGAACCTCGATCATCGCGCCGATTTCGATCGGCTCGACCCGCCCAAGCGCCTTCATCTCCTCATCGACCAAGGTGCGGACCGCCTGCATTTCCGAGACCGACGACACCATCGGAACCATGACACGGGCGACGCCATAGGGCTTCACGCGCAGGATGGCGCGGATCTGGACCCGCAGAAGATCAGGCTTGGCCAGCGAAACGCGAACGCCGCGCAAACCGAGAAAGGGGTTTTCCTCCTTGGGCAGGGGCAAATAGGCAAGCGGCTTGTCGCCGCCGACATCCAGCGTTCGGATGACCAGCGGACGACCGCCAAGTTCATCGGCGATTGCCTGGTAATCGGCATGCTGTTCGTCCTCGGTGGGAGCGCTAGGGCGATCCTGGAACAGGAATTCCGAGCGCAGCAGACCACAGCCCTCGGCGCCTTCGGCGGCAGCGGCGGCCCCCTCGCCCACTCGACCAAGGTTGCCGAACACCTCAATGCGCCGGCCATCGGCAAGTCGGCATGCACTGGTGGCGGCGGCTCGCTGCACGGCCTTCCGTTCCACCCGTTCGGCGATGCGACTGCGCACCGCCGCGACGCCTGCATCCGTCGGGAAGACCGTGACATTGCCAAGCCCGGCGTCGACAATGACGTCAGCCCCGTCTGGAATGCGATCCGCGTCCGGGCCGAGCGCGACGATGGTCGGGATGCCGAGGCCTGCGGCAATGACAGCGGCATGCGACGTCGGTCCGCCGTCCCGCATCAGGATGGCGGCGAGATGTCCGGCCGCGAGGCCGTCGGTTTCAGACGGCAGGACTTCATCGGCCAGCACGACAGACCCCGCTGGCAGGCTGGCAAGTTTCACCCTGTTGTCCCTGCCGGAAAGCGCGGCAATCACCCGCGCGGAAACGTCGCGCATGTCGGCCACCCGCTCGGCGAGCCGCGCATCGGCCAGACCAGCGAGAAGCTCTGCCTGGCGACCGCAAGCATTGGCCCAAGCGCGCTCAGCGGAACGACCGGCCGCGATATCCGCTTCGGCAGCCGCTATGAGTTCGGGATCGCCGAGAATTTCCCGATGAGCCTCGACGATGCCGGCACGTGCGGCAGCCGTCTCGCCTGTCAGCCGGTCGGACACCTCGCTCAGCGCCCGCTTGAGACGAAGCCGCTCCGTCTCGACGCCGTCACCATCCTCTGGCAGGTCCATAACCGTGCGGTGGTAGCGGACGATGGCACCGAGCGCGACGCCGGACACCGCCGACCGCCCACGCACGACGGCATTGGCACCAGGCTGGAAGGGCTCACTTTCGGCCACAAGCGCGTCGACGGGAGTGGGCCAGGCAACCGGGGGCAAGGGCTCATCGTCGGCACGGTCGGTGATGGTGTCGCCGAGACCGGTGAGGATGAGATCCAGCAATGTTTCGGCAGTCGCCTCCGCTCCGGCGCCTTCGACACGAATGTTCAGCCTGTCTCCGAAGCGCGTGCCCAGGCCCATCAGGCCAACAACGCTCTTGGCATTGGCGCTCTTGCCGTTCGCTGTGACTGTCACGCTGCCCGCATGGGCCTTGGCAGCCATAACAAGCTGCGCTGCGGGGCGGGCATGCAGCCCGTGCGGGATGCGCAATACGGCAGACAGTGAGGCGACATCCTGCGCGTCGGCAGACTCCTCCGAGGCACCGTTGGCGGGGATCACGGTCAGGGCGACATCGCCAAATCCGATGTGACCGGAGCTGTTCGCCGTCACGATCTTAAAGGAGTCGCCATTGGTGACGATCACCATCGATATCAGCGAGGGAACCTTCGGCTTGATGGCCGCAATGTCAAAGGCGACGAGGAGATCGCCCGTGGTCACGCGCTGTCCCTCGCGCACATGAGACGTGAAGCCGACACCACGCAGGCTCACGGTCTCGACGCCGACATGCATCAGCACGTCCAGCCCTTCGTCAGAGCGCACGGTCACCGCATGCCCGGACTCGTGGGTGGCCACGACAACGCCGGTGCAGGGCGATCGCAGCTCGCCCTGGTCGGGATCGACCGCCAGCCCGCCACCAACCATGCCAGCGGCAAAGACGGGATCAGGAGAGTCCTCCAGCGAGAGCGCACGACCGGAGAGCGGAGAGTAAACATGAAGGTTGGACACAGTCGGGCCTTTCTCAATCAGCAAAGGAACGGATCGGACCCACCCTACCCGCCTGACCGGTCGGCGAACCGGTAGATGTGCAGAGCGATGTAGAGGGTTTCGTCCTCGTGGATGGTCCAATTCATCTCACGCGCCATCAGGTCGGTGACGGCCAGCGCGCAGTCGTAGATGCGGGCATCCTGGGTCTTGAATGTGCTGGCGAGATCGCCGACCGGAAGCGTCCGGCGGCCACCGCGAGCATGGTCGAGGAAGAGATATCGAAGATGCGCGGCGAGCCGGGCGAGTTCGATGGAGCCCTCGGAGAGGATGAGCCCAAGGTTGGTCTGGATGATGTTCACCACCGAGCGCAGCATCTCGGTCATGCGGACCATCTCGCCCATCGGGCGAACGCCAACCTGAGCATTGACGAAATGCATGGCGAGCGACACCGCCTCAAGCGCTGGCAAGCGGACGCCGGACCGGTTCTCGATCAGGTCCAGAACGGCGGTGCCCAGCGAAACTTCGCGCGGGTAGAGCAGGCGGACTTCAGAGGCGAGCGGATATTCGATCGGTTCGCCCTGGTGCTGTCGCTGGATGGCAAAGGAAATGTGATCGGCAAGCGCGATCAGCGCCCGATCATCGAGCTGCGCGGAAAGCTGGGTGCGTGCCAGACGCAGCACCTCTTCGGCGATCACGATGTGCTCAATCGGAATCTCGGCAACAAGCCCTGCCAACTGGGTCGTGGAGGTCGTGGCGGCCGGCAGGAAACGACGCTCGATCTTGGCGGCGTCGAGGTTATCGCCATTGCGCCGGTTATAGCCGAGGCCCTTCCCCTGCACGACGACGTCCTTGCCGTCGTCGTCCCTTGCCAGGACAACATTGTGATTGAAGACCTTGATGACTTTCACTCTGCCCTCCCCATGCGTCCCTGGTCGCGGCAATGTCAACTTGCCTTTTATTTGGGTCTGCGTCCCGCTCGTCGTTGCATCACTGCACGAGGAGCGGTGATGCAACGACGACGCGGAGGTCGTCCCGCCGGCACAAAACCGTCGGCGAGACTGCTCCGATTAAACCGCAGCGGGTTGCCGCTGACCGATCTCCATCAACCGTTCGCCGACCGCTACCGCAGACTGGGCGACTGCTTTCAGCGAATAGTTCGCGGAGTTGCGGACGATGATCGGGGTCGTGGTGTCATAGCCAGCCTTGCGGATGCCCTCAATGTCGGCTTCGAGGAGCAACTGGCCAGCCTTCACGCGGTCCTCCGGCTTGACATGCGACCTGAACAGGCTCGTTTCGGCCTTGACCGTATCGATCCCGACGTGGATGAGCAGTTCCAGACCATCGTCGGTCAGGAGCGTGATCGCGTGACCGGCCACGGCACTGACGACACCGTCGGCAGGAGAGAGGACGCGGCCGTCTGTCGGGCGGATGGCGATGCCGTCACCCAGCATGCGCGCCGAGAAGGCATCGTCGCGCACCTTCGGCAGGGGGATGATCGCGCCCGACATGGGAGCGACAAGGTCGCGAACCGGACCGGTGGCAAAGACCGGCGCATTGGTTCCCCCATCGGGGACAGCCGCGTCCTCGTCGCCCGTCTGACCCGCGTCGCGCCAGAGAACAAGCGACAGCGACAGCGACACGACGAAGGCGACAACGGCACCGACCATGGCATTGAGAATGTTCTGTGGGTTCTCTGGGGAGACGAAGACGGCCATGGTGGCGAGACCAGGCCCGGCAGCCACATGACCGGTGACATGCGTCAGACCGAGATAGAGGCCGCCGACCAGTGCACCGCCGAGCACGCTCCACAAAACCCGCTTGTTTTGCAGCGTCAGGCCGTAGAGAGCCGGCTCGGTGATGCCAAACAGGGCCGAGATTCCGACGGAGAAACCGGTCGCCCTGAGTTCGTTGTTCCGGGTGCGGATGGCGACACCGAAGGCCGCACCAGCTTCGGCGATGTTATGCGCCAGATGGGCGGCATTGTAGAACGGATCGGGCTTGCCGGCGCCAAGCTGCGAAATCACGTAGGGAAGGAACGGCTTGTGCATGCCCAGCGACACCAGGAACGGGAGGGCCATGGCCATGCCGGCCGTCGCCACCCAGCCGATGTGATCGTGGGTCCACAGGACGCCGGTCGTAAGGTAGGATCCGACCAAGAAACCGGCTGGACCAAGGACAGTCAACGACACCGGAACCGTCACCAACAGGCTGAGCATGGGAACGGCGAAGATGCGGATGACCTTAGGGACGTAGCGCGTCCAGAAATGCCAGTTCAAAGCCAGGAACAGGACCGTCAGGATCGCCGGGAACACCTGGGCGCTGTAGTGCACATTGGTGATGCCGACGCCGAAGACGGTGATGCCCTTGCCCATCACTGCCGTGAACGACGGCAACAGCATCGGGGCGACAGCGGCAATTGCAACAAGCCTGTCGATGTTCAGCTTGGTCGCCGTCGTGACGGCCACCATGAAGCCAAGGAAGTAAAAGACGCCGTTCGAGATCTGCAGCAGCACCTGATAGGTGTCGGCCTGGGTATCCACGACGTTGAAGAAGGACAGCAGCAGCAGGAGCGCCTTCAGCATGCCTGCGCCGGCAATGGCCGGAACCAACGGCTGGAAGACACCGATCACAAAGTCGATCAAGATGGCGCCAAAACCCTGCTTTCCGCTGGTGCCCGCCCCGGCGGCCGCAGCGGCTTTGCCGAGCTTGGGGAAAGCGCGCTGGATCGCTCTGTAGACCTCGACCACGTCGTTGCCGATGATGACCTGCGTCTGTGCGGCGGTTACGACACCGAGCACACCCTTGATGCCCTTGAGCTTATCGACCTTGGCACGGGACGGATCGACCAGGGAGAAGCGCAGGCGGGTCGAACAATGTTCAAGCGCCTTGACGTTCCCTGAACCGCCAACGTTCTCGATGATTGCGGCGGCAAGCTGGTCGTAACCAAAAGCTGCAGTCTGGGGAGAAGCTGGCTGGGGAGAAGCTGGCTGGGGAGAAGCTGGCTGGGGAGAAGCTGGGGCAGCGCTCGGTGCGGCTGGCTTCTTGGCCTCCTCGATAAGCGCCTTGACTTCGGCGCTGACCGGGGCAACGACGGCGCCCAGGACAACCTGAAACTGCCCGGCGCGCGTAAGCGTGCCAAGCACGCCCGGAACGGACTGAATACGTTCGGCATCAGCCTTGGCGACGTCATCGAGAGTGAGTCGAAGCCGCGTCATGCAATGCTCTGCGTCGACGATATTGGCTGCTCCGCCAACAGCATCGACGATCTGACGCGCGGTGCTCGCGTGATCCATAAAAACCTCCCCAGATTCTGTTTACAGATCGCTCTCAGAGGCTTGCCGACAGAATTTAGGCAATAAAAAAGCCTGAGGGCATCCAGGTCTCCCTGGAAGCACTCAGGCCTTGCCCGCAATCGCGGTCACAATCCTGTTTCGAACGACGGGTTCGTTAATTGGCAAATACGGTAACGACAGGGCGATCATCTTGTCAATACGAGAGTGACCCAGCTCCACGCTGCTCTCTAAAAGGCAATCTAATATCCATTTCTCCTATTTTGGGTACTGGCGCAACAAATCTCATAAACGCCCGAGAGTCGATCGCCATCCTGCTCTTCCGGTAACAGCCTCTCCGGATCAGGCCAGTCTTTGGTGCTGTTTCATCCGGACCAGGGAGGCAAGAAGGGTGTTCAGCGGCACTGGAACGCCGAGCGCTGTGCCCCTTGTGGCGGCATAGCCGTTCAGAGCCTCGATTTCCGTCGCCCGTCCCGCTTCGATATCCTGGAGCATGGAAGGTTTGTGCGCGGTGTGCTTTTCGAGCGCAAAGTCGATCTGCGCGGCGACCGCATCCCGGTCCGTTACAACACCGTCCGCAGCCGCGACATCAAGCACCTCATTCGCGATTTGGCAGGCAAGCGCACCGCCCACGAATTCCGCGATCAGGCCGACAGGTCCTTCGCCAAGAACCGCCATCGCATTCATCGCGCAGTTGAAGGATGCTTTCTCCCAGATTTTGGCGGCAGCCTTGCTTGTCTTCTCGAATCCGCGAGCCACAAGCTGATCCGCAACACGTTTGGCAGCCGGGTTCTCCGTCAGCGGCGCAAAGGGTGTGTAGGCTATTCCATGGCTGACCACATGACCCGGACCGCGCAGATCGCCGGGGGTCATCGTGCAGCCATAAAGAATCTGTTCATCCGGAACCTGACTGCGGATCTGTTCCACATTGCCGAGACCGTTCTGAAGCGTCAGAACGCAGGCCCCCGCCGCGATCGACGGTTCAATGCTCGCGAGTGCAGCCTGCGAATGCATGGTCTTCGTCAGCAAGATCACAAGGTCCAGTTCGGGAGCATCCACCGGGCGCATGGCCGGGACCGGCAAATAGTCTGTCTTGTCGTCCCAATCGACCCGCAGCCCCTTGGACTGGATGGCCGTCAAATGTGCATCGTTCGTGTCGAGAAGAACGATATCGGCGCCCCCTTTGAAAAGTTCCGCGCCGATGACCGAGCCAAGCGCTCCAGCACCCAAGATTGCCCATGTCATGGTGATTTTCCTCTTTTTGCCGCCCGGAGAGACCCAGGCTGTTCGTGTAGCTTGTCGGCCCCTACCGCAGAATAGCGGGCAGCCAGAGGGTGAGGATGGGAAAGCTCAGAAGGATGATCACACGCACCACTTCAGCGCAGAAGAAAGGCATGACCCCCTTGAAGGTCTCGGTCATCGGCACATCCCGCGCAATTGAGGAAATGACGAAGACATTCATACCGACCGGCGGGGTGATCAGCCCGAGCTCGACCACGATTAAGGAGAGAATCCCGAACCAGACCTTGAGGTCCTCGGTGCTCATTCCGAAGCCCGAACCGTCGGCCAGTTGATAAATGCCGCCGTTGACCGCAACCAGGGCGGGCCAGAAGAATGGGATGACCAGCAGGATCATCGACAGGGAGTCCATCAGGCAGCCCAGAAGGATCAGCGCGATCAGCATGACCGCCAGAACAGTCATCGGCGGCAGACCGGATTGGGCAATCCAAAGCGCGGCCTCCTGAGGGAGGCCGGAGCGGGCCATAAAGATCTTGAGCATCTCGGCGCCAAGCAGGATGAGGTAGATCATGCCTGTGGTTGAAGCCGTTTCCAGCAGACAGACTTTCAGGTCCGAGTAGGTGAGACGCCGCTGCAACAGTCCGAGCACCAGCACCAGGAAAACACCGACAGCGGCGGCCGGCGTGGGATTGAAGAGGCCGAGATAGATGCCTCCGATCACCATACCGAAGATGATCAGAACCGGCGTCATGCCAAGGGTGGCGTCGCGGAATTCCTGTCTGGACGGCTTGCCGCCCTTGGGACCGGCCTCCGGACGGATCGCAACGTAGATGGCAATGGTGGCGATGAACAGAATGACAGCCAGCGCACCCGGGATGAACGCCGCCATGAACATGGTGACGATGTTGGCCTCGACGGTGATCGCGTAGATGATCAGCACCACCGAAGGGGGGATCAGAATGCCGAGAACACCGCCTGCGGCCAGGGTACCGGTCGACAGCGCATGGGAGTAGTTGTACCGGCGCAGTTCCGGAAGGGCGACCTTGCCCATGGTCGATGCGGTTGCAAGAGAGGACCCGCAGACAGCTCCGAACCCGGCACACCCTGCGATCGCAGCCATGGCGGTTCCGCCCGGAAGCCAGCCGAGCCAGGCATTGGCTGCCCGGAACAGGGCCTGTGACAGCCCTATCCTGGAAGCAATCGCGCCCATCAAAACAAACGTCGGCACCACAGACAGGTCGTAGATGGAGAACTGGCCGTAAGCGAGCGTGTTGATCTGGTTGAGCATCAGCGCCGGGCCGTTAATCAACATGGTTCCCAAGCCACCGACAAGGATCATGGCGTAGGCGATCGGCATGCGCAGGCCAATCAGGAGGAACAGAGCGGCAAGGCCTCCAACGCCGAGGAGGAGCGCCTCAGACATGGTCAACTCCCGATCTTGCCTTCGCCCATTCCTCCCGCACGCTGACGAGCGACGAGAGCACCAGAAGGGCAAGGGATATGAGAATAGGGATGAAAGCCAGCCACTGAGGGATCTGAAGGATCGTTGTAGTATAGTCGTAGTTTTTCTGATCGAGCATGCCGAGATACATCCGCCAGAGCAGAATGATGCTGAAAGCGAATGCGACGCACGCTCCCGCGAACGTGAGGAGAGCCGTCACCCTGGGTGATGCGCCTGAGGTAAAAATATCCGCTGTCACGTTCGCGCTGGCAATCTGGCAGTAGGGCAGGAAGGTGAAGGC
This sequence comes from Rhodospirillum sp. A1_3_36, assembly GCF_047263945.1. Classification (NCBI taxonomy): domain Bacteria; kingdom Pseudomonadati; phylum Pseudomonadota; class Alphaproteobacteria; order Rhodospirillales; family Rhodospirillaceae; genus Rhodospirillum; species Rhodospirillum sp. A1_3_36. The sequence continues at coordinate 2,749 of NZ_JBLAVB010000027.1, read as the reverse complement.
CGCGACCGCCACCCCCATCTCGGTCAGTTCAAAGTCTCCGGGGAACGAAAACCCGAAGGGTATGCCGATGACAGAGAGGATGTTGACACCGACCACCGCCAGCAGGACGTGGCCACCAAGCAATGCCCATCCTACGGCGGTTCGGCGGACAGCACCGGCAAAGCCGGTGCTGTGGCATGGAGCGTTTGTTGTCATCAGCGTGTCGCGTTTGCGGCAGTGGCCGCACGCGCCTTTTCGACGAGCGCCGCGCCGTCGATGCCCTTCGTGCCGGCCTCCTCAACCCAGCGGTCGACAACAGGGCGGACGGCTTCGTCAAAGACGGCGGTTTCTTCAGGCGTCAGCACGACGTGTTTGTTGCCGCTCTTGACGGCAAGGTCGATGCCGAAGTCGTCGGACTTGCGCCAGATCTCTCCAACCTGACGAAGCCAGTCCTCGTCGGATGCCTTGCGGAAAGCATCCTGAATTTCGGCGGGCAGTCCGTCCCAACGCTCTTTGTTCATGGAGACCTGGAAGACGGTGTTGCCGAAGCGGCTCTCGTCCGCGCCTTCGATCTGGTATTCGGTCTGCTCCTGGATCTTCAGGGGCGCGATGATTTCCCAGGGAATGAAGGCTCCGTCAACAACGCCCTTCTGCAGCGCGGTCGGCAGTTCGGGAACCGGCATGGCCACAGGTGTCGCGCCAAGCGACTCAATGACCCAGGCGCCGGTCCGTGTCGGAACGCGCATCCGCTTGCCAGCGAGGTCCGCCGGAGCATGCACTTCGGTGTCCCGCATGTGGATTGCCTGGCCCGCATGGACGTGAAGGAACATCACTTCGACGCCGACATAGTCGTCCTTCAAGTCGCTTTCGAAGATCTCGCGCATCGCAAGGTTCGTCGCGGCCGGATCGTTCTTAAACACGGTCGGGAGCTCAAAAACCTCGCTGCGCGGAAAAAGGCCGGGTGTGTAGCCGTTCACAGTCCAAATCAGGTCCACCACGCCGGCGCGGACCTGGGAAATCAACTCCGGCGGACGTCCACCAAGCGTCATGCTCGGGAAGATCTCAATGTGGACCTTGCCACCGGAGGCTTCCTCAACCGCCTTTGCCCAAGGCTCGAGCATCTGGGTCTGGGCAGGTGCGTTGGCGCCAAGGAAATGATGGAGCTTAAAATCGTACTCGGCGGCATAAGCACTTTGCCATCCGGCCATCATCATGCCGCTTATCATGGCGGCCATCATTGATCTTCTCGTCAGCATGTACAGTTTCTCCTCCCGCTTACCTGTCCGGAGCCTCCAGCTTGTGAACGCTCTCCAACTTGTAATTGACCGAGTTCCGGTCACATTTCTTATTATGTGAAATATTATGCTCATATATTGATTTTTTTAAAGAGGGCCTGTCAATATCGTTTGTTGTCCCTTGAAGGATGTGCTCCTAAAGGGACGGTGGACGATATGGAGACGGGTCATGGCCACACCGATCAACGGATCGATTGTCAAAGCATTCGCGATTTTGCAGCTGTTCAGCGATGAGCGGCCTGAGATTTCCGCCGCGACCGTCGCGGCCGAACTGGACACAAATGTTCCATCAGCCCACCGGTTTCTCGTAACACTGGAAGAGGTTGGCGCGCTTGTGAGCTACCGGCGTGGATATTTCTGCCTTGGTCCGGCCATTGAAGGCCTAGGCAGGCTGGCAGAGAGGAACGATCAATTCGCGGCGCGCTCCATTCCGCATGTCCGGCGGCTTGCGGACGCTCTCAATGAATCCGTGATGGTTTGCCGCCTCAGCCGAAGGGGGCTGACTTGCATATCAGTGGCCATGTCAAAAAGACCGATATCGGTCAATATCAGCATCGGCACGGTGCTCCCGGTCGCGACCACCGCGCAGGGCAAAATCTGGCTTGCGGACATGGGGGTACAGGAACGGCTGAAGTGGGCTCAACAACACGAATTGCCCGCAGAGAGCGCGTTGAACGAGATTGCGGCCAGCGGGTTTGCGCGCAATAAGGGCGAGAATGAGCCCGAGATCGGCGCCATATCCGTTCCAATCCGCGACGCTTCCGGCAAGATCGCCGCGACCTTGAGCACCTTCGGAATGCTGAACCGCTTCGACGATGCGATGGCGGAAGCATCCTTGCCCAAGCTGAAAGCCGTGGCAAAAGAGCTTTCAGCCGAGTTGTGACTTTGCCATCCACAGAGTTTGGGATTTGTTGGGGTGGACGGCCCCAGTGGGGGACGGAGCGAAGTCCCGTGACTGCCCTCCTGTCATGGAGCGTGGCCAAGAAGTGGCCCAACCTGGCCTCAGAGCACTCTCTTGCATCGACCCAAACGAAGGCGTCAGCCGAAGTTTGGAAAGTTGATGCATAAACAATGTCCTAGTGTGCTGACCGCTGAGTCATCTGAATGCGTCAGTGCACTCTCAATTTCCGCAGGACTGAGGCCCTGTGCTGTCAGATACGCAACTTGATCTTATTGACCAACGTCCCGCCATTCTTGCCTAACCCGTAGTAATTGATCAAAGTCTGCTCAACCGCATGTGCATCAGTGCGAGAAAGATTATCAAGGCCACGAATACCCTGAATTCTTATTCCCTTCTGGGTGAAGTGCTCTGCACCCGTAATTGCTCACGGGGTTGGCGGCAGGCGCGTCAAGCGAGTGCGAAACTGCCCTGGATGAGATCGCGGATAGCGTCCAGCGGCGCTTGCCCCTTGAGCCTGGCGGTTCCGGTGACGGATCTGTATCCGGCATGAATTTGCGAGCCCCAGTCGGATCGG
>NZ_JBLAVB010000026.1:0-34301 GCF_047263945.1 Rhodospirillum sp. A1_3_36 | reverse complement strand
CGACCATATGCCCCTTTTCGCAGCCGACATCCTCCAGCCCGGAACAGGGCTTCGGAAAATCCGGGGCCGGAGAGAAAAATCGGGCCGATAGGCCCTCCGAAAAAAGTCACGTGATTTTTCCGGGTCAATGCCATGCCCGCGCCGCTACTCGAAAAAGATTGGTTCGGGGAATCTTCGCCATCGTGGGACACGTTCGTCAGCCCGAAGGCAAAGACGCCGCAGGACATACGGCGTGCCCGGTGCCGAGGCACGATCTATCCCATTGCTAGTGCGACAACTGTTCCCTACAGCTATAAGGTTGGCTCGTACCAACGTCGCCCCGCCGCCCAAATGGGGATCAAGGGGCATATCGAAGCCGGACGAATTATCAAGTCCGTGCTCTGGTCTGGTCAGCTACCTTACGGCGCCTATCGCCGCCTGAATTCTCTGCGTTCGACGCTGGAAGACTGGATGGGCCTTGAGATCGGCCGCGGACAGCTCGAAGGCCCCGAATTCTTCGACGTTTATTATCATGAAGTAGAGGGCGACTCCCCCTATCGGAAAATGGCTGAGTCGCGCGCCGGTATCGTTGCAATGCTCGGCGGCCTGAAACAGAAGCTGCAGGACGCCTATCCTGACTGTGCACCGCTTCGCAAGCAACTCCGTCGCATCGACATGTCGGTGTCGCTGATCGGCAAAATGAAGCCAACCAACGATTAAGAGCTTTGCGGCAGCGCACCTATTGGCACGCTGCCGCTTCCTCGTCCCCACCTTCGAGCGTGCAGAGCACTGTCCTGCACTCTTCGAGCGCAACGAGCCGGTCGTTAACCATATTTGGCGACGTCGACGACATCCGTTTACCCGCGTCGCCGACGGGCGGAAGGTCCATCCACCGCATAGATCCTACCACCTGACAGCAAACCGCCTAAATCCGCCTACGTATCTTGCAACCCTTCGTTCAACATCAGACAATAGACAGAACTGAATGCGTCGAAATTGCAAGAAATAGCTACTCCATTGCGTAACTGAGTCCCCTATGGCGATTAGGTTGCACATAGAGAAGGGCCGCGCGAATGCACGACCCTTCAATGGGTGGAGGTGGAGATAGCCATCGCCGCAGCGGCACCAACTCCCGTCGCCCAAACAGTTTCGAAGAAATGGGCAAGGATTGACGTTAGTTTCACATACGTACGCTTAGTTGCACAGGCACCGGACCTCGATTTCCGCTGATTTTTGCTCATGATGACCTCCTTAATCAACTCTCCAAAAAATCGGAAAGCAGTTAGAACGGCAACAAGAGCTAGCGCAGCTGTGGGATTCGAACCCACCCCAACCCCCGAAGGGTGATTGCACTTAACAAATAGAGCTGAAATAATTTTTTTGCAAGGGTTACCATAGATGACGGACCACTGCTCCCAACTGGCTAAAATCGCCCGACTTGTGCATCAATTCAACAACTGAAAGACCGTTTACGTCAGGCATTTCACAAAACTCATTGTTAGCGGACATTCCGGCTTCGGTCCACATCAGACATTAGCCGGTAAGCCAATATCAGGCAGCCAACCACTCTCCTCACCCCACCGCCCAGACAGGAATCCCCAAGCCCCGGGCCTTGTCGGCGAGGTTTTGGGAGATCCCGGATCCAGGAAAAGCCACCAACCCGATAGGCATTTCTTCCAGCATGCGGTCGTTGCGCTTGAAGGGAGCGGCGGTCTTGTGGCGGGTCCAATCTGGCTTGAAGGCGATCTGGGGAACGCCGCGATTCTCGGCCCAGAGGGCGGCGATGCGCTCGGCGCCCTTGGGGGAGCCGCCGTGGATCAGCACCATCTCTGGGTGGCGGGCGCGGGCCTTGTCCAGGGCCTCCCAGATGCGGGCGTGGTCGTTGCACTCGGTGCCGCCGGTGAAAGCGACGCGGGGACCCGGCGGGGTCAGGGGTTCGATCTCGGCGCGGCGTTTGGCGGCGATGTAGTCGCGGCTGTCGATCATCGCCGCCGTGAGGGTCCGGCGGTTGGTCCGGGATCCCACGCGGGGCAGCCAGGCGGAGCCGGTGAGCGCGCCATGGTGCTCGGCGGCGGTCTCGCGGAAGGCTTCGAAGGCGTTGCGACGCTCGATGAGGGAAAGGCCCTGGGCGGTCAGGCGCTCCAGTTCGGCGGATTTCACCTCGCTGCCGTCCTGGTCTCCTTGGCTCCGGCGCTGGGCCTGTTCGTTGTCGTCGAGCAGCCGGTCCAGGCTGGCGATCTTGCGGTGGAAGACGTTGACGACGTTCCAGAGCAGGTCGTCGAGGTCGTCCTCCAGCCGCGTGTCGGCCAACAGGGCGGCGAGGTTTTCCATGGCCGCGCCGATCCCGGAGGCGGCCTGATCGGCGTCCGGCAGGGGACGGGGATCGGGCTCGTCGGCCAGGGGACGGTGGCCGTAGAGCTGGAGTTCCTCCAGCAGATGGGCGGTGGGCGAGGCGCCGTGGGGCGGTTCGGGGAGGTCGGTGAAGGGGGTGGTCATGGGGGCTCTCCCGGTTTTCCGGAGGCCGCGCCTGTCGCGGCCTTGTCGGGGATCGCCCGCCGGGGGCATAAGGCCGGGCCGCACCCAAAAGGGCCGAAACGCAGTGGAGGACGGCACAGCCGTTGCGGCCAGGCCTGCCTCCGGCAGATCACCCTCGTGACAAGGCCGGGGCGCGGCCCCTCCCGGACCACGGAGAGTCCGTGGCTTTCCCTGCTCCCCCCATCCCGCCTCCGGTGTCGCTCCCGCAGGGTGGCAAACAGACGGCGGCCTCCTCCTCGGCCAGTTGCTCGGCGAGCCAGGAGCGGAGGCGATCCGGCCCCAGGGTCAGGAGATCGGCGTTGAAATCCTCCGCCCGGGGGACGAGGGGGCGGCAGTCGATCCCGACGGCTCGTGCACGGTCCCGCAAACGGTCCCACGCACAAGATCCCGCTCTGTCCCGGTCGACGGCCACATAGAGGCGGCGCAGGCTTCGGGGCCAGATCAGGGCGGAGAGGTGGGCGGACGAGAGGGCAGCGGCCACCGGGAGCCCAGGCATCCCGAGCTTGAGGGACAGGGCCGTTTCGAGGCCCTCCGCCGCCACGAGGACATGGGTCACGGGTCCAAAACGTACCGCGTGTCCCAGGAGAAAGCCCATGGCCCGGCGGGGGTGGTCAATGGCCGCCTTGCCGCCATCCGGGTCAAGGAACGTCCGGTGGAGCCCGGTGATCCGGCCCCCGAGGTCGGTGACGGCGGCGATCAGGGCCGGACCGCTCTCTCGGCCCGAGGGACCGCGCCGGTAGCAGCGGGGGTGGAACCGCAGGGCGGCCAAAGGATCGGGCAAGAGGATGCCGCGCCGGGCCAGATAGCACTCCGCCAGGGTGCCCCGGATGGGGACGGAGGCCGCGAAGAGACGGCGGGCGGCCTCGGAGGAGCCCTGGCGGGCGGGTATTTTCGGTTGCCAGGGTTCGAGGCAAGACTGGCCGAGAAAGCGATCGGCTTCGTCCAGGGTGGCGCGGAAATTCAGGCTGCGATTCAGGGCGATCAGGTCCAGGAGATCGCCATGTTCCGAAGTCGCCGCATCCGTCCATTGCCCAGCCCGATCCCCGGTCAGGCGGACATAGAGACTGCCGCCCGGCGTATTGTGGACATCGCCGACGATCCAATAGCGGCCCTGGCGCCGCCCGTTGGACAGATAATGGCGGCAGACGGCCTCGGCTCGGGCGCCGAGGCCGCGCGCCAGATCGCTCGCGCGGGACATGGGTCATCCCCGGTCGGTCACGTCGATGACCGGCCAGCGCTCCACCACGCTTTCGAAGATGGACCGCCCCGCCTCGCCCACGGGGACGAAGAGACGCATCTTCCAGGAGATGATCTCGCCGAACAGCCCCCGGGCCTTCAGGGCCTCAACCATGCCCGAGGTGAAGCCGGTCAGTTCGACGCGGGGATCGTTCATCACCCAGGCTCGGCGCAGGGACAGGCCGTCGGCGAGATGAACCGTCACCTTGCCCTCGGCGAGCAAATCCCAGGCCTCTCCGGCGGATAGTGTCGGCGCGTCGATGCCCAGGTTTCGGCAGAGGGCATCCGCTTCCACCGCCGTGAGCACACGGCCAATCACCCGCTCGCCCTCGTCGCTCTGAAGCCGATAGACCCGGGCATTATTGTCCGGCAGACGGCGCCAGATGGGGAGAAGCAGGCCCGTCACCAGATGGAAGGTGGAGGTGGTGAACTCGGGAATGTCCGCCAATTCCCCCTCCCATGCGGCGCGGAATTCGTCAAGATCCGCGTCCTTCCAATGGCTGGACGCGAAGGCCTCGACGGAGAGGGTCTCGCGCTGCATGAGCCGGATCAGGCGGACCCGGCGTTCCACGCTTCCATCCTCATGCACCAGACTGGGCGCCGAGGTTCGGATCGCCGCCCGGCCCGAGCGGCTGTTGACCATGGGTTGACCCCGATCCACGGAAAGGGCCTCCTCCGTGGACATCGGCCTGTTGCGGTCCTTGCGTTCGATGGTGAACAGCCGGGTTTCGGCACCGCTGTCGTGGGTCCAAACCACCCGGCGGTCGGTGACGATCAGGCTTTCGGCGTGGATGGTCTCCAGCCCCTGGTCCTGGATTCCGGCGGCGATGGCCGCCTCCATCCGGGCCGAAAGGATCTCCTCGAAGGCCGTGAACAGGGTGTTCTGCAGGGCGATAGGCAGGGCCAACAGGCGGTTCAGGAGGTGGTGATGGGAGGCAGGTCCTCCTTGAGGATGCCTTCGTAGGTGAGGGACAGGCCCGTCGCCTCCTCGAAGCGGGTCAGGGAACAGCCTTCGATCTCGCCCCGGACCAGCAGGGCGTAAAACTGGCGGAGGGCGGCGCGGGCCTGCTCGCCTTCCAGATTGTCCTCGGCCCGGAAGAGCCCCTGGCCACCCGTCTGGCGTTGCCCCCGGGTGATGGCGCCCAAAGTGTCCAGCCGCCGCGCGATGGTGGAGAGGAAGCGTTTTTCCGCCTTCACCGTCGTGGCGATGGGGCGGAACAGGGGCGGTTGGGCCTGATTGGTGCGGTTCGACCGGCCCAATCCCTGGATGGCCGTATCGGCCTTCCATCCCGCTTCCAGCAGGTAGTGGACGCGGAGACGCTGATTCCTGGCGCCCCGGTCGGCGTGGTAGGACCGCCCGGTTCCGCCCGCGTCGGAGAAGACCAGGATGCGCTTGTCGTCATCCATGAAGGCCTGGGTTTCCGAGAGGTTCGCCGATGGGGGGCGGGATTCCACGCAAAGACGATCCCGTTTCCGAACAACCCGACGGGAGCGCCCCGTAACCTCGGCGACGGCCTCGGTGCCGAAATGCTGGACGATGTGGTCCAGGGCGCCGGGGACGGGATCGAGCAGGGCCAGCCGCTCGACCAGGGCGTCCCGGGCGGCGACGGCCTCGCGGCAGAGGACCGGGTTCCCCTCGGCGTCGACGGCCGGACAGGAATGCAGGTTTCCCTCCTCGTCCGAATAGGTCTCGTAGAGCTGGGTGGGGAAGGCGTGATCCAGATAGGCGCCGACGATCTCCCGGGGCGAAAGATCGATGGTCAGGTCGGCCCACTCCTCGGCGGGGATGTCCGACAGCTTGCGCTCCATCACCGCCTCGCCAGTGGAGACCAGTTGGATCACCGCGGCATGGCCGGAGGTGATATCCGCCTCGACGCTGCGGATCAGGGTCTGGCATTTCATGCTGGTGAGCAGGTGAGAGAAGAAGCGCTGCTTGGCGCTCTCGAAGGCGGAGCGGGCGGCGGACTTGGCCTGGCCGTTCAGGGTGCCACTGGTGCTGGTGATGTTGGAAGCCTCCAGGGCGGCGTCCAGGTTCTGGTGGATCACCAGGAAGGCCTCGGCGTAGGCGTCATAGATGGCAATCTGTTGCGGCGTGAGGGTTTGTTCGACGATCTCCACCTCGACGCCTTCGTAGGAGAGGGAGCGGGCCATGGTCAGCCCCAGGGCCTTGAGGTCTCGGGCCAGGACTTCCATGGCGGCGACGCCTCCGGCTTCCACCGCCTGGACGAATTCGGAACGGTTGGCGAAGGGGGCGACGACCGGTGCCTGAAAGGCACAAATCGTGCCAGTGGCACGATTTGAGGGAGAAGCGCACGGAGCGTCAGCGGAGGGCAAGGCGCTTCCCCACAGCCCCAGGCGCTCGGCATAGGCCAGATTGCGCACGTCCGTGGCCCCGGTGGCGGAGACGTAGACGATCCGGGCATCGGGGAGCGCCCGTTGCAGGCGCAGCCCGGCGCGGCCCTGTTGCGACGGCGCGATATCGCCGCGCCCGCCTTTTCCTCCGGCGGCATTGGCCAGGGCATGGGCTTCGTCGAAGAGGATCACTCCGTCGAAATCGGCGCCGAGCCAATCGCGCACCTGTTGGAGCCGCGAGGCCTTCCCCTCCCGCTCGGCGGAGCGCAGGGTGGCGTAGGTGGCGAACAGGATCCCCTCGGCGAGGCGGATGGGCGTGCCCTGTTTGAAGCGGGAGAGGGGTTGGACCAGCAGGCGTTCCATGCCCAGGGCCGCCCAATCCCGCTGGGCGTCCTCGATCAGCTTGTCGGACTTGGAGATCCACAGCGCCTTGCGGCGGCCCTTGATCCAGTTGTCGAGGATGATCGCCGCCACCTGACGGCCCTTGCCGCAACCGGTACCGTCGCCGAGGAACCAGCCCCGCCGGAATTGGAGAACGCCCTCCGCGTCCTCGGACGCGGCGTAGAGGGTGTCGAAGGTTTCGTCGGCCAGCCAATGTCCCGCCAGAGGACGGGCATGGGCGTCCCCAGCGAGGATCACGCTTTCGAGCTGGGCGTCGGAGAGACCGCCCTCCGTCACCAGACGCGCGGGCAGATGGGGGCGATAGGTGGGATGGGGCGGCGCCACCGAGGCCATGGCGGCGGATTGCACCAGGGGCGTGGGATGGGGCCGGGCGCCGGGGATGCGGATCGACTGGAGGGCATAGGGCTCGTACAGGGCGTCGGTGAGGTCGGCGCCCCCGCTGGGTTCCCAGGTGACGGGCTCGTAGGCAAGTTCCACAGCCTCGGGGGCCGAGGACAGAGCAACGGGCCGGGCCTTCGGAGAGGAAGATGTTGCGGCGGTCTTTAACCGAGTAACGGCGGCAGTCCCCACGGACACCGAAACGGCAACGATCCTACGTGGCGGCACATGGGTGAGTACTTGGGCCAGCAGGTCGGTGACGGTCCCCGCGGTGGGACAGGCCACCACATCACCGGCTTCCGCGCCTTTGTCGATCACGGTGAGCCGGGTATCGAAGGTGGTTCCATGCTTGGCGTAGACGGACCCATCAACCACGCAGGTGAAGCGTGTGCCAGGGAAACGGTCCACCGGGAAGTCGCGCCCGGTGATCGCCACCAAACGCCCGCCCTCGGAGAGGCGAGCCAGGGCCGAACGCACATGTTGGACATCGGCTCCAGCCACTCGCCCGGCCACATGGAGCGCCGCCGAGAAGGGTGGGTTCATGAGAACCACCGAGGGCCGGATCTCCCCGGCCAGACGATCGTCAATGGCGGTGGCATCGTGGGTGGAGACAGGTGCATCGGGGAACAGGAGGCGCAAGAGGGCCGCGCGGGTGTCGGCGGCTTCGTTGAGCACCAGGCGGGCGCCGGATAGCTCGGCGAACAGGGCGAGCATTCCCGTCCCCGCCGACGGCTCCAGCACCACATCCTCGGACCCGATGCCCGCGGTATATGCGGCGACGAAGGCCAAGGGGAGCGGTGTGGAAAACTGCTGAAAGGCCTGACTCTCCCCCGTACGCCGGGTCTGGGTCGGGATCAAATCGGCCAAGCGGGTCAGCATGGCGAGCAGGGCTTCCGGACCAGCCGCGCGGTCCCGCATGGCCCGGCCGTATTTGCGGAGGAAGAGCACCTGGGCGACCTCGCAGGCCTCGTAGGCGTCCTTCCAGGACCAGGCGCCCTGGGCGTCCGTTCCTTGGAAGGCGCCGGAGAGCGCGTCACGCAGGGTCGCGCGGGAGAGGGCGTTGCCGCCTTCCAGGGCGGCGAGGATGGGAGAAGCGGCAGCCAGGATGCGGGCGGCCCGGTCCTCGGGCGCGCGAAGGGGCACGGCGGCGGGGGCCACCGAGGGGAAATCGACGGTCATGGTGGAGTACTCCGGGAGAGCGGATCGGACCGAACCGGCCGGAGGCTCTCTCTCCCCGTCCCGGTTCATCCGTCCCGGAACACCCTCTTCCTCTTAAGGCGCGGCCTCCGCGAGCCAGGCGGCGATGTCGTCAAGGGAGCGGAAGAGCACCGAGGAGTCCGACTTGGAGGGAGCAAAGCCGCAGTCTTGCCAGAAGGCCTCGGCTTCCCGATCGATGGCCCGGACGATCACCGCCCGGCCTCCGATGGTCTCGGCGGCGGCGACGCAGCGTTCCAGGGCATGACGCAGGAGCGCACTTCCGATTCCCCGCCCCCCGTAGGCGTGGTCAACGGCCAATTGGCCGAAGAGTATGGCGGGTACGGGGTCGGGCGGACGCCCAGTTCGGACTTTTCGGGAGAGGTTGGCGGGGGGCACCGCCGTGGGCGCGAGGCCATAGAACCCCACGACGCGGTTCCCGTCACGGACAACCATGACCCGGGTGAATCCCTTGGCCTGATTGGCCAGCGCGTAGGTGCGGAGCCAATCGTTGAGGGCGGGTTTTCCGCAGTCGAAGGCACTCAGGTCGTGGTCTGCGGTCAAGGGTTCGGGCGCCGAGATCATGACGCTGGCTCGTCCCAGGGGGCCTTTCTGGTCAGGCGCGCGCGCATCTTGTCCGGGAGCGGCGCCACGGGGGCGTCGATCGCCGCGGAAAACTGGGTGAAGGCATCGGGCGAGAACCGCACCACGGTCTCGTTGAGGATCGCCAGTTGGGCCTCGTGCAGGGCGGCGCGGCGGACGAACTCCGTGCGTGACAGACCCAGCAGTTCGGCGCCCCGGTCGATGATCCCCAAATCATCGTCCCGGAATCGCATGGACACAGCGACATCCCGTTTCACCATTGCCTCGGCCATGACACACCTCCTTGTATCGCATTCTTATATACAGTCGCTATCCCATCGGGACAAGGTGGATTACCCGAACCGCTCCTCCGTTTCGGTGAAGGTGTAGCCATTGGCGAGGATAGTTTCGTCCACCACCTCGTCGGAGGTCAGGAAGGCGTATTCCGCCTCAAGGCTTGTGTAAAGCCACCGGGCCAGGTCCCGGAGGGCTTCGGTCACGTCGTCTTCGGCGCCGACGGTCAGGACCGCATCCTTCCGCTCGACCGCGATGCGCATATGGGAAGACCCGCGCGCCTCAATGGTGGCCTCGAGCGCGTAGAAGTTCCGGCGCTGGATAGCAGCGAGCCGCCGGACGATATCCTGGAGATCCTGATCCTTGGGCGCGTAGGCCGTGATCTTGGCGACGCACCCCCGGGCGTACCGATAGAACCCCTCGAAGGCGGCACCGTCGGACTGGCTCCCAAAGCCCCGGAACCAGATACAGGGATCGCGCCAGCTTCCCCCGCCGATCAGAGGCACGGGGCGGGTTTTCAAGGTGATGCCGATCAGGTCGCAGATCCGGCAGAAGTCGTCATAAACGGCGTCCCACCAATCGTAGTCGAAGCCGCCTTCACGAAACCAATTTCGGGCCGCTTCCTGGGCGCTATCGGAGAGTTCGTCGAGGGTGAAAACCCGTGTTTGAATGGTCCTGGGCATGGGCGTGCTCCCGGAACGGAAAAGGCCCGGCGCGGGGCCGGGCCTTGGGTGGAGGGGAAAAGCGGACCGCCTATTCGGCGGCGTCGGTGAGGAAGGCCGGACGGGCATCGCCCTCCGGTTCGCCGGTGGCCTCCGGTTGGAGCCCCGGGGTGCGCAGGGGCTCGGGTAGCCAGCCGCTGTCGGCCAGGAGCCGTTCGGCCTGTTCGGCCATGTCGGTCTTCTTGAGGTGGTCGATCAGTTGGGCCGAGGCTTCGCCCTTGGCTTCGGTCACCGCCTCCAGAATCCGGGCCTTGGGCACGCGGCCCAGGTAGCTGTCCACGGTGGGGCGCCATCCGGTGGCGGTCATGTCCAGGGAGAGGGCGCAGGCCAATTGGTCGGCGTGCCGCCGCCGCCCTGTCGCCTTGTTCCAGGGTTCGTGGACCGCGTTCACGGTCAGGGCGGCGCAATGGGCGAAGAGCCCCATGCGACTGTCGTGGTCGATGCCGCACAGGAATTCCCAGAGCATGTCCGGTTCGGGTGGAAGCTGGCGCTCCCAATTGGGGTGGCGCGCCTCGATGGCCCGGACCGAGGGACTTCCGCTCAGGCCCGATCCCTGGACGGAGAAGCCCGTGCTCTTCCAGGCGATCTCCAGGCAGCTTTCCGTGGCGTAGCGGTAGAAGGCCTGATGGACCATGGCATGGAGCACGGCGATCAGGGCCATGTCGGGATCCTCGGCCAGGGCGTCCCGCAGGGCCAGGGTGCGATGGGCGGTCAGTTCCATGATCAGCCGCTCGGAGAGGGGTTTGATGCCCTCCTCCTCGGGCTCGTCCATCGGCGGGATCTCGTTCATGGAGGTTTCGGCTTCCCCGTTGGAACTGGCGGCTTCGCCCTCACCACGGGCTTTTGGCTCCGAGGTCTCTTCGTCCTCGGGACGGACGTAGCCCCGTTCGATCCGCAGTCCGCCTTCGGAATCGATCCCCAGGAAGACACCCGCCCGGGCGATATCCTCGGGCGCGTAGAGGACCGGCTGATCCTCGATGGATTCAAATTCCTCCTGGATCTCCCCGATGCGGCGGTCGATGTCATCGGGCAAGGACTCACCGCTTTCGGCGTAGCGGGCCTCGATTTCGTCCCGCTCCACGCGGAGGGCATCCCGACGGGCCAGGGTTTCCGGGAAGAGCGGTTTGACCTCTCCCGTCAACCGTCGATGCCCGGCGGCGAAGCCATAGGGCAGATCGGGCACGGCCCGCACCCACGTCCAGCCCTCGGCTTTCAGCACCTCCGCCTCGGCGGCGAGCTTGTCGGAAACCAGACGTTCCAGAAGCACCGGATCCTGGAACCAACCGTCCTCCTGTTGGTCGAACAGGTCCCGCAGGACCACGCCTCCAGCGGCCTCGTAAGCGTCCAGGCCGATGAACCGGGCCCGCTTGTCGGAAGCACGAATGGCGTTCCCGGTGAGCAGGCGGCGCAGGGTATAGGGTTCCCGGTTATAGCCGCCCTGGACCGTCTCCCAAGCCTCTTCCTGACGGGCATGGTCGTCCACCAGGGTGAAGGCCATGAGCTGTTCCAGGGACATCTGGTCCTCGGCGTAGAGGTCCAGCAGCTTGGGGGAGACGGAGGCCAGTTTCAGCCGCTGGCGGACCACCGTCGACGTGACGAAGAAGCGGGCGGCGACCTCCTCCTCCCCCAGTCCCAGATCCACCAGGGCCTGGAAGGCCCGGAACTGGTCGAGGGGATGCAGGGCCACCCGCTGGGTGTTTTCCGCGAGGCTGTCCTCTTCTACCAGCCCCTCTTCCCGGACAATGCAGGGAATGGGGGCGGTTTTGGTCAGTCGCCGCTGTTTGACCAGCATCTCAAGCGCCCGGTAGCGACGGCCCCCGGCCTGGACCTCGAAAAAGTCCTCGCGGTCGGGGATCGGGCGGACACTCAGGCCCTGCAGGAGGGTGCGCCGGGCAATGTCCTCGGCCAGGGTTTCGATGGACACACCCGCCCGCACCCGGCGGACGTTGCGCTCGCTGGGCACCAGCTTGTCGAAGGGAATGTCCCGGGCCCGGGAGAGGGTGATCTTGGGGCTCCGTGCCATGTCGGTTCTCCGTGACGGGGCGGGGAAAGCCTCTCTCTCCCCTTCTTCCGCGTCACGGGAGTCCGTCCCCCCTCTTCCTCTACCCGTGGGCCTCCCGCCAGACGGCCGGAGGATCGAAGTTCCCGGTCCAGATGCCCTTGCGCAGGAATTTCGCCATACGGGCGTCGCTGGTGTCGTTGTAGAGCCGGTTTGCGTTCGGATCCGCCACGGCCCAGCCCTCACGGGCGACCCAGGTGGCCAAATCGTCGGCGCCGCTGTAGCAGACGGAAATGTACCGCCCCTGGGCATCCCGGGTGTCCCCTTGCCAGACGTCACAGTTGACGGTCCGCCCCTTCAGGAAGGCGGTCAGGGCGGCGACCGCCTCCTGGCCGCAGGGCCACGTTGTTGCGTCCTTTCTCGTGCAAATCTGATCCTTTTCCACGGCGTCGACGCCATAGAGGCGGTGGCGCTCCCCCGCGATCTCCAGGGTGTCCGCGTCGATGACCCGGGCGGGACCCTTGTGCTCCTTGTCCAAGGCGGGCCAGAAGGCAAGGACGGCGAAGAAGAGGACGCCGATGACAGCAGTTATGCGGGTAGGGGCGAACATGGCCGGTCTCCTTTTCGCGTTTCCCCCACCCTCTCTTTCAATTCGGCGGGGACCGCCCCTTCCCTCCCCCCTCTGGCTCGTTGCCTAGTGGTTCGAATCTGACGCTTCGAACCTCTAGGTTTCTTGATTGATGGATCAACTTATCAAAACATTTGAGTGACTTATCGGCTCTTATGCCGATGCCGACGTGGAACTCAAATGTTTCGGTTGATCCACTAGCAGGCTCAAGTAACCACCCTGAACCATGGACCGGGCCGCCCGGATCAGCCGCTGGGTGCGCGCCCGGTAGCCATCCTCCCACCGATCCCGGATCACGCCTTCCCCAAACACCACCGCTGCGATCTCCCGACGGCTGGCCCCGGCCATTTCCCCATCCCAGGCCCGAACCATCTCGATCCAGCGCCGCGCCCGTCGGGCGGCGGGATAGAGGCTCGGAGGAAGACGCCCGGTGCGTCCCAAGGCATGCAGCCGCGTCAGGGCGTCGATTTTTGCGCCCAGATGTAGAAGCCCCCCTAAAGGAATGCGCAGACTGACCGGCCCGTCGAGCAGGGTTCCCGATGTCACGACCACTTGCAGGCTGCGCGTTCCATCGGAAAACAGGACATGCTCCACGCCTTCGGCGCGAAGGACGGTGGTCAGGGCGAAGACGTCGCGGAGGTCGAAGGCGCCCGGGTCGGTCGCCTCTCCAGGAACCGCCTCCCCGGCGAGGACAAGGGGATTGACCTCGGGATGCCACAGCATGTCCCGGGTCCTCTTTCCCGGTTCCGGGACAAAAGGTGGCCCGCCAACCCGATTTCGGAGTGGAGGGTCTGGCCTGGATAACGCGGGGCAGCTTGCCCCGCCGGGGATACCCGACCGCCTCTTTCGCGACGGCGTTGGGATCCCGCTCGAACCAGATCCGTGCCCAGGATGCCCGATCCAAGCGGGCCAAGGCGGTGTAGTGGTCGTCGTCTCGCCAATCGGCATGCCCCCCAGTGCCTGGCGCGTTCTCTTTCGAGCCCATGGCATTGGTCCTCACTTGCGGGCGCGCCCTTCGACCTGGACTGGCAAGACCTGGACGAACAAACCTCCATCCGCCACCGAGTGGAGACCGGACAGTTCCATATCCTTCCCCCGATGACGCCCGTGCAGCTCCATTGGACGGGCACGCAAACCGCCGCGGTGATCACCTTCTCCCCCACCTTCCTCTCCAAGGTCGCCGATGAATTCCTTGATGGGGTCATGCCCCGGATCGCCCCACGGGCAGCCCTATCCGACACGATTGTTCGATATTTGACGTCCACGCTCCACGACAAGATCGGTCGCCGGGAGCATCACATCACGCGCTGCGCCGAGCGGATTTCCGCCAGCCTGCCCTGCCATCTTCTGGCCAGCTTCGGAGAAACCCAGGTTCCTCGGAGCCAAGCGAAAGGCGGGCTGGGCACCGCCCAGCAAAGGCGCGTTCTGGCGTTCATCGAAGCTCATGTGGGAGAGGGCGTGGGGGTGGACACCCTCGCGGCGGAGGCGGGGTTGTCTCGCCACCATTTCAGCCGGGCCTTCAAAAAGACCTTCGGACAATCGCCCTGCCGCTACGCCCAGGAACGCCTGATCCACAAGGCGACGGAACGCCTGCTGACCAGCCGGGAGAGCATCACGGAGATCGCCCACGACATGGGCTTCTCCAGTTCCAACTATTTCGCCTTCGTCTTCAGGAAGCACATGGGCGTCGGCCCGGAGGAATTCCGAAGACAGCACGGTATTCATTGAGGGGGCGGATTGCCGCGCCGCCGCACCAGGGCCAAGTCACCGGCGAGAGCCGCGGCCATGGAGCCCACCAGATCCAGCAGGCGATCCCGGACACCACCGTCCGGGACGGCGTTCATCCGGAAGGCGACCTCCAACACGCGCTCGTGCAGATCATTCTCGGTTTCGGTTCTAGCGACCACGTTGCCGTCGATGTCGATCTCCATGCCATCGAAGAGCCGACTAACGGGCACGTCGAAATAGCTGGACAGCCGGACCAACTGGCTGGGCCCCAGGGTGTTCACGCCCTTCTCGTACTTCTGGATCTGTTGGAAGGAAACGCCCAGGGCCTCGTCCAATTTGGTTTGAGTGATCCCCCGCACCCGCCGCAGGGTTCGGATCCGCTGTCCAATAGCGACATCGATCTCCGTACAGCGCCCATTTTTTCGTTTAGCCATCGTACATGCCCCTTTGTTCCAAAGGTTCTTGGGGCATCCCGACAGCTCACAGCCGGGTGTTCAGAACCTGGAGCAATGCACACAGGCGCCATGCCCTTTGGGCTCGCGCCTTGGACATGCGACATGGCCACCCGGCCAGTATGGCCGAATCGCATTGCTTCTGAGGTTCTGACGCCCCACGATCTGGATTGACAGACCGCAGCCCGACACTATCCCCATTGGGGGGGGGAAAGAAAAAGCGGAAGATTGAAATCGTTGTATTTCAGCCAGTTGGACCACAAAAGCCACACACTCCAGGAGAAATAAAGCAACCCCAAGGCGTCTTCATCGGGAGCCTATTTGGTCCGTCGACAAGGGCTGACACGGCCATTGAAGCCCGCAATTCTCTTGACTTCGGTGGGGAGAAAGAACACTCTGCGATTTAATGTTGAAAAGACATTACATCATCAACGCTACGCCGAATTGATGGCCCAATAACGGGCATTCTCTCTCGCTCCAAACCGGGCTCCCTCGGCCACCCATCGCATCAATCATCGCAATCCTCGTCATGACCCGACCGTCTCAAGGCCTCGGGCGGATTTTCACGTTTACAACAATGACTTTTGGTCATTTTTATTCGCGCAACTTGATCCGGCCCTGCCTAGGGCCGCCCTCCCCCTCCGGAATGACCGCGAGGGTCCGTTTCCCGCACCGCTGGCTTTCATTTCTAGTAAACAGCGGGCTACTCTGATAAGTCGATCCCGCTATCCATGGTGAGGCCCGCCCCAGGGCGCGGCGCGCGCGCAAGTGTACAGGAACGAAGACTTGACCCTGTTATCGACCGCGTACCAGCAGCGCCTCGCCCATGGGGTCGAGCCTCTGGACAGCCAGCGCCAGGCCATGCGGGACTGGCAAACCGAGATCACCCAGATCCTCTCCCTCCCCAAGAAAGACCGTCCGACGGAATTGGAACTGCACGAGCACTTCTTCACGGTGGTGTTCGAACGGGCCCTGGGCTACGCCAAGCGCCGGGATGGCTTCGGGCGTTGGACCATCCAATCCGAATATATCACCGACGTCGACAAGACCCGTCCCGACGGCGTTCTCGGCTTTTTCAGCGACAAACGATCCGAGGAAAACGTCCAGGCGGTTATCGAATTGAAGGGCCCCGGCGCCGACCTGGATTTGCGCCAGAACCGGGAACAGGATCGCCGCACCCCCGTGGATCAGGCCTTTTCCTATGCCCACAAGTTCGATGCCGTCCAGTGGGTGATCGTCAGCAATTACCAGGAACTCCGCCTCTACCACCAGGGCTCCTCGAAATACGCCCTGCATTTCGATTTGACCACCCTGGCGACCGACGACGAGCACCTGAAGCTCTTTTTCCGCCTGCTGTCCCGGGACAATCTGATCTCCGAGACCGGTCCCTCGGTGACGACGGAACTGTACACTGCGCGGGAGGAGGAACTGCGCCGGATCTCCGCTCAGTTCTCCCGGGATTCTCGGGATCTGCGCCTCGCCACGGCGGAAAGCATCCTGCGCAACAACGGGTCGATCCCCATCGAGCGCGCGGTAACCCTGGCTCAGACCATCGTCGATCGGCTGGTCTTCATCGCCTTCCTGGAAGATCTGGGGCTGATCCCCGGGGAGATGATCGAAAAGGCTTACGACAGCCAGAATGCCTTCGCCCCGGCCTCCCGCTGGCAGAACTTCCAGGGGCTGTTCCGAGCCCTGGAACGGGGAGAGCCCTCCCTTTCCATCCCGGCCTATGGCGGAAGCCTGTTCAGGGCCAACCCGGAGATGGACGGCCTGCGCCTGGACGACGACCTGTTCACGGCCTACAAGACGCTGGCCAACTACGACTTCCTCTCGGATCTGCGGGTGGACATCCTGGGGACGGTATTCGAACAGTCCATCACGGATATCGAGACCCTGAAGGCCCGCCTCCGCGGGGAAGGCACCGAGAGCGACCGGCGGCGCCATGACGAAGGCGCGTACTGCACGCCGAAGGACGTGACCTCCTATATCGTTCAACGGACCGTGGCCGCCACCTTGAAGGCCGCACGCACCGAATTGGGTTGGGAGACCCTGCCCGAGATCTCGGAGGACGAGCGACGCACCCAGGGCAATATCTCTCGCGAGACCCATCTCGCCTTTTGGCGGGCCTATGGCCAGCGCCTGAAGGATCTGCGGATCGTCGACCCCTCGGTGGGTTCCGGCGCCTTTCTGATCGAGACGTTCGATACTCTCGCGTCGGAGGGGGTTCGGATCGACAAGGAACTCGCGCGCCTGGATGCCCCCCCCTGTTCACCGACTGGGCGCGGGAGATGGTTCAGACCGTATTGAACGGGGTGGACCTGTATCGGTCCACGGTTAATGAGACAGCGTGTTGAAGCCTATGCCGCTATTGCGGGCAGTTTGATCTGGTCGGCCCGGATCTGGGCCGGAGTTTTGTATCCGTGTCGCTGGATGATCCATTCTTCGTTGTAGCGGCGCCGGAAGTCGAAGAGGGCTTGGCGAAGGTGCTCAATGGTGTCGAATGTCCGTACCCAGAGAAGGTTCTCCTTCAGTGTTTGGATCAAGCGCTCAGCGCATCCATTGCCTTCCGGGGCACGAACAAAAGGCAACAGATCAATGCCGTGAATGGTGGTCTTGGTGATCCGCACGACAGCGTCGGTGGAATCCCGGAGAGTCGGGTTGGGCTTGTCCGCGACAGTCTTGAGACCCGGTCCTTGGTCCACGAGAGTTTTCATTGGTTCTCCCCATTTGGTTTTTTAGTTTGAACGAAAATACCACGGAAAGGAGCAAGTCAATTCCATGCTCCACCCAAACCAAGGGAGTCCCTCGCTTGGCCTCTCATAGACATGCCCGTACCGTCCGGCTTTCGGCTCCTTCCATCCGGTGATCGGTCAGAGGAAAAGAAAGCCGCCGGAAGACACTGCTCCCGGCGGCAAGGAAGGAAGGCGGGCGAGAGAGGTCCGAAAGACCCGCCTTTCCGGGGAACAGAGCGTCAATTGACCAAGGCCGCCTGGGTCGCCGCACGCAGTTCCGCCTCCGAGACCCCATCCGCGGTCTCGATAAGGCGCAGACCACCTTCGACAACGTCGAGGACCCCCAGGTTGGTGATGATCCGGTCGACCACGGCTTTTCCCGTCAACGGCAGGGTACAGTCCTTCAGGACTTTTGATTCCCCATGCTTGTTGGCATGGTCCATGACCACCACGACACGGGCGACACCCGCCACGAGATCCATGGCGCCGCCCATGCCCTTGACCAGCTTGCCCGGGATCATCCAGTTGGCGAGGTCGCCCCGTTCGGACACCTCCATGGCGCCGAGGATGGCCATGGCGATTTTCCCGCCCCGGATCATGCCGAAACTCGTCGCGCTGTCGAAATAGGCCGAGTTGGGCATTTCCGAGATCGTCTGCTTTCCGGCGTTGATGAGATCGGCGTCTTCATCGCCCTCGTAAGGGAAAGGCCCAATCCCCAGCATGCCATTCTCCGACTGCAGGGTGACCGTCACCCCGTCGGGGATGAAGTTGGGAACAAGGGTCGGGATGCCGATACCCAGGTTCACATAGGTGCCATCCTGGAGTTCCCGGGCGGCCCGAGCCGCCATCTGGTCGCGGGTCCAAGCCATCACGCATTCTCCCTCTTCCGCGTGGTTCGCTGTTCAATGTATTTCTCATGATCCCCCTGTATCAGGCGGTGCACGTAGATGCCCGGCAGGTGAATGGCGTCGGGATCCAGGCTGCCAACGGGCACGATCTCCTCCACCTCCATGACGCAGACCTTGCCGCACATGGCCGCGGGCGGATTGAAGTTGCGCGCGGTCTTGCGGAAGACGGCGTTGCCCGTCTCGTCGGCCTTCCAGGCCTTGACGATGGACAGGTCGGCGACGATGCCGCGCTCCAGCACGTAGGTCTCGCCGTCGAAGTCCTTGAGCTCCTTGCCCTCGGCCACCACGGTTCCCACGCCGGTCTTGGTATAGAAGCCGGGG
Organism: Rhodospirillum sp. A1_3_36; assembly: GCF_047263945.1. Classification (NCBI taxonomy): domain Bacteria; kingdom Pseudomonadati; phylum Pseudomonadota; class Alphaproteobacteria; order Rhodospirillales; family Rhodospirillaceae; genus Rhodospirillum; species Rhodospirillum sp. A1_3_36. The sequence continues at coordinate 15,859 of NZ_JBLAVB010000026.1, read as the reverse complement.
ATACCGCAGCCGCCAGCGCGCATGCGCTCGGCCAGCGTGCCCTGGGGATTGAACTCCAGCTCCAACTCTCCAGACAGGTACTGGCGCATGAATTCGGCGTTCTCTCCCACGTAGGAAGCCATCATCTTACGGATCCGATGGGCGTCGAGCATCTTGCCCAACCCCAATCCGTCGGTACCGCAATTGTTGGACGCGACGGTCACGTCCGCGACACCGCTATCGACCAGGGCGTCGATCAGCAGTTCCGGTATCCCGCAGAGGCCGAAGCCCCCTGCGGCGATGATCATCCCGTCGAACAGGAGCCCATCAAGAGCCTCCCTGGCCGACCCGAACGTCTTGTTCATTCCTTCCTCCTGATTTTTGTTGCCAAAGCGCCGCGAGGACCCCGGTCCCTGGCACCGCCATGACCTTCCCTGCGGCGCCAGTTGCCGACGGTTTCACGGGAGACCAAGATCCCCTTGTCCGCCAAGGCCTTGACCAAATCCCCGTCCGTCAACGGAGCCTGGGGGGATTCCGCGCGGATCAGTTCCGTCACCAGGGCACCGATGGCTTCCCCCGCCACGGCCCGCCCATCGGTGGTCTTGACCGCCCCCCTACCGAAAAAAGCTCGCATGGGCACCAATCTTTCCGGCACGCGGACCAACAGACCGCTCCGGATCCGCCCCACGGTGGTTTCGTGCACGCCCAGGGCCAGGGCGACGTCCCGGGTCGTCAAGGGGCGCAACAGAGTGGGGCCCCCTTCCAGAAAGTCCCGTTGGGCGGCGACCGCGTGGGCGGCGACGCGAAGCACCAGATCGGTCCGCCGCGACAGGGCGCGGATGATCCCCTGGGCCTCCGCCCTCTGTTCCTTCGTTCCATTGACCTCGGACACACGCACGTCCGGCGCCGTCCCCCGGTCGAGGGACACCGTCCATTCCCCCGCGGCGTCCCGATCCACCACCAAATCCGGCGGGCGGATTGGCTCCGCGCCGCCATCGAAAAGAGCCCCGGGCTTGGGATTCAGGCGCCGGACAAGGGTCACCAGCCGCGCCATCTCCCGGGGCGGAACGCCGCAGATCCGCACCAGGGCTGGACCGTCCCCCCTGGCCAACAGGGGCAGGTTCGCGAGCAACCGCTCCATGGGCCCGCTCAATTCCCCCCGTTCGGCCAGTTGGAGCCCCAGGCAATCCGCCAGGGACAGGGCGAACAACCCGGTCGGCTCCATGGTCCTTAGCCGGGCGAGGACCCGCTCGGCGTCCGTTTGGGTGCACCCCGCGGCACGCGCGACCTCGGCCACCCCGGTGGACAACCAGCCACTGGGCTCGAGCCCCTCGACGAAGGCCATCGCGATCTCCCGGGTCCGTCCCGGGGAAAACAACAGCCCGACCTGCGCCATCACATGGGCGTGCAGCCCCCCCGATGGCGCCGCCAAGCCGTCGAGGTCCAGATCACCCATCCCAGTCCCCGACCGCGCCCAGGACCGGGCCGCGCTTCCCCCGTCCCGCTCGGGCAGGGGCACGCGGACGTCCAGACAGGGATTGTCCGCCGCTTCGCCCACCAGGAAGCCCGTCAGATCGGCGTTGTCCATGCGCAGGAAGGAAATGGCCCTGCGCATGGCCTGCCCCAGGCGGGGAGCGGTCCGTTGGATCTGGTGGAGGGCCCGGGCCATGGCCTAGCGCCGCCCGGATCCGGCTTCCAGAATGGTGGCGTAGTTGGCCACCGCGGCACCGCCCATGTTGACCACCAGACCGACCCCGGCCCCCGGGACTTGGATCTCCCCGGCCCGACCCGTCAACTGGCGGAAGGCCAGGGCATGCATGGACACCCCCGTCGCCCCCACCGGATGGCCCTTGGCCTTCAATCCGCCGGAAGGATTGACCGGAAGGGAGCCGCCCTTGTGCACCACGCCTTCCTCGAGCAGCCGCGCGCCCTGTCCCGGCCCGCAGAGCCCCAGAGCCTCGTACATCAACAGTTCGGCGATGGTGAAGCAGTCGTGGACCTCGGCGAAATGAACATCCTTGGCGGTGATCCCCAACGCGTCATAGGCCTGGGCCACGGCCCGTTTCGGCCCCTCGAAGGCCAGGACATCCCGACGGTGCATGGGCAGGAAGTCGGAAACATGGGTCGCCGCGGCGATGTGGACGGAGGCCCCGACCGGACCGGGGGTTCCGCTCAGGACAACCGCGGCCGCGCCATCGGAAATCAACGAGCAATCCGACAGGCGCAAGGGCGGCGCGATCAAGGGGTTCTTGTCGGAGACCGTATCACAGGCCTCGACGCTCAGTTCGCGGCGCATCTGAGCAAGCGGGTTGCCCATGGCGTTGGCGTGATTTTTCGCCGCGATCCGCGCCATGGCGGTCATGGGATTGCCATACCGCTCCCGATAGGCCTCGGCCACCCGGGCGAAGACCTGGGGAAAGCTCAGACCCGCTTCGTCGGGGTGTCCTTGGTAGCCCGCGCTTCCCAGGGCGGCGGTGACCTCCTCGGTGGTGCGGTGGGTCATCTTCTCGACCCCGACGACCAGGACATTGCGGGCCTGCCCCGCGCGGATGGCATTGATCCCGGCATGGATGGCCGCGGACCCCGACGCGCAGGCGTTTTCCACCCGGGTCGCCGGTTTGAACCGCAGGCCATCATCGGCCTGATGGACCAGGGAGGAGGCGAAGCCGTCCGCAGCCATGCCCCCGTTGAAATGCCCCAGGAAGACCGCGTCGATGCCCTCGCCGGGCATTTCCGCTTCGACCAAGGCCTCGCGGGCCGCCTCCACCTCCAGATCTTCCAGGCTTCGCGCGTCAAACCGCCCGAAAGCCGTATGTCCACTGCCAATCACATGAATACCGGTCATTTGTCGCTGTTCTCTCTGTTACGCCGTTAACGCAGGTAGCGGGGCTGGATGACGAAGGCGTCGGACTCCATCCCCGGAGGGGGGGCCAAGGGGATCCGCTCGGCCAACCAGGGTCGGGTGGGCAGACCGGGGATCGCCATGGCTTGGCGCAGGGCGGCGCGATCATCGGGGCAATCGGTCAACAGGGCGGTGATCGCCGCCTCGTCCTCCCCCGTCAGACCCTCGCCAATCACCACCAGGACGCCCCGCCCATCGGCCAGGGGGCCCGAGGATGGCCAGCGCGACAGGGCGACCGGAGGATAGGCCACACGCCCCACGCATTGGATGGCCATGGGTTCGGACCGGCCCCGCGCCGCCACGATCCCCTTCAAACGGAGGATCCGACCCTCCCACCGGGCCAGGACCTGACCCAGACGTAGCGCGAACCCACGCCAACTCAGGGCCCCCGGCAGGCGAACGGAAAAGGACCGCGCCGCGCTTCCGAAATGCGGATCGTCCTCGGATGGATGGTCGTGACCATGGTCGTGGTCATGGTCACGCTCTTGGACGTGTCCCACCCAAGCCTGGGGGTCGGCGGGTTCGGCTTCCGAAGCATAACAACCTCCCCCGAACAGCTCGGCGGGATCCAGTCCGCCGTCCCGCGCCCCATCCAGCACCGGCGCCGACGGATTCAGCGCCGCGAGCCGGGCCTCCACGGCGGCCCGTTCCGCCCGCCCCGCCAGGTCGGTCTTGGACAGGACCAAGCGATCGGCCATGGCCACCTGAACCCGGGCTTCCCCGTGTTCCTCCAAGGTCGCGCGTCCATGGACCGCGTCCACCACGGTCACGATTCCATCGCACAGGAAACGGGCGGACACGAAGCGATCCTCGGTCAGGGCCCGGACCACGGGGGCGGGATTGGCCAGTCCCGTGGTCTCGATCAGGATCCGGGTCACGGGTGGGATCTCGCGCCGGGCCATGCGGTCATGAAGCCCCTGCAATTCGGATATCAACTCCCCCCGAACCGTACAGCACAGGCAGCCCGACTCGAGGATGGCCAGGGCATCGTCGATTCGCTCTACAAGGTGGTGATCAATGCCAATTTCGCCAAATTCGTTTATCAAAACAGCGACGGAAGCCATGTCAGGGCCGGTGACCAGACGATTGATCAGACTGGTCTTCCCAGCCCCCAGAAAACCCGTCAACAGGGTCACCGGAACACGTCCGGTCGCGGTGGTCATGGCCATGGTTCAGGGCTCCTTCCGATGGGGGACACCTGAGAAGAGATGCAGGTTTCTTTCCAGTTTACGAGCGGCCAACACAATCAATGGTTTACCGCGCCGCACCCATGACAGGCCCCGGACATGAGTCCGATCTCCGTCCTCGCCCCCATGGGAACCGTCCGATAATCGGTCGGTCAAATCGCTTGTTTTTCCCCGAAAAAACACCCGTTCAGGACGCATTTTCCATACCGAATCCCGCGCTCTTTCCCGTCACTCATCCCCCTTTTGGACACCGACCTTCCCCCATCCACGGCCTCCGGCTCCGGATACCGGTTCACCCCAGGGTTTTGAAGACCTAGGCCCCGTGGAATTTCGGTGATAGAACGAAAGGAAGCAAAACAAGGGGCCCGTCGCAATGGAACGGCCCGAACCCCCGTCGTGAACAATTCCCAGGGAGGGGAAGGACAGGGGACGGGGATGGAATCCGGGGCCCGAATATAAAAGGGAGGTTACGCAATGGGCGGGAACGCCATGCGTCAGGAATTCTCGCGCCCTGAAAACAACGCGCAGGTGGAACAGTCCTGGGAGCGGTTCCTACGGGGACAAGAGTCTGGATCAAGCGCCCTTCGTCGCATGATCGACGATTCCTGGCGGCGCTGCCACGGGGCGGTGGACCCATCCCGGGAACAGGCCCTGCCACCGGTCCAGGACGATGCCCTGCACGACCTTTTGGTGACCAACGCCGATTTGGTCCGCGCCAGCGCTGGCGTGATGGCTTCAGCCCGGGATTTTCTCTCGGAAACGGGGACGGTGATGGTGTTGACCGACACCTCCGGCTCCATTCTGAGCGTCCAGGGTGATACCAAGCTCCGCGATCCGTCGGAGAAAATACACCTGATGCCAGGCGCGAATTGGGCCGAGGGAAGTTGCGGCACCAATGCTATTGGCACGGCGCTGCAAATCGGGCAACCGATCCAGATCCATGCCGGAGAGCATTTCTGTTCCGGCATCAAGCGGTGGTCCTGCTCCGCCAGCGTCATCCGCAATCCAACGAACAACGCCATTCTGGGCGCGATCGACATTTCCGGACTGACGACCAGTTACAGCCGCCACAGCCTGGCCCTGGCCGTCGCCGCGGCCGGACGCATTGAAAACCGATTGGCCCGCCGGGAACTGACCCTGCGCTATCGCCTGCTCAACCACTATCTCGAACGCCTGAGCGGGATCGGCAATGACGGGTTGATCGTCTTCGACCGGCACGGACGTCCGGTGAAGGCCAACGAACGTGCCGCCGAAGTCATGTCCTCCATGGCCCACACCGGGGACAGCGCCGGACTGGGTATCCGTGACCTGACCCTGCCCTGCCGCCAGGGAGAACCCAGCACGGAAAACATCCCGGAATGGATTGACGCGAATTGGATCGAAACCATTCGCATCAAGGGACAGCGACTGGGCTCCTTCCTCGTCCTGCCTGACAAGAGCGCGACCATGCGGCGGTCCCGGGTCCGCGTCCTGCCAACACCGGGAGCGGCGGGAACCGACGCCTTCGACACCCTGGTGGGCGAGGCGCCCGCCTACCTGTCCGCCGTCGAACGTGCCCGCCTTTTGGCCCGGAGCACGGCGCCGGTTCTGCTTCTGGGGGAAACGGGCGTGGGCAAGGACGCCTTCGCCCAGGCCTTCCATGCCACCGGACGGAACCCCAAGGCCCCTTTCCTGGCCCTGAACTGCGGCGGCTTTTCCCGGGACCTGCTAAGCAGCGAACTGTTCGGATACACGGAAGGGGCCTTCACCGGCGCCCGGCGGGGTGGCATGACGGGCAAGTTCGAGGCCGCCGACGGAGGAACGCTCTTCCTCGATGAAATCGGGGAAATGCCCCTGGATCTGCAACCTCACCTGCTGCGCGTTCTGGAAACGGGGGAGGTCTATCGGATTGGCGAGAACAGCCCCCGCAAGGTCAGCTTTCGCCTGATCACCGCCACGAACCGGGACTTGAAGGAGGAGGTCCGGGAAGGCCGGTTCCGCATGGATCTCTATTACCGGATCGCAGTGACCAGTCTGCGCCTGCCAGCCCTGCGCGACCGCCTGGAAGACCTGCCCCTGTTGGTCGACTATTTGCTCGCCGACATCGCCGGCCGCTACGACGTCCCCGTGCCCGCTGTCGCGCCGTCGTTCCTCGCCCGGTTGGGGGCACACCAATGGCCGGGCAACATCCGAGAACTGCGCAACGCCCTGGAAGGCGCCCTGCTCATCGGGGGCAACGGACCTTTGGAGGCCAAACACCTCCCCAGCGACCTTCTGGACGACGACTTTGGGACGGGCGGCACCGACGAGTCTCTCACCCAAGGAGAAGCCGACGGCCTGACGCCCCTCGAAATCGCCGAGAAAGACGCCATCGAACGGGTTCTCCTCGCCAACCAGGGCAATCTGGCGTCCGTGGCGCGGGAGTTGGGGCTGGCGAAAAGCACGCTCTATGTCAAGCTCGACAGGTTTGGTCTGCGGGACCGCGTTTCCCGCCTGCGCGCGACCCGGGGCTGAACCGCGACGAACGCGAGGACGGGGCGGCCCCCCAATGCCACCCCGTCCGCCCTTTCAACGCCGCTCTCTCACATCCGCAGTCGTTTCAGGGCATCCAGAACCTGTTCCGGCGCGTGGGTCTCGGGCACCTTGGCGTAATAGAAGGCGCCTCCGGACAGGGGTGGAACCGGCCCCCCCGCGAACAGGACAGTCCCCACGTCGAGGCCCTGAACATCCGGTCCGGTTCCGATGGCCAGATCAAACAGCGCTTCCTGTCCCGCCGTGATGTTCCGTCCGGCCACCGCCCACCGGTAATGCCGCGCGGCGTTGAGAACCGGCGTGTAGCGGTCGGCGGGACCGGGCGCCCCCCCCTCTTCCAGCAACAGCCCCGACAGGGGACGTGTCGAGACGCAGCGGATGAAGTCGGCCATGTACATGGCGGCGTCCTCCGAGGCGTCCAGGTCCTCGGTGTCGAAGTCCCGCCCGGTGATCTCCGCGGTTTCCCGAAGCCAGTCATGGGGAGAAGGCATGGAGAGAACCAGGGGAGCTTGCCCCCCAAGACTGTTCGCCACGGCACCGCAGACCTCGTCGAGCAGATCCCGGGGTCCCTGTTCCTCGAGCATACGGCGCAGGGGATAGGTGGCCCGTTTCTTGGCCCCCATGTCGCTGACCAGATCCGGATGGCGCGACAGCCAGGATCGGAAGAGCTCCCCCAGGTTCACCGTCACCACGTCCGGACGCAGAAGGCCGCAGGCCTGGGTCAGGAACTGAAGATATTTCGCCGCGCCCTCGGCCCAGGGATCGCCCCCCGGCCCAAGGAGAAGTCGCCGGGCATAGCCCGACGACTCCAACCAGACCCGCGGCGGGTCCGAGCCCCGGGGCCCGGTCAGATACTCCGCGAGGGACAGGGTCATTGCTTCTCGTCTCCCAGCGCGCCGACCTCGGCCAGACGGGCTTCCAGTTCGGCGATCCGCACGTCCTTGGGGTGGGCCATGTAGTTGGGCTTGGGCTCGTCCCCGCGCCGGGTCTTGCCCTCGCCTCCCATGTACAGGGTGTCGACGTCGTCTCCCCAGCAGCCGAAGTACATCAGGTGGGCCGGCGGCTTGGGCTGGTTCCATCCCTCGATGAACTCGGAATAGGGAATGGACCGGGCGATACGGGCCTTTCGTTCCTCGGCCCGGGCGGCGTCGGTGGCGGCGAAATCGATGGCGAGCGTCGCGCGGTCGAAGACCACCTTGTACAGGCGGGCGGCCACGTCCGGAGAGATCAGTCCCTCCTCGATATCCTTGATCACGTTGACCGGATCGCGCTCCAGCAGGTCGCCGTACCCCGCGCCCGCGCCCTGGCTGATCATGAACAGCTCACCGCGCTTCGAGATCTCGAAGCCCATGCCCATGTGGTGGGTGGTGTAACTCGCGTCCTCGAAGGGACGCTCGTTCATGATTTCCTCGATGGAGTGGCGGAACTTGCCCGGGTCATTCATCAGGATGTCGTAGACGTCGACGTCCTTGACCTTGGACAGGGGATAGGCGCCGCAGGCGTAGCCACCGAACAGACCCTGCAGCGGCGGGAACTTGGCGCCCTGACAGACGGTCATGAAGCCCCACTGCTCGCTGTCCTTGGTGGCCACCATCATGGTGTAGCCCTGGCCGCCCCGGTACTTGCCCGGCGCGATGGCATCCCGCGTCATCTTCTTGGAGACCAACTGGAGGAAGGGCACTTCCTCCTCGTTCAATTCCTGTTCGCCGATATCGGCCATCGTGGCGAAGATCGGCGCCAGGGCATGTTCGCCATCCCGGTCGGCGGTGGCGCCCGCGCCCATACCGTTCAGGTCGGCGCAGAGGTTGCCCAGGGTCTCGCCGTGCTGGCTGACGCCCCCCCAGATGAAGGTGTTGATCATGTTGAAGGTCGGCGCGTGGACCTTGGTGAACTTCTCCGGGCAGGAGTAGAGGAACTTGGCCACCGCGTGCTGGCCCGCCGTGAAGCCCGTGAAGATGGACATCAGGGACTGACTGTTGGGCGCGTCATAGGAACAGTTCACGATCGAATGGGGATCGGTGATCACCTCGATGGGCGCGAAGGCCGCCTGACCGCGGGGCAGGTCGGGCCAGACGTAGCACAGGAAAACCTGGGCGAGCATGCCCTTCAGCCCGGCGACGATGGTATTCGTCGCGCGGTTGGTGAATTCCGGGCTGGATCCCCGGAAGTCGAAGATCAACCGATCGCCGGTCTTGGTCAGTTTGCAGTTGATCTTGACCAGGCAGTTCTCGCGCAGGGTCGAATCCTGGATGATGTAGGTGCGCACGGTCATGTCCGGCCATTCGGAAACGCGGCGTTTCACCTCGGCGCGGACCTGCTCCATGGTCAGGCGCAGGGTGGAGACCAAGGCCTCGGGACCGTCGGTGTTCAGGGTCTCCTCGATGCGTTGCTTGATGCGCAGGCAGGCGAAGAGCTTCACCTTCATGTCCTCGTACTGCAGCTTCGGCTCGCGCACGGAGTTCTGCAGGAAGGTCAGGATATCGCGCTTGATCTGGTAGTTCTCGACCACCTTGAAGGGCGACATCTTCAGGCCTTCGTCCGACGGGCTTTCGGCCATGGAGGGCATGCCGCCCGGCTCGATGGCGCCGTTTTCCCCCTCGTGCACGGTGGAGGCCACCCAGCAGACCAACTTGCCTTTGTGGAAGATGGGCAGAATCATGGACTGGTCGGTGTTGTGGACGTTGCCGTAGCGGCTGTCGTTGTGAATGAAGCCGTCGCCTTCGTTCACGCCAACGGTGGGGTCATTCATCCAGTTCTTGATGATGAACTTGATCGGGTGGTGGACCAGAGCCGAGAAGATCAGCACCCCACCGGCCGAGGCGATGGCCAGGTCGCCGGAAGCGGAATAGACGCCGGTGATGACGTCCCCCCACTTGGCGCCGGGGGCCGCGCCCATCTGTTCGACCATCTCATAGCCTTCGTCGCAACCGGACTGGATGCGGTCGCGGATCTTGGCGATGGTATGGGTGTCGGCGACCTTGCCGATGGCCTCTTCCTCGAGGGCCGTGCGCGGCATCAGGTCATGGTTCTGCATGATCTCCGGATCGGGACCCAGGAACAGGGTCGTGTCGTCCAGGAACTTCTTGATCAGGTCCATTTCCTCGGACGTCGGCGCCTTGGTGATCTGATTCATTGGATTTTTCCTCCTATCGGTTTCGTTGTCCCCGGCGCGTTGGCCACGCCGGGGAGTCGCGCCGTTCAGTGCCGGGTCACGGGGTCTTCGTTGCGCAGGAACCAGGACGCGCCCTGCTTGGCGGTCACGTAGGTCCAGCCAGGATTGACCAGGAAGGTCGTGACCTCGGAGGCGACGATGGCCGGGCCCTGGATCTCCACGCCGGGGTCCAGGTCCTTGCGGGCCCAGACCGGGGTTTCGAAGGGGCTGTCATGGCCAACGAAATGGCAGCTGCGCGTGGACTTGGGCGCGGGCGGCGCCTTGCGTTCCGGCTTGGCCACGGGCTTGATGTCCTGGAACTGGACGGTTTCATGCTTGGCGTAAGTGGCCACCCGAATGGTGTTGATGCGGATGCCCGCCTCCGGCGCCTGGGAGCCCTCGCCAAACCGCTTTCCGTAGTCGTTGGAGAACTGGGAGATGATCGCCAGCACATCGCCCGGACCATGGACCTCGTGCTTGGGGACCACCGCGGTGGTCTGGACAAGCTGGTTGCCGTAGCGCATGTCCAGTTCCAGGTCGTGACGGATCATGTCCGCGGGCACGCCCTGGCGCAGCAGATCCTGCTTACCGCGCTCCTTCAGCTCGGCGACGATGCCGTTGAACCGGGTGTAGTCGTCGAAGATGTTCCGGGTGTTGCTGTCATAGAGCACCATGTAGAGGGACTGCTCGTGGATGTGCAGCTGGTGCATGTTGCCCGCGCCCACCGCCGAGAAGACCGACGACAGGGGAGGAGCGAGGATCTTGTCGATGTTCAGGTTCTGGGCGATGCCGCAGCAATGGAGCGGACCATTGCCGCCGTAGGCGAGCATGGTGAAGTCCTTGGGGTCGTAGCCCCGGGCCCGCAGTTCGGTGAACAGGCCGTTGGCCATGTTGTCATCCACCTTTTCGCGGATCAGCTTGGCCGCTTCGATCACGGAACAGTCCAACTCGTCGCAGAGGGCGTCCTCCACCGCGGCCTTGGCCCGCCGCGGGTTCAGGGGGATCGATCCACCGGCGTAGTTCTCCGGATCCAGGTAGCCCAGCAACAGATCGGCGTCGGTCACCGTCGGACGCATGCCGCCCCGGTCGTAGCTGGCGGGGCCGGGATCGGATCCGGCGCTTTCCGGACCGCATTTCACGGTCTTGTACATGCGATCGTAGGAGGCGATGGAGCCACCGCCCGCGCCCAGGGTCACCAGATGCACCATGGGGACGGAAACGAGCCAACGGTCGATCACCGGGTTGAAGTCGTAGTGCTTCACCCCCCCTTCGACGACGATGCCGATGTCGTAACTGGTGCCCCCCATGTCGGTCGCCACGACGTTGCCGAGCGCGGCCTGCATGGCCAGGTGTTCCGAGGCGCCGATGCCCGAAACCGGGCCGGAATGGATGGTCTGGAGGGCATCGGTGGAGTTCAGTTGCGCCATGCCACCAGAGTTGTGGATCACCAGCATGGGCTTTTCATAGCTGTGGGCCCGCAGGTTCTGCTCCAGGGTGGAGAGCGCGTGGTACATGGTGGAGTGCAGGTAGCCGTCGACGATGGCCGAGGTCGCCCGCACGTATTCGCCCTTTCGGCCCGCGACCTGGTGGGACAGGATCACCGGAATGGCGCCCAGCAGGTGGGAGGGATATTCCTCCAGCAGGATTTCCTCGATGCGCTGTTCATGGGCGGGGTTGACCACCGCGTTGACCAGCGCCACGACGATGATCTGGGCGCCCCGGTCCACCAGTTCGCGGATCTGGTGGCGCAGGTCGTCCTCGTCCAGCGGCATGACCAGCTTGCCCTGGAAATCCAGGCGCTCGCGCACGCCCCGGATCATATGAGGCTCCACCAGGGGATCGGGCCGCTTGGCGTTGGGCATGTCCTGTTGACCCAGGTTGTCCAACCCCTCCCCGTACCCCCGGGCTCGGCTGAGCGGCACGGTGGCCTCGTAGCCCGCAGTGACCAACATGCCAATGCGGGGCCCCTTGTGCTCGATCAACGCGTTGGTGCCCAGGGTGGTGGCGTAGCGGACGCTGTCCACCGTAGCTAGGACCTCCTCCAGGCGCAGGGACAGGACTTCGCACGCCTTGCCCAGGGCTTCGTTGAACCCCATCGCCAGGTTGTGGTGGGTGGTCAGGGCCTTTGTCTCGATATATTGGTCGCCCCAGACGACAAAGCAGTCCGTGAAGGTCCCGCCGATATCAACGGATACACGTTTCATGTTCGCTCCCTACTCTCGGTTCCGGAAGGCCGCTGTTTCGCGCGGTCCGTTTCCGGGTTCGTTGGTTGGCCCCCGCCGAAGGGCGGGCGGCGATTGGCCCGCGCCGAAGGGCGGGCGGCGCTTCCCTCAATGACCGTGGAGACGTCCCGGCACCACGGCGGGTCCGGCGTCGGGCAGCTTCCCTTGGTCGCGCTTGGCCCATTGGGCCTTCAGAGCGGCGACGTCGACCTGCATGTCCCACAGGGGGGGATGGCCAGGGATGGCGTATTCCGTCTCCATCTGCGTGCCACAACTGGGGCAGCAGAATTCCAGGATGCGCACCCAATCGGGGTCCGGGCTGAAGGTGAAGCGATAGCGGTCGGGATCAATGATCGGCGGATGGATTTCCCGGGGGTCCCGGTTGTGCACCAACAAGCCTTCCTTGTAGTTGCCATCCGCAGGCGCGATCACATGGCCGCAGACGCGGCATTCCCACTTTTCGGTTTCCAGGTCGATCCGCAGGTATTCGGTCATGGGTACTTTCATGGATTAGTCCTCCCTGTCGAGAATGATGTCGCCCGCCTCGGACACGACGAAGCCCCACCCCTTGGGAACGCGGGCCGTGAAGAAGTCTTCCTCCAGGATGGCGGGGCCCTGAGCGTAGTCTCCCGGGGCCATGGTCGAGAGGCGATAGACCGGCAGGGCGACACGTCCCTCGCCGACCACCAGGGCCAGCCGGGTTTCGGCGGCCTTGGCGGCTCCGCCCCGTCCCATTCCCATGTGACGATGCTCCGTGTGGCGCAGGCTCTTGACCGCGGTCAGTTCCAACTCGACGGTGGGCGAGGAGGCCAGCGCTGCAGGGAAGGTGGCGCCGTCACCCAGGTCATGGACCACGTCGCCCTGGGCGGTTTCGGCGACGAGCCGGGCCTTCAGGGTGTAGGTTCCGGGACCGTAGCCCTCGGCGAACATGTCGCGGGCGGCCTTGTCCTTCAGTCCGGCGAGCGCGGCTCCCAAGGCGACGTCGGTGTGATCATCCAGGCCGATGGCATAGCGTTGGGAGACGTCGCAGGATCCGATTCCGTAGGCGGAGAACACCGCGGCCATGGCCGGAATGGCGACCCGGCGGATACCCGCCTTCTCGGCCACGCCGCAGGCGTTGAGCGGGCCCGCGCCACCGAAGGCGAGCAGGACCGTGTCCTCGACGATCCTGGTGCAGCGGTGCAGTTCCGCGGCCACCTTGGCCTCGAAGGCCTCGGACATGGCCAGGACGGCGGCATCGACATCCATGCCCAGGGGCTCGGCCACGTTGGCTTTGACGGCGGCCTCGGCACGAGCCAGGTCCAGTTCCATCCCCCCACCGAAGTAGGACTTGGGATCGAACAGGCCGGCCAGCAGGCTGGCGTCGGTGATGGTGGCTTCCTTGCCGCCACGGCCGAAGCAAGCCGGTCCCGGCAGGGCACCCACGCTTTCCGGACCGATGGTGATCAAGTCGTCCTTGACCCCGAAAATGGAACTGCCACCGGCGCCCGCGCTCATGATCTCGCAGAGGGGGAAGGAGACGCTGATCCCTTCCACGTGGCCCCGGCGGACCTCGGCGACCTTGCCTTCGGTGCACTGGCCGATATCGGTGGTGGTACCGCCCACGTCGATGGAAACGGCATCCCGAAAACCATAGAGAGCGGAGAAGCTCTTCACCCCTTCCATGCCACCCCGGGGGCCGGAGCTGTAGGTCTTGATCGCCACGGTCTTGGCCACCCGCGACGCGTCCCCGTCATTGCGGAAAATCAGCAACGGGTTCTTGGCTCGGTATTCCCGCAGACGGTTTTCTGCGTTGTAGAGAAACGCTTCCATCGAGGGGTGCAGAAAGGAGTTGATGAGCGCCGACCAAGCCCGTCGATCGGCGTCCCGGTCCACGGTCAGATCGGAGGCATAAAGCACCGGCACCGCGCCCAGCAGGTGCCGGGGATATTTGCGCAGGACGATTTTCTTGACCTGCTCCTCGTCGGCGTGGAAAGCGTCGTGGGCGAAACAGACCACCAGACGGTTGGCGCCCTTGGCGGTCAGCTGGTTGATGACCTTGACCACGTCGACTTCCGCGTCCGCGCCATTCAGCACGGCGGGATCGATGAAGCCCACGCGGTCCCCAACCAGGGCGTCGTACACTTCCGGGTCATGGTCGCGCAGCGCCTTGGGCAAATCCGTGGCCGCGGCATCAATGACCAAACCCAGCTTGGGCCCCTTGCGTTCGCAGATGGCATTTGTGCCCTGCGTGGTGGAATAGCGGATGAGGTCCACGTCCTCGAGCAGGCGCTTCACGTCGGCGGCGCCGTACACCACTTCGGAGGCCTTGCGCAGCCCTTCGAAGAAGCATTTCGACAAGTCGTAGGGTGTGGTCAGGACCTTGGTTTTCCAGGCAGCGCCGCCGGACATGATGCACACGTCCGTCAGGGTCCCCCCGTTGTCGATATTGATCTGAAATGTCATGTCGCGTTTCTCCTCCCATTTGGTCGCGGCATTCACCCGGCGCCGGGAGCGCTTCGCGTGCCCGGCCCTTGCCCAAACGGCGGAAGGGTTGACCCGTCTCACCGCTTCGGTCTTGGTTGCTTTGGAAGAAGATGCAGGTTTGCTTCCATTGGGAAGAAAGCGGCGCCACCTCAATATAAATATTTGATATAAAGATACTTTTTGAATTTCTTCGGCGATGAGAGGGCCTTTCACCCCACCTGGGACGACCGAAAAACGGACACCTTCCGACCTCGGATCGAACATCCGTCGAACCGGCAAAGAGAGCGACCGTCTATTTCGGATCGCTCAGTCCCTTCATCCCGGAAAAGTCACGCCGCCAGCGCGCATTCCCTGGAATAGGGAATGATAACAGATAATTACGGCATACTGCGGGGTAGGTGAAAAATTACAGGGTGTTTTTTCGGGATGCGGTTCAGTGATCACGGGAAGAGGCAGGTTCTCGCCGCCTTTGACCCGGAAAAGTCACCGGGCAGTCGGCTGGCCTTAGAAAGAGTGAATGATAATAGTGAGTTAGGTTATAATGGAGGCTGGGTGAGAAATTACGGGGTGTTTTTCAGGGATGCGGTTTGGCGATCATGGGAAAAGGCAGGTTCTCGCCGCCTTTGATGGGGGTGACATTACCTCAAACGCGGGCGGGGTGTTGTTACGGGAGACAGCGGAGCGCCTGAACCTGTTTGGGCGCATGGCAGCCTGTTTCGAGGATCGGCGCGCACAGGATCAGGTCACTCATACATTGCCCAATCTGCTTGCCCAGAGGGTAACGGGTATCGCTCTCGGTTACGAGGATCTCACCGACCACGACAGCCTGCGCCATGATCCGCTGCTGAAGCTCCTGGGCGAGGCGAACCTAAAGGGAAACGACCCCCTCAAATCCCTGGCCGGAAGTTCCACCCTGGGGCGAATGGAACGGAGCTTTCAGGACAACAACCGGCGTTATCACAAAATCACCGCCCAACCGGCCCATCTCCAGGACCTCTTCGTCGATTTGTTCCTGGAAAGCCACAACAGCCCACCCGAGCGGATCACCCTGGATATCGACGCCACGGACATCAAAACCCACGGCCATCAAATGGGCGGGTTCTTTCACGGGTATTATGAACACAGTTGCTTCCTGCCGCTCTATGTCACTTGCGGCCCCCACCTGCTTATGGCGAAACTCCGCCATGGCAATGTCGACGGCGCCAAAGGGGCCAAGGGAGCGATCAAACGGATCGTCACGCGCATCCGGAAGTCCTGGCCCAAGGTGGGCATCCTGGTACGCGGAGATTCCGGCTTCCTCCGGGGGAATCTGACGCGCTGGTGCGAGGCCAACGGCGTCGACTATATCCTCGGTCTACCCCGGAACACCCTCCTCGTGCACAAAGCGCGCAAAATCCGCTCCCGGGCGGCGCTGGAGTTCCTGGAGACCAACGCCACCACC
>NZ_JBLAVB010000025.1:0-35537 GCF_047263945.1 Rhodospirillum sp. A1_3_36 | reverse complement strand
TTCACCGCTTGGCGCTGTCTCTCGCCTCCGTAAGCCTCCCCTTCCCCACCGACATCACCGGAAAACAATCCTCTTCCCGTGGAAGGAAGATGTCGCATGTCTCCTTGACGACAGTTTTTCTTTTATTAGTTGTATCGCCGCGACCATATGCCCCTTTTCGCAGCCGACATCCTCCAGCCCGGAACAGGGCTTCGGAAAATCCGGGGCCGGAGAGAAAAATCGGGCCGATAGGCCCTCCGAAAAAAGTCACGTGATTTTTCCGGGTCATCCAGCCCGGAACAGGGCTTCGGAAAATCCGGGGCCGGAGAGAAAAATCGGGCCGATAGGCCCTCCGAAAAAAGTCACGTGATTTTTCCGGGTTTTCGCAGCCGACATCGTCCAGCCCGGAACAGGGCTTCGGAAAATCCGGGGCCGGAGAGAAAAATCGGGCCGATAGGCCCTCCGAAAAAAGTCACGTGATTTTTCCGGGTTAAGGAACTGGGGTCTGTGGGGAGGTGATCGGTTTGGCACTGCGGGGGAAAGGGTAAAAGGTTAGTAAATACATTGAGTTAGTTGTGCTTTTGGGCGTGAGCGTTTGGCACAAAAATAAGCGGGAATGATCGTGACTTGGTAGCTGATTTGGCACAAACCGAGCGGTTTTTGATACTCCTTGATCAGTGGGGGTGAGCTGTCCGGTATCGCCTCCGCTCGAGCTAGGGTGATTATAGAGAAGGCCACCAGCTGAGCCAGGGCCAGAGCCGTAATGGCGCAAATTGCAAGCCGGGCAATGCGCGAGTCCTCCAATTTGCAAATTGGAGGGTTAATGGAATCTTTAGATTTCGCGTCCTTGAGAACTAATTGTTCTAATTCAAAGAGTTCATCGTCGATATCGGCCATTGGCACATCCCGTGTATATCAAGCCCCATGCCGTCGACGGCATGGCGGAGCGTTGAATTGACATCGCGGGTTGATCTCGACCGACATCGAGCCTCAGTCCGGGCGGCTGGAACTGCCCTTCGCCACAGAGGCGAACACAAACTAAGGTAAAGTGTTCGCGTTTCAGGGTGTAGTAGGGGAAAGCCCCTACCCCACAACCAGTTTTAGGTAGTCACCTAAATCGGGCTTCGCCTTTGCTTTTCTGGCGTCCCAGAGGATTTTACAAAGCAGCGCCGTGGCTCTGGCCTTGGGTTCCGGGTCCAAAGTCTTTCCCATCTGATCAAGCCAGCGCTCCAGAGTGGCGACAGATGTTTCGATAATATCCAAGGGTATATTGCCATCCGACGCGGGAGTTGAATTGTCCGTTTTTGACGCGATGCGCAGGGTGTCCTCCATGCGCATTGGGCCCTCGCCGGAAGCTAGCCAACTTACGCCAACTCCCGCACTTCTAGCTATAGCCACTATCGCCGACACTTTTGGTTCTGACTTCCCCGATAGATAGTTTTCAAGGGTTCTCCTTGGGATGCCGCTTTCGCGCGACAGAGCGTCACCGCTACCAACGGTTTCCGCGCAAATTCTTAGGCGCTCCTTGAGGCCAACGGTTTCCGACTTCATCGCCCGAACTCAGAAATCTGTCCGGCTCGAACTCGGAAATTTCCGAGTTTCAAAAAGCCTATATGAACCAAAGACATAGACATTATTGGCCATGTTTTTTGGAAAACTAAACTCGGAAACGCAAAGTTGGCGTTGTCCACAGCCATTTTTTGCCCCATACTCTCTCTCGTTCGTCAAAACAGACACCCAAAATTAACCGGCCTGGCAGGGCCGGTGTTCAAGAAAACGAGGTTGCGCGTGAGCCCTGAAGAGGACCTTCCCCCAGAGACCATCCGGCACCTTTTAAACCGCAAGGGGCTAACCTATGCGGCGTTGGATCGGGCCCGGGGCCTGAAGGAAGGGTCCAGCCGCAAGGCCAGCTATTACCCAATGTTCGCGGGTGAGATGGCGATTGCGGACGCCCTAAGGCTATCGCCACGTCAGATCTGGCCATCCCGGTACGGGGACAATGGTCAGCGTCTGCAACCTCAACCGAGCCACAACTATAAGACCGAGCCTCGGCTGGTCGCGAGTCAAAAGAGGAGTGCGTGATGAACAGTTCCGACCGCGTCGCGAAGTTAGCTGTCCGCGACCTTCAGGCCAATGGGGTTGATGCAACGGACCCCGAAGCCGTAGCGCGAGCCTTCATGTCTGACAATGCCGCATGGGGATCTCTACTCGGCCTGGACGCGGACCGGGTTAATTGGAAGGCGGTTTTCATCGCATGGCTGGAGGCACGCCCCCAGCACAAGGACACTGATTTCAGAACCCTGATGCTGGGTGCGCGCACGGGAATCCTTTCTCTTATTTTTCCTGATACGGACGAAGGTGCTTAATGATGGCCTCGACCGTCTCCTTGATCAGCGGATCTGCCGCGACGGTCAAGTCGGCCTCAAAGCTCGCGAGCAGATCGTTCATGGTTAATGAGCCCCGTTCTTTGAGCAATTGCAGCGCTCGTATTCCCGCTTGGCCCTTCGCCACAAGTGGCGCATTTCTCTTCACGGAATCGATCTGCCATTCAGTAATCCAAGCAGGTAAGTCCGCAGGTTCTTTTGTCATCTCTGTTCCCTCTCTGGGTTGGGTGGAAGCTCCCAGTGTAGGGGATGCCCCGATGGCCGTCATGGTTGCTTTCTCTCCGACCCATGACGGTCATCGGGGCGCTTTCGCGCGGAGTGCTGCGTAATGGTCCGGCGCCGCGATAGTCTGACCCTGGACCTGTTCGAGGATTACACGCCTCCGGACTTGGTTCAGCGCTATGACGAGGTCCAGGTTCGCGCCTGCAGCCTTGAGGTCAAGATATCGCGCGCCGTTTCCCAGACGCTCAAGGACTGCGATCTGCCCCGCGAGGTCATCGCCGAGCGGATGTCCATGACCCTGGGCAAAACCGTTTCCAAGAACATGCTGGATGCCTATGCCTCCCAGGCCCGTGACGCGAGCGTCATTCCCTATGACCGCCTCCTTGCCTTGATAGAGGTCACGGGGGATTCGCGTCTTCTTCAGATGGGCGCGGAACGCTCGGGCAAGGCGGTCATCGACGACGCCTATCTGCATTGGGTCGAATACGGCCAAGCCTCGGAGAAGAAGGAAGAACTCAGCCGGATCATGGACGCCGCGCGGCGCAATGCTCGGAAAGGATCGCGGTCATGAGCGAGGTCTTGATGATGACGGCAGCGGAGATTGCGGAGGCGGGACTGCCTGAACTACCCAGCACGGAAAGGGGAGTTCGACAGCGCGCGGCGCGTGAAGGCTGGTCGTCGGCGCCTCGGTCCGGTCGCGGAGGGGGCTTCTTATACCCCGTATCCGCCCTCCCTCCCGCCGCCCGCGATGCCCTCGCCCACCACCAACTGATCGTTCCCACCAACGCCCCACCCGCCACCAAATCGGCCGAGCCCACCAAACGGAAGGGACTGGCCGCTTGGCAAATCGCGACTCGGGACGCCCGTCTGGCGCTGGTCGCCGAGGTGGCGACTCTTTCGACGCGCTTTGATTGCGGTCAATCGAAAGCCATCGACGCTTTGGTCGATCTGGCGCGGAAGGGGCAATTGCGCCCCGATCTGGCGGCCAAGGTTCCCTTGGCGAACGCCCGCTCCGGCGGAACGGCGGGCAAGCGGACCCTGTCACGGCGAAGCCTGTATCGGTGGATCGGGTTGCGCGAAGAGGGTGGCGTGGATGCCCTTCTTCCCCAAGCTTTGAAGGTCGCGGGCGAACCCGCCTGGGTCCCGTTTTTCTTCAAGATCTGGCGTGATCCCCGAAATCCGGCGCTCAAGGCGGTCCTGAAGGACTTGGCCAAGGAGCTACCCGAGGGAATGGCACCGCCGACCTATGACCAAGCCCGGCGGTTCCTGGCGGCTCTCCCGCCCCAGGAGCGGGAAAGAGGCCGCAAGGGCAAGCGCGCCATGGTCGCCCTGAGGAGTTTCACCAAACGGGACACGTCGGACCTGGAGCCGACGGCCATTTACACCGCCGACGGCAAACTGGTTCCGGCGAAGGTGCGCAACCCCTTGTCCGGTCTGCCCTTCAAACCGGAAGTCACCACGGTTCTGGACGTGGCCACGCGGCGCGCTTTGGGGTGGTCGGCGAGTTTGGCCGAGAATGCCAGCGCCGTGGCCGATGCCTTCCGAATGGCCGTGATGGAGGGCGGGGTTCCCGCCATCTGGTACACGGACAATGGACCGGGCTTCGACAACCACCGCTTTGACGAGCCTTTGACGGGCATCCTGGCCCGCCTGGGCACCATCAATATGGACAGCCTGCCCGATCGGAGCCATTCGCGGGGCATTATCGAGGCCTTTCAGAAGACCTGGAACCGGGCCGCGAAGCGCCTTCCCTCCTATCTGGGGAAGGACATGGACCCGGAGGCCTACAAGCTGGTCGATAAGGCTATCGACCGGGATGTGGCTCAGTTCGGGGACTCCCCCCTGGTGATGTCCTGGGACAAATTCCTGATTTTCTGCCAGGAGATCATCGACGAGTACAACGCCCGACCGCACAGCGGTCTACCGAAGATCACCGATCCGATCACGGGGAAACGCCGCCATCCAAGCCCCAACGAGGCTTGGGCGGCCTGGGAGGCCAAAGGCTGGACCAGCCCGGTTCCCGTCGACCGCGAGACCGCCGATGACCTGTTCCGGTCCTATGAGTTGAAGTTAACCAAGCGCGGGATCGTCACGCTTATCGGCAACGAGTATTTCCACCCGGCATTGGAGCCTCTTCATGGACAGAAGGTTGCTGTGGGATACGACATCCACGATGCGAGCCGGGTGTGGGTGCGGGAGATCGATTTCGGGAAGGAGGCCTATCGCGTCGGTCGCCTGATCTGCGTGGCCGAGTGGAATGCCCACCAGACCCGCTATGCGGCCGTCTCAGTCCAGCAAAAAGGCGATGAACAGCGGGTTGGCGCCGCCCTCAAACGGCTTGAAGACAAGGCCGAAACCAAGCGGGCGGAACTGACCGGGCCTCGGCTGGTGGAGTCTCAATCGGAGGAACCGCTTCTCCTCGCTCCGGACGTGGCCGAGGCCGTGGAGGCCATGGCCATGGCACTGGCCCTGGAGGCCCCGGAGAAGCCCGAGGCGCCCCGTCTGACCTTGGTCACGGACGAGCCCGAGCCCTCCGTTGCCACTCCGGAACCGGAAGCGTTAGCGGACCCCGCCGCGCGGCCCAAGCTAACGGACGATATTTCGTGGGCGCGCTGGCTCATGGACCATCCGGAGCGCTGGGAAAAACACGATCATGTGGGCATGGCCGAGTTGTGCCGTGACCGGGGGTTCCGTCTGCTGGCGGGAACCAAGGGCCTTGATCTGACGGCCCTAGACGCCCTGGTCCGCGCCAAACGCACCGAAGCCTCTCAACCCAACACCGAAGACCAAAAGGAGTGCGCAGATCATGCGTCGTAATGCCTTCGTCACCACCGCCAACGTGGAGGCCCTACTGGCCGCCGTCGCCGAATTGGACCGGCGTGGGGCCGAGGAAGCCTGTCTGATCGTGGTGGATGGGGAGCCCGGCTTGGGGAAAACCCATTCCGTCCAACGGCTGTCGGTTCAAAGCGGGTGGGTCTACCTGCGATGCAAGAAGGAATGGACCCCGGCCTGGATGCTCCGCGAGTTGCTGGAGACTGTGGGGATCACGCCCGAATATTCCTTCGAAAAGATGTTCCGCCAAGCGGTCGCGGCGCTCTCCGACCGCGCGGTGCAGGCGGAACGGGACGGGGGGACCTTTTGCCTTGTCGTGGATGAGGTCGACCACATCGCCCGATCCTCCCGCCAGTTAGAGACCATTCGCGACCTGTCCGACCTGCTGGAACTGCCGACCATCCTGGTCGGCATGGGACAGGTGCGCTCCGCCCTGGGGCGGTTCCGGCAAATCGGCTCGCGCGTCGCCAAACATGTCCAATACCGCCCCGCCACTTTGGACGATGTTCGGGCGCTGGCCCAGGCGCAATGCGAGGTGGAGGTGGCCGATGACCTCTGCGCCTTCCTGCATGAGCAGTCCCTGGGCTACCTGCGGGAGGCCAAGGAGGGGCTAGCCCATATCGAGCGGTTCGGCAAGCGCAATGGCGGGCCGGTGACGCGGGAGAGCATGGACGGCGAAGTCTTGATGAACGACCGCAAGACCGGCAAGCCCATCAAGGTGAGGGCCGCGTGATGTGCGGGAGCGCTGAGAATCAAAACGCCCTGCTCAAGGCCATTCCGTCGGACGCTTGCCTGACCACGGAAGAGTTGGCCGAGGCGACCGGTTTGGCGAGGAAACAGGTCACCCAGGCCGTTGGCAAGCTGGTGGCGCGAGGGCTGCTGGAGCGGGCCGAGCGAGGGTGCTTCAAACGGTCCCCTGCTGGTCAGGGCGTCGTTGACTCCGGGCGCCCCTTGTCGTCCGCCCCCCTGACCAGGGGGGCGAAAACAGGCCGCCGGAAGCGGAGCTTGCGCGTCCGGGTTTGGGAGGCGATCCGCACGGCCCGCAAGGGCACCGTCGCCGAAATCGAACAGTTGGCCCTGGCGAGCGAAAAGGACCCCGGCGGGGTTCAACGCTACCTGTTGGCGCTTCGCCGTGGGGGATATCTGCGGCGGATGAAGGCCGTGAATTACAAGGAGGCCCGCTATCTGTTGATCCGCGACACGGGTCCTCTGGCCCCCATCCTCCGCCGCTCGAAGGACTGCCTATACGACCCCAATACCAAGGAAGAGCTTCTCTTGGAGAGGGACGGGGTATGACCGAGAGCCAAGCCATCGCCCTGCTCCGCGCCTGTGTGGAGCGGCACGGTGGGAACAAGGCCGCCGCAGCGGTCGAGGTTGGGATCTCCCGGGCCTCCGTGTCCACGCTGTTGTCCGGCACTTATCCGGCGACCACCACGGAGCGGGTGGAAGCCAAGATCCTGGCCGCGCTCGACAAGCGGGACTGCCCCGCTTTTGGCAAGCCCATCACGGGCGCCGCCTGTGCCGTAGAAGCCGCCAAACCCATGCCCCTGTCCGATCCGGCCGCGCTCAAACGCTGGTCGATCTGTCGGGGCTGTGACCGAAACCCTCAAACCGATGGAGGACGCAATGGAAAGCGTTCGTGAAGATATGAAAAGCGCGATCCGGGCCGCGAGAGACCTGGCGTTGGAGTGTGATCGCCTCTGTCTACTCGTGGATGAAGCGGATGAAGACGAATACGGCTCCGATTTGGACGAATGCGCCGAACGAGCCCGCGACATCGCGGACGTCTTGCAGGGCATCGTCACGTTTGAAGAAGACAGGGAGACCGAAGCCGCCACCTCCATCACCGAACCCAGCGCCAACGCCCGCATGGTCCCCATCCGGAGTGCTGGGCCATGCTGACCGGCAATCAGGTCATGGACGCCGTCGTCCGCGCGGTCGCCGTCGAGTGGGGCGTGTCCACCGGCGATATCCTGTCGCTCAACCGCTCCAAACGTTCCGTCGAGGCACGGAACGTCTGTTTTCTCCTTGGCGCCGACCGGGGGCTTTCCGCCGAGGTCATCGGGCAGGCCATGGACCGGAATCCCCTGACGATCGGATCTGGAACCTCTCGCGTTTCAGGCCGGAAATGCCCGGTCTTTCGCGGGCAGTTGGACGCGGCCCGAACCCGCATGCTGGCCATCCTCGCCACGGAGATCGGCGGGGATGCCATCCTCCGCCGGGCCATGGATGATCTGGTGGATATCGCCACCCTTTTCCCCGACCGCCTACCCGGCATCGCCGCCACCCTGCGGGCCGTCCGACAGGTCCCGGATCTGGGAGGGCCAGTCCAATGATGCCCGAAATCGCCCGGCTCTTTCTGGCTGGAACCCTCGCCCGACCGCCCCGCCGTAAGCGGGGGTGGGTCGCCCGTCTGCTCAAATTTTTCCGGAGGACATGACGATATGTCATCTACTAAACATCCCGGCGCCGTCGAAATCGACGGGCGCCCCTATTTGAAGGACTCCAGGGACAACCTGGTTCCCTTGGAGAACATCAAACCCGCTGATCTGCTGATCGACGAAGCGGTTCGCAAAATCATCCACTACGCGGAAGACCTGTCGGCGGAGTTGGCGCGGTTCGCCGGGCATTCTCTGGCAGACGTGGCTGCTTTGGACGATCTGTTGGCCCAGGAATACGGAGTGGCCCGATCGGGGGGTAAAGGGAACCGGACTTACCCCACATTCGACGGCTTGCTGAAGGTCAAGGTGGCCGTGGCCGACCGGATCGAGTTCGGGCCGGAATTACACCAAGCCAAGGCGCTGCTGGACGAAATGGTGAATGAGCGGAAGAAAGAGGCCGATGCCTTCCTTCTTGCGCTGGTCAACCAAGCCTTCAACGTCGACAAGGAAGGCAAGGTGGACCGCGCAGCGATCCTTCAGCTCCAGCGCCTTGAATTCGACGATCCCCGGTGGGCGGACGTGCAGCGGGCCATTCGTGACGCCCAGCGGCCTGTAGGCGCAAAGACCTATCTGCGGGCCTACAGAGCGGGCGCTCCGGGCGAGTCCCACGACATGATCCCGCTGGACATCGCCTCGATCCAGCCGACCACCGTGACGCCGGGCCGCGAGAGCCTGCGTGGGAAGTGCGAGCGGCTGGAGCGAGAGCGGGATGCCGCGATTGATCTGCTCCACTGGACCTCGGCGATGGCGGAAGACTCAAATCTCGACGCGACAAGGAGCGGTCTTCGCGAGGCCCTGAATGCCCTGGGAGGCTCCGATGCTCACGGCGCGTGAAACCCAGGTCTTCCGGGCCTACGAGGAGGCGGCCCTTGCTGGTCGCCCTTCCCCGACCATGCGGGAGTTGGCCGAGATCGCCGACCTTCCGTCTGCTTCGAACGCCCATCGCGTTGTTGGCCAGCTGGTGAGCAAGGGCTTCCTGCGGCGCATGCGGTACCGGACCCGGGCGGTCGAGATCGACCCGCGCAGAAGCGCCACCCTCGCGGGCATTATCGCCGCCGCCCGGGCCGTGACCGCCGAGCCCGGAAACCCGGATGCCATGGGCCGCCTGCGTGCGGCCCTCGAAATGGGAGCCGAACATGAGTGACCAAGACGATTTCCCCGAAGCCGGGAGCGACGACGGTCAGGACATCGGCGGTATCACCGCCGACCAACTGCGGAGCTACGTGGAACGGATCGAGCGCCTGGAAGAGGAGAAAAAGGCCATCGCCGACGATATCAAATGTGTCTTCGTCGAAGCCAAGGGCAACGGCTTTGACGCCAAGATCCTGCGGAAGGTGGTGAACCTTCGCAAACAGGATCCCCAGGATCTGGCGGAAGAGGAGGAAATCCTGTCCCTGTATCGCCGTGCTGTGGGGGTCTGACCGATGAAGATCCGCGCCGGATACTTCGCCGTAAACAAATGTTTACGCACCTTCGCGATTGCCGCGAAAGGAACGTCACTGGCTGCCGATGTGGGGATTTCACGAACCATACTCTCCCGCTTTCGCCAGGGCAAGTGCGATCTGAACCTTCAGGACTGTGCCGTCCTGGCGGTACCTGCGGGCTACCGCCTTTGCCTGATCCCCGAAGACCTTCTGGAAGAGCTACGAGCCCGAGAGGTCACCGGTGGGGACCGGTCCCATGGATCCACCGCGGAAGTAGTGCGCCCGGGCGGACCCACCGAATTGGATAAGGCGGGGCCGGTCTCCTCCCGTGACCTTTCAGGAAAGGAGCGGTCAAGTGCCGATTAGACGAAAAACGGACGGGGTGGCGCGGGTTTTTCACGCCCGGCTTCTGGAGGCGCTGGAAGCGGGCCGGATGACCGAAACGCAGCTTTGCGCCCGATTGCACTGTAGCACCGGCCCCATCTCCACCGCCGTCGCCCCGCTGATTGCTGCCGGGAAAATCCTGCACGAACGAGGCCGTGGTTACTGGCTCCCCGGAAAGGAGGATCCCCCCAAGCCGCCGGGCCAGCGCACCCGCGCCTGTCTGTGTTGCAGGGCGAGCTTTGTTTCCGAAGGCCCCCACCATCGCATGTGCGCCGATTGCCGGGCACGGCCAGGGGAGCAATGGCTATGAGCATCCAGAAAATGCGGGGCGCTATCCACGGTGCCGCCAAGGCCCTGGGGCTCGACGACGATACCCGCCGCGCCGTGATCGGTCAGGTGACGAAGAAGACCTTCGGCACCGAAAAAACCTCCACCACCAGGTTGACCGAGCCCGAGTGCCAAGCGGTTCTCGACGAGTTTCAACGGCGCGGTTGGACAGGGCCGAAGAAAAAGTTCTGGAAGGAATCTGACCGCCCCAAGGCCCGGAAGGTCCATGCCCAATGGGGAGAGTTGAAGCGGTTCGGAGCGATTGAAGCGAAGGAGCGGAAGGCATTGCACGCCTGGATCCGGCGCCAGTTCAACCTTCCCGCCAACGTCACAGCCGACCCGGACATGATGGCCGAGGACGACCTGGACCGGGTGATTGATGCCCTGAAGGCCTGGATTAGGCGGCTGAAAGCCGAGCAAGCGAAAGGCGAATAGAACCATGAATAATTTTCACACGGAAAAGGAAATGCGCCCGGTCGACGCCGATTTGATCCGCAAGCAGGTTATCGTCGACGTGGTGCGCGCCCGCCTGCGCCAAGTGACCGAACTGGGGTTCGATGCGGAACACGACGACGACCACACGGATGGGGAACTGGCCTTGGCGGCCATATGCCACGCCCTCCCGGCCACCCACAAGCACCTGCGGATCGGAGGCGACGGCCAGCCCATCGCCCTGGCGCTCTGGCCCTTCCCGCTCTCGGAATTGAAGGAGATGGAGGAAGAGACGGCCTTGGTCGAAGCTGCGGCCACGTTGATTGCGGAGATCGAGCGGCGCTATCGGGCGAAGGAGCGGGTTGAAAAGGAACGGACGAATGGCTGAGGTCGTTATTGCGCCAAACAGCGCCCCGGCCACCAAGGCGGCCCGGGCCGCCGGGTCCAAGGTGGCCGTGGCAATGACCCTAGACCCCAAAAATGGGCGCGTGGACATCTGGTGTCATGGCGATACAGAAGCGCAGCGCGTGTTCGCCACAGCCCTGGCCGAAGTCGTGGGGAAGGTCCTTGAGGTGAACGAACCGCCGGAATGGCTCAGCGGGGCGGTGGATCTCATTCTCAGAAAGGATCAGGGCCATGGCTGACCTGGACGCGCTGAAGCGCCGCCTCGCCGCGCTTCTCAACATGACCGAGGCCAACGGCTGCACGGCGGAAGAGATCCGGGGAGCCGGGTCATGACTGCCCCCCTCCCGTCTTACCGCGAGCAATACGGCAATCTGCCCGACGTCTGTGTCAGGCTTCTGGAAGGTGGCGGGGAAGAATTGATGCTGCGCGTTGTCGCCAAGTTGAAGGGCACACACGTCCCCATTCCCGTCACGCTTTCCGTTCACCACAAGCTGGTTCAGATCCTAGGGGATAAAGACGCCGCCGCCGTCCACCGGATCTTTCGTGGGCCGGACGGCCCCGCTGCGGCGAAGGGGGATTTCAGGATCTTTGTGCCGTCGATGTTCCTGGCCATGCAGAAGGTGAGGCGGGCTCGGATCTTGTCCCTGCTGAATGGCGGGGCTAAGGTCTGGCAGGTGGCCCTTCGGTTGAGTGTGTCTGAAAAGACGATTTACAACGAAATCCGGCGGGCCAAATCACGCGGCGAAACGGTCGCCAGCCCCCAAATGGATCTGTTCGGTTAGATCATAGAGTTAGAGCATCGAGTGGACCGGAAAACCGGTTCCCACTTTTCCGCTCGATGCCCTAGCCTTCCGCCTGAACCCTTTCAGGCGGGCAGGACAGTCGCTTTCCCCCATGCTCCCCCCCATCGCACCACCACGGGGGAGACGGCCATGGGCGCCCACGATCCGGATATCACAGCCATCATCGACGACATCCTCGCGGCCGAGGGCTCCGAGTATACCAATCGCGCCACGGATCGCGGCGGTCCCACCAAATACGGCATCACCCAGGCCACCCTCTCCGCCTATTGGGGGCGGGTCGCTTCGCCTGGAGACGTGGCCGCGCTGGATGAGGTGATGGCGCGGTGCATCTATCGGGAGATGTACGTCACGCAACCGGGCTTTCATGACATTCCGTTTCCCCGTGTTCGGACCTTCGTCGTGGATTGCGGCGTCCACTCCGGCACCGCCACCGCAGCCCGGTGGTTGCAGCGGGTCGTCGGCGCCCAGCCCGACGGTGTGGTCGGTCCCAAGACCTTGGCCGCCCTGCGCGACCTGGATCCGACCCGCGTCTTCCTGGCCTTGGTTGCCTTCCGCATCCAGCACCTGGGCCGCCTGATCACCCGGGATCCCCGTCAGGCCGACTATGCCCAGGGGTGGATGAACCGGGTCGCCACTTTCCTTCTCGATCAACGATAAGGGGGCCGGGTCATGCTTCCCCTTATCCCCCTGGCCCTTTCGGCGGCCTCGGCCATCGTTCCCGAGATTGTGTCCTGGATCGCCGGTGATGACAGCGGCAAGGCCGCCGGAAAATTCATCGACGTGGCCAAGTCCGTCGCCGGGATCAACGATCCACAACAAGCCATCACAGCCATTCAGGCAGATCCGGCCCTCGTGGCAAAGCTGCGTGAGGGTGCGATCCGGGTTCGGCTGGCCGAGATCGACGCAGAGAAAGCGACCTTCTCGGAACAGCACAAAACCATGCGGGCCGAGCTATGCAGCAAAGACAAGTTCGCCGCGCGCTGGCGACCCTTCTTCGGCTACGTGGTGGCCGTGTCCTGGGCCTTCCAGATGATCGGCCTGACCTTGGCCATCCTCTACACCACCATCGCCCAGCCTGGGTTGACCGCTGTTCTTGTGGGCTCCTTGGCCGAGCTGTCGGGTTCCCTTTTCGCCATCTGGTCCGTCGCCCTAGCCGTCCTCGGTGTGAACATCCACAAGCGATCCCAGGACAAGGTTTTGGCTTCCGGAGAGGAGCCGCCCTCCCTGGCGCGCTCCCTGGTGGGCATGGTCACGGGGGGGCGCCGATAAATGGCTTGGCCCGATATCCTGGAATACGCCACCAAACTGGCGCCCTTCGCGGCAATGATCATGACGGGTGGCATCACCCTTTTGATTCTCCGTCTCCGCCAAGTGTTCGCCACCAAATCCGACTTAGCGGCCCATGCCGCCCGCGTCGAGGAACTCAGGCGCGAGCATGAAACCTGGGTTCGGCTGCATGATTCCGAGCACCGGGAACTGTCCGAGCGGCTGAGCCGTGGCGAGGCCCGGTTCCAGCGGGTCGAGGACCGCATCGACGCACTGCCGACCCGCAAGGATCTGGAAGAGTTGACCCGAAGCGTGGCGGGCATGGCCGCAGCTATGGCCGCCGTTCAGGCCGAATTGACTGGCCTCGGAGGCTCCGTGACCTGGGTCAAGGATAGCCTGGGAACGCTGCTGGAGCATGAACTGGCCGAGGCCCGGGATGCGGGCAAGGGAGGCAGGGGATGACCGATTTCCTCGAAACCTGGGCGGGCCATGTGCGCCTCGCCCTGTTGATCATTCTCGCCGGTCGCGACCGTGCTGCGGCCCGGCGTTGGCGGGTCCTGTCGGGCTTGGCCAAAGCTCCCGGCGGGTCGGCCAATCTGTCCCTGCTGGCCGATATCCTCGGCATGGCCCGGGATGACCTGCGCACCGATCTGACCGACATGGGCGAGGTTGGACTTGTCCTGGTTTCCCGGGACCAGGGAGTCCTGGGTGCGGCGATCCTGACCCCCGGGAGGGAAGTCCTCCAGGGCCTGCGCACCGTCGATACGATTGCTCCGCCGCCCCAAGCCGAAGCCCTGCAAGAAGGTCTTTCCGCCGTATCACTGAAGGTCACGGTCGATCATGTCCGCGAGCATCTCGCGTGGCTGCGCGCCGCCGGTTTGGTGGGCGAAGACGGTGCCATCACTGACCGGGGCCGTCTGGTCGCCCAAGGCCGAGACGCCGTCGAGGGTGTGCGCGAGCCCTCGCCGGAAACGGCCTTAAGGCTGGCGGCTTCCGCTGCCGCCTCAACCTTAAGCCGGTGATCGCATGGCCCATGATCCGGAAACCCGAGAGGCCGTTAGGGCGGGCTACGTCTTCCAGCGGCTAACGCTGGAGCAGGCGGCTGGAAAAGCGGGCGTGGGTCTGGCCACGGCGCGCCGCTGGAAAAGCCGCGCCGCCGCAGCCGGTGACGATTGGGACAAGGCCCGTGCCACCTATTCCTTGAGCGGCGAAGGCGCCTCCACCATCGCCCAATTGGTCCTGGCTGACTTCCTGACCATGTATCAGGCAACGGTGGAAGCGGTCCGCGACAACCCCAATGTACCCGCCATGGACCGGGCGGAGATGCTGTCGCGCCTTGCCGATGCCTTTCAGAAAACCATGTCCGCCGTGGCCAAGGCTGCCCCCGAATTGGGCCGCTACGCCGTTGCCGGAGAACTGTTGGGCGATCTGGCGACCTTCGTGGCCGAGCGCTATCCGCAGCACATGGCTGCCGTCCATGAAATCATGGAGCCATTCGCCGTTCAGATGGCCCGAAAGTACGGGGGCTGACCCATGGCCCGCCCCCCCGCCAAGGCCAAGAAAGAGTTCCTGGCCACCGTCGCCGATCTGGCCCGGTCCCTGCGCGACCGCATCGAAGCCGAGGTGGACGGCTTCGACCCCGATCCCAAGGCCAGGGAGACGCGCAAGGCCCGCGCCGCCGGGGATGTCCTGTATTTCGGTCAGACCTATTTCCCCCATAAGGTGAAAGGCCAAGCCTCCGCCTTTCACATCTGGCTGACCGAGCGCATGGGGGCGGTCGCTCACGGCCAGGGTGGCGCCCGGGAAGTCACCGAAGCCCCGCGCGGCAACGCCAAGACCACCTGGGGCGAGATCTTTGTCACCTATTGCGTCGTACACAACCTCAAGCACTTCGTGGTGTTTCTGTCCGACAGCCTCGACCAGGCCGCCACCATGCTGGAAGCGGTCAAGGCGGAACTGGACACCAACCCCCGCCTCGCCATGGACTTCCCCGACGCCTGCGGCGAGGGGCCGGTCTGGCAGGTTGCCGAGGTGGTCACGGCAAACGGGGTGAAGATCAAGGCCGGGGGCGCCCGCAAGCGCCTGCGCGGCATGCGCTATGGCGCCCACCGTCCCGATTTGGTCTGGAGCGATGACCTTGAAAACGACGAAAACATCAAATCCCCCGAGCAGCGGCAAAAGCTGGAGGAGTGGATCAACAAGGCCGTCGAGCCCCTCGGTCCCCCCGATGGCTCCATGGACATCTGGATCGTCGGCACGGTGCTGCATCCCGACGCCGTCATTCAACGCCTATCCCGGAACCCGCTTTGGCAGGCCCGCCGCTTTCAGGCCATCATTGATTGGCCCGAACGCATGGACCTGTGGGAAACCTGGGAAGGCATCCTGCGGAACCACGGTCGGGAGGCGGCGGACGCCTTTCACAGGGAAAACCAAGGGGAGATGGAGAGGGGGGCCCAGGTGCTTTGGCCCCAGGTGCAAACTCTTCTTAAGCTGATGGTGATCCGGGTGCGGGTCGGCGACGCGGCCTTTCAGTCCGAGTACCAGAACGACCCCATGAACGCCGAGGACTGTGTGTTCTCAACCCTGACCACCTGGACCGGTCTGGTGAGTATCCTGCGTGCGTGGAAACACTTCGGATCCTGCGATCCCTCCCTCGGCAAGAACAACAAGGGTCGGGATCCGTCGGCCATTCTGGTGGGTGCCGTCGACGAAGACGGCGACCGCCTCTATGTGGTCGAGGCCCTGATCCGGCGCCGGGTTCCCGATAAAATCATCTCGGACATCATTTCCCTTCAAGGGGCCTATCGGTGCATGAAATGGGGGATCGAAACGATCCAGTTCCAGGAGTTCCTGCGCACCACCCTGATCGCCCGGTCGATCAAGGAGCGCTGCCCCGTGCCCGCCTATCCCCTGACCCCCCATTCGGACAAGGTCGCCCGGATTGAAGCCATCCAGCCCTATGTGGAGGCCGGGTTCATTCAGTTTTCCCCGGCACACACAGTGCTGCTTGAACAGCTTCGCCATTTTCCCCGGGCCGACCACGACGACGGCCCGGACGCCCTGGAGATGTTGTGGTCCCTGGCGATGACCGGGGCCGTCGATGTCACCGGCTTCCGCACGGCCGGACAGGGTCGCGGTGGGGATATGGCTTCGGACTGGGCGCCCGGCGGGGCGCCCGTGATTGATGGGGATCTGGGCCGGGTTCCTGGGCGCAATTGGAGGGGATGGTAATGGCGAAGAGACGCAGAAAGTCACGGCCCGGCGCACCAAAGCCACCGAGTGTACCGATTTTCGAGACGGTGGCCTCGGTCGATGCCGGATCGGCGCGGGAGATGGCCAGCCTCTTGACCGGCTGGCAGGTCCCCGCCGACGACGTGCTGAAAAGTCTGCACTGGGACCTGGGAAAATACCGCGAAACCCTGCGTGACGAACAGGTCAAGACCTGCTTTCAACAACGGATCGATGCGGTGATCGCGGCGGAATGGCGCGTCGAGCCCGGCGCCGATGACATGGAAAGCAAGAAGGCTGCGGACCATCTGCGTGAACAGCTCGAAGCCCTGCGCTTCGATGAAGACACACGCCAGGCCCTCCATGCCAATTGGTACGGCTTCGCGGTAGGTGAGGCCATGTGGGGCCGTGACGCGGGCAAGGTGATCCTGGAGGATATCCTGTTCCGCAAGGCCGAACGGTTCCGGTGGCACCGGGACGGCACCTTCCGCAAGCTGGCCGCCGGACACCCCGAAGGCCTTGTCATGCCGGAGAGAAAACTCTGGGTGCCCCGCATCGCCGACGACAGCGACGATCATCCCCATGCGCCGGGCCTTGCGCGGTGGTGCTGGTGGCCCGCCTGGCTCAAGAAACACGGCCTGAAATTCTGGTCGATTGCCCTGGAGAAATTCGGGGCGCCGACGGTCGCGGGCACATACCCGAAGGGTGCCACCCCCGCCGAAATCGCCAAAACCCTTGAGGCCGCCATGGCCCTGGCCTTCGATACCGCCGTTGCCCTGCCCGAGGGCGCCGCGCTGGAACTGGTCGAGGCGAAACGCCAGTCCGGCGGAGACCACCAGGTCTTTTGCGCCTACATGGACACGATGATCGCCAAGGTGATCCTGGGCTCCGCAGGCACAACGGAAAATGGGCCCTGGCGGGGGACGGCGGAAGTCCATGCGGGCGTGAAGGAGGACCTGGTTAAGGCGGACGCAGATTTGGTCTGTGAATCCTTCAATGACACCATCGCCACATGGTTGACCGAGTGGAACTGGCCCGGCGCCACGCCGCCCCAGGTCTGGCGCGAAACCGCACCGGGCGAAGATCTGGATCGCCGGGCCGAGCGCGATCAAAGGCTATCCCAGGCAACCGGGCGGGACCTTGATGCGGACTACGTCGAGGAAACCTATGGGGTCAGGCTGGCCCCACCCAAAGCCCAGGCATCCCAGCCCGCGCCCGCCTTCGCCGAGGCGCCGCCGATTGTCGATGACGTGGATACCCTGGTGGATCAAGTGGAAGCCGCAACCGCGCCCACAATGGATGCCATGATCGACAGGGTCCGGACCATCCTCTTTCAAGAGGCTGCCAGTCTGGAAGACGCCATCGCCCGGGTGGAGCGGCTCTATCCAGACCTGGGGCTTGACGCGCTGGCGGGGGTGCTCGGCCAAGGATTGACCCTGGCGGACCTTCAGGGGCGGGCCGACGGCGATAGCAATGGCTGAGGCGACCGCCATCAATCTCCCCTTCACCGAGGCGATTGACTATTTCAAGCAAAAGGTCAACCTGCCCACGGCGGGTTGGGCAGACTTGAAGGAGGGCATGCACGCCCGCGCCTTCGTGGTTGCGGGGGCGGTGAAAGAGGAGCTTCTGAAGGACTTTCGGGAGGCGCTCCGGAAGGCCCTCGAAAACGGCACCACCTTGGCCGACTTCCGCAAGGACTTCGAGTCCATCGTGACCAAACACGGCTGGAGCTATAACGGCAGCGCCGGGTGGCGGTCTCGCGTGATCTATGACACCAACATGCGGACCGCCCGCGCAGCAGGAAAATGGCAGCAGATCAACCGCGCCCTGGAGCGGGAGCGCAAACGCGGGCGGATCCTGTATCTCCGCTACGTGGCCGTCCTAGACGACCGCACGCGCGATCAGCACAGGCAGTGGCACGGGATCATCCTGCCTGCCGATCACCCGTTTTGGCGCACCCACGCCACCCCCAACGGGTGGCACTGCCGGTGCACCATTCAGGTTCTGACCGAACGGGATCTGGCCCGCTACGGCTATACGCCCAGCCCCGAGGCCGAAGTTCCTGCAATCGAGATGGAGCGGAGACCGGTAACGCTGTCCGATGGCTCGACAACCCACTGGCCAACACCAAAAGGCATCGATACGGGGTTCGGCCACAACCCGGGTCAAGCCGCCTGGGGTGTGAATGTCGATGAGAAGGTCATGGCCGATTGGAAGGCCAGCGGTGAAAAGGACTGGGAGTCATTGGGCGGTAGCACATGGGAAAAGTTGGGGCTTCCCGAGACTCTTCCCGTCGACGGTCCGCGCCCCACGCTGGGTCCGCCGGTACAGGCACAGGACGCCGTGATTAAGGCAGTACGGGCGGTGATCGGAGGCGAAGAAAAAACCTATCTGACACCGGACGGAGCTGCCGTTCACGTCTCCGCTGAGCTGTTGGGTGATCACATCGCCATCGGTCGCGCGCCTCTGGTCCCGATCTTGCCGTTGATGTTCGAGGATCCGGCGGAAGTTTGGCTCTCCTGGGAGCGGCATCGTCTGACCGGTCGCGTGGCTTTGCGAAAGCGGTTCCTCAAGCTGGTCGAGTTGTCGAAGAATGACAAGTTGATGGCCGTGGCCAACGCCGTTGACGGTCGGTTCGAAGCCTGGACATTCATCCCCGTGCGATCAGCCGGTTACATCAACCGGTACCGCAAGGGACTGCCCTTATATGTGCGAAAGTGAGGGTGGGCGCCAGCTGATTCGGGAGCCCGGCGAGCCAGCGATGGTTAACGTGCCCGTCCACCACCATCGCCTTTCGCCTTCAGTGTACCCCCATAGGGCTCCCGTTTCAACCATTTGCCCGGTCACCGTCCTGGTTCGCCCACCAGTGGCCGAGCCCAACCCGAGAGGAGCGAGGCTACCACGCGGTCCGAGTTGCGGCTGTTGACCGCGTTAGCCCCCCGTTAGCGGGTAAGGATGGGGCATCGATGCGGGACGCGCTGACTTGACCGGGCCAACCGCGCCCCGCACCCTGGGTTCGCCCGCCCACCTCAACCCCGCATGAAACCTTTCAGGCGTTTTCCTGGCGTAGGATTGCCCATAGTCGCCTCGACAGTTTCGAGGGGACGTTATGCGGCTTCATATTTTCAAATCAGGGACCCACACCGCCGAGAATGGCCAGACCCTGGCGTTCACGGAAAGCGATGTGGCGGCCACGGCCCGGGCCTACGATCCGGCCACCCATGAGGCGCCCGTCGTCGTGGGGCACCCGAAATCGGACGGCCCGGCCTACGGCTGGGTCAAGGGCTTGTCGTCCGGGCCGGAGGGACTGGTGGCGGATGTGGATCAGGTCAACCCCACCTTCCAGGAGCTGCTGGAAAAGGGCGCTTACAAGAAGGTCAGTGCGGCCTTCTACCCCCCGGACGGGCGCGGCAACCCCAAGCCCGGTACCTACTATCTCCGCCACGTCGGGTTCCTCGGTGCCCAGCCCCCTGCAATCAAGGGCTTAAAAGCCATTCAGTTCGCCGGTGGCGACGAAGACCTCGTCACCGTCCAGATCGCCTTTGCCGAGGGCGGCGGGTTGAGTGGGGCAATCGTCGGCCTCTTCAGCCGCATCCGCGATTATCTGATTGAAAAGGATGGCGCCGACGCGGCCAACAAGGTCATCGGCCAATGGGACCTGGAGGCGTTGCGTGAACCGCCGCCCCCCTCTCCAGCCTTTTCCGAGGCCGACGAAGCGCCCCCTGCCACCACCCCCATCATTCCCACACAGGAGGAGCCCACCGTGGCCGATGCCAACAAAGCGGTCGAGGATCTGGCCGCGCGTGAAAAGGCGCTCGCCGAGCGCGAAGCGACCCTCGCCACCAAGGAAGCCCTGGCCGACAAGGCCGACTGCGCCGCCTTCGCCGAGGGCCTCCTCAAGGAAGGAAAGCTGCCCCCGGCCTGCGTTCCGACAGTCACTGGTCTTCTGGCCGCCCTGCCCAAAGGGGACGGCGACATGGTGGCCTTCGCCGAGGGGGGCGAGAAGACCAGCCCCCGCGACCACCTGAAGGCCCTGCTGAAGGGCCTGGGTACCACGATCCATTTCGCCGAGGTCGGTGCCGACCAGGGTGGGCAGCCTGAGACCCTCAACCCCGAGGCCATCGCCCGCCGGGCCGTGGCCTTCCGCGAGACGGAAGCCGCCGCCGGGCGCGTCATCACCACCACTGAAGCCGTGGCCCACGTCCTGAAGGAAACCGGCATGAAGGAGACCGGCAAGTGAACCCTTTTGGCCTCATTCGCAGTTACACCGCAGGCGGTGCCATCGCCAGGAACCGCATCGTTGCTTGGTCCGCAACCGAGGGGCGGGTCGTACAGGCCAGCGCCGTCACCGACAAGCTCATGGGAGCATCCGGTGTCGTCGGCGTCACCGCCGCCGGGGATCGGTTGGATATCCACCGGTCGGAGTTCGCCAAGGTCGCATTCGGCGGGGCGGTTTCCCAGGGCGATCCCCTGACCACTGACGCCGACGGCAAGGCGGTCGCCGCCGCTCCGGCCACCGGCGTCAATGTCCACTGCCTCGGCTGGGCCGAGGTGGACGCGGTCGCCGGGGACATCGGCGAGGTGTTCATCCACCCGTTCATTCTTCAGGGAGCCTAATCCATGAGCGCCACAGGCCAATTCACGGCGGATCCTGTTCTGACCGCCATCGCCATCTCCTACAGCAACCCGGCCCATCACCTGATCGGCGCCAAGGTGCTGCCGGAAAGTCCGGTGGTCTCCGACGACTTCAAGTACAAGCAGTACGACGAGGCGGCCAACTTCACCGTACCCGACACGCGGGTCGGCTCCCGCTCCTCGGTCCGGACCATCGAGATTGGCGGCGAGGAGAAAACCGCATCAACGGCAGACTATGGCCTCGGCATTCCCTTGGACAACCGAACGATCACCAAGGCAGAAAAGGCGGGCTTCAAGCCCCGCGAGCAGGCCGTTGAGCAGGCCACCAACATTGTCCAGCTTGATCGGGAAATCCGGGTGGCCGGTCTGGTCTCAAACCCAGCCAGCTATCACCCGGCGTTGACCCAGGATATCACCGATGCCGACGACCGGATCGGCGGCGCCAATGGCAAGACCTATGAAATCCTCATGGACATGCTGGACAGCTGTTGGATGCGACCCAACCAGTTGACCATGGGTGCAGCTGTCTGGCGGGCGCTGGCCAACGACCCGGTGATTGTCAAAAAGGTGGGCGGCGCGGCGGCCGACGGGAAGAAGATCACCCCCGCCGATGTGGCCGGGGTGTTGGAGGTCAACGAGGTGCTGGTCGGCCAGTCGCGGGTGAACATCAAACGCCCAGGGCAAAACCCGGTTCTCGAGCGCGTCTGGGGCAACTTCATCGCGGGCCACTTCATCGACACATCGGCCTCGTTCATCACCGGCGGCATGACCTGGGGCGCCACGGCCAAGTATGGCACGACCCAGGCGGGCACCATTCCCATCGATATCGGCGTCGAGGGCGGCATCGTCGTTCGGTCGGTGGAGTCCGTGACGGAGGTGGTGCTTGCGCCGCTGACCGGCTTCCTGATCACCCACCCGATCACGGCGGCCTGATCCCGGGCGCCCCTGCGACCTGGACTCACAGGCCGCAGGGGCACCCACACCCAATCACCAACGCGAGGCAAAGGCAAAGCCATGGCATACGCCGCCAAGATGGACATGGTTCTGGCCTTCGGACAGGTCGAGATGGTCCAGATCACCGACATCGAGGAGCCCTACACCAACGCCATCAACGACGCCCGCCTGAGCGCCGCCTTGGACGAGGCTGCGTCCGCCGCCGATGGCTATCTGCGGGGCCGCTACAGGCTGCCCATCTCACCCGTCCCCACCGATCTGCGCCGCCGCGTCTGCGACATCGCCCGCTTTCTGCTCCACGACGACGGCACCCCCGAGACCGTAAAGGACCGCTACGACCGGGCCATGAAATGGCTGCATGACATCGCCGACGGCAAGGTCACCCTGGATGCCCCAGCCGCCACCGCAGCCGAGTCCCCCACCACCAGCGGCGCCGTCCTGGTCAGCGCCAGCCCCAGGGTATTCGGCATGGAGGACGGGCGATGACCGGAACCTCCATTGTCATCGACAGGGCCGAGATCGAGGCCGGGGCCGGGCGGCTGGAAGCCCTTGCCAACCTGAATGTCGGGGATCTGCTCGCCAAAATCGGCGGCAGTCTGGTGGCCAGTATCAGCCAGCGTTTCGAGACCGGCGTCGGGCCGGATGGCGTTCAATGGGAACCCAGCCTGCGGGCCACGGAACAGAACGGCCGGACCCTGGTTCGTCGGGGCCATCTGCGCGACAGCGTCACCCACGCTGTCACCGGCGACGCCGTCGCAGTCGGCACCAATGTCGTCTATGCCGCGATCCATCAATTCGGTGGCGAGGCTGGGCGCGAAGGCGCCACGGTCCTCCCGGCCCGCCCGTTTCTCGGCCTGTCCGAAACCGATGGCGCCGAGATCCGCGCCATCGTCGCCGACCACCTGCGCGGAGGACTTGGCGCATGACCGAAATCCAGGCCGATATCGACACCATCGAACAGGCCATTCTCGACCGCCTGATTGCCGCCGCCGCGCCCTCCGGTCCCTGGGGCTACCGGATGCCGACCATCGACAGCTATGGCGCGGAGCTGGAGGGTAACCCGGAGCTCTCCATGGCCCGGGGGCAGGCGCCCGCCATCTGGGTTGTGTTCGGTGGCGAGGAAAGCCCCGACCGCCAGGGCTTCCGGCGGCTGCGCTATTCCATCGTCGTTCTCGCCCGCAGCTACCGCAACGAGCGGGCCTCCCGGCGCGGCGACGGCACCACGCCCGGCGCCTATCAGATCCTCAAGGATGTGCGC
The DNA here is from genome assembly GCF_047263945.1 of Rhodospirillum sp. A1_3_36. Lineage (NCBI taxonomy): Bacteria > Pseudomonadati > Pseudomonadota > Alphaproteobacteria > Rhodospirillales > Rhodospirillaceae > Rhodospirillum > Rhodospirillum sp. A1_3_36. Next base: position 12,563 of record NZ_JBLAVB010000025.1, on the reverse strand, counting down.
GCCGTGCTGGCCAAGGATGACCTGGGCGGCCTGCTGGTCCGGGGTCTGGAGCATATCCGCACCCGCTCCCTGGCCAGCGGTAAGGCGGTCAAGGTCTACGCCTTCGATGTCGAGGCCAAGATCGAAGACGAGGCCGCCCATGACACCATCGACCCGGAGGCCCTGGCCGACTTCCGCCGGTTCCGTGCCGATTGGGACATCCCGCCCCATGGAAACGTCCAGCCGCCCCTGCCTGCGGCCGAGGCGGATTACCGAACCGACCTGACCCTACCCACCGACGAGGAGGCGTAAGCCGTGGCGAAGACCCTGTTCCTGAAGCCCGCGGACCCAGAGATCCCGGTTCCCGATCCCGACGGCAGGACCCTGCCCGTCGCGGGCAAGCTCCTGCCCGATACCCCCTACTGGCGGCGGCGATTGACCGAGACGGTCGTCGTCAGGGCCACCCCGCCCGCCCCGCAGAAAGCCAAGGCCGTCAAGACCCCGACCGAGGAGGCCAAATAAATGGCGATCTCCTTCGAAAAAATCCCCGTCGGCTGGCGGGTGCCCGGCCAATATGTCGAATACAACAATGAACGGGCCACCAGCGCCCTGGACGGCATGCCCTCGCGCGCGGTCATCCTCGCGCAGATGGCCGACAGCGGAACGGCGGCGGCGAACACCGCCCTGCTGACCCGCAACGCCGACCAGGCCGGACAGCTGTTCGGCGTGGGGTCCATGGCCTGGGCCATGGTTGCGGCCTTCAAGAAGGCCAACACGACAACCGAGCTCTGGGTGGTGGGCATTCCCGATGACCCGGCGGGCACCAAGGCGACCGGCGCCATCACCATCGCCACGGCTCCGACCAACACGGGGACTCTGGTCGTCACGGTCTCCGGCGCGCGGATCCGCCTCAAGGTCACCGCCACGGACAGCCTGGCCGATGTGGCCGCCGCCCTCGCCGCCGAAATCAACGGCGATGCCCAGTTGCCGGTCACCGCAGCGGTCGACGGCGTCGATCCCACCAAGGTGATCCTGACCTGCAAATGGGCCGGGCAGACCGGCAATGACATCGACCTGCGCGGCCTCTATTACGCCGATGCCATCCAGGCGCCGGGGGTCACCATGGCTTTCACGGCCATGGCGGGCGGCGCGGGCAATCCGGAAATTGACGAGGCCATCGCAGCGCTTGGGGATCGTTGGTATTCCGACGCCGTCATGGCCTATCAGGATTCCGCCAACATCCTCGCCATGGACGCCGAAGTCGAACGGCGGCGCGGCCCGATGGTCGCCATGGATATGCATTGCTGGTCGGCCCACGCCGGAAGTTACACCCTGCTCTATGGGATCGGCATGGCGCGCAACACCAGCGGCCTCACCACCATGGCGACGACGGGCTCGCCGGTACCGCCCTGGATCTGGGCGGCGGCCTATGGCGGGCAGGCGACCTTCCACCTCAAGCAAGACCCCGGCCGCCCCCTTCAGACCCTGGAGATCCCCGGCGTGCTCGCCCCCGCCGATAAGGACCAGCTCGGGCCGGAGGAACGCAATGTGCTTCTGCACAGCGGCATCGCCACCTTCACCACCGACGGCAATTCCGGCGTGGCCATCGAGCGCGCCATCACCGGCTATCGGGTCAACAAATACGGCTTCGAGGACAAGAGCTACCTGGACTGCCAAACCCTGCGCCTGCTGGCCAACCTGTCGTTTACCACGCGGGCGCGCATCGCCCAGCGCTTCCCCCGCCACAAGCTGCGCGAGGACCGCGAACAGCCCCCGGCACCGGGTACCGCCGTGGCTACCCCCCGCGTGATCAAGGGCGAGCTGTCCTGCCTGTACGACCAGTGGGCTGAGGCCGAATGGATCGAATCCGCCGACCAGCTGCGCAAGGACGCCATCGTCCAGATCAACGCCGACGACCGGAACACGGTCGACACGCTTCTGCCACCGGACATCATCAACCAGTTCCGCGTCTTCAAGGCGCGGATCGACTTCATCCTTTAACGTTAAGGGAAGGCCCATCAAATGGCGAAGATCCTGGGTATCGCCGAGGTTCGGTTCAACGGCGAAGTGCTGGAGACCCAGCCCGGCGCGGAACTGACCCTTGGCGGCTACATCAAAAAGCCCCGCTCCGGTCACGTCTTCCATGGCAACTCCACGGCCTATGAAAACGGCAAGGTCTCCGGCGAGATCATGCTGAAGAAGGGCCTCTCCCTGGCCAGGATCCGCGAGATCGAGGAGGCCACCCTGGTCTTCAGCTGCGACAGCGGCCAGGTCTACAGCTCGGCGTCGATGGCCACGTCGGAGGCTCTGACCGTCACAGACGGCGGAGACAGCAAGGTCAAGGTCACCCTGGAAGGGGCGCATTTCGAGGAGATCACCGAATGATCACCGTCACCCTGACCGACGGCCTGACCGTCGGCGATGTCACCCACACCGAAGTCGAACTGCGCAAGCTGTCTGCGGGCGACATTCTGGACGCGACCGAAGCCGCCGAACGGGCTGTGGCCACCCCGGCGGGTTGGGTCCTGCTGGTCTCCGACGCCCGCGCTGGTGTCGAGATCCTGCGCCGCCAGATCGCCCGGATCGGCGACCACAAGGGGCCACTGTCACTGGCGGAGTTCCGCAAGCTGTCCGAGGCCGACCTGGGCATCATCCGCAATGCGGCGACGCACCTGGATGCGGCTCAAGTCGACGCGGAGGCCCTGGCCGCCCGGGGGCGAAGCGAAGGGGCTGGCAAAACAGCTTGAGCCACTGGTCCTGGCCCTGTCCACGCGGGTCGGCTGGACCCGAACTGAAGTCCTGGCCCTGAGCCCTGCGGCTATCGCCCGCGAGGTTAATCAATTGATAAAGTGGAAGGCCCCCGGCCATGTCTGATCTGCGCCTTCAACTCATTCTCGATCTGGGGGGCAACCTCGCTGCCCGCGCCGCCGAAGCTGCCCGGCGGCTGAGACGACTAGGCACGGATACTCAGCAGTCCATGGCCATGGCCAACCGGGCGGCGGCAGGGTTTGACCGGGGCTTGAGCAAGCTGGGCAATCGCTACACGGGGTTCTTAAGTGCTGCTGGGATCGGCGTGGCCGTGAAGGGCGTGGGCTCTCTTGATGACCGGATGAGGCGGCTCGGGATCGAATCTGGAAAGTCGGACGAGAAGATCGCAGCGCTGAAAAGCCGGATATTCGAAGTCGCCAACATGCCTGATATCCGCCTCGACCCGGATCAATTGATATCCGCCTTGGAGGAGGTCCAGGGCCTGACCGGGAATCTGGATTTCGGGGTAGATGCCCTGCGCGAGGTCGGCCTGGCCTTACAAGGGACAGGCGCCGACGGGTCAGCGCTCGGCAAAGTCTTGTCCACCATGAATTTAACGATGGACATTAAAAGCACAGACGATGTGCGGGCTGCCCTGGCCGTTATGATCGGCCAGGGCAAGGAAGGTGCCTTTGTCTTCCGTGAGCTGGCCGGAGAAGGTCCATCGGCCATGGCCGCCATCGCATCAAGCGGGAGGCGTGGGGTGGGGGCGCTTCGGGAAATGGGCGCGGTGCTCCAAGCGCTCCGCCCAAACTTCGGTGGTCCGGCAGAAGTAGTGACCGCCTATGAGGCTTTCTTCGAGACGTTGCAAAACGGGAAGAATATCGAATTTCTAAAAGCCAATGGAATCGATATTTGGGAGGATGAAGCGAAGGGCATCATGAAGTCCTTCCCAACCCTGACCCGCGCAATAATGCAGGCCACGGGCGGGGATGTTGTCCAGTTAGGTCAAGTCTTCAGCGATACTGCCCTGAAAGCGATGTTGCCATTCGCAAATCAATGGAGGACGCTGGGCGATCTCCCGAGCCTCGATAAATTCATGGCGGTCGACGGCGATTTTTCTCAGGTCTCGGCGGACAGTGCCCGCGCTGCGGAAGGCTTCGGTGCGGCACTCCAATCGCTAACGACCGCTGCGAACCAGTTCGCGAATACCGAACTCTCCGGGCCGGTGGCTGATCTGGCCGATGCCATTGGATCTCTAGACCCTGCGGAACTTCAGGAATATCTGGAGCTAGCCAAACAGATCGCCATGGTCGGCGGCGGTCTGGTCGGGGCCAACATGCTTGCGCGGAATTTTACGGGTAAAGGAATCGGTCAGTTGACCGTCGCCGGGGCAGGCCGGTTGTTCGGTCGACGCCCACCCCCACCGCCCGATCCACCGCCACCACCGCCACCACCCGGAGGCGGAGGCGGCGGCCCAGGCCCAAACGCATTGCAGCGAGTACAGGTCACCAACTGGCCGACCGGACTGCAGGGGCAAGGGAACCGGGGGGCGAACCCACCGACTCCGCCCAGACCACCCGGCCCACCCGGCCCACCGTCTGGTGGCCCAGGTCCAGGCGGCGCTGGTGTTCAGCGGGTCCGGGTGAGCAACTGGCCGCCCGGACTGCGCAGTCGAAGCGGCCGGGGACCAAACCCGCCGGTTCCGCCCAGGCCGCCCACACCGCCGGTGCCTCGTCTTCAGCGAGTACAGGTCACCAACTGGCCGACCGGACTGCGGGGGCAAGGGAACCGGGGGGCGAACCCACCGACTCCGCCCAGACCACCCGGCCCACCCGGCCCACCGTCTGGTGGCCCAGGTCCAGGTGGCGCTGGTGTTCAGCGGGTCCGGGTGAGCAACTGGCCGCCCGGACTGCGCAGTCGAAGCGGCCGGGGACCAAACCCGCCGGTTCCGCCCAGGCCGCCCACACCTCCGGTGCCTCGTCTTCAGCGAGTACAGGTCACCAACTGGCCGCCCGCGCTGCTCTCTGGCGGAAGCCGGGGGCCGATTCCCCCGCCGCCAGGACCAGTCCCCCCCGCCCCTGGGCCAGGGCCGGGGGGGCGCGGCAGGGGACTGCTTAACAGCGCCGGTCGAGCCGCCGGTGCGGCCGGTGTGGCCATGGCTGCAACGCAGCTGGCCGCCGCCGCCATCGAAGGCGATGGCCGGGGCGCGGCGGGGGCGGGGGGATCCATGGCGGGGGCCTGGGCGGGAGGGGCTGCCGGTGCAGCTATCGGAACCATGCTTCTGCCGGGCATCGGCACGGCCATTGGCGGTGGGATTGGTGCCATCGGCGGTGCCATCGGCGGCGAGGAGCTGGCCACTAGCCTGTATGACACATTGGGTCGTCTCTTCTCCGACAATGGAAAGAACAGTGAGCCCGTCAGTGGAGAAATTGTGGTCCGTGTCGAGTCGGCCGAGGGTACCACGGCTCAGGTGCGCGGCGTGAAGCGCCACCGCGGTCCCGTTGACCTCGCCGCCGAAGCCAGAACCGGCGCGACGATGGGAGGGGGGTGATGCGGGCCCTACCAGTGATCGGTGGGATTTGGAGCGGGAAGTTTCAGCGGCTCCGGCAGGACGAAGGGGTCAAGCGGCGTGAAGTAGACCGCGCCATCCTGTTCGGCACGAATATCCCAACCACAGCGATCCTGCGCCATCGGTCCCCAAGCCGCGATGCCCGCGTCGCTGCCGTCCGCCGCGACACCCACCGCGTACTGCATGGTGCTGTCTCTCGGATAGAGCGGCGCCACAAAAATCATGACGTGCCGCCCCCAGGCCTGTTGAGGCTTAAGGGGACTTGTGGCCTCGTGAACCTGGGCCTCGATTTTGTAAACACTGTTGGGGTGCAGGCCGTGACAGGCCTTGAAAAACTGATCAACAGCCGCTCGGACGGGGGGCTCATCCCAGATACTCACATTAAGGCTGGTCTCGCCCACCGAAATCTCGGCACGGTCATCCGCCGCCAAAGCCAACCCAACCACCATCGCGGCCATCGCCGTCCCCAGAATCATCGCCCGCATCGGTTCCTCCTCCCTGTTCAATCGCGCCGGGAGTGTATGGCATGAGCACTTGGAAAGGCAAGGCGCGACCGACCTGGTCGCTGCGGGGCGTTCCTGTCTGGTGGACCGAGAATGACCTGACCGCCGGGCGCCGCATCGTCGAGCATAAATACCCCGGTCAGGACGTCCTGGGCACCGAAGACATGGGCCGCGCCCCCCGGCGCTTCACCCTGTCTGGAGAGCTGCTCGGCGCCGATGTCTTCGAGCAGCAGGAGCGCCTGCTCAAGGCCGTCGAGACCAAGGGACCGGCCAAGCTCGTCCATCCCTATATGGGCGAGATCATGGTGGTGGTCGCCGAAAGCGGCCTGAGCTTGCGCTATTCCACCAAGGAAGGCGGCATGGTCTCCGTCCGCCTGACCTGCGTCCGGCATGACCAGAGCAGGCAGGCCGCAGGTCCCACGGCCCAACCGGCAACCGAAATCCTGGCGAGCCGGGCCTCGGTCTCCCTTGGGGACAGCTTCGATGCTTTCATCGCCCGCAATCTCCGGCTCTCGGGCCTGCCGGGCTGGGTTCAGGCCGCCGCCGCCGCTACCCTTGACGGCCTCCAGGCCCTGCCCCCCTGGACCATCGCCCGCCTCGCCTCGCCAGAGCTGATCGCCGCCGGTGGCCCGGCCGTCGCCGCCGGTCTGAGGGCGCTGGTCACCCCGACGCGGATCGCCTCTGTCGAGGGGATCGACGGGACCGCCCCGATCGACGCTGTCGGTGCCCTCCCCTTTGCCCGCCAGGCCCTGACCCTGGCGACCCGGGCCGCCGCGATGGCGCCGGTCTCGCTGGTGGGGGGTACGGCCAACCGGACCCTTGCCCTGGCCAATGGCGCCGTGCTGGCCCGGGGGCTGTCGGGTTTCGCGCTGTCCGCCGCCGCCCAGGCTGCGGCCCGCGCCCGCCCCGAAAGCGCCCAGATCGCAGAAGCCTTGATGGGGAGCGTCTCCTCTGCCCTGACCGAGGCCATGTGGGAGGCCGACGACGACACCTATCACGCCCTGGCCCAGGCCCGGGCCGCCGTGATCACCCATCTGACGGCAACGGCGGCAGGCCTGCCCCAACGCACCCTCTGGACGCCCGAGGCGCCCACGCCGGTGATGACCGCCGCGCATAGGCTCTACGGCGACGACCCGGCCATGGTCCTGCGGGGGATCGAAGACCTACCCGCGAGAAACCGCCTCCGCCACCCCCTGTTCCCAGAAACGGGCGCCCCCCTGGAGGTGCTGAGCCATGTGTAACGGAGCGAGCGAAGCGAGGGACTGGGCCGTTGAGACCCCGGGCCGCAAGGCCCGTAAGCCAAGCCGGAGGCGCCCGGCGCCTGAGGGCCTGAAAAACGGAGCGAGCGAAGCGAGGGACTGGGCCGTTGAGGCCCCGGGCCGCAAGGCCCGTAAGCCAAGCCGGAGGCGCCCGGCGTTTGAGGGCCTGAAAAATGGAGCGAGCGAAGCGAGGGACTGGGCCGTTGAGGCCCCGGGCCGCGAGGCCCGTAAGCCAAGCCGGAGGCGCCCGGTGCTTGAGGGCCTGAAAAACGGAGCGAGCGAAGCGAGGGACTGGGCCGTTGAGGCCCCGGGCCGCGAGGCCCGTAAGCCAAGCCGGAGGCGCCCGGTGCTTGAGGGCCTGAAAAACGGAGCGAGCGAAGCGAGGGACTGGGCCATTGAGGCCCCGGGCCGCAAGGCCCGTAAGCCAAGCCGGAGGCGCCCGGCGTTTGAGGGCCTGAAAAACGGAGCGAACGAAGCGAGGGACTGGGTCGTTGAGGCCCCGGGCCGCAAGGCCCGTAAGCCAAGCCGGAGGCGCCCGGCGCTTGAGGGCCTGAAAAATGACTGACACCCTCGCCCTCACCATCGACGGCCAGATCTGGACTGGCTGGACCGATATCGAGATCACCGGCGCCATCGACCGCATGGCCTGGGAGTTCAAGGTCGGCATCACGGAGACCGACCCCGATGGCGAAATCCGGCAGGCCTTCGGCCCCCAGGCCGCAGTCCAGGTCCACGCGGGCGAAGACCTGCTGGTCACCGGTTTCCTTGACGCCTGCGAACCCAGCTATGACGACGGCTCCCATGGCATCGCGCTCCGGGGGCGCTCGGCGACCGGCGATCTGGTTGACTGCTCGGTCCTTGCCGAGCCCAGCCAGTGGCGCAACATCGCCATCGATGCCCTGGCCCGGGTCCTCTGCAAGCCCTTCGGCATCGCCGTGCGGCTGGAAGGGGACGCGGGCCCGCCGATCCGCCAGTTCCAAATCGAGGAGGGCGAAACCGTCCATGCGGCCATCGAGCGGGCCTGCCGCTGGCGCGGCCTCCTGCCCACCGCAGGCCCCGACGGCGCCCTGGTGCTGACCACCGGCGGGGCCGGAGGAGCGACCGGCGACGTCCTCGACCCCACCGCCAGCCCCCCCCGCATCAAGGCGGCCTCCGGCCAATATGATGTCACGGGGCGTTTCTCGACATATGTCGGCAAAGGCCAGGGCACTCTGGAAGACGGATGGAACGTCAAGGCCGTTGCCCATCCCCGTGCCCGGGTGGTCGACCCCGAAATCACCCGCTACAGACCCCTGCTTCTGGTCGGCGAGGAGCTGTCCGACAACATCACCCTGACCGACCGCCTGTCCTGGGAGGCCCGTGTCCGGGCCGGGCGCAGCCGCACAGCGACGGTCACCGTTCAGGGGTGGCGGGATGCCTTCGGAAAACTCTGGCGCCCCAACACCACCGTCCATCTGGTCGACGACTGGCTGGCCATCGACCTGGACCTGCTGATCACCGCCGTCGCCTTCCGGCGCAGCGACGACGGCGGCACGGTGACCGAGCTGACATTGGCCCATCCCGACGCCTGGATCCCCGAACCGGGATCGGAAACGGTCCCGGCAACCCAAGCCATAGGGTGGCACAATCCATGATGACGGGGCTCTCCCACGCCATCGCCGCAGGCACCGCCAGCCTCAAGCGCCGGATGGCCACCATGATCCGTCTGGCCCGGTTGACCGCCGTCGACAGCGGCAAAGCCACCCAGTGCCTCCAGGCCGAGGTGTTTGCCGGCGAGCTGCATGACAACGTGAAGCACCTGGAGCCTTACGGGTTCACCAGCCACCCCTTGACCGGGGCCGAAGCCCTCCTGGTCTTCCCCGGCGGGGTCAATTCCAACCCCGTGGCCCTGGTGGTGGGCGGGCGCACCTATCGCCTGCAGGGCCTCAAGGGGGGCGAAGTGGCGCTCTACGACGACCAGGGCCAGAAGATCGTGGTCGAACGCGACCGGATCCTGATCCACAGCGACCGCCCCGAGGGGCTGAAGGTCGAGGCCCCCAAGGTGGTGGTCGAAAGCCCCGACATCAGCCTGGGGTCAGAGGGCGGCCCCCGGGTGGCCCGGGTCGGCGACCTGGTCAACGTCCAGTATGGATCCTCGGCGGGCCTCCACCCCATTGTCACCGGCAGCGAGAAGGTTACAGCCACATGAGCGACCTGTTTTTACACTGGCGCAGCGCCCTCTGGGCCGCCGATCTGGTCGTCACCGACGGCGGTGACCTGCTCCTCGATGGCGGGCTCGAAACCGCCGTCACCCTCTCCCTGTTCACCGACGCCCGGGCCGATGACGACGACGCGCTGCCCGCAGGCGCAGGCACCGACCGGCGGGGCTGGTGGGGCGATGCCCTGCCGATGATCGATGGCTATCGGCTGGGCTCCAGACTGTGGCTCCTGTCGCGGGAAAAGATCACGGCCCGGACCCTGGAGCGCGCCAAACACTACGCCGAAGAGGCCCTGGCCTGGATGATCCCATCCGGTCTCGCCAAGGCCGTCACCGTCACCGTGGACCGCACCGACAGCGACGGGCTCGGCCTTCACGTCACAATCACCCGGCCCGATGGCGAGGTCAGCTACCGCTACGACCAGGTCTGGCAGGCTCAAAGCGAAAAGGAGGCGGCCTGATGGCCTTTTACCGTCCAACCCTGAAGACCCTCGTTGACCGCATCGGTGCCGATTTCGATGGCTGGCTGGAGGGCTCGGCGGCCAGGCTCAAGGTGGCCGTGGTCCAGGTATTGGCCCGGGTCCATGCGGGCATCGCCCATGGCCTCTATGCCTTCATCGGCTGGGTCGCGAACCAAATCCTCCCCGATACCGCCGAGGCCGAATACCTGGAGCGGCATGCGGACCTCTGGGGGATCACCCGTGTCGGCGCGGTCCCGGCCAGCGGCACTGCTTCCGTCGCGACGACGGTGATCGGCGCGGTCATCCCCGCCGGGGCGGTGCTGCGGCGGGGCGATGCGGTCCCATTCACGGTGACCGAGGAGGTCACGGTCAGCGGCGCCACCACCCCCCTGCCCATCGCCTGCGCGGTGGCCGGTCAGACCGGCAATACGGAGGCCGGTGTGCCCCTGTCCCTGATCCAGCCGGTGGAAGGCGTGGGGACCTTGGCAACGGTCGTTGCCGTCGAGGGTGGCGCCGATGCCGAGACCGACGCCAGCCTGTTCACCCGCCTGGATGGCCGACGGAAATCACCGCCGCACGGCGGGGCCACTCACGACTATCTGGCCTGGACCAGATCGGTCATCGGCGGCGAGGGCAAGGTTTGGGTCAAAAACTGGGTGGACGATCCGGAGTTGGCCCCGGGCAGGGTCATTCTGCGCTTCATGATGCCCGACGGCACCATCCCCACCGCCGAGACCGTCGCCGCCGTCGCAGAGCGGATCGAGACCAGCCCGGACCCCGTCTTTCCCGAGGACTGCCGCCCGGTGACCGCCAAGGTCTCGGTCCTTGCGCCGGTTGCCGCGCCGCTGGCCCTCGACATTTCCGGCCTGAACCCCGGCAACGGGACCGTCAAGGCGGCGGTGGAGGCGGAACTGGCCGACCTGCTGTTCAGGGAAGCCGAGCCCGGCGGAACCCTGCTGATCTCGCATATCCGCGAGGCGATTTCGACGGCGGCGGGGGAATACGACCACGTCCTTGTCCAGCCGACCGCAAACGTCACCGTCCTGCCCGGCGAGATCACGACCCTTGGAGAGGTGACCTGGTCATGAGCCTTCTTTCGCCCATCATCACCCGGACCGCCGCCGCCTATCTTTCGGCGATCCTGCGCCTGCTGCCGGTTGGGGCGGCCTGGCCCCGGTCTCCCGCGTCGTCGCTCTATAAAATCTGCGCTGCGAGCGCCGAGGAATACGCCCGTCTCGACTGGCGCACCTCCCGGCTGATGGAGGAGGCTGATCCGCGCACGGTCACCGAACTGCTCGATGAATGGGAGGCCGCCTTTGGCCTGCCCGACCCCTGCGCCGGTCAGGCCGCCACCATCGTCGAGCGTCGGGAGCGTTTGGTGGCCAAGGTCACCATGGTCGGGGGCCAGTCCATTCCCTACTACCTGGGTCTGGCCGCAAAGCTGGGCTTTACGATCACCGTGGCCGAGCACAAGACCCTGCAATGTGGCGATCCCTGCGGCTCGAATTTGGGCGGCTGGGCCTGGAATTTCGTCTGGGACATCCATGCGGCCCAGACGAACTACCGCCACCTCTGTGCCGGTATCGGCCGGGCTGGAGAACCCCTCGCAACCTGGGGAAATGAGGTCCTGGCCTGCATGATCCATCGCTTAAAGCCTGCCCACACCCACGTCCGCTTCATTTACAACTAGGAGGTCCAAATGGACTACCCCTCAAACCCGGATGTCCGTCTGCTCGGCGGCAAATTCACCGACGGCAATCCCCTAACCGATACCCCACCAAGCTGGATTCCAGCCGACTGGATGAACGCGATGAGTGATGAAGTCATCGAGGTGATCCAGGGATTAGGAGGCCTCGTCCCCGCCGAGGAGGATCGAACACAGCTTCGACAGGCCATTGATCACGCCATCGCAACCCGGCTCCTTGGACGATCCATGGGCATGACGATGATCACGGCCACGACCACCTTCGTGCCTGGAGATCACGGTATTTCAGAGACCATACCGCTGATTGTATCCCTATGGGGAGCGGGTGGCGGCGCATCGAGCCTGAGTGGAGGAGCTGGTGGGGCAGGTGGAGCTGGAGGCTGGGCCATGGCGACGGTCATGGCCAGCGAAGTGGTCGTGACCGTCGGCTCAGGCGGCGATGGGCTGGAGGATGGCGACTTTGGGCTATCGGGCGGGACCACCAGCTGGGGTTCCCTTTTCGCGGCAACGGGCGGTCAAGGGGGGCGCCTCGGGGGCGGCGCCCCTGGTGGCCCAACCGGGGCTTATGACCTGGGCCTGATTGGTGGGGCTGGGGATGATTTGGTCATAGGCGATGGCAGTCAGCCAATCGCAAGGGGCGGAGCCGCTCCCTTCCTAGGGCTGGGAGGTCCAGTCAGCGTCGACGCCCCCCTCGGAGCAGGAGGCTCGGTTTTGCTCATACCACCAAATTCGAACCAAGCAGGCGACGGCGGAGCCGGACTGGCCCTGGTTTTCTGGCCGAAATAAACAGGAGGGAAGATGATGAACTATGCGCGGATGAATAAAGACGGCCTGGTGGTCGAGGTCATAGAGCTGGGGGATGGGGTCGATGTCTCGACCCGGTATCCGGCGGATCTCGGGTTTATGCCTTGCCCCGCAACAGTCAGGCAGGGCTGGCAGTTTGACGGCGACACATGGTCTCCGTCACCGGCTCCCGACCCGGCGGTGATGCGTGGCGCAGCCTCTGCGGCGATTGACCCGGAAAAGTCACGGGACCATCGCCCGACCTTAGAAAATATGAATGATAACAGTGAATTAGGTTATCATGGGGGGAGCGTGAAAATTTACAGGGTGTTTTTCGGGAATGCGTTTTTTCGATC